>NZ_KB893057.1 GCF_000373985.1 Desulfobacter curvatus DSM 3379
CCGATGGCAATTCTTTCAATGACCCAATGAATAGATTTTTATTCTCCAAGATATCAAAATTGATCTTCACAGCTTCCTCCACAGTTCTTCATGTAGGCCGGAAGTGTATCAGATAAAAAAGACTCCGTCTATAATTTTATATGTCGCTGTCGTGTTAAAAGACCGGTTTTTAATAAAGGTCTCACACCTTGTGTGTGATGTAGCCGGGGTAAAAGAAATTGCCGGTGAATTGTCAAAAATTTTTTTAACCGCCTTAAAGACGATCCGGATTTCAAACCGGAACCGGATCTTGAGGATTAGCGGGGATTCTGGCAGATTTTCCGGCAAGTCCCTGGTATGCCGTCCCCAGGTGTAAAAAAACTCTGAGTTTTGCTTCCAATAGGGTTTTTGGCAGTCAGTCCTAATTGTTTATGCCGGCCCATAATTCGAATTGCACATTTTTTCCTATTTCTCTGTAAATAGAGAAAGCTATTTAAGTAAGTTCACACATTTTTTTCATAGTTTTTCGGCAATTGTGCCAGACTTTTCAATTATTCCTTATTGCTGCGTTATTGCTCCTTGACTTTGTGCTTTAATTTGGTAGACCATTTTGGATAAGAAGAGGTATCCGACACTGTTTTATAAAAAAGTCGCCGGTAAACCCGGGTTGTCACGTTCAACTTCCGTTGTGGAGCACGCCTCGGTTAAAAACCAAGTTGGTCCGAGGCCGTTATATCGGTCAGCGGAAGGACATCGTCTGACATAACTTTCACCTGGCTCAATGCCGGTACAATTTATGGGGGGCATTATGATTCGCAAACTCATTTTGGTATTGGTTATCCTGATGTGGACAACCATGTGCGGCACAGCATCGGCAGAAGACTTGGGCATAATCACCGGCGGCGCCAAAGGTACTTACTTCCAATTTGGCCTGAACCTGAGGGAATTGGGCAAAAAATTCGGATATAATATCCATGTATACAACTCCCGGGGATCCGTGGAAAACGTATATGCCGTGTACAAGCGCCCCAAGACCCAGATGGGGATTGTCCAGTCCGATGTGCTGGCATTTGTGCTTAAGGTGAAATCCAACAAAGTTCTGAAGCAGATCGCAAGAAAAACCAAAATGGTTTTTCCCTTGTATAACGAAGAGATCCATCTGCTGGGTAAAAACGAAATTGCGTCGTTTGATGACTTGGAGAACAGGCGGGTGGCCGTGGGCAAGGAAGGTTCGGGCACCTATCTCACTGCCAAGCTCCTTTTTGAGGTATCGGGCATCAAGCCCGCTCAAACCCTGGCCGTGGGCACGAACGAGGCCCTGGCCATGCTCAAGGCAGGCATCATCGACGCCATGTTCTACGTGGCCGGATTTCCCGTGGCTCTTTTTTCCGAGCATGTCTCAGCCGGAGACGGCTTGCACATCGTACCCATCGGGAACAAGAGTATTACCGAATTTTATCCCATCGCCCAGATTCCGGGCGGTACCTATCCATGGCAGAGCCAAGCCGTATCCACCGTTGCGGTAAAGGCTGTGCTGGTTTCATTTGATTTCAGGCGGAACAACTGCGACAATGTGGGAGAATTTGCCAATATTGTCTATGAAAATTTGGACTGGCTCCAACAAAACGGCCATCCAAAATGGAAAAGTGTAGATCTGGACTACCCTCTTAAAGGATGGGAGCAGTATGACTGCGTGAAGAAATACCGCAGACGCGGCAATTTTGGAGGAACGTCTCAGCCTATGGAAAAGAACCCGCTGCTGGATGCCATTAAGGAGATTCTATGATTCCGGCCTGGCGAAATTGGTCGGCTAAGGACCACAGATGAAATAAGGCAGACGAAATAAGGCAGACGAAATTGCGGTTCGATTAAGTGGAGGCACCCCATGTATTGCACCCATTTTAACCTGAAGAAAAAACCGTTCCAGCTCAGTTCGGATAACAGCTTTCTGTGGCTGGGTGACACCCATGCCAGGGCTTTAGGTCTTCTCAAGGCCGGCATTGACGGATCCCAGCGGTTGATGGTCCTCACTGGTGACATCGGTACGGGCAAGACCACACTGATCCATGAACTGCGTCAATGCCTGCCCCAAACCACCGCCGTGGCCCATGTCACCGATCCGAGCATTGAACTTGATTATCTGTTTCGTTCCATTGCCCAGGATTTGGGATTTGATGCACTTTATGGAGAAGGAGAAGAGTTTGCCCCGATACTGTCCGCTTTTTTAAACCGTCGGCACCAGGCCCGGGAAAAATGCCTCATCATCATTGACGAGGCCCACTTGATTCCGGAGCGATTCCTGGCACTGCTTCCCTCTTGGGTAAAAGTTGCACCGGACAAGACCCTCACGGTCATTCTCGCCGGTCAGTTGGAGCTTCACCAAGTCATGGAAGAAACCCTGGGGCGTTCTTGGAAAGAGCAGGTAGATGTCCGTGCCATGCTCTTTCCCTTGGAAGAAGAACAGACCCGGGACTATATCAACCGGCGCCTTGAACTGGCCGGTGCCGCACACAGTATTTTTACTCCGGGAGCTGTCCGGGAAGTACACAGATATACCAAGGGCATTCCCCGGCGTATTAACATCGCCTGCGACCAGGCCATGATCGCCGCTTGCGCCAAAGATATGCAAACCGTTGATGCCCAGATCTTTCATGAGGCCGTGGGGATTCTGGAACTCCCCCTGGTGCCGATGGCTGTCTCTCAACCGGCGCTGGTCGCTCCAAAATCCCGGCGGTCGGTAAGGGTTCTGCCAGCCCTGGCCGCAGCCGTTCTCCTGGTCGTCGTCGCCTATATCTCTTATTTCCGGGTGCTTTCCGTTCCGCCCCCTGAGGCTACGGCAGCCCATGGGGATCTGCCCGGAGCCGGAGCCCGGCTGGAGGCATTTCAGGCAGAATCCTACGAACCTGTGGAATCCCAGGCTGCTACCTTGGAACCTAGTAAAGTATCGCTGCTCCCCTCTGAACAGATCGTTGTTAAACCAAGAAGGAGTGCAGATATGGATGCGTTTATCAAAGAGGTCTTCATTATGCATAAGGCCGATTCTATGGCCCGAGTCCCAGATCCGTCCCACCAGCCATCGGCCCATAACGTACCGGCATCTGAAACGCCCGCCTCTGGCCCTGCCCACGAATCTGTCCGGGCCTCATCCGCCCAGCCGGAACCGGATGCCATCATCGACTGGCTTATAAAAGAAAAATCTCAATGATTTCCCTCTAAGGAATGAGTCTCTTGCAGAAATAATTTATCTGCAAGTCAATGTTCTATATGTTGTGGTTAGGATGACATGGTTAAACCATATGTTCTAATCCCGCTTACAGAAACGTTTTATCTGCAAGAGGCTCGAATGAATCCGAAATAATTTATACATCATCTAAAATTTCACTTGGCTTCGATATATTAAGCCATTTTAAATGGAAACCTTTGCGAATCATCTCGAATATGTGGTAAGGTTTTTATTGATCTCCTTAATTTTCAAGTGTTCTCCCGTCAGCAAAGTGGGTATGAAAGATAAATCAAAGATCCATTTGTCAACCATATAAAACCGAAATGAATTTAGAAACCGGCATCATATCAAACTGGAATAGAGAAAAAGGGTTTGGTTTCATAACACCAACATCTGGTGGAAAGTCATTATTTTTCCATATCAATGACTACAGCCGACGGCATAGATATCCTATTGAAAACTTAAAAGTACAATATGCCAAAGCAACTGACCAAAAAGGTCGGGTATGTGCAATTGGTGTTGCGCCATTGGCAGGGCATAAAAACGGTAGTCGGGAACTATGGCAAAAATTTTTTTCCTTGGTGCTGTTTGGTTTTTTCTCTTTCGTTTTATTTTACCTCTTTGATTCAAAGTTAATTCCCATAGAGCTGGTTTGCCTGTATGCCGTCATGAGTGTTACTGCATTTGTGATGTATGCAAAAGATAAAAGTGCGGCACAAGGGGGTAAATGGCGTACTGCTGAGCGTACATTGCATGTATTGTCGTTATTAGGGGGGTGGCCGGGAGCCAATGTTGCACAAAGTTTTTTAAGGCACAAATCTAAAAAAGTATCTTTTCGAATCACGTATTGGGTAACTGTCATCGCAAATTGCAGTGTTCTGTATTGTTTAACCACACCAAGGGGAGGTGTTTGGTTAAACCGTTTTATACGGAACATCTGCGCTTTGTGGGATGGGATTTACCATGAGCTTCTTCATTGGCTCTCTCGCCTGTGAAGAAACAGGCGTTAACCTTTTAAATCAGGCATGCGACTTTATCTTGACACAGGCTGTAATTCCCGGGTATTAAAAGAGTTTTTTTTATTAACCCAAACGGTTCAGGAAGTCTGGTAATGGCATATAAGATAGCAGTGAACGGATATGGAAGGATCGGACGTTGCGTGGTGCGTGCCCTTTACGAGTCCAGGGCATACAGAGAAAAACTTTGTCTTGTGGCTATTAATGAAACCTGGCATCCGGATACGGTGTATCATTTAACCCGGTTTGATTCCACCCATGGGCGGTTTCCCGCAGATGTGAAGAAAACTGCCCGGGGGATGTCCATTGAAACCGATGAGATTTGCCTGCTCCAGGAAAAAGATATTGAGCGCCTGCCCTGGAAGGACCTTGGGGTGGACGCGGTCCTGGACTGCACCGGGATTTTTAATGACAGGCAGGCCGCTCAACGGCATATCCTGGCCGGTGCTGCCAAGGTTATTTATTCTCATCCCGGCAAGGATGAAATGGATGCCACCATTGTATACGGGGTGAATCATAACAATCTGAAAGCCGGACATGCCGTTATTTCCAATGCCTCCTGCACCTCTAACTGTCTGATTCCCATTTTAAGTGTCATTGATGCTGTGCTTGGCATCGACAGCGGCTCAATTACCACCATTCATTCTGCTATGAACGACCAGCCCGTGATCGACGCATATAATACGGATCTGCGAAAAACAAGGTCTGCCCTGCAATCCATAATTCCGGTGACTACATCTCTTGCAAAGGGAATCGGCAAGTTTCTGCCCCATCTGGGCAACAGATTTGAAACCCTGGCCATCCGGGTCCCTACCACCAATGTTTCCATCATGGACATTGCCCTTGTGGTGGCGGCGGATACGGATGCCGATCAGGTCAATGGCCTGCTTGCCCGGGCTGCAGAATCCGATTTACAAGGCATTTTAGGGGTGAATGATGAACAACTGGTGTCCTGTGATTTTAACCATGATCCCAGGTCCGCCATTGTTGATTTGTCCCAGACCCGGGTATCGGGATCACGGCTCGTAAAGATTCAGGCATGGTTCGACAATGAGTGGGGGTATTCCAACAGAATGCTTGACACCACAATTGCCGCCCTTAATAAATAGTGTCTGAGCGAAAACCTGGAAATTTTGTTGAGTACAAGGCGGGCTCAAATTTTAACCGGAGGAATATATGAAGTATTTCGAGGATTAAAATTTGCGACCAACGCCGTAATCGGCAAAATTTGCGGTTTTCGGTCGGGCACTAAATAACAGCCATGGGCTGCTGACCTGGCCTATCAATACCCAGGCTCAACCCACAACAAAAGTTGAAAGCGCTGTGTGGATAATAAAGACTTTTTTTAAAAAAAGTAAAGGAGGTTGGCTATGGCGTTGGATCCAACCAAACATGCAGATTGGGAAATTGCAGAAGATGCAGAAAAACGGATGCTCACCATTTATAAAATTGGTGAAAAACTTGGATTAACCAAAGAAGAACTGCTGCCCCATGGGCATTACATTGGCAAAATTGATTTCATGAAAGTACTTGACCGGCTGAAAAACAAGCCCAACGGAAAGTATATTGATGTCACCGCCATTACCCCCACCCCCCTTGGCGAAGGTAAATCCACTTCCGCCATAGGGCTGGTGCAGGGCCTTGGAAAACTGGGAAAAAGTGTTTCTGCGGCCATTCGTCAGCCGTCAGGCGGCCCGACCATGAACATCAAGGGATCTGCCGCCGGCGGCGGTCTGTCCCAGTGCATTCCTTTGACGCCCTTTTCTTTAGGGTTTACCGGCGACATCAATGCCATCATGAACGCCCATAACCTGGCCATGGTTGCTCTGACTGCCCGTATGCAGCACGAAAGAAACTATACGGATGAGCAGCTGGAGCGCCTCTCGGGCATGGAGAGAATCGATATTGATCCCACCAACATCGAAATGGGCTGGGTCATGGATTTCTGCTGCCAGGCCCTGCGCAACATCATCATCGGTATTGACGATGTAAACGGCAAGTTCGACGGTTTTATGATGAAATCCAAATTCGGTATTGCCGTGTCTTCGGAAGTTATGGCCATTCTCTCCCTGGCCACCGACCTTAAGGACATGCGTGAAAGAATGGGCAAGATCGTTGTGGCATACACCAAAAAAGGTAAACCGGTTACCACCGAAGACTTAAAGGTTGCCGGTGCCATGACCGCCTGGATGGTTGATGCTATGAAACCCTCTTTGATGCAGACCCTGGAGGGCCAGCCTGTTATTGTTCATGCCGCGCCGTTTGCAAACATCGCCATTGGCCAGAGCTCCATCATTGCCGACAAAGTCGGCTTGAAATTGGCTGATTACCACGTGACCGAATCAGGCTTTGGTGCCGGTATCGGTTTTGAAAAATTCTGGAACCTGAAATGCCGTTACTCCGGGTTGACACCAGACTGTGCAGTTGTTGTTGCAACGATCCGTGCCTTGAAGTGCCATGGCGGCGCACCTGTGCCTATTCCGGGTAAACCCATGCCCGAAGCGTACAACTCCGAAAACGTTGAATGGGTTGAAAAAGGATGCGTTAATCTCATTCATCATATCCGCAACGTGCGTAAAGCCGGCATCTCTCCGGTTGTTTGCATCAATGCGTTCTATACCGACACTGACGCTGAAATCGCCAAGGTGCGTGATATGGTCGAAGCTGAAGGTGCAAGGGTGGCGCTTTCCCGGCACTGGGAAAAAGGCGGCGATGGTGCCATTGAATTTGCCGAGGCCGTTGTGGACGCATGTGAGGAGAAAACCGAATTTAAGTTCCTCTACATGCTGGATATGCCGCTTAAACAAAGAATCGAACTGATTGCCAAAGAAGTTTACGGTGCCGATGGTGTTGATTACTCTCCTGTTGCCGACAGGAAACTGGCTCAACTCCAGGCCGATCCGGACGTTACTAAGATGGGGGTGTGTATGGTGAAAACCCACCTGTCCTTGTCTGATAACCCTGGGCTTAAGGGCGCCCCCAAGGGGTGGCGCCTGGCCATCCGTGAAGTTTTGATTTATAGAGGCGCAGGGTTCATTGTTCCAGTTGCCGGGGATATTTCTTTGATGCCGGGGACCTGTTCCAACCCGGCTTTTAAACGCATTGATGTTGATGTTGAAACCGGTAAGGTTCAAGGTATATTTTAATTTTTAAGTTCAAGATTTAACCAGCCCGGTAAAGAAAACGGCGTTGTCCGTTGTTTTCCCCTTGCCGGACCATATCAGGAGAAAGTGCATGACCGCAGAAATCATCAGCGGAACCGAGATTAGAAAGACTATTCTGGCTGAAATTAAGGCCGATGTTGAAAAGATGAAGGCCAAACACGGCAAAGTGCCTGGCCTGGCAACTATTCTTGTGGGCAAAGACCCGGCGTCTATCAGTTATGTAACCTTGAAGGTAAAAACCGCGTTGTCGGTTGGATTCAATGAAATTCAGGATGATCAGCCCGAAGATATCAGCGAAGCAAATCTATTGGCTTTAATCGATAAATACAACAATGATCCCGACATCCACGGTATTCTGGTTCAGTTGCCGCTACCCAGGCATATTGACGAAAAAAAAGTGATTAATGCCATCAATCCGGACAAGGACGTGGATGCATTCCATCCGGCTAATGTGGGCAGTCTGATGATCAACTGCGATGAAGCTAAATTTTTGCCCTGCACCCCGGCCGGTATCCAGGAAATGATTGTCCGTTCAGGCACCCAAACATCCGGTGCCGAGGTCGTTGTGGTCGGCCGTTCCAATATCGTGGGCAAACCCATTGCCATGATGCTGGCCCAAAAAAGTGTTTGTGCCAACGCGACTGTAACCATTGTTCATACAAGGACCAAGGATCTTGCCGCCCATTGCAAACGTGCTGATATTCTGATTGTTGCAGCCGGCGTACCTGGTCTTGTTAAACCTGAATGGATCAAGCCGGGGGCCACTGTTATTGACGTCGGCGTTAACCGTGTGGGTGTGAACGAAGCCACCGGAAAAGCCATCCTTAAAGGTGACGTGGACTTTGATGCAGCCAAGGAAATTGCAGGAAAGATCACCCCTGTTCCCGGTGGCGTCGGCCCCATGACCATTGCCATGCTCATGAAAAATACCCTGAGGGCCGCCCAGTATGCTTTGGGAGATTTATAGTTTAAAATTGAAAGTTTATCTGCCGGGTATGGATTGACAGCGCCTAAAGGTCATGGCAGATTCTTTTATCCCATGATATAACGGCAGTGGATATCGTAATATTGTGGGGTGGATAAACCTTTTGTTGTGACAAGAAGGAGGAAAAATGGCTCAGGGAGATGGATTTGTAATGAATGAGGCGCAAACCGATGGATCAGCCTCTGGAGGCGCATTACCCAAGATAGATTTTTCAAGTTTTATTTTGTCGTTGTATTCATCCGGTCTTGTTCAGCTTGGAACGGTGGAGGATCCCTCCACCGGGAAAAAAACAAAGGATCTGGAAATGGCTAAACATACCATTGAGATGATTGCAATGCTTCAGGAAAAAACTTCAGGCAACCTGACTGGGGATGAAGAAAACTTGCTTAAAGCCTTGCTCAGTGAACTGCGCATGGCCTATGTGAAAGCTAAGGGCTGATGCCGGTGCACCTTTCTCCTGCTAAAATTAATTTGTTTCTTTATGTCACGGGCCGGCGGGCGGATGGTTACCACGAGCTGTTTTCCCTGATGGCTCCTTTGACACTTGCCGATCGTCTGGAAATTGTCCGGTCAGGCAGTGGCATTAGGGCGGTGTGCAGCCATCCGGATGTGCCCGAAGATGATACGAACTTGGCATGCAGGGCGGCAGCCCTTTTCAGGTCTGCGATGATTGAAAAAAAAGGGGATCCCGGTTTTCATCATCTGACCATTTTTATTGATAAAAAAATCCCTGTGTGCGGTGGGCTTGGCGGGGGCAGTTCCAATGCAGCCTGTGTGCTGCTGGCCTTAAATGAATATAGCGAAACGCCGTTTTCCACAGAAGAACTGATGTATTTAGGCTTGACCTTGGGGGCGGATGTACCTTTTTTTATTATCAACGGGCCGGCGTTCGCCTCCGGTGTCGGGGAAAAGCTTGTTCCTTGTAAGCAGATGCCTGGCCTGTCGGTGATTATTGTTAATCCGGGTGTGGCTGCCTCGACAGTAAATGTTTTCAGAAAGTTGGAATTTGGATTGACATTCACTCCTTCATATATTATAAATCCGAGTTCGAATGCACTGCCATTCGGAATAAAACTTGATGGCAGGGAAATTTTGCATAACGATCTTGAAGGACCGGCATGCAGTTTATACCCTGAGATCGGTGTTGCAAAAAAAGAGGTGGCGTTATTGCTGCAAAGAAATGTATATATGTCTGGAAGCGGCTCGTCTCTTTTTGCTCTTTATTCGGACCACGATGTGGCCGAAAGGGATTATGAACAGCTTTTGAAGGCCCGGTCGGAAAATATGAAATTTGTTTTTCTTTCCAGGATTGGGTTTTTGGACGGCTGATGTAAATAAAGTTTTGGGGCGTCGTCAAGTGGTAAGACACAGGGTTTTGATCCCTGCATTCAGAGGTTCGAATCCTCTCGCCCCAGCCAAAATTTTAAAAGGCCAGGAATGGTTAGAAAACAAAGAGGTTTATTATGAACGGCCTGTCAATTTTTGCCGGAAACTCCAATGCCCCCCTTGCAGAAAGAATATCGGAATATTTGGCCAAACCTCTGGGGCGATTGAAAGTCAACCGGTTCAGTGACGGGGAAACCCAGGTTGAGATTCATGAAAATGTACGTCGACGGGAAGTCTATGTCATTCAATCCACATGCAAGCCTGTCAACGACAATTTGGTGGAGCTTCTTCTGCTCGTCGATGCCTTCAGACGCTCTTCTGCTGCACGGGTGACGGCTGTAATTCCCTATTTTGGTTATTCCCGCCAAGATAAGAAGGTTGCGCCCCGGGTGCCCATCAGTGCCAAGGTGGTTGCAGAACTGCTTGAAACTACCGGTGTTGACAGGGTTATCACCATGGACCTGCATGCCGGACAAATCCAGGGCTTTTTCAATGTGCCCGTGGATAATCTTTATGCTGCCCCCATTATTATTGACGATATAAAAACTCGTTTCAGTGATAATATTGTTGTCGTTTCTCCGGACGCAGGCGGAGTGGAGCGGGCCAGAGCCTATGCCAAGCGCTTGGATACCGGCCTTGCCATCGTGGATAAACGCCGCAGTGCACCCAATCAGGCCAAGGCCATGGCCATCATCGGAGATGTGGAGGGCAAAATTGCCTTGGTCATTGACGACATGGTGGACACCGCGGGCACTCTGACCGAGGCTGCCGGCGTTATCAGGGAAAAGGGTGCCAAGGAAGTGCATGCCTATTGTACCCATCCGGTATTGTCAGGTCCGGCCATTGACAGAATAACACAATCATCTTTGAGCTCCCTTGTTGCAACGGATACCGTCCCCTTGTCGGAAGAGGCCCGTTCCTGTGACAAGATAAAGACGCTTTCCATTGCAAAACTTGTCGGAGAGGCGATTATGCGCAGCTACAGGGGAGATTCTGTAAATTCTTTATTTGTATAAAAAGATATATTTGATCAACCTGTCTTTTGTGTGAAAGGGCAGGTACGAAAGGTTTAAGCATGGAACTTATAGAACTAAGTGTCGCAAAAAGAGAGGGCACCGGAAAGGGTGCTGCCAGAAGATTACGGGCAGACAATGCTATCCCGGGCATTGTTTATGGCGCAAAAAAGGAGCCTGTAAAGCTGTCGATTGATGTTACCGCCTTTGATAAGGTGATCCGGGAAAATGGTACCACAGGTCTTTTTTTTGATTTGAACATCGAAGGGGACAGTGCTAGGAGTGTTATGCTCAAGGAGATTCAGATGGATCCCTTTGGCCTGCGCTACCAGCATATTGATTTCCATGAAATTGATATGGATAAAAAAGTGTCCATCGTCGTTCCGGTTGAGACCGAAGGTGTCAGTGCCGGCGTTAAGGAAGGCGGGATGCTCCAGATTATCCGTCGTGAGCTTGAAGTTATTTGCAAACCCAAATTTACCCCTGAAAGTATCAAACTCGATATCTCGGCATTGGAGATCGGGGACGGCATTCATGTGGAAGATATTGACCTGGGTGATGAAATTGAGATTCCCTTTGATAACAATTTTACAGTAATCACCATTGTTCCGCCTGAAAGTGATGCAGGCGAGGACGAGGAAACTGAAGACCAAGCTGAAATTGGTGAAGTTGCTGAAGCGGCTGAAGAAGCCAAAGCTGCTGCTGAATAGACACAACGTTTTTTATGTTTCCGTTTTGTCTTTGCCTCAGCACTTTTTGATTTTAGATTCTTCGTATAGTTCATGTCTGACTCAAAACGATTATTAGCGGGTCTGGGAAATCCTGGAGATCAGTATTCCCGGACCCGTCATAATATAGGCTTTGATGTTGTTGATGCTTTGGCGAGTCGGGCCGGATGCCGTGTAAACAAGGAAAAATTCAATGCTGCTTACATCGGCACACGTATGGGGCTCCAGGATATCATTCTGGTCAAGCCCCTTTCTTATATGAACAAAAGCGGTATTCCCATCCAGAAGCTGGCAGCGTATTTCAAAATCGATATCGCGGATATCATCGTGGTTCATGACGATATGGATCTTGCCTTTGGAAAGATTAAGATTGTGCAGGGCAGGGGGCATGGCGGCCATAACGGCATCCGTTCAATTATTGATGCCTTTGGCCAAAAGGCATGTGTCCGGGTTCGGGTGGGTATTGGCCGGCCCGGAAGTGACAGGTCCGTGACCGGACATGTTTTGGGTAAATATGCCCCGGATGAGCAGGCCTGTCTGGATCAGGTTATTGATGATGCCTGTGATGCCTGTCTCGCGATCCTGGAAAAAGGGGTGATCAAGGCCATGAATATCGTTAATTCTTCTCGGTAACAAGCTTTCCTCTATTTCTCCCACGTTTCATTCTTTTTGCTAAAAGGTTCATTCTAAGAGAATCGGTCCAGAATCTGCTGCATTGATCCTTTCATTGTCCTTATAATGTGTCGTTTTCTATCTCCTCGAAGCAGGTACGTTCACAACTTATTGATTCTTATTAATTAGGATTGTTGCCTTTAAATTTAAAATTACTGATTAATAATGTTGACAATATTGTTTAGATATGGTTCTCTGCCTGAGAATGGATAACGTGTATCTTTAAAATAATAAGGTAGGCATAAATGGCAAAACAATCTGGGACAACGAAGGCTAAAGAAAATTGCAAGTCAACCAAAACAGCGTTTTCAAAGGGCGACATGGCGGTCTATCCTGCACACGGTGTCGGCTGTATTGAATCCATAGAAAGCCAGGAGATAAATGGGGATACTTTGAATTTCTACATGATGAAAATTGTGGAAAACGGTATGACAATCATGATCCCTACATCCAATGTTGAATCCGTGGGTTTGCGCGAAGTAATTCCTGAGACTGAAGTGGCTCAGGTTTACGAGGTTATGCAGAAAAAGGCTCAGGCCAGTGACAACCAGACTTGGAACCGTCGTTACAGAGAGTACATGGATAAGATTAAAACCGGTTCTATTTATGATGTGGCCGAGGTCTTCAGGGATCTTTTTCAGCTTAAGCTTGAAAAAGACCTTAGTTTTGGCGAAAGAAAACTTCTTGATACTGCCCAGAATCTTTTGGTCCAGGAACTTTCCATGGCCAAAGATGTTGATGAAGCGCACATGATTAAAGAGATCGAAAATCTGTTCAACTAAATACCTTAATTCTGATACAGCAAACATACCGGCAGGTGTTACCCCTGCCGGTTTTGTATTTTTATATGCACATAAAAATAGAAATTCCACCTGATCAGGCAGGTCTCAGACTTGACCAGGCCGTTGTTGCTTCCCAATCCCAACTGTCCCGCTCCAGGGTTGCCGGCCTGATTTCCCAGGGTATGATTTTGGTGAACAACGGGTGTAAACGCCCAGGTTATAAAGTTAAGCCAAGAGACTTGGTTGAAGGGGATGTTCCCTCATCGGATCAGTTGAGTAGAAAACCACTCCTCCCGGAATTTATCCCTTTGGATATCCTTTACGAGGACGACTATATCCTAATGATTGATAAGCCTGCAGGTCTTGTGGTGCATCCCGGAGCAGGAAATGATTCCGGTACCCTGGTCAACAGTTTGATTGCACACCATCCGGTTTTCTGCGAACAAGGCTGGGACAAAGAACGCCCAGGTATTGTTCACCGTCTGGACAAAGACACCTCGGGGCTGATGGTCATCGCCAAAACCCTGAAGTCCCTTGAATTTCTTCAAAAAGAATTTAAACAACGGCGGGTGGAAAAGCACTACCTGGCCCTGGCCCGGGGAGAAAATATTCCGGATGCAGGGGTGATCGAGCGTCCCATTGGCCGGCACCCCCATCATCGTATGCGCATGGCCGTCCTGGATGAAATCGGCAGATACGCAAAAACTCAGTTTCGTGTAATAAAACGGTTCAATTCAGGGTGTCTTATGGATGTCCGTCTTTATACAGGCAGAACCCATCAAATTCGCGTTCATTTTTATGACCAGGGCATGCCACTGTTCGGCGACTGCGTCTACCAGGAGCGAAGGTTCCGGAAAAAAGACCCTATGGCGCCGCGTCAGATGCTTCACTCCCGGACTTTATCCTTTCGTCATCCCTATTCAGGTTTGCGTCTGCATTTTGAAGCTGCCATGCCCGAAGATTTTAAAACCACTTTGCTGCATCTATCCGGTGCATCCCAATAGAAATTGAGATGTTTTTATTTTTCAAGGGATAACTTTTTTGCGCAAAGGCATATACCATGATATATGTGATGATTAAGGCTTTGTAAAAGCATACGAATTTGGATCAAACCATGGCTTTTTATGAACGGAACTGAGGACTCTATCCGGTATCTGGACTGGAAAAGACGGCTGTTTGGGGAGAAGTGATGAAGAAATATTTTACGGTAAAAAAAGTGGCCTTAAGTGCTGCCGCCCTATTTATCTTTTATCTGCTTTTAACAGGACTTGTGGCGCCCTGGGCCGGAAAACGCATCGCTGTAAATTCTTTGACCGAAACCCTTGGAAGGCAAACCCGGATTGAATCCATATCGTTTAATCCGTTCACCCTGGAAGCCCGGGTTAAAAATTTTTCCATTGAAAGTAAAATCAATGGGGAAAATTTAGCCTCGGTTCAAGAGATTTATCTTAACCTGTCCACCACCTCCTTGTTTCATCTGGCCCCGGTGATTTCGGATATTCAGGTGACGGCACCTGAATTTTCCCTTCATTTGAATAAGGACAACACCTTAAATATTTCAGATCTGCTTGAAGGGCAAAAGACAACGGCCGCACCGGAGCCGGAGACCGCCGAAGATGAGCCCGGCGCTTTGTTTGAAATCAAGGTGTCTAATGTAAAAATTACGGGCGGGGCCCTGGTTTTCACCGATCATATCCGTTCCGTCACTCATTCAGTGGCGCAGTTAAATTTTGATCTTCCCTTTGTCAGTACCATGGAAAAGGATCTGGCAACGCCTATCAAGGCAGTTATGAGTTGCCTGATGGATAAGGCCCGGGTGGATGTCGATGTAACGGGTGTTCCTTTTGATGTCACCCGTAAACTGTCGTTTTCACTGAATATGCTGCCATTGGATCTCAACACGTTTGCTCCCTATATTGATCTGCCGGCGCCCTATAAAATCAAATCCGCCGGTAACCTTGCCCTGACCGTTTCAGGCCAATATGAGATTCCGAACGGAAAAGCCGCTGAAGACCAAATGCTTGCCGTTAACCTGAAGACTTTAGTCAAAAATATAGATCTGGACAGTGTAGCCGGGGGCAATTTGTTTGCCTGTCCTCAGCTGACGGTGGAGGCTTCATCCCGGAATGTATTTGATATGAATTTTCTGGTGGACAAGATGTCCATTGGCCAGGCCTCTTTGTTTGTTGAACGCAATGCCCAGGGGGGTATCAATCTGATTCCCCCTGGGCCGGGAACAAAAGCGGCATCCCCACCCCAAACATCTACCCGGACGCCGGACGCATTAAATTCCGGCACCCAGGCAGAAGTCTCCCCGGATCAGGCTGCCCAAGCCGATACGGCGGCAGCTGAAAATGAAACGACTCAGGCCGATGAGATTCAATCTCCGGCTGTCTCTGCTGATTATTCAAAGATCGATGGTGCGGATGCTGCCCCCCCGGTGCCCCATACTGTAGCCAACGAAAATGTGCCGGCATCGTCCGAACAAATTGCAGAGATCCCGTCCGAAACCGATACCGGAGGGGTGCCGGTCATTCAGAATCAGGCGGCCCCGGTGCAAGAAAACAACGACTCTTTAAATCCGGTCATTGCACTATCTTTGCCCTTTACTGTGACTATCAATCAGGCCGCCGTGAAACGCATGCATATCCGTTTCAGGGATAAGATGGTATCACCAGAGGTGGTTAAAGAGATCTCCAGCCTGGATTTTATCCTCACTGACGTACACTTAGGTGCCAAGGCCGCAGGAAAGTATGACCTTCACATTTTGACCGGGGATGACGAAGAGATAAAAACGGCCGGGGATTTTCATATTCAAAATGATCTGGCTGTCAACGGCACTGTTTCCGTGAACGGCATTGACCTTAATAATTTTCGCCCCTATCTGGCACCCTATCTTGGCGATAATGTCACCCTTGAAAATGTAGCCGCTGCACTGAACTTTAAGGTGGGGCTGTCCCAGGCGGGTTTAGGTGTAAATATCGCCGACGGCCGGGTAATCCTTGATAAATTCGGTCTGACGGAGCAGGGCAAAAAAGAGCCCCTGGCGCAGTTCGATCAACTGGCATTATCCCGGATTTCCTGCAACCTTTTAAAACAGGAGGCAGAGGTGGGCCTTGTGGAATTGCATAAGGCCCAGGTTGAGGTTAACCGGGACAAAAACGGCCGGATGGATCTGCTTACAGCGATTGAGCAGGCCCTGAAAACAGGAGCGGATTCCGGCCAAACGGTTACGACAGCTAAACCTGTACAAACAAAACAGGCCTTAACCACGCAGGGTGAGCAGAACGTGTCTGCACCGGCCTGGATTGCAACGATTCATAAAACGGTTTTAGACCGGTGTCAGGCTCAGTTCATTGATCAGGCAAAGAAAGAGCCGGTGAAAGTGATTATGAAAGACATTGGTGTCACCGTTGAAAATATTTCCACAAAAAAAGGGGAAAAAGCAACCTTCAAAGCATCCATGACCAATAAGAACGAGGGAGAAATTAACCTTGACGGAAGCTTTGACATTTCAGGTCCTGCGGCAACGGTAAACATTGACCTCAACCGGATTGACGTGAATACGGCAGAACCTTATTTTACTGATTTTTTGAAGATTTCAATATCCAAGGGTTATCTCGACACCAAGGGAACCGTGGTCATGACCCCGGCCAAAAAGAAAAATGATCCGCCAACGATCACATACAAGGGCCGGGTTTCCCTTAATAATTTTTTGTCTAAAAACAAGGTGGATGACACAGATTTCTTTGCATGCAAATCGTTGTATGCCACGGGCATGGATATTTCAGTAAACCCCATGAAGGTGATAATTAAAGAAATCGCGCTGACCGATTTTTATCAGCGGGCTATACTGAACAAAGACGCCCAACTCAATTACAAAGAGATCATGGTAGAACAGCCCGAAGACAAAACCGCGGCAAAAAATAAACCCAAGAACAGGGCGGCATCGGGTAAGGAGAACGGCAGTGCGATGCCCGATATCCGCATTGATGCCATTACCCTGCAGGGTGGCCATATCAATTTCAGCGATTACTTTACCAAACCCAATTTTACCGCCAACATGACCGAGATTGCAGGCAGCCTCACAGGACTGTCATCCAGGGGCAATACACATGCCCAGCTTGTACTCAAAGGTGTCCATGGCGGGTATGCACCTTTGGATATTACAGGGCAGGTGGATCCTCTAAAAGACAATCGTTTTGTTGATCTGACCATCTCCTTTAAAAATATCGAGCTGCCTAAATTTAATGTCTATTCCAAAAAGTTTCTGGGGTATGAAATTGAAAAGGGAAAACTGATCCTGGATTTGCATTACAATATAGATCAGGATAAGCTGAATTCAAGCAATCGCGTCCTGTTTGACCAGTTGACTCTGGGCAAGAAAGTGGACAGTAAGGATGCAACCTCTCTTCCTATTGAATTCGCCATTTCCTTACTTAAAAATTCCAAGGGCGAAATTGACCTGGATCTGCCCATTACCGGGGATATCAGTGATCCCAAATTTCATTTCGGAAAAGTTGTGGGAACGGTTCTGAGAAATTTCATTATGGGAATTGTGACGGCCCCGTTTAAATTTTTAGGCAACCTTGTGGGTGTCGGCAGTGGTCAGGATCTGGGATATGTGACGTTTGATCCGGGAAAAAGCCGGCTTGGTCAGGCCCAGAAAGAAAAACTGGACAAGCTTATAACGGTTCTGGGTAAAAAACCGAGCCTGAAGCTTGAAATCATGAGCCTGTACAATAACCGATACGATGGTGAGCAGTTAAGATATGAGGCTTTTGAAGCCATGGTCTTGTCCTTGGACAAAAAATTGCCCGCAGACGGTACGGTGAAACTGGCTGATTTGGATGAAGAGAAACGTACCCGTCTCATTGAAAAGTCTTATGACAGGGCCCAGTTCCCCAAACCCAGGGACGCATCCGGAAAGGAAAAAGAGTTGACTCTTGATGAAAAAGAAAAGCTTCTGGTTACCAGCATGCCCCTGGATGGGGATGCCTTAAGTGCGCTTGGGCGGGAACGTGGGCATGAAGTCGCTCGTTATCTGACAGAAACGGGCAAGATTGATATAAGACGTGTCTTTGTTACAGAGCCTGATCCTGTTGCTGAAGATGAAGAAAATAATGCCAGGATTAAGGCGACATTTAATTTGAAATGAGGAATAATGACAGATCCCATAAATAATTACTGGCAGCTGAAGCTGGAAGCCGTAAAGCAACGTCTTGAAGCCAATACGTTTGACGTTTATATTGCTGATTCCGCAGAAAAGGCCAAGGAAATAGCCTTGAGCACCATCATTCCGCCCCTGGGGGCAAAGAGCGTGTCCTGGGGTGGTTCTGTCTCTTTTGTGTCCACAGGTCTTTTCCATGCCTTAAAGGACAACCCCGATTTTGAAGTGATGGACACTTTTGATACAAGTTTACCGGCAGAGCAGAAATTTGAACTGCGCAGGCGTTCCCTGATGGCCGATTTGTTTATCACCGGGACAAACGCCATTACCGAAGACGGCCGGTTGGTCAATCTGGATATGATCGGCAACCGGGTGGCAGCTATCATGTGGGGACCCAAACATGTGCTGCTCATTGTGGGCCGTAACAAGATCTGCGGGAATATTGAAGATGCCATGTACCGGGTTAAAAATTATGCGGCGCCTGTAAACTGCATGAAACTTGACAAGAAAACACCTTGTGCCAAAAAGGGGTTCTGCCACGATTGTTCAAGCCCGGACAGAATTTGTAATTACTGGACCATAACGGAAAAATCCTTTCAACAAGGCCGGATAAAGATCATACTTGTCAATGAGGACCTGGGATTCTAATATCGGATTTCAAAATGTGTTAATGCATGATCCACTGGAACCGTTCGGGTGTTGACATCCTTTACTTCTGAAAACGTGGCTCCTTTGCGGCACCAGGCCAGCATATCCTGTATATTTCCCTGCTCACCCTGGAACAGGGCATGGACAGATCCGTCGGGCATATTTCTGACATAACCTGAGAGCCGGCGGTCCTGGGCGGCCAGGTGGGTTTCATGCCTGAAGCATACGCCCTGGACCCTTCCTGTAATATTGACTTCCACAGCACAAAGCGGGTTCATTTTCTGGTCTCCTATGTATTTGTTTGAAACTTTATAGTTTTTTAGGTTTGCTTTTTTTAGGGCATCCGGGCCGAATTTTGCGAGAACCGAATCCATGGCCCGGTCCACATCCTCCCATTGTCTGCTATTTATTTGGTTTTTATCTGTAAATAAAGACAGTTGTACGGGCGTTTCCCGGTTCCGGAATTCAGATACCCCCACTCCCACCAGACGGATTTTTTTTGTAATTTTTAGATTATTATATAATGATACGGCCTGGTCAAAAATTGCATTGGATGAGCAGATCCATGTTTCAAGTGTTTTGCTCCGGGTGATCTGGGAAAAATCGGAGAATTTAAGTTTAATGCTGACCGTTTTGCATCTTTGGTTGCCGGCCCGCAGTTCAGTGCCGACTCTATGTGCCTGGGCAAGAAGCACTGATTTTACGTCCCGGGGATTTGAAATATCCCGGGACAACGTGACTTCACCGGAGATGGATTTTCGGGGCCTTTCCGGTTCTATGGGGGTGGCATCAATCCCTTGGGCCAGCTGGAACAGCCTTTGTCCGAAGCTGCCGAATTTGTTGTTTAACAGCTTGGGATCAAATTTCTTCACATCGCCTAAGGTTTCGATTTGAAGGTTTTGCATCTGGGCCATGGCCTTGGCGCCGACGCCCGGCACCTTACTGATGAGAAGGGTGTCAATCACCTGGGCCATGTCCTTTCGGGAGATAATGGTCAGCCCGTCCGGCTTGTTCATATCCGATGCGATTTTTGCAAGAAACCGGACCGGTGCCCCGCCTACTGAGCAGGTCAGGGCGAGCTGATTGACAATTGCCGTTTTGATTTTTTTTGCTGCCTGTTCAGGCGTTCCGATCAGTTTTTCACAGCCCGTGATGTCCAGAAAGGCTTCATCAATGGAAACAGGCTCCACCAAAGGGGAAAACTGCCTTAAAATCCCCATGATCTTTCTTGAATCCCGGGCATATTTTTCCCGGCTGCCCGGCTGGATAATGAGATGCGGGCATCTCTGTTTGGCTTGAAATACCGGCATGGCTGAGTGGATGCCGAATTTTCTTGCCTCGTAACTGGCCGCAGATACCACACTGCGGCTGGAATGCCCTGCCACAATAACGGGTTTACCCAAAAGGTCCGGGTTATCCCGCTGTTCCACTGAAGCAAAAAATGCATCCATGTCCACATGGAGGATCATGGGATGAAAACTCCTCTTGGATCAGGTTAAAAATTGCTGTATTGTTTTACTTTTTGAAAATTGCTGTCAAGGATTGATTGTAATCTTTTTACACGCTCGGGAAGATATAATAAAGATGCTGTCCAGACGGGTTCTATTTGCAATATCGGCTATTCTTTTGTTTAGCCTTTTAGGCGGGTTGTTGGGATGTTCATCATCAGACCGGCCCCAAGATGCGCCCTCATCTGAACTGCCTTCCAATGCGGGGCTTGCACCCCTGGTGTATCAAAAATTGCCGGATAATATACAATGGCTCACCAATGATACAGACCCGGTGTTTGCCTCGGACAACGCTGAAAAAGGCGGGATGATCCGGGAAGCCATCATAAATTTCCCCATGACCTTCAGGGTGGTGGGGCCGGATTCCAACGGCTCTTTCAGAAGCGCAATTTTGAACAATCAGCTCGCTTTGATCAATATTCATCCGGTCTCCCGGCGAATTATCCCCGAGCTTGCTACCTACTGGGCCTATGATTCTGATAAAAAAACCATGTATTTCAAGCTGGACCCTGGAGCCCTGTGGTCAGACGGGGTGCCGGTTACCGCCAGGGACTATTTGTATACCCTTACGTTCATGCGTTCTGAACATATTGTGGCACCCTGGTATAATGATTACTACACCCGGGAGATCGAATCCGTTACCGCCTTTGACGACTACACCATTGCGGTAAAAAGCACCAAGGCCGTGCCGGACCTTTATCTGAAACTTGGCATCAGTCCAACGCCTGAACATTTTTTTAAAAAACTGGGGGGTGATTTTGTATCTCGGTTCAACTGGGCGGTCGTGCCCAATACCGGGGCGTATCAGATCAGTGACTTTAAAAAAGGGCGGTTTATCCGTTTTCTTCGTAAAAAACAGTGGTGGGCAAAAAATCGGCGGTATTTTAAAAACCGGTTTAATGTGGATTCGGTGCTTTTTACGGTAATCCGTGATTTCAACATGCAGTGGGAATATTTTAAGAAAGGCCGGCTGGATACCTTTGGTATGGTGCTGCCCAAATTCTGGCACCAGAAATCCAACACCCCGGTTATTAATAAAGGATATGTGGAACGGATTTGGTTTTTTAATGATCTGGAACAGCCGTCCAGGGGACTGTGGCTGAACCTGGATCGGTCCATATTCAAGGATATTCGGGTCAGGCAGGCCTTTGCCCATGCCATGAACATGGATAAGGTGATCAAGCAGGTTTTACGGGGGGATTATTTCCGATTGCCCCAGGCTTTTTATGGCTATGGCGACTATACGGATTACACCATTAAACCCCGTGGGTACGATATTTCAAAGGTAGAAGCGCTGATGAACCAGGCCGGCTGGCACAGAGGGCCGGACGGCATCTGGCAGAAAGGGGATATGCGATTCTCCGTTACCGTTACCTATTATCTGGAAGAGCATATGCCCCGGTTGGCCGTCTTGAAGGAAGAAGCGCTCAAGGCCGGCATTGACCTGGAGCTGGAACGTCTTGATCCCACGGCCATGTTCAAGAAAACCCTGGAAAAAAAACATGATGTGGCCTGGATGGGGTGGAGTACCGGTATGCGGCCCTCCTTTTGGCAGGGGTGGCACTCGGACAACGCACACAAACCCCAGACCAACAACATTACCAACACGGATGACCCTGAACTGGACAAACTCATTGACCGGTACCGGGACAGCCTGGATGAGCAGGAGCGCATCAATCTGTCCAAAACGATTCAAGATAAGATTCATGATATCTGTGCGTATGTACCTTCTTATATGGTACCCTATGTCCGATTGGCATATTGGCGGTGGATGCGGTTGCCTGCATTTCACGGCACCCCTGTGTCCGATGGTTTGTTTGATCCTTTTGCCTCGGATACGGGAGGGCTTTTTTGGATTGATGAGCACATTCGGCAACAGACCCTTGCCGCCGTGAAAGCGGGACAGGTGTTTGCCCCCGTCACCATCATTGACGACAAATATAAAAGAAAGGGCCGTTCAGAATGAATCAAAAGGATTGTCCACCGCTTTTAGCTGTTAAACATCTTGGGGTTGCATTTGAGACCGATCAGGGACAGGTCCTTGCCGTGGATGATGTCAGTTTTGAACTTACGTCCGGCCAGGTACTGGGTATTGCCGGGGAATCCGGGTGCGGCAAGAGCGTGACGGCCTTGAGTTTAATGCGGCTGTTGCCAAAGCCTGTGTCAAAAATTAAAGAAGGAGAGATCCTGTTCAAAGGGCAAAACCTGCTTGACCTTTCCACTGACGCCCTAGGTAAAATCCGGGGCAAGAAAATATCCATGATTTTCCAGGAACCCATGACCGCATTAAACCCGGTTCACACCGTAGGCCGCCAGATCGTTGAAAGTTATTCCCTGCATTCCCCGGGCATGGGAGAAAAAGAAAAAATCAGGGCGTCGTCACAGATGCTTGCAAAGGTGGGAATCCCAGATGCCCGGCAGGTCATGAAAAAGTATCCCCATCAATTGTCCGGTGGGATGCGCCAGCGGGTCATGATCGGTATGGCGCTTGCTTGTGAACCCGATATTCTTATTGCCGATGAGCCGACCACGGCCCTGGATGTAACCGTGCAGGCCCAGATTATGGATCTCATTTTTCAATTTCGGGATAAAACGGGGATGGCTGTGATTTTAATTACCCATGATCTTGGACTGATTGCAGAGAACTGCGACCGGGTTGTTATCATGTATGCCGGTACCGTGGCGGAGAGCGCCTCTGTGACAACCCTGTTTCGGAATCCCTTTCACCCTTACACCAAAAAACTTTTGCAATCCATACCCTCCCGGGCCCAAACGGCGAAAGAGCCGCTTCCCACCATTCCCGGAAATGTGCCTGCTTTGTCTGAAATGCCTGCCGGGTGTCGGTTTGCAAAACGTTGCGAACATGCATATACACCGTGCGAAAAGCATCTCCCCCGGCTGATATCCGTCTCTTCCGACCATTTTGCCGCGTGTCATTTGGCACATTCCGGCGGAAAAAAATCAAATTTTAATAAATAATCCTTGATTTTTAAGCAAAAGCTAATAATATACATTCAAAGCTGCGAAATGCAGGGCTTTGAAAGTTTCGTTCTAAGGGCTGGACCCCATTGTTGGCGTGGCAGGACCTGAGTTTGAAACTAAATTTATTCACTACAAGTAAGGAGAGAGTCGCAATGGCAAATGGGATCGTAAAGTGGTTTAATGATGCAAAGGGGTACGGATTTATTGAGCAGGAGGAGGGACCTGACGTATTCGTGCATCATACCGGCATCAATGCAACAGGCTTTAAATCTCTTAATGAGGGTGACCGGGTCACTTTTGATGTAGAGGACGGACAGAAAGGGCCTGCAGCGGTCAATGTAACTGTCCAGTAAGACTATTCTCAAAGGGTTTTTGAACAACGGTTTTGTTCGGAAGCCCTTTTTTTGCGTCCTTTTTTTTACCATTTCTTTAAAATCCGTTCTTAATTATGTCTTTTCTGTCCGTGATCATAACCCATGTCTCCATATTCAAGAAAGAGCAAAATAGAACAAATTTTGTAATAATTCAATTGAAAAAATGTAAATTTTTGTTTTATTTTTAATGGTTAGTTTTTTCTACCATAGCTGCGGCCTTGGGTGTTTTGAAGTATCTTGTTTTTTTTGCACCTGTCGTGCTATTTTCCGGGTGCAGGTCATTTGGAAATTGCGTTTATAAGAAAGTCTGGGTAAGTTACTCAGATTTTTCAAGCTTTGTTGTGGGCCGAAGTCTTGGTGTAGATAGACCAAGGACGGCCCGTGGCCGTTATACGGAAAAGGATGAATGGGACACTCAGACTATGCAGCAAGCTGCCGACCGATTCTGGATATTCAGCATCTGAAAAAATATTTTCCGGTCACTTCGGGTGTTTTCATGCGCCGGACCGGTAATGTTCATGCGGTGGACGATGTCAGTTTTTCGGTTTTCAAGGGGGAAACCCTTGGTATCGTGGGAGAATCCGGGTGCGGAAAAACCACATTGGGGCGGTGTATCATGGGGTTGTATCCTTTGACACAGGGGCGCATTCTTCTGGATGGAGAACCATTGTCCTCCATGACCCGGAAAATGCGTAAAGCGTTTTCAACCCGGGCGCAGATGATTTTTCAGGACCCCTTTGAATCCTTAAATCCCAGGCAGACCGTACGTCAGATCCTGGAAGAAAAATTTCGTATCCACGGGGTGTCTAAACAAAAAACGGCTATTCAGGTTGCGTCGTTACTGGAGCAGGTGGGCCTTGACCCTGGGGCTTTGACCAAATATCCCCATGAGTTTTCAGGGGGGCAGCGCCAACGCATCGGTATTGCCCGGGCCATCAGCATGACCCCACAGATTGTTATCTGTGATGAACCGGTTTCCGCCCTGGATGTCTCGGTTCAGTCAAAGATTTTGAATCTGTTGCTGAACCTGCAGTCTGAAATGGACCTTACTTACCTGTTTATTTCCCATGATTTGTCGGTGGTCCGCCACATGTCTGATCGCATTATTGTCATGTATCTGGGCCGTATCATGGAAATTGCGGATGCCCAAAAGGTATATAACCATCCGGGCCATCCCTACACAAAAGCATTGTTGGAGGCTGTCCCCGTAGCCGATCCGGATCATCCTTCAAACAGAACCCCGCTTAAAGGTGAAATCCCTTCAGCGGAACATCCGCCTTTGGGCTGTAGATTTTCTTCCCGATGTCCCGTGGCTCGGCCTCTATGTTTTGAGAAGGCGCCAACGCTTGCTGTCCGTCACCATGACCCGGAGCATCTGACGGCCTGCCATTTCCCCTTGTCCGATTAACCTGGTTTTCTTCAAAGATTATGTTTTCGTGAGGGGGTGTCAATGGTTTGAGGGGGGGTTGCGAAAAAACAGGCATAATGCTAAAAGTTTCCAAAATTTAAGGAAACGGGCCATGATTTGCTTCTTTTTCTTATCTTTGTTTTGAAAAATTTTTGAAGGAAAAATTCCCAAAATACATACACCGGCTCATGGCAGTGGGTCACAATGGGAATATAAAATGAACGGTATTGGAAATATCTGGTACGGCATAAAAGACGTCAATGGATTTTCAAGGGGATTTTTAAATACCTTGTCTTTTGGGGTTATATTGCTCATAGCCGCAGGGCTTGCAATTGTACTGGGATCCGGGTGTACGGATCAGAAAAAAATTGAACAGAAAGTCAGCATCATAAAAGCCGGCAACGTGGAAATCAGCCGGGCTGATTTTGCCCTGGAACTAGAGGTCAAACAGGCCAACTACCCCTATGATATAAAAGACAATCCCCGGGAATATAATGCCATGGTTCTGGATCTTGTTTCTGATTTGTCTGATGAGGCTGTCTTGCTGGCGGCCGCCTCAGCCAAAGGGATTGATGTCTGTGCCAAAGAACTTGAAGCTGCCGTCGACGACTTTAAAAAAGACTATCCGGAAGACAGCTTTGACCGGATGCTACTTGAAAGGGCCATATCATATCCTGTCTGGAAAAAGAGATTAAAAAAGGATATGGTCATCCAGAAATTAATCATGCAGGATCTGGTGGCGTCCCAGAATATTCATCCAGAGGACATGATTGCCTTTTACGACCGCTTTGCAGAACAGACCGAAGTCCAGAACAATGATAATTCAAAAATGATGGATGAAGAAGATTTGGTGCTTAGGTTGCGCATGGAAAAAAGTCAGGAAGTGTTTGGAGAATGGCTGCAGGGAATACAGGACAGTTATCCTGTGCACATTGACAGACAGGTGTTAGGCTCCTTTTTAATAAACGCTGAAAATTAATAAGGCGGATGTATGGGAAAGAAACGAGAGATTCTTTTAATAGTTTTTTTACTTGGTTTTTGGGGGGCGGCAAGTTGCCTGGCCCAGGAGGAGGTGGTTGACCGGATAGTCGCCATTGTAAATAACGATATTGTCACCCTGTCCCAACTTGACTTGGCAGCGGCCCCATACCGGGAAAATATTGAGGCATCCCAGGAGTCTTTGGCCCGGAAAAAAGAGATGATGACGCAAATGTATACCCAAATGCTCAATCAACTGGTGGAAAACAGTCTGGTGGTCCAGGAGGCTAAACGAATGGGCATTGGCGTGGATGACACGGATGTGGATCATGCCGTGGAAAATTTTAAAAAAGAGCACAATCTTGACCAGGAAAGTCTGAAACTCGGCTTGGCCGCCCAGGGTATGACCCTTGAGCAATATCGCGAAAGAATTCGGGAGCAGATTCTCCAGAGTATGATCGTTTCAAGGGCTGTCCGTGCCAAAATCGTTGTCACGGATGAGGAGATAAAAGCGTATTACGACAGCCATTATCAGGAATTCAAGGGCAAGAAAAAATATCATTTGAAAAATATAATCGTAAGAAATTCAAAGGATCTTTCCACGGTCCTGGAAAAATTGAAAAACAACATTGATTTTTCACAGGTTGCCAAAGACTATTCAATCGGCTCCAATGCAGCCTCCGGTGGTGAACTCGGTACGTTTGACATATCAAGTTTCAGCGATGAGATCAAAAAGGCGCTTGAGGGGGTTGGCAAGGGTCAATACTCCAGGCCCATAGATATGGGGGATTCCTACCAGGTTCTTTATGTGGCGGATATCATTTCCCAGGGACAGGGCCCCGTGCAAGAAGAGGTTGAAAAACAGATCCAGAATATTTTATATCGGGAACACGGGGAAGCACAGTTTAAAAAGTGGATGGAAAATCTTAAAAACAGTGCTCACATTAAAATAATGCTTTAGCCCCCTTCAATGCTGTCTGCCTAAAGGAACGTTACCCATGCAAAAAGAGCAAATTCTGATACTTGAGAACAGTATTACCCGGTTGCTACGCCGGGGAGCCAATAAGCAGCTTCTCAATATCATAAAAAAAACCCACATGGCAGACTTGTCTATCGTTTTTGAGAATCTGACCCCCCTGAACCAGGAAAAGTTGTTTAATTTGCTGGACAATCCCGAGGATATCGGCCTGTTATTTTCTCACCTGCCTGAAAAGACCTTTGTGGATTTTGTCAAAATTGTAGATTTCGACAAGCTGGTAACTGTTTTTGACCACATGGCTTCGGATGACGCTGCCGAGCTGCTCGGATGCCTGGACGAGGAAGTGTCCGACAAGATTCTGTCCAAAATGAAAAAGGAAGAATCTTACAATGTCGAGCAGATCATGAGCTATGATGAAGATACTGCCGGCAGCCTCATGGTCAAGGATTATGTGGCACTGGAAGAAGACGTAAAGGCAAAAGAGGTTATCGAAGCACTGCAAAACAAGTATCTTGATGTTGAGATGCCTTTCTATATCTATGTGATAGACAGCTATGGCAAGCTCGTTGGGGTCAGTTCCCTTCGTCAGTTGGTGGTGGAATCCCCTGATAAACCCCTTAAAAATTTCATGTCCACGGATATTGTATCGGTCAAGCCTTATACGGACAGAGACGTTGTGGCCCGTCTGGTTTCCCGGTATGATTTTTTGGCCATACCGGTCGTGGACGATGATAACCGGATTATCGGTATTGTTACCGTGGATGACGTCATTGACATTTTGCACGAGAGCGCCACCGAAGATATGTTGAAAATGGCGGGTGTGGGTGAAGATTATGTTGAGACACAGTCCATTCTCAAAGGTACCCGGATCCGGTTGCCCTGGCTGTTTGCAAGCTGCCTTGGCGGAATCGCCAACTTTTTTATCATCGGCCGGTTTGAATCCACTTTGGCTCAGCTCACAGGTCTTGCCGCTTTTCTCCCCATCATTATGGGCATGGGGGGTAACATCGGCACCCAGAGTGCCACCATCGTGGTCCGGGGAATTGCCACGGGCCGGGTGAATATCCGGGATTTTGCCAAGGTCATTTCCAGGGAACTTGGCGTCGGGTTTATTTTGGGAATGACCTATGGTGCTTTAATCGCCGCTGTGGCCAAGTTTAGTTTTATGGCCGAATCCTTTTCCTGGGCCTTGTCCGTGGTCGTTGGATGTTCAATTTTGTCTTCCATGACCGTGGCGGCTTTTGTGGGGACCTCGGTGCCTATGATTTTCCAGCGGCTCAATATTGATCCGGCAGTGGCCACAGGCCCCTTTGTCACCACCACCATGGACCTGATCAGCGTTTACTGCTATTTCACGATTACAAGGCTGCTGCTTGGTTTTTGAGAACAATATGGGCGATTTCAGTACGGACGCCATACTGCTTCGCAAAATTGAATACGGAGATCACGACCTGATCATCACTTTTCTGACCCGGGATAAAGGAAAGATCAGTGTGATGGCAAAAAACGCCAAAAAGAGTGTGCGCAGGTTTTCCGGTGCCATGGATCTGTTTTCGGTCAATCATATTCAATGCGCCTTTCCCAAAAAAAACAGGGACGCCATGATTAATTTGTGCCAGACGGTCCTTGAAAACGGGTTTTCCCATATCCGGTATGATGTGCTGAACACGGCTTATGCCTCCTACTGGACGGAAATTGTGACCCAATGGCTGGAGGAGGGAAAGGCCCAGCCCGATATTTTTGAACTGCTTTACACGGCCCTTGAAATGGTGGATGACGGTTTTATCCGAACCGAAGTGATCAGCCTGCTGTTTCAGATCCGTTTTATGCGGTTATCCGGGTTTTCTCCGGGGCTTGACCAGTGCGATGCCTGTCGTACAGGTATAGAGGACGTTGATTCGGCTAAGCTTTGGTTTGATTTTAAAGCGGGTCGGGTCGTTTGCCCACAGTGCAAGGGCTGTATATGCGGGGTGCAGGACCCTGCCGGACCTTTTGGCGGCGGTGCCCGGGGGTGCTGGGTGTCCAAGGGGACCTTAAAGCAATTGTCCTGGATCAATACCGTGGAGATGGCCCGGGCAGATCGAATCAAGTTTTCTTCCGTTGCCATTCAGGAGGGCGAGACCCTGCTTGAATCCTTTATCCCGTTTCATATCGGACGTAATTTCAATAGCTTGAAGTTTTTACATAAAATGAGATCTGAAATATGAATCTTGCCCCAATACTTGAGAACAAACAGATACATGTTTGCGTGCCCTGCCGCATTGATTTTGGCGGCACCCTGGATATTTCCACCTTTTATCTGCCCCTGGCCGATTTGAAGCCGGCGACCCTGAACCTGGCCCTTGATATGCGCACCCATGTCTATCTGTCGCCGGGGGAACAGGGACGGATTAAAATTTCTTCCAAGGGTTTTGACACCATTGACCGCAGCCGGGATGAGAAGGGATGGGACGGCCCCATGGGGCTGATGTTTGCCGTTTTTCAGTATTTTAATGTCCATGGGGTACATCTGCACATTGAATCGGAATCGCCTGTCCGAAGTGCCCTTGGCGGATCTTCCTGTGCTGCTGTGGCCATTATTGCTGCCGTTTATACTGCTTTGGAAAAACCGATTGACCCTGAACATATTGTTTGGTTGGCCCATTATCTGGAAGGTGCCGTGGCAGGTGTGCTGTGCGGGGTCCAGGACCAGGCGGCTGCAGCCTTTGGGGGCGTGAATCTGTGGGAATGGACTTTTGGACATAAAGGCCCTGAATTTCAGCGCTGCCCGGTGTTTGATTCCCATGAAGAAATAGAAAAATTGAATCGCCATATATTGGTGGCCTATTGCGGCATTCCCCATGAGTCCAGTGATGTCAACTCCCGGTGGGTGAATGATTTTAGATCTGGCAGGGCGTATGATGCATTTGAACAGATCACCCGTCTTACACGGCAATTTACCAACGCTTTAGGTGCTTTTTCCTTTAAGGAGGCCGCACGGTTAATGAACCGGGAAACCGCTGTTCGTTGTGAAATGACCCCGGATGTGTTGGATGATACCGGTATAAAGCTGTGGGAATCGGCAAAGGCGAAAGGCTGCGGGGCCAGATTCACCGGTGCCGGGGGCGGTGGCTGTCTGTGGGCCATTGGTGAAGAAGCAGATATTAATCAGCTGAAAACACAGTGGCAGAAAATTCTTGATCCCATTGACGGGGCGATGGTACTGGATACGGCCATAGATCCCAAAGGAATTTTTGTACATTAATCGATAAAAGGAGATAAAATATGGCAGGATATGATCCCGAACAGGATAAAAAGATAGCTGAATGGAAAAATGAGGAAACCGGATTAATTATTTCCATCATGCAGTATGGCCAGGGCGAACCCAAACTACAGGTCGGTCCCAGAATTTTGAAGAAAAAAGACGGATCGGACCGGGCGCCCATGAAGGCGGGCCGGCTCTCCGTGGAAGATGTCATGTGGCTGTATGACATTATTGATGAGGTTAAAGATGAATTATCCGACATGGTCGGACCTGAATAGCCCTTCAATTGTTCCGCCGTTAGGGAAAAGAAAAGCAAGGGGCGTGGGGCCCGCTGCATTGATGGTCAGCGCGGACCCGGATATGGGACTGATCCGCCAGGGGTTTGGCAAGTGGCAGTCCCGCGCTTTTTTTAACAGCAGTCTGCTGGTCAAAGAAGATGACCCTTTGGGGGTGAGTGTGACCGGTCCTTTTATCGGGGCGCCCTATGGGGTGATGCTGCTGGAGTCATTGATTGCAAAGGGAGCCCGGGCTGTTATTGTTCTGGGCTGGTGTGGCGGCCTTTCCCCGGATCTTTCCCCGGGTGATCTGTTGGTGGCGGAAAATGCATTGGTGGATGAGGGGACATCCCGGCATTATGTGGATTTACGGGGTGATTTTCCGGCAGTCAATGCCGATGCCCGCCTTACCGCAACGCTTTTTGCCGCCCTTGGCGCAGCCGGGCTTGAGGCCCACCCCCAAGCTACTATCTGGACCACGGATGCCATTTACCGGGAAACGCTCGAAAAGGTGTCCTGGTACAAGGATAAAGGGGCCTGCGCCGTGGAGATGGAGTGCTCGGCCCTGTTTGCGGCCGCCGCGTTTAGAAAAATCCCCATCGCGGCGCTGCTTGTGGTGTCCGACAGCCTTGCCCGGGCAGACGGCGCCTGGGACCCGGGTTTTGATAAAAAAAGGTTTAAAGCCATGCGCAAAAAGGCCTGTGGCGTTGCCATGACATTGACGGGAAAACTTGCCCATGGATTTTGAGACATGCCGGATTGAGGCGCAAAAACTGCGCCGGGAATTAACAGAACACAGTTACCGCTATCATGTATTGGATGATCCGGTTATTGATGACCAGACCTATGACATGATGTTGAGGCAGCTCATTGACATTGAAACCCGCTACCCTGAGCTTGTCACGGAAGATTCCCCCACACGGCGTATCGGGGCACCGCCCTTGACCGCCTTTGATACGGCCCCCCACTCGGTCCCCATGCTCAGTTTGGACAATGCCTTTAATGATCAGGAGATTCTGGAGTTTCATACCCGGTGTCTGAAAACTTCCGGGGCCCATGCCCTGACCTATACGGCAGAGCCCAAGCTGGACGGCCTGGCTGTGGAATTGACATATGAAAACGGGGTACTGGTTTTGGCCACCACCCGGGGGGACGGATACATAGGCGAGGTGATCACGGAAAATATCAGGACCATCCGATCTGTGCCCCTGCGTCTGATGGACACTAAAACACCTGTACCGGATTTCATTGAAGTGCGCGGAGAGGTGATCATCCGGCATAAAGATTTTGAAATGCTTAATCAGCGCCGCATGAATAAAGGTGAATCTGTTTTTGCCAATCCCCGAAATGCTGCTGCAGGCTCCCTGCGCCAGCTGGATTCAAAGATCACAGCTCAGCGGCCGTTGACCATATTTGTCTATGGTGTGGGTGTGGTGCGCGGTCTTGACTTTTCCTCCCAGGCCCGGATGCTTGAATTTCTTTCAGATTTGGGATTTCCAGTGAATCCGCTTATTAAAAAAGGAATCTCAATCCAGCAAGTGTTAGAGCATTTTAAGCATCTGGAAGGTCTTCGTCCGGAACTGGCCTATGACATCGACGGCATGGTGATCAAGGTGGATGATATTTTAATCCAGCAGGCCCTGGGCGAAAAAATAAAAAGTCCCAGGTGGGCCATTGCCTATAAATTTCCGGCCATGGAGAAGACCAGTAAAATACTGGATATTACAGTCCAGGTGGGCCGCACCGGAACCCTGACCCCTGTGGCGGAACTTGCGCCGGTGAACATCGGCGGTGTAACGGTTTCCAGGGCCACCCTGCACAATGCCGATGAGATTGAACGAAAAGATATCCGTATCGGTGATACGGCATTAATCACCAGGGCAGGGGATGTAATCCCCAAGGTGGTGAAAATCATTCCTGCAGCCCGTACCGGTGAAGAACGGGTGTTTACCATGCCCGACACCTGTCCGGTCTGCGGTTCCAGGGTAAGACGCCTTGAGGGCGAAGCTGCCGTCAAATGCATTAATGCCGAATGCAGCGCCCAGATCAAAGAGCGCATCCGCCATTTTGTATCCAAAAAAGCGTTTGATATGGACGGGCTCGGCAAAAAGCTGGTGGAACAGCTGGTGGATCAAAAACTTGTAAACTCTTTTGCCGATCTCTTTCATCTGGACCGGGATACGCTGGCAGGGCTTGAGCGTATGGGATTAAAGTCTGCCGACAATATCATCGCTGCCGTTGAGCAGTCCAAAACAGTTTCTTTTCCACGGTTTATTTTTGCTTTGGGCATTGACCACACAGGCGAGCATGCGGCCCGTCTGTTAGCTCAAAAGTTTGCGGATCTTGATGCACTGATGGCCGCAGATACACAGACGATCAGCAGCATCCATGGCATGGGGGACACCACGGCCGGGGCAGTGACCGGATTTTTTTCCATTGAAGAAAATATCAAAACGGTGAAAAATTTGCTTGGTGCAGGCGTATCCATTACCAATGACCTGTACGGTGAAGCCGATGGAAAGGATAACGCATTCAATGGAAAAACCATTGTCCTGACAGGCAGTTTTGAAACGCTGACAAGGAATCAGGCCAAGGCAAAGCTGCTGGCCTTGGGTGCCAAGGTGACAGGGTCGGTATCAAAGAAAACCGATATTGTTATTGCCGGCAGTAAGGCCGGTTCCAAACTGACCAAAGCCGAAGAATTCGGTATCACTGTTTGGGATGAAACCCGGCTTCTGGCGTTGATTGGCAGCAAAAATAATTAAGGGCATATATCTCAATATGCCCTGGCGCCGGACCAAAAATTCGAATAACGGCCATGGGCCGACCTGGTCTATCAACATCCAGGACCACTCCAAAACAAATCATGAAAGTAATTCAGTAATCTCTCATGTGTCGGAATTTGTTCGTATAGGTTAGAATTTTCTTCTGGGTGGTCCTGTTTTTAACTGTTAATCTTGAAGAATAACTTATTTGCCTTAATGCTGAATTTTATAAAATATAATGATTTTAATTAGTTGACATGGAATTTTCTAAACTTTAATATATAGAGCAGTGTAAAACATGGCCAAGTTTTTAAGCGGTGGATTGTGAAAAAAGACTGGCCGATTTAAAGTACAGATTCAAGGAGCAAGCACCACATGTCACAAATTTTAAGAATTAACACCAGGGAAAAAACGTATTCATTTGAAACACCGGCTGAAGAGATTGCAGGGCTTGGCGGACGGGCCCTGACGTCGAAAATGATTTTAAATGAAGTCCCTGCCACATCCCATCCTTTAAGCAAATATAACAAACTGGTCTTTGCACCGGGATTGTTGTCGGGTACTCCAGCTGCCAACTCAGGACGGCTTTCAGTGGGCGGAAAATCTCCGTTGACCGGCGGCATCAAAGAGAGTAACAGCGGCGGCCTGGTTTCTCAGAAATTGGCCCGGCTTGGGATTAAAGCCTTGGTTTTGGAGGATAAACCCGAGGACGATGCGTTCTCCATGATTGTTATTAAAAAAGACAGTGTTGAGTTCCTTGCTGCAGACGAGTACGTGGGTGTAAACAACGGCGATATGATCACAAAGCTCTGGGACCGGTTTGGAAAACGTGTGGCCACTGCAAGTATTGGGGTTGCCGGGGAACAGCGCCTGACAGCCGCATCCATCCACTTTGCCGATCCCAAAGGCCATCCTGGTCGGGCTGCCGGCCGCGGCGGTCTTGGGGCGGTCATGGGGTCAAAGAAGATCAAAGCCATTGTGGTGGATGACAAAGGTGCAGGGCGTGTAGAGCTTAATGATCCCGAAGCCTTTAAGGCTGCCAATAAAAAATGGGTGGAACTGCTCACGACCCATCCGGTTTCAGGCCAGGGCCTGCCGGCCTTTGGTACCGCCGTACTGGTCAATGTTATCAATGAAGCCGGTGCCATGCCGACAAAGAATTTCAGGACCGGACGGTTTGAACATGCCAAGGAGATCAGTGGCGAAGTTCTGGCCGCCAACATTGAAAAGCGCGGCGGGGTTGCAGCCGAAGGGTGTCATCCGGGCTGTGTGATCAAATGTTCCCAGATTTACAATGACAAGGACAACAACTACCTTACCTCGGGGTTTGAATATGAGACGGTCTGGGCTTTTGGTTCCCACTGTCTGATCAAGGATTTGGATGATATTGCCATGATGGACAGGCTGTGTGACGAGTATGGCCTGGATACCATTGATACGGGTGTGGCTATGGGTATTGCCATGGAAGGCGGCGTTATCCCTTGGGGAGATGGCAAGGCGGCCATAGAGCTGCTTAAAAAAGTGGGCACAGGCGATCCCATGGGTAAAATCATTGGAAACGGTGCGGCATTTACAGGCCAGGCCCTGGGCGTTGACCGGGTGCCGGTGGTAAAACGTCAGGCCCTGCCGGCTTATGACCCAAGGGCGGTCAAAGCTGTGGGTGTCACATATGCCACAACTCCCATGGGCGCGGATCATACCGCAGGATACGGTGTGTGCCAGAACATTTTAGGTGTAGGCGGTTCCATTGATCCTTTGAAAAAGGACAATAACGTGGAAACCTCCAAGACGCTGCAGATCGCCACCGCAGCCATTGATGCTGCCGGGTTGTGTCTGTTCGTGGCCTTTCCCATACTTGACAATCCCGAAGGTCTGCAGCTGGTTGTGGATATGATCAATGCCAGATATGGCCTGAGTCTTACGACTGATGATGTGGTAAACCTGGGTATTTCCATTCTGAAGGACGAGCTGGAATTTAACCGCCGGGCCGGTTTTACGCCCAAGGATGACCAACTGCCCGATATGTTCAAGGAAAAGGTTGCACCGCACAATGTCTCTTGGGATTTCACAGATGAGGAATTGTCTGAAGCCGTAAAATTCTAATTTGTGTTTTAACCGTTTGTTTTCCGGGGCAGTGCCGCGTGCGGGCTGCTCCGGTGTTTTTTTATGCAATGCCGGAGATTACATGGGCTCTATACTATTTAATGCGTTTTCATTTCTGCAGAAAAAACTTAAAGCGCAAAATATTCCTTGTGTAGATGCGGTTCTTGATTTAGATGATGGTCAATGTGTACAGGATATTTTAGACGGTCTGGGAATCGCCCCCCAGGAGATTGAAGGGGTTTTTGTTAACGGGAAGATCGCACCCCTTGACACACTGCTTCATGACGGAGACCGGATCGCGGCCCTGCCGCCCGGTACCCCCGGGCCATACCGGCTTCTCTTGGGGCTTGTCTCTTCCCCAAACAAAGAATCGGATAAAAAATCAGACAAAAAAACGGACAGCATGAAATGAAAATCGAAATCAGGCTTTTTGCCACCCTTGCCTCCTATGCCGACCATGGGGATATGGATTCCGACGGTTGTCTCAGTTTTGACGGACCTGCCACGATACGGGATGCGGCCCGGCGTTTAGGTGTTCCTGAACAGGATATTAAGCTGGTGTTTCTCAATGGGGTTGGCGCATCCCTGGATTCCTCCCTGAAAGACAAGGACCGTGTGGGGATTTTTCCCCCAATTGGAGGCGGATGATGCCAAAGGATCATTCACTGGAATCCAGGGCCCGTACTGAAAAAGACTGCCAAGGGAAGCGTTTCCGCGTTATTTCCGATCAGGATCTGTGGGAACTGGCTGATATCTTGAACATCCCCTTGCATCAGGTGTATCTGCAAAGCATGGAAAAGGGTATTTTACCCTTACGTTATTTTCGCAACATGCCTTCCATCACTTTAAAAGAGCAGATCATCCTGCAAACGTCCCAAGTGGCCGTGGTCGGGGCAGGGGGCCTTGGGGGGCGTGTTATAGAAGGGCTTTCCCGTTTGGGTGTCGGCGCGCTACACATTTTTGATCCGGATTTTTTTGATGAAACCAATCTCAACCGTCAGATTTTTGCGGACCAAAATAGTCTGGGCAACCCCAAGGTCGAAGTGGTGCAGGAGTGCTGCCGGCTGATCAATCCTACTGTACGGATTACTGCTCATCGGATTGCGGTGACGGATCAAAATCAGGATGACCTGTTTGCAGATGTCCAGGTGATTGTTGATGCCCTTGATACGCCGGGTGACAGATTGACCCTGGCTGCAATTGCCGGCAAATGCCGGTTACCCCTGGTGCATGGGGCCGTTGCCGGATTTGGGGGGCGTGTGATGGTCATCCAGCCCCTGGATGGGCGCATGGAAATGCTCTATGGCGGCCAGGAAGAGGCCCGTTCCGCCGAACACCTTTTAGGTACGCCGGTCCTGTCTCCGGCACTTGTTGCATCCTTTCAGATGATGGCTGTGCTTAATATCCTTCTTGGAAAAAATCAGTCCAGGGACAGCCGGATGGTCTATATGGATATGGAGAAACCATCCCTGGATCTTTTTGAATTATAGAATCAGTTATCTACATATTCCGTCTGTATTTCCCACCTACTTCATATAAGGCGTTTGTCATGGTTCCCAGGCTGCAGACACGGACGGCCTTCATCAGCTGTTCAAACATATTACCCGAACCTAAGGCCGTTTGCTTTAAATCCCCAACAGCTTCTTTAACCTCTTTTTTATGCCTCTCTTTAAAAGCGTTTAATCGATTCAGCTGGGAATCTTTCTGCGCTGTTGTGGACCTGGACAATTCCAGGTGGTCGGCCGTCTCTTCATAGTCGGCATCCGGATCAGTAAATGTGTTGACCCCGATAATCGGATATTTTCCGCTATGTTTAAGATATTCGTAATAGATGGATTCTTCCTGGATTTTTCCCCGCTGATACCCGGTTTCCATGGCTCCCATCACTCCGCCCCGCTGGGTGATGCGGTCAAACTCCGAAAGGACGGCCTCCTCAACAAGATCTGTCAGTTCGTCCACGATAAAACTGCCCTGCAGCGGATTTTCATTTTTGGCAAGTCCCCATTCCCGGTTGACGATCAGTTGAATGGCTAGGGCTCTTCTTACCGATTCGGCAGAAGGGGTCGTGATGGCCTCGTCAAACGCATTGGTGTGCAGACTGTTGCAATTATCGTATATGGCGCACAGCCCCTGGAGGGTGGTACGGATATCATTGAATTGAATTTCCTGACTGTGCAGGGATCTCCCCGATGTCTGGATATGATACTTCAGTTTCTGGGATTTTTCGCTTGCTTTGTATTTATACTTCATGGCAAGTGCCCATATCCGCCTGGCGACCCGGCCGATGACGGTATATTCCGGGTCCATTCCATTTGAAAAGAAAAAGGATAGGGACGGTGCAAAATCGTCAATATCCATCCCCCTTGATAAATAATACTCCACATAGGTGAAACCGTTGGCCAGCGTCAATGCCAGCTGGGTGATGGGGTTAGCCCCGGCCTCGGCAATGTGATAGCCTGAAATGGACACCGAATAAAAATTACGGACCTGATGATCGATAAAATACTGCTGGATGTCCCCCATCATTCTCAAGGCAAATTCAATGGAAAAGATGCAGGTGTTCTGTCCCTGGTCTTCTTTGAGGATATCTGCCTGGACCGTTCCCCGTACATTTGACAGGGCATACTGCCGGATTGTTGCCGCTTCGTCTTTTGAGGGCGCACGCCCATGCTCTTTTTTAAACTTTTCCGTCTGCTGATCTATGGCGGTATTTAAAAACATGGCCAGGATCATGGGGGCGGGCCCGTTGATGGTCATGGAAACAGAGGTATTGGGCGCACAAAGATCAAACCCGTCATATAACACCTTTACATCATCCACGGTACAGATGCTGACCCCGGATGTACCGATTTTACCGTAGATATCCGGCCGGATATCCGGATCAAAGCCGTACAGAGTCACTGAATCAAACGCAGTGGACAGGCGCTTGGCCGGGTATTCAGCGGACAGCAGCTTGAACCTTTTGTTGGTATCTTCAGGGCCACCCTCCCCGGCAAACATCCGGGTCGGATCTTCATCTGACCGCTTTAACGGAAAGACGCCGGCGGTATACGGAAAAAACCCTGCAAAATTTTCTTTTCTGACCCATTTATACTGTTCTGCCGGATCATCAAACCGCGGGATTGAAATCCTTGGGATCTTTGAATGGGACAGGGACTGTGTAAACAGCGGGGCCCTGAATTCTCTGCCGCGTACCTGATAGACCAGCTCCTCCTGTTGATATTGGGTTTTCCTGTCGTTGAATTCATCAATGGCCCGGTCGGTTTCCGAATTAACCCCGGCGGCCGCATCATCGACGGCTTTTTTAAGTTCCGCCAGTAGATCCTGGGACGAAAGCTCATCCCTGCTTTCAAATATCTTCAGGGTATACATCAGGTGCTCTCGGCTTCGAACCGCCTTGGCCTGGATTTTGGTCGTTTCGTGGTACCCCCGGATGGTATCTGCGATTTCAGAAAGATATCGTACACGGTCACCGGGAATGATAATAGTTTTGGAAGAAGACTCCTTTTTATCCGTTTTCGGAAGGCATGATTTATACTGGATCTGTGTTTTGTTCTCTATCAAATTCAGCAGACCATGATAAAAAGCGGTAATCCCGTCATCATTGAATTTAGAGGCAATTGTGCCAAATACCGGCATTGCGTCCGGTGACTGGTCAAAGGCTTTCCGGTTTCGCTGGACCTGTTTTCTGATATCTCGAAGCGCATCTTCGCTACCTTTTTTTTCGTATTTATTGAGTACCACCATATCCGCATAATCCAGCATGTCGATCTTTTCCAGTTGGGATGGTGCCCCGAAATCCGCAGTCATGATATAAACGGACAGGTCCACCAGATCCACGATTCTTGAATCACCTTGTCCGATACCGGCGGTTTCCACAATAATGATATCAAATCCCGCCGCCTTGACCACATTAACGGCATCCGGCAATACCTCCGGCAACTCTGTCTGTGACCGGCGGGTGGCAAGGGATCGCATATAAACCCGGTTGTTTTCAATGGCGTTCATCCGTATCCGGTCTCCAAGTAAGGCTCCCCCTGTTTTTCTTCTTGAAGGGTCGCAGGAGATCACGGCAATGTGAATATCCGGAAAATCATGAAGGAACCGGGTGATTAATTCGTCGGCAAAAGAGGATTTGCCGGCACCGCCGGTGCCGGTCAGGCCGATTACCGGGACTTTTATGTCGGCGGCAGCCGTTTTTATCTTGGATAATGTCAGATCCTGTCGATCCCCGGCAGATTCGGATTGTTCCTGTACTGCTGTGATAAACCGGGCCGTCATGGCAGGATTATGGACATTCAAAAGTTTCAGATCAAGTTGGTCCGGATTTACCGGCGGTTCGTCCATTTTTTCCAGCATATCGTTAATCATGCCCTGGAGCCCCATTTTGCTGCCGTCTTCCGGGGAATAAATCCGGGCCACCCCATAATCGTGCAGTTGTCTTATCTCCGAGGGGATAATCACGCCACCGCCGCCGCCAAAGACCTTGATATGGGAAGCATTATTTTCCTTTAAAAGATCCACAATATATTTAAAGTACTCAATATGTCCGCCCTGATAACTGGAAACCGCGACGCCCTGGGCATCTTCCTGTATGGCTGCATTCACGATTTCACCGGCAGATCGATTATGCCCGATGTGGACGACCTCGGCACCGGAATCCTGCAGAATTCTTCTCATGATATTGATGGCTGCGTCATGGCCGTCAAACAGGGACGTGGCCGTAACAACCTTAATGGAATGTCTTGGGGTGTAAACTTCGATCTTTGTGTTCATAACACCTTCCTTTCTGACCGTTGAAATGATTATTTCAGAACTAATTAAAAGAAAAATCGGGCGTTACAGTATTAAATTAAGGATAGGAAGATAGAATCGTTCTTTTTTAAAGCAAAAATATAACAAAGAATAAAAAGATTATCAAGAGCCTGAAATACGGTCCTAAACGGGTACGACCACAACAGGTTGGGGAATAGGGAAAATCTTATAATAGATTTTCCCTAATGGACGCTGAGGACTAAAAAGCCCGCAATCAGTCATCAAACAGCGCATCAATAAATCGTTTTGCATCAAATTCCTGCAGATCTTCTATGGCCTCACCCACACCGATGTAGGCAATGGGCAGCTTCATGGTGGATGAGACTGCCGCTACAATCCCCCCCTTTGCCGTACCGTCCAGTTTGGAAACACTTATCTGGGTAAGCCCCACGGCCTCGTGGAAAATCTCCGCTTGGGACAAGGCATTTTGGCCGGTGGTGGCGTCAATGACCATCATGACATCATGGGGGGCCCCCTTGTATTTTTTATCCACGGAACGCTTGATTTTCTTTAACTCTTCCATGAGATTTTTCTGGGTGTGCAGCCTGCCTGCCGTGTCAATGAGCACCACATCAACGCCCCTGGCCATGGCTGCTTCAACGGCATCGTAGGCAACTGCGGCAGGGTCTGCCCCTTCTTTGTGCCGGACAATGTCTGCCCCGGCGCGCTGGGCCCATATTTCAACCTGCTCAATGGCTGCGGCCCGAAACGTATCTGCCGCTGCAATCAATACTTTTTTGCCTTGGGCTTTATATTTCATGGCAAGTTTGCCGAGTGTGGTGGTTTTGCCGGTTCCGTTCACACCCACCATCATGATGACATGGGGTTTGGATACGGATGGGGCAGGGGGCGCTGATTCCTGGAAAAGGGTGATCAACTCCTCTTTTAGCACCTGGCGAAGCTCATCCCCCGTGGATAGATTGCGGCTTTTTTTCTTGATCCGCTCCATCATCTCCATAGTGATGTCAATGCCGAGGTCAGATGTGACCAAATGTTCTTCTAGGGTATCAAACAGATCGTCATCTATGGCTTTGGCTGAGGAGAACAGTTCTGTGATATCCGTATTCAAAACCGTCCGGGTTTTGGCCAGACCGGATTTAAGCTTTGAGAACAGTCCTGTGCTCTCTTGGGTTACAGGCTTTTCTTGAACCGATTCCTGTGTCTGGAGAGCCGGTTCTTCAGGCTGGGCCGGCTCCTGTTCTATGTTCGATCCCTTTGCCCCCTCAGATTCATTTGACTGTAAGTCCGGTTCTAAGTCTGATTGCAAAGAAGGTCCCGGTGAACTTGACTCTGCTTCAAACCTGTTTTCTTCTGAAACGATTTTTGTCTCAGGGGTTTTCTTATTCTTCTTAAAAAAGCTAAATACCACCCTTGTGTCTCCTCATTGGGTCTTTATTAATTATCTTAATTTGCTGATTTTAAATCCTGATTTGCCAATCGGGTAAAATTCGGGTTAATATGTGGCATCTTTTACAATTTTTAGCAGACGCAATCAAGCCTTGGGGTCTGTTAAATTAACTTTACTTTCCTTGTCTCACTGGTTAAAAATAATCAACCACTGCAAGTCGTTTAAACTTGGGGATACATTATGGCCGGACAACGCGACGATAGACCAGACCAATTACAAGCTGAAATAATTAAATTAAGATCCCAGAAGGAGCGTCTGCTTAAAGAACTGGATGCGGTCGAGGCGCAGTATGGAAACCTGGATAGCCTTTACAGAAGGTATTTTCCCATTATTTTAGAAGAGCTCTCCCAAGATGGAACGGCATTGGGCAAGGCATGCACCCAGCTGGGTACCGCCATGCGAAAAAAGGCTTCCCCGGCTAAAATTGAATACATTTTCGGCCAGATCAAGACCGCCATGATCCAGGAAGATGTCGGCCCTGTTGCTGCTAAAAAAAAGAAAGGTTTTTTTGCTTCTTTTAGAAAAAATTCATCTGAAGATCAGATGCTGGACAATATCAGGCAGAGTTACCAGGATGTGGTGAATCATCTGAAGTCCAATCTTGATAAAAAATATACCGGAAAATTGGAATCCATCACCACAAATCTGATTAGGATAGAAGACATAATAGATTTTGAAGGGGTTCGGGAAAATATTTTTTCCCTTATTTTCAACTATATTTCAGAAACCAGCCAGGACCGGGAAAAGGTAAATGCGTTTATCCGGGATATCGTGGCAAGGATTTTTGAAATTGAAAAGAGACTGGCCTCTTCCTATGAGCACACAAGCTCTTTGCTTTCTTCAAATCAGGGATTTGAATCCCTTTTAACGGATGAAATGGCCGGGATCAAAAAGTCATTTGATGTGGCTGAAAGCCTAGATGATTTACGGGCAAAGATTTCCACGGGGCTTTCTTCCATTGAAAAGGCATTGCAAAAAAAACAGAAGGTGGACCAGGCCATCAGTCAACTGGCTAAAAAAAGCAAGAACTCCTTTACCTCGGGATTTGCAAAACTCAAGCAGGAACTGCATGCAGCTACAAAATATTCCGAAGAGCTGGAGAAAAAACTCAACGAGGATCAGCTGACCGGTGCCAAAAACCGCAGGGCCTATGATAAGAAAATTGAAGAGGAGATGGACCGGTTTCTGCGGTATAATAATATTTTTTCCCTTTTGATCATTGACGCGGATAAATTCAAAGATATCAATGATACCTATGGGCACGCCATTGGTGACAGATGTCTGCAGGAAATTATTAAACGGACCCGGCCTTTATTAAGAAAAAGTGATATGCTGGCCCGGTATGGCGGCGAAGAGTTTGTCGTCATTATGCCCGAGACCGATGTCGACGGCGCAATGACGGCTGCGGAGAAAATCCGCCAGACCATAGAAAAAATTGAATTTCTTTATAAAGAGGAGACTGTTCGGGTTACGGTCAGCATTGGCGTTTCCTGCATCAAGGAAGGAGATAAGTCTCCAACGGATTTATTTGAACGGGCGGATATGGCTGTATACAAGGCAAAAGAAAATGGTCGAAATCAGGTTATGGCACAGTAAACAAATGAATCTGGAGTAATAATGGAAGACAACACCATCAAGATCAACTCCGATGTGCGGACAAAGGCGCTTGACATTATGAATGAGGACAGCAGGGAAACCCTGGCAAGAAAGCGGTTTTCTCCTGAAAAGATAGATATTTTCAATTCATCACAAACCTGTCTTGAGGCATTGGATGAATACTGCTTTTTGAAAAATACCGAGGCCGAACGTATGCTGCCCGGAATTATCAATAACCCGGTACAGCAGGTGGTTACAGATCCTGACCCCGATGAAAATGCAAAGGCGCAATTTTCAAGGCCGCGGCACATCGGCGTGGTGTTTTCCGGCGGTCCTGCCCCGGGGGGGCACAATGTCATTGCCGGCCTTTTTGGTGAGATGAAGCGTTTTAACAGTGCATCAAAGATGTTCGGGTTCATTAAAGGGCCTGAAGGGCTGCTTGAAAACCGGTACATTGAGATCACCGCAGAACTGGTGGACTATCACCGGAACATGGGCGGTTTTGACATGATTAAAACCGGGCGGACCAAAATTGATTCGGGCAGCAAAATGGAATTGGCTCTGACCGTATGCAAGGGATTGAACCTGGATGCATTGGTGATCATTGGCGGGGATGATTCCAATACCAATGCCGCCTTTCTGGCCCAGCATTTTAAATCGTCAGGAATCAAGGTTATCGGCATCCCCAAAACCATTGACGGCGATATCCAGGTAAAAACAGAAGACGGCAAGGTGTTGTGCGCCACTTCCTTTGGATTTCATTCTGCGGCCCGGGCCTTTGCACAAAATATTTCCAACCTGGCCAATGACAGCAGCTCCGATATTAAATACTGGCATGTCTGCAAGGTGATGGGCCGGGTGGCAAGCCATCTGACGCTGGAGACAGCACTTCAAACCCATGTAAATATCGCCTTGATCGGTGAGGAATTAGCAGACTATGTGGACCAGGAGCGTATGTCCAAGGCCCTGGAGCGGGACGGGCAGATTGATTATAATGCCTATGGAATTACCCTGCGCCATCTGTCCCGGGTAATTTGTGACATTATTGTCCGGCGGGCCGCATTCGGCAAAAATTACGGCTTGATGATCATCCCCGAAGGCATCCTGGAATTCATCAATGAAATTCAAGTGTTCATCACAAAACTGAATAGAATCATAGCCGATTATAATAGAATCCATGACCTGGATTTTCACAGGGCATTTCCCTCTCTGAACAGTAAATTGGATTATCTGCGCAGAATCTCCCAGGGTATGATGGACAAGGACCGGTTTCCCATATGGAATGTTCGGGACGATGAACTGTTCAACCAGCTGCCCGGGTTTTTCAGGGAAGGGCTTTTGGTGGAACGGGATCTTCACGGGAATTTTCAATTTTCCCAGGTCAAAACCGAGAAGATCATCATGGACATGGTGAAAGAATATCTGGACGTGCTTCGGGAGCAGGGGCGCTACAAGGTGGGTATTCTTCGGGACGACTATGTTTCCCTCATGGAGGGTGCGGGCATGGATCCGGACCTGTTTGCCCCGGCATTGTTTAAAAATCCCAAGGATAAATATGTGCTGGTCAAACCGGATATTATTTCCCTTAAAACCCTGAAGCTTGCCCTGGTCCAAGCGGGTATGCTGGATGACGAAGAAGATATCCCGCAGGTTTTTGTAAATATATTTAGAAAGTCCCAGGCCGATTTTAACATCCAGACCCATTTTTACGGGTATGACGGCCGGGGAACCGATCCAACCTATTTTGACTGTTGTTATGCCTACAATTTAGGGCTTACCGCTTTTCACCTGATCGCAGGCGGTGCCACAGGACAGATGGCGGCCATTATCAATTTAGAAAAAGACTTTCACCAGTGGCAGCCGGCAGGCATCCCCATTGCCCGGCTCATGCACCTTGAGGAACGCAAGGGACGCCTGGAACTGGTCATGGAAAAAAGTATTGTTGATCTGGAATCCAACGCCTTTAAGGTGTTCAAGGCGATTCGGGAGGATTGGGTGGCAGCCTGTGCATGTCCTGACCGGTTCAGGAATCCGGGGGCCATCGGATTTTCTCAAGAGACAGACGAGGACCGGCCGTTGACTCTTCGGCTCAACGCTCTGGAATCTTAAGGATCAGACCTGATGTGAATCTGATATAGACTATAGACCGGGCCCTGCCGGGCCCGGTTGTGGTTGCTGTCAGACCCGGCCGCTTTGATTATACACCTTGACACTGATAACTATTTTATACAATAAGGTCAAAACGAACAGGCCCAGGGCCGTGATTCCGGCGGAAATCATTAGTTCATGATGGCTTGGACTGTATTCCGTGACATGGTGCAACGGCGAGGGTACAAATCCACCGGAAATCATTCCCATCCCCTTATCTATCCAGGTGCCTGCAAACAGCGCTGCACAGGCAGCGGCCAGGGTGATTTCATTTTTTCTTAGGATCGGCATCAAAAGGATACATGCAGCCGTTACCATAAGCGCCACCGACGACCACATCCAGGTTACCAGGCCTGTCTTGCCGTAGAGCCCGGCATACAGATAAGTAAAATGGGCCTTGTGGGACGGAATATTTGAATAAAATACCACGAATACCTCACAGACCATGAAAAAAAGGTTGACCACCAGGGCGTATGCCGCAATGACGGCCAGGGATTGAATTGCCTTTTTACCCGGATCAAAATCACTGATTTGCCGGATGACGAGGCTGAGCAGAATGAGCAGGGCAGGGCCTGAGGCAAAGGCAGATGCCAGAAACCGCGGGGCAAGGATCGCAGTCAGCCAGAACCCCCTGCCGGGAAGACCGCAATAGATAAATGCGGTCATGGTATGAATGGACACTGCCATGGGAATGGAAAGGTAGATCAGCAGTTTTGTCCATTTTGGCGGTGCCGCCCAGTTTCTTTCAGCCTCCAGTACCTTCCAGCCAATGATGATATTGAGCAAAAGGTAACCGGACAATACATTCCCGTCCCAGAAAAGCATGGACCAGGGTGTGGGATAAAGGAAAATGTTTAATGCCCGCATGGGCTGCCCCAGGTGGACAAGCAGGTATGACAGACACATAACAATGGACGCCACCGCCAGAAATTCCCCCAGGATCGTAATTTTGCCGAATGTTTTGTAATCATGGAGGTAATAGGGAAGCACCAGCATGATGCCGCCGGCCGCCACCCCCACCAGGAAAGTCATCTGCGCCGTATAAAATCCCCAGGATACATCCCGGCTCTGGCCTGTGACCATAAGACCGTGGGTCAGTTGATCTATATAAAACAGGCCGCCTACCGCCATGACCGCTACAAGTCCCCCCATCCAAATCCAATAGTTCCGGTTTCCCTTTAATGCCAGTTCAAGCATGGATAATTCCTTTCAAAAAAATTTATACCAGGATTAAACGGCTATCTTTATATAAGGGCGGTCTAAATTTTGTCTAAATAGTGCCCGACCGAAAACCGTAAATTTTGCCGATTACTTCGTTGGTCGCAAATTTTAATCCTCGAAATACTTCATGTATTCCTCCGGTTAAAATTTGCGACCGCCTTGTACTCGACAAAATTTCCAGGTTTTCGTTCAGACACTAAATCAGGGCAAAAATCTTTAAAGAAAATACTTCGGCACCAAACGGTGTTTATCCGTCAGGGTAAGAAACACATCAAGCCGATGGGATATTTTTCATTAAATCCAAGGTCTGCGGGCTCAAAGGACAATCCATCTCTTTCATTCTTTCCCGGCACGCTATGAAGGTTTTATGGGCAAGACCATATTGTCCGCCCGCCAGGAAAAAACAGATCAGTTCCCGGTGCATGGATTCATCAAAGGGGCCTGCTTTAATAAAATTTTGTGCGTAAATAATGCCTGAATCCATATCCTTCGCCTCTCGGCACAACACGGTCAGCATGCGGCAGAGTCTACAATAAATATTTTTGGTTTCATCCTGGAGCCGGATACACCAGTCCTGGTAGGGTCCGTTCTTTAAAAACGGACCGGTGTAAAGCCGTTCTGCCTCCCTGGCAATGGCAAAGGCATCCCTGGATGAACTTTTTTCCATTCTCAGTGCTTTTTCTGCCATTGTCCGGAATTTTATCAGATCCAGCCTTCCCCCGGAGCCCAGAGAAAGTGCGTAATGATCATTTTTGCGTTGGATATATGAGGATGGAGCGCGCGGCGGCAGGTCCGGTTCCAGAATCTTGCGCAACCGGCTCATAGCGGTGTTGAAGCGTTTGCCTGTTTTGTCCGGGTTTTGGTCAGGCCAGAGCATTTCCACGAGCACATCTTTGGGGATAAATCCCCGGGACTGATGTACGGCCAGGTATTGAAATAAGATAAGGGCTTTGGAACCTGGCCATTGGCTGTGTTCAATCTCCCGGCCTTCCACAGATACCCGGAACCGGCCCAGCATCCAGACTTGCAGCCCTTGCCGGGACGGGACCGGTTCGGGCCGGGCACCGAGGGCTTTAAGATAGGATGAAAAGATTGACCCGGGCATGAATTCGGCCATGAACTGAACCAACTTGCCGGCCTCTGTCAGCACAAGCCGGTCAAACTGTTTTTTCCTGGCAATGGCAAGTCCTTTTTGAAAATGGCGCCAGGCCGCCTCGTTTTGACCCAGGGAATGGCAGCACCCGGCATCCAGAAGCCAGGCCGAGCACAAATACCAGGGTGCCGGCTTCAGATGTTTTCGAGCCTGGGACAGACAGGCCCTGGCATCTTCAAACGCGTTGAAAGCCATGAAGATCCGGGCATGGGTGATCAAGATGATGGCTTCTGTCACGGGCAGTCCATACCCCTTGATAACATTTAAGGCCCGGGTGGCTTGGGACCGGGCATCTGAAATATTATCTGCGGCCAGGCTGATTTTAGCCATAAGATCCAGAGCATTTGCCATGCCCCATCGGTTTCCGGGCCGCCGGAAAATTTTAAACGCTGTGTCTGCATAGGTTCGGGCGGCATCCGGTTGCCCCAACCCCAGATGATTTTCAGACCGGGAAAGAAAAAGCCAGCCATTCTGGCTGTCCCGCAAATGGATTTTTTCTGCTGCCCGTATCCCTTTTTCAGCAAAGGCCAATCCTGTTTCATATTTTCCCAGCAAACAATCCGCGGCAGATGCGTGGTAATAGGCCAGGGGAAGAAACGCTTCCGTCCCTGCCGATGTGCACCGGGAAATCAAATCCAGGTTCACGTCCTGGGATTCCTCGAAATCCCCTTGGGTATAAAGAATATACGTCCTTGAAATATCCATGGCCGCAATGGCGGTGAATTTTTCAAATTCAGGGAAATTTTCGATAACAGCCCTGGCCTGGGATTCATACGTCTGTGCATCGTGTAAGTCCCCGAGTACGGCACAAAAAAAAGACAAATACATAACCGCCAGGATATAGGTGGCGGGGTCAGCCTTGGCTTCATCCAGAACCTGAACCATCAGGCCTCGGGCTTCCGGGATATGTCCGGTGTAATAATATTGGGCCCCTAAGTCCACCAGGCATTTGGCCACATACGCATCCGAGTTGGACTGTCTAAGGATTCGGCAGGCCGCAGTTAAGCAGGAAATGGATTTATCCGTCCGGCCGAAATAAGAGTATTGCTTGGCCTCCATGAACAGCAGCTTGGGGTTTGCTGCGATGATTCTTTTAGGAATTTTTTCAAGACAATTCCGGACAAATCTGATTTTCCCCTGGGTCAGAAATTCCAGCTCAAACGCCGTCATAAAACGAACCGCCTCATCGTAGGCATGGGCCTCTATGTAATGGACCAGAGCTATTGCATTTTCCCGGGCCTCCATAAGACCTGCAATTTCTAAGTGAATTTGTTTGATCTTAGATTTCGTATGGGTTTGATACAGTTTTTTTAAAAGAAAATCACGGAATAGGTGGTGGTAATGAAAAACGGTTTTGGTTTCGTCTATGGGGAATACCATCAGATGCGCTGCCATCATTTGGTCAAAACGGCTTTTGGAATCCTTTAGGCCTAAAATGCGGTCACACACGGTTGTGTCCATGGGATCCATGAGGGCCGTTCTGACCATGAACTGCTGCATGTCAGGCGGCTGGGTTTCAAACAGGTTTTCCTCCAGGAAATCAAACATATGATCTTTGGACATGCCGGTATCCATGGTGCCGGGGCAGGGCAATGTGCTGCCTTGTTTTTCAAGGGCTGCACCAAACAGGATAAGGCCGGCGGCCCAGCCGCCTGTCTGGTTGTGAAGGGCTGACAACGTCTCTGCACCGGGTGCCTGGTGATGTACCCGGGAAAAAAGGGCGGCAGTCTCATCAAGAGAAAAGACCAAATCAGATTCGTGGATTTCCAGGGTCTGCTGCCGTACCCGCAGGTTAGACAACTTTAAAGGCGGATCGGTCCGCGATATGAGAACAAACCGGACATGGTTCGGCAGTCGCTTTAGAAGAAACTCCATGCACGAATGAATACTCAAGAATCCGGGAGCATCATTTTTTCCGGTAGCGCCTAAAAGGTGGTAATCGTCCAGGACAATAAAAAGTTCATTGTCCGGCCTTGATTCCAGTGCCTTGACAAGCCCCAGAAGCCGTGCCTCGGGCTCATTTGTGAAGCTTTCGTCATATCCGTTTTCAGAAAGCTCTTCCCCAATGCCGGGATAAATTTTTTCAAGTCCCCGGATCAGATAGTTGGTGAAGGTGGTGATATCCCGGTCAAACCGATCCAGGCGATACCAGACCAGGGCCCGGTTCCGGGTATTCGGGTCCGATAGGGCCTGGGCCACCATTGTCGTTTTACCGTAGCCGGCCCCGGCGGTTACCAAGATCAGGCGATTTCCTTCAAGTTGTTTCAGTTTCCGGATTAATCGCTTCCGTTGCAGCAGATTGCCCAGGTGGGGCTTAACCAGTTTTGATTCCAGAATATCCATTTTTAATCCATACATGACTGGTGACAAGAAATACAGTGATTTGCCGCGCTGTTTTTCACAAAGTCAAACCCCCACCGCCCTGTTCCGGCAAAGAAGCAATCCCGGCCCGGGAGATCAGGCGTATAAACTCCTGGAGGAAAACAAGGGATGCGTATATCCTTAAGCTCAGAGAGTTGGGGTGGACTGACAGAGATATGGTGGATGCCATGATCCAGGGGGCTATTATGGCAGATCATGCCGTTATGATGCGGGTGTTTGATATGGACCCCAATTGCCTGTTGTAAAGTTAGCTACCCAATTGAATCCAAACATATGATTGAAACAGGGATAAACTTCTATAATGTTTTCAATCTAAAACTCATATCCTCTTTACGGGCAATCATCTTATCCGCTAACTCTTTACTACCGCCATTTTCAACAATCACATCACTAATTTTTTCATCCGAAATTTTAGTCACAGATTGAATCGAACAATGTAGCTGTTCTGGAGTTATATCAGAAAATAGTTTTATTGCATGGGGGTTATCTTGATCATTCCGCAATACATTCAGCTCTTCAACACGAGTTCCAAATGCCTTTCCTTTTGGCGCTCCATGAGCACGAAAATCAAGTGCCCCACCGACATCCAGCGTTAACACTTTACCATTAACAACGCCCTGGTTATCACCATCAAAACCCGCGGCATCCCAGTTAGCTGTCCAGGCATGAACGGCAAACCAACGCTGAGCCTGTCTACGTTCACTTTCTGAAAAGCGTGAGATCTGTTTTTTATCAAGTTCAACCCAGCGGGTTACGATCTGGCAAGGATCTATACTAGGAAGGTAATTAAGAACCGGAGCTCCGGCTAACTGATAAAGCTTTGCCGCCAAAAATTCATTACGGGCATGCATGGGAGATTCCAGTGTCTTTACATAATATTTTTGCCCGTCACTATCGCTGTATATCCCTGCAGGATTAGACCCTAGTTGCCCACCAACCCGCTCCATGCAACTGATATCAATTGGAACTATTTCTGAATTCATTTATAAGGCTCTTCATTAATCACTGCCGTTCGTCTCACCAATGCTAATTGAGCGTAAGTTTCAATGGCTCCGGATCGTACTCTGCGTACCATTCTGATGGCCTTTTCCGGCTCAGTACCTAACTCAACTAATAAACGGGCAGCTATCATCCCGGCTCTTCCCAGACCGCCTTTGCAGTGTATGAGTATATTCTCTCCCTGACACAAACGATGGCGGATTTCTTTGCCATAAACAATCCAGTTTTGCTCAAATTCATCATCAGGAACAGAATAATCTGCAATAGGTAAATGAACCCAAGTCATACCCCAATGCTGTATTTCCTCTCCCAGTGCCGGAACTTTCAGCTCTACCATTTCCGTTGTTTCTAATAGCGTAAGCACGAGACTGGCACCCCAGTCTTTTATTATATCTAAATCAATATCCAGATTTCTGGCCCAAATACCTGTTACGGCAAACCGATCATGTTTTCCCGGACAAAAAGTAATTCCAATTTTTCCGCAGTCAGTTCCAGCCTGAACTTCAGCAATCTGAAGAGGGTGAGAATGGCTTGTTCTTGCTACCATGCTAATTTCCTTATGAGCAGATAGTTGATCGGTTCAATATAAACGCAAAAACCATGAAATATAAAGGGATAAGTTATCGCAATAAAAATTAAATTGATCTGATGATGATTCATCACGTTTTTCAAAAATCATAAACCCGGCAAGTCAATACTTTACAGCGGTTATATATACATATATTTGTAAAGAAAGATCATCATAATCAGATTAAATATAATGAACTGGAGGAAGACGTATGCTAAAGCCTAAGAAAATTATTCACTTGACGGACCTACACTTAGGGTATGAAGATGATAAAATCAAATGTGCAGTAACACTTGAAAGGGTTAAAACCTGGATAATGACGAACTGCACGCCTCGTTCCGATTATGTTATTGTGATCACAGGAGATCTGATCGATAATGCCAATGTTCAGGCACAATGGAATCTGTCTGCGAGTTTTATTCAGCAGCTATCGGAATCAGGGCCTACCGGTGATAAATATGAAGTTTTGGTTATTCCCGGAAACCATGATTATGGAACGGGATCTAATGCGGATCCAAAATTTGTACCTGTCTTTAAACAGCAATATTTTAATAATCCGAATTTTGAGTATCCACGTGTAAAGATCGTCGGTAATGGAACAACCCATGAAAAGGTTGCCTTTATCGGTTTAGATTCTAATGAGGATGAGTTAAACCCATCAGATCACCGTTTGGCCGATGGTGAGATTGGTGAGAGACAGTTGGGTGAATTAGAAAATGCATTGCGGCGCAATGATGTAAAAGCATGTGCTTATCGGGTCGTCTATCTTCATCATCACCCTTTTGAAAGTCCTATTTTTAAATTTGGACACTGGCTAAAGGATCGTGGTGAGCTTAAGGATGTTTTATATGATGCGGCGGATGAGGGAATTAAGGTAGATGCTCTGCTATTTGGTCACAACCACGGAGGGAAACCCAAACATAATAAGTGGCATATTTCGCGAGTATATGACGGGGGTGTGACGGGCGGAAAACGGAAGCCCTCATTTATTAGGATTATTGAGGATCTTTCAGATCCTGATGTAGATAAAGATAAGGTAGTGCAATTTACCGATGGTACTCATTCTTAGGGGCTTGAACTGACACTTTGCCTGCCGCGCAGTAATGATTAAACCAGTTTGGCCACAAAATCACCTTCATGATTAAGTACAGCCCAGACGGTTTTGGTGGTGGGGTCCACCCCATAGGTGCCCAGTCCATAACTGGATTGCCAGGGTCCTTTTTTAAATGTTTTGGTACCGCCGTCGTTAAGTTCCACTGCATTGACCCATTCGTCATTTTCATTTCTGGCGGCAATGCAGAAACTGCCGGTCCCGAGCTTGGACATTTTTCTGGGATTGTAGGATATGGAAAGGGTGTAGGTGTCGGTCACCTGGCTTTCATCCTCGTTGGGCCACATTCCGGTCAGTTCTCTATCATGGAGACTGAGGTTGTCAACAAGCCCCCACAGGGTAAAAATGTTGGAGGCGGCATCGTCCACCAGACTGCCGTCTGCCCAACCCGTGTTCACTGTCTTGGTCAGGGCGTTTCCAACAAGGTCTGTTTCATGGTTGCTGTTGGTTCCGCTGAGTATTTTTGCCGTGGTACCGTTATAACTGTCAACAATGCTGGTATAGCTTTCACTCTGGGCCACTTCAAACCGTGTGCCGTTCAGGCTATAGCCGAAACGCTCCCTAAGGAAAAAGGGTTCTTCTTTGTAGCTATACAGCTTATCCTCATCGCTGTCGCCGTAATCCTCACCAGTACTTGAAGAATAAAAATCAATGGTCACCCGAGGGCCGTCCACAGTAAAGATGTAATACCCGATGGTCCATAATTCTTCCTGGAGCATGGTTTCCCGACCATCATCCCCCGATTTAGGGGTGTAAAACTTGTAGGAGTTGGAGGAGGTGATAAGCTGCTGCACATTGTAGTATCCGTCATCGTCTGATACCAGGGACCTGTGGTGCATGTGGTCATGGCCACTGATGTAACAGCCCGCGTTGTTGGTATTCAGGCTTTTAATAAATTCGTTCCTTGAGTCGGCATTGGCGGTGAGATTTTCTCCAAACAGGTTGTCCTTGTGGTTCCCGCCGATGAGATTTTTGTGCGCCAGCACAAATGCGTGGTAGTCATCAGGCCTTGAACTGACCATGGCATCCACCCACGCCACCTGGTCTACCATGTTATTGTTGTAGCTTGAAGTGCCGTCGTAGTTGCTGCCATCCTTCCGAACGAACTGGTCAATCATGACACAACGAACATTTTCATAGTCAAAAGAGTAGCTCAAGCCCTTGAGCGCTTCAATGTCGGACTGAACGAAATTGGTGGCACCGTTTACATTGTCTCCTCCACCCTGGGTTTGGGGCCAAAGTGATACAAATTCATTTGCTGCCTCTTGGCTGGATTCATGGTTACCGCGCAAGGGATAAAATCCAATGCCCGCGTCGTAAAGGACTTCACGGTGTGCCGCATGAGTTGCCAGGTTGTGGGAACCGTCGCTGGAATCAGTATATCTGTCCTTGTCCACCAAATCCCCAACCTGAATGACAAACTTGCAGTTATGCTCAATGAACTGCTGGTTCAGGACATCAATGATGCCGGTGGCGCAGGTGTTTTCTCCTCCGGTCGCTTCATTGTCGGGTTTCCACTGGGTGTCGGACATTACGCCAAAACACCAGGCATTGCTGGAAATGGCCGCAGAGGCTTTACCTATACGGAAAAATGGCACATTAAGGGTGGACAGACCAAGACCTGCCAGCCCTGCACCGCTGTATTTCAAAAACTGTCTTCTATCCATGGTCTTTTTCATAAACCGTCTCCTCCTAAACATGGTTTGACTTTCCTTATACGTCTGGAATGTTAAATAATTATGTCCTTTTGTATAGTTTCTTATTTGAATAAGAATAGAAAATTCAGTAATTATAAAAATTTTATTGAGTGATTATTGAAATAACTTCCTGATATATGTAGTTTTTTTCACACTTCCATGAATCGTAATGATAGTTACGGCAAAAAAAATGATTAATAATTTCTATAAACAATCTATCAGCCATGTGGTGACTTGATTTTTCACAGTGTCTCAGCCCACAACGAAAGTTAGGAAATTACAGAGACTTTCTCATAAAACAACTTGAAATCTATCAAATGGAAACTCATTTCGTTCAATTTATTTAAGGCGTAACAACAACGCAGGCTTATTTTTTGCTGTCTATTTAGTGTTTAGTTGTAATGCGAAAGTCTAAAATTAGAAATTTGTTTAAGGATTTGGGAATATGAAGAGGTCTTGAGGTAACAAGATCTTGTAGTCATGCTCGGAAAAGGGGTCAAGTCTTCAGTTGACCCTTAGGAGGAATTATTCACCAAATCCTGCGTTGACATCAAGAGGCCGTTATTATGTGTGCGAGTTTTTTAAAGATGGTTACAATCACTAAAGAAGAAAAAAATCTGCTTAACAGACAAGGTCAGGTAAAAAGATTCCCAATTAGCTACAGAGGCAAAGTGTGGCTATTATGCGCGGCCTTCTGCTGCGCGTTTTGGGCATGTGTTATTGGGAGCATTGTTGCCTTGAATTGATGAATAAATGAGGATTATCCGGGATAAAGAATTGCCACTTTTTTAAAAACGCTCAGGAAATGCCTTCACGGGAGACATGTGTACTTGATTTGTTATTAGTAAGGGGCTCTGAGTCCCAAATAGTCCGGATCAATACCATTGCACGGTCTTGTTTCCCATTACAGTTTCCTTCAAGCTTTCTATTTACATCCGGTTGCTTGACTGCTATTGAAAAGTATCCTGTTTGCCATTTTCCTAACGGGATAACAATTACAACTGCTGGCTTTAACAGAAAAAAACTACAGAATTACTTGTTCGCGTACCACAGAATACGGCTTAAGTCCGAAGCTACTTAGAATCTTAGAATCACGAAGGAGTCTCAGCATGAAGTTTGTGTTTGTGAGCCATCACACCGAGGACTTTGAGGCAGCTGAAAGGATTACAAACGAACAGCTGAGTCACCTCTCAAACAGGTGTCGGTTTTTCATGGCTGAACATCATCTCAAACCTGGCGCCAAGTGGGTAAGAGACATAAAGGAAAATCTCAGGCGTGCTGACGCGTTCGTTGTGCTCTGCAGCAAGAAATCGCTTGCTCGCGACTGGGTTCGATATGAGATCGGAGCCGCTTGGGCGTTAGGTAAGCCTATCTATCCCGTACGACTCGAAGAGGAGCCCAAGGAGTTTTCCGAACCACTTTCCGGCTATCAGATATACGACGCTCGACGCAAAGACAGTACTCTCCAAAGCAAAGCTGTGCTAAATTTTCTGAAAGAGTTAGGAGATGATCCAGCTCCCTTTAGCGCTGAGTCAGGCTCAGCCCTCTTGAAGAAGATCAATGACACGCTTAACGACGTCAAGAATGACTTCAAGCTTATGCGTGAAGGCGGAACTCCCCAAAAGTTAACTTTTAGCGGCGCTGAGACTAAAGAATTGACGCGCACCTTCATTGAACTCACTAACGAGGACAACAAGACAAAGCTCGGAAAGGTGTGGGACCCGCTCTGGCAAAAATACGAGCTTGTACGTAACATGTGGGACCGAAATAGAAACTGGCAGGAATTCGAAGTGCAATGGTCACGTATAGACGTAGAACTATGGGAGTTTTTTCCTGAAATCCACATTCCTTGTCTAATTAATGAGGACTTATGGCGGGTGTTGCCGGCGCTCAAACCCTATGCTGGACAGATGGTCGAGTTCATCATGCGTGAATGAGGCAGCCAGGATGCATCACGCGAACCATTTCTGGGAAGCTTTTATCTGTATCCGAGACAAATACCCTTATCCATGGCGTATCCAATAATGGCGAGTAACCTCATCTTAGTGTTCACGGGTGTATATTGTGGGAAAAGGCAATTCAAGATCTCTGGCCGGTTTAGAAGTACCAGGTGATCCATGCTGAAATTGTGTCTGCGGGTGCCAGGGTAAAGCCTGTGTCCGGGATGACATACCCGCCGTATTCGGTGCCGGTGGCCCCCCAATTTAAAAGAGCTGTCAGGGTGATGCGGATATTGTCGGAAAAATCGTAAACAATCCGGGGCAATAACATGCCTGAGTCGTCATGGAGGTTGATGATGGGGGTGATGTACAAATTGACCAGGGGATGGATTTCCAGATTGACATTGGCGCTGGCATACCACCGGCCCAAAGCAAACAGTTCGCCCCTGTCCAGGCGGTCAGATACAGCCGGGTCCATCAGTTCTTGAGTGTAATCATTGTCGGAAAGCCCGTTGTAATACAGTTCAATATATCCGTACCAGTTCCTGTTGAACCATACCCAGGAATAATCTATGTTGGCCACACCGGAGATGTAAAAAGAGCGTCCCCGGCTTTTTTGATCAAGGAATGTGCCGGTGAGATCCAGACGGAAGGCAGCATCTCCTAAGGTGCCGGCTGTGCCGATGCCGGTAACCATGTCTTTATAGTGCCGGGCCACCATGATATCTGTATCCACCCTGTTAAGGTTGGCGTGAAGTTTTACACCCAAAGATGACTGATCCATGCCTGCCTTATCAGTTTCCGGGTCCCTGTGGGCTGCATAAATCATATCCACATCCACCCCTTTTACCGGAAAATGAACCAGAATAAGGTCATCACCGGTTTTATAATCGCGCTCAAGATCTGTGGGGGCGAAAGGATTGAAAAGATCCATGGGGTTAAAGGTAAATCCATGCCCCCAGGTCACGGCCTGGCGTCCGATGCGGATTTCCCCCCAAGATGGCGAAAAGGAGAAAAATGCCCTGTCCAGGCGATGGTATATGACTGAACGTTGCCCCTGGTGCAGGGTCGCGGTCAGATCAAAAAAACGGTGGTCGTCCCTGATGGGGCCGGACAGGCCGTTGGGAAAGAGGGCCGGGTAGCGGGCTTTAAGTTTTTCGCCGTCCTCGCGGGTGCCGCCGCCTCCGGCTAACGCTTCATAGTTGACCTCCATATACAAGGTGTCGCCAAAAAAGGTTTTGTTGTTCAAGCGCAGCTCCCCATACCCGTCATAATTGGGGGACAGGCCCACTGCCTGGTAAGCGGAATTTGATTTTGGAAAAAGGATTCGGCTGTAAAGCTTCAGATGACCGTCCCATTCCATTTCCGGAAGAGACGTTTCCTCTTGTGCATATCCTAAAAAGATAGGAACCAACCAGAACAGAACGCAAAACAAGGCCACGTCCGTGATTTTTAGAACCGTTAGGTTGCGTTGAATGGCTTTTCTTTTACTTGGTATGATCATCAACCACACTTCCGTCCTTGAGACGGATGATTCTTCGGGAAAAACCCATTACCATTTGGTCATGGGTCGAGAAGATAAAGGTGACCTTTCGCTGTTCATTCATCCGGGCCATCATTTCCAAAAGGCCCTGTCCGGTCTGGGAATCCAGGTTGGCCGTAGGTTCGTCCGCAAGGATTATGGCCGGGTTGGATACAAGGGCTCTTGCCACAGCCACCCGCTGCTGCTGGCCCCCGGACAGTTCGGCCGGCCGTCGGTCGTGCATGCCCGAAAGGCCCACATCATCCAGGACAGCCCTGGCCCGCTGCCTTCTTTCCTTTGCAGGTACCCCCTGCATGAGCATCACATATTCCACGTTTTCCCGGGCCGACAGCACCGGGATGATATTGTAGGCCTGGAATACAAAGCCGATTTTGTTCAGGCGCATCTCAGCAAGTTTTGACTGGGACAGTCCGGTGAGTGTTTCGCCGTCCAGAATAATTTCTCCATGATTCGGGTTGTCCAGTCCGCCCATTATATTCAGCAGTGTGGTTTTCCCCGAACCTGATGGTCCTGCAAGCGCACAAAACTCCCCCTTTTCAACACAAAGGGATATATGGTCCAGGGCATGAATCAGCCCATTGCCTTGTTTATAGGTTTTGCTGACGTCTTTGACTTCAACCATATTCATTGGATGCCCTCTCTTAAGGATTGATTTTGGCGTTTATTCTAATATATACTAATTAATTAATTTCTCACAACTGATTCGCATATTCCCAAGCTATTGACAGGAGACGTTATGCCGCGGCGCTCGTTTAGTATTCGCACCAAGCTCATTGCTATTTTTGTTTTGATAAAAGTTCTTCCTCTGGTGGCGTTAGCCTGGTTTTCCTGGCATGTTATTTCAGATCTGGCAGATACATTGAAAAAACAGACCGAACAGGTGGCCCAGGATACCAATAAGCTTGTCGGCGGTATTGCGGATATGGCGACAAACAACTCCATTGAGGCGTTGGATGACCGCTCGCGGCAAGCTATTGAACGACTGACCACAGATACGGCACGGCAGGTGGCCGATTTTTTATACGATCGTGATGTGGATATCCGGTTGGCCGCCCAACTTACACCGGGGAAAAAGGCATTTCAGACATTTTTATCCGGGCGAACCCGCAAGGTGGTCATGGATGACGGCAAATGGAAAATGAATGAAGACGGGACTAAATGGGTCTCTGCGGACCCGGCCCCTGTGCAGTACAAAGAAGTGACGGCTAGGATCGAAGATAACCGGAACCAGTTTCATTACCGTCCGCCGGAAGCCACAGGCGTGATTGAGTATCGCCCCCTGTATCTTGAAATGACATATGTGGATTTGTCGGGCATGGAAAAATTTAAGGTTTCCAACACCCGCCTTTTACCTGAGACGCTATTGGATGTGTCAAAAAAGGAAAACACATTTTGTAAGGCAGAAACGTATTTTGAATCCTTGAAAAAACTTAAACCCGGTCAGATTTATGTCTCCGATGTCATTGGGGCCTATGTGAAAGGCTTTTTACCCGGCGGCGTCTACAGCAAAGCCCGGGCCGAAAAAGCGGGTATTGCATTTGAACCGGAAAAATCCGGATATGCAGGACTTGAAAACCCTTTAGGTATTCGTTTTAATGGCCTGGTGCGATGGGCCACTGCGGTTGTTATCAAAGGTAGAATAACAGGGTTTGTCACCTTGGCCCTGGACCATATCCATATCATGGAGTTTACCGATCATGTTATCCCCACCAATGACCGGTATTGTATTACATCCGATGCCGGGTCCGGCAATTATGCGTTCATGTGGGATTATAAAGGGCGAAATATTTCCCATCCCAGGGATTATTTTATTGTGGGATATGATTCTGAAACCGGTCAACAAACCGTTCCATGGCTGGAAGAATCGCTTTATGACAAGTGGCTTTCATGCAATTGTTCCATGTCGGAATTTGAAACACAGGTTCCCTGGTTTGATGCCCAGTCTTTAAAGAAAAAACCTGCCAAAGACCTGACACAGCAAGGATTTTTGGGTCTGGATGGGCGGTTTCTTAATTTCGCCCCCCAGTGCACGGGTTGGCATACCTTAACCCAGCATGGGGGCTCCGGATCATTTCTTATTTTCTGGAGCAAGCTGTGGAAATTGACCACTGCGGCGGCCATTCCTTATTACACCGGCCACTACGGTGATCACCCCAGGGGGTTTGGATATGTCACCATTGGGGCCAATGTGGATGAATTTCATAAACCTGCGGTGCATACTGCGGCCATAATCAAGTCCACCCGAAAAGATTTTGAAACAAACCTTATTGCGCAAAAAGAACACAATCAGGCTTATCTTCGCAGCAGTCTTCATGACACCGCCATTAAAATGACTTTATCCACAGGTATCATGATCGTATTGGTCATTTTCATTGCCCTGTGGATGGCTGCAGCCCTGACCGGAAAAATCACCAAGATGATTTGGGGCATCAATAATTTCCAGAAAAGGGACATGGATTTTCGCCTTGAAGAAACATCCAATGATGAGATAGGTCAACTGACCTCTTCTTTTAATGAGATGGCAGACAGCATCCAGCAATACCTGTCGGTCGTGGAGGATGCAAAAAAAAATACCGAACTTGCCAATGCGCGTTTAAAGCAGGAGGTTATTGAGCGAAAAGCGGCCCAGGTTGAATTATCCTTGCACCGGGATCAGCTTGAGGAGATGGTCAAAAAAAGAACAGCACAGCTTGAGGCTCAGATCCATGAACGTGAACGGGCCGAAGAAGAATTGATGCAATCCGAGAAGATGGCGGCTTTAGGTCAACTTATTGCCGGTATTGCCCATGAGATCAATACCCCCATGGGAGCCATTAAGTCCTCAGGGAGCAATATTTTAGCTTTTCATGAAAAATTACAAAAAGACATACCGGATCTAATCAAAACGTTGACAGATCAGCATCTGCCGCTTTTTTTCGCCCTGTTAAACCAGTCCCCCCACAAGGCTGTGTTAAGAACCAGCCGGGAGGAACGTAAATTGATTCGATCACTTAATGACACTTTGAGTGGGGCCGGCATTGAAGGTGGCCGGCAAATGGCATTTTTTCTGGTGCAGATGAATGTGCATGACCAATGGGAAATGTTCAAGCCGCTATTACTTCATCCGGAATCTGAATTTATCCTTGAGACCGCTTACAGTCTTCATTCCATTACCAGTAACACCACAAATATTAACCAGGCTGTGGACCGGGTCAGCAAAATTGTTTATGCTCTGAAATCGTATATCCGCCAGAGTGATACCAATGAAAAGATAGAGACCGATATTATTGACAGCATTGAAACTGTGTTGACCATTTACCACAATCAGATCAAACAAAGCACCGAACTTGTCCGGGAGTATGATACGGTTGAACCCATACTCGGATATCCGGATGAACTTAGTCAGGTCTGGACAAATCTGGTATATAATGCCCTGCAGGCCATGGATTATAAAGGCATCCTGACCATCCGGGTAAAAAGTTTGGAAAACCATGTGCAAATTTGCGTTGCAGATACCGGCTGCGGCATCCCGGAAGAGAACAAAAGAAAGATTTTCCAACCCTTTTTCACCACCAAGAAAAGAGGCGAGGGCAGTGGATTAGGCCTTGACATTGTGGCTAAAATCATCAAAAAACATGACGGTCAAATAGACTTGGAGTCTGAAGTGGGGAAAGGAACAACCTTTACCGTTTTACTTCCACGAAATAAGGATTAACTATGGCTGATACGACCACAGAGATTGCTATTTTATGTGTGGATGATGAACCCATTGTCACTGAAAGCCTTCGGTCTTTATTTTATAAATCGTTAAAAGACGTTGCCGTGATTGAAGTTGCACACAGTGCCGAAGAGGCCATGGAAGTCATTGAAGAGTTTATAGATGACGGCATTGACCTACAGGTGGTGATTTCCGATTATATTATGCCCGGCATCAAGGGCGATGAACTGCTGGTTAACATTCACAGCAAACTGCCTAAGGTTAAAAAGATTTTGCTCACCGGTCAAAGTGATATTGATGGTATTCGGCAAGCCATCAATAAGGCCCAGCTTTACCGTTTTCTTGAAAAGCCATGGAGCAATGATGACATGATTTTAACCATCCAAAGTGCCCTGACCGCTTATGATCAAGAGGCCCGCCTTGAAAATAAAAACCGTCAGTTAATAAAACTTAATCAAGAGCTTGAGGCCAAGGTACAGGAAAGAACCCGGGAGCTGGAACAAAAAAATAGGGAGCTGGAGCGCCTGGCCACTTTTGACCAGCTCACAGGCTTGGTCAACCGGGCTAAACTTGACGAAGTGCTCACGGCTGAATTAATCCGCTCTAACCGGTATGGTAACTCTCTTGGTTTGATCATGGTGGATATCGATCATTTCAAAGTGGTTAATGATACCCATGGCCATCAGGTTGGAGACCAAGTCCTTCGATTGTTTGCCGAACAGCTTAGGCATGGGGTGCGTGATGCGGATGTTCCCGGGCGTTGGGGCGGAGAAGAGTTTTTAATTATTTGTCCGGAGTCAGATCTGCATGGGGTGGTGACATTAGCCCAGTCCCTGAGGAAACGCGTCCGGAATCATGAAGTTGAAGGCGTGGGCAAAAAAACAGCCAGCTTTGGGGTTACGGTATTTGAGAAAAAGGATACGATTGCAACCATTATCAGCAGAGTTGACAAGGCGTTGTACATGGCCAAGGTGGCAGGACGGAACCGGGTGGAATGTGTGATGCCGGGCGTTTGAAAAATAGTTCAAACACGGGCCATCGCCTCCACCGGAGTAATTCTTGCCGCCTTGATTGCCGGATACAGGCAGACAAGGACGCCCAACCCCATAATGACGGCATTCACGTAACAGATATCTTTGATCGTAAAAAACGGGAATACCATCCGTCCCATGCCCCAGAACTCAGATCCCTGGGCCATGAAGGACATATCAATCCCGCCGGAAAAAAGATAAAGGGTTAAAAGTCCTAAAAGATTACCCACCACAAGGCCGATCATAAGAAGAATAAGGCACTCCAGTAACACGTTGATAATGATTCTTACAGGTTTAAGTCCCAGCGCTTTGAGCAGCCCGAATTCCCGGGTTCTTTCCAGGACTGCCATGAGCATGGTATTGACCAGTCCGAACGCCATGGCAATGAAAATGACCAGGTACCAGAGCAGCATAAATCGGTCAAACATTCCCAGATAGCCCTTGAGCAAAGGCAGCATATCCATCCATGTCAACGCGCAAAGATCCCGGGGCAGGTTTTGACGAATAGTCCCAAGTACCCTATTCAACCCTTGGGAATCCATGCCGGTGCTGTCGGGCAGGCGCACACAGGCTAAAGAAATGTCGTCTTTTATTCCCAGAAGCGTCTGGGCTGCCCTTAGCGTAATGAAAACATATTGTTTTTCAGTGGACTGCATTTCAGCTTTAAAGGTTCCCCTGATTTTAAAGGCCCTGGACGCGGTTTCCCGGTTTGCACCCTGGGTCATGAGCACCAGCTTTCGGCCGATTTTTGTCTCAAAATTGTTTAAAAGAGTCTCCCCCACCACGATTCCATGGTCGTCGCCGGGTGCCAGCAGCTCTCCTTTGGGAGTAATATCCCCGTAAAATGAGAGGTTCGGTTCTTTTTCAGGGTCAATGCCCAGAATGGTGATACCCTGGGAGTTTCCGGCATTGGCGGCCACACCGTTCACCTGGATGCGAAACGCCCACAACGCCCCTTTGGGCAGGCTTTGGTCCAGCAATTCCGCCACAGGGGCCGGGTGGGTGATCCGATTCTCAACTGACGGATCTTCCCGGAACATGGCATTTTGGATCTGGATGTGGCCGGTCAGCGTGTTTAATGCGTTTTCCAGGGTGGAAGCCATCATACCCCGGGACAGGGCGCTGAAGGCCAGCATGGTCCATGCCCCGATGACCACGGCAACCAGAATGATGCCGGTCCTTTTGGGATTGCGCCAGATATTGCGCCAGGCCATGAGAATTTGCATGATCTCTCCTTATACGGCTCGCATGGCCTCAACGGGTTTGATGCCATGCACTTTGAATGCCGGGTACAAGGCTGTTAGGATGGTGATGAGAAATACGGCTGCCGGGCCTGCGAACGCCGTGATTAGCGTCAGCTTTGGCCGGATCAGGCCGGGAATGCCGTATTGCCGCATCATGCCCTCAGCCTCTCCCATGGGGATACCGGTGTGTTCCAGCCAGAGGGTGAGTATACAGCCGGCCAAAATGCCCAAAATAATTCCGCACAGGGTTAAAAATCCCGATTCAAGGATCAGCACCCGTGATAACCGCCAGGGCCCGGCACCAATAGCCATGAGGGTGCCGAACTCTTTGGTTCGCTCAAAAACAGCCATGATAAAGGTATTCATAATACTGAAGGCTACCATGACCAGCAAGATAGCATAGAAGATGAGTCCACCCCCAAGGTCCATCTGGATGGACTGGATCAGTCCGGGAGTCAGTTCATCCCAGGACATGCAGACAAGGCCGGGTTGTATTCCCGGTTGTGAGAGGTGCTTGAATATGGCAGATTTTACCTTCCCCACATGCCACAGACTGTCACAGGAAATGATGATTTCATGCACGGCACCTCCCATGGCAAAGGTCTCCTGGAAATGAGGCAGGGGGATTTGAATGGCGGATCGATCGTACTCATCCATTCCGGATGCGAATATGCCTGTCACCTCAAGCACCGTAGCGGCAATGGAGCCGTCCATGGCTGATCCGAGGATCACCAGTTCATCCCCGATGTCAATTTTAAGATTTTTAGCCAAAAGCGATCCGATCACGGCGGCATTGGTATCCGAAGGGTTCAGATATCGTCCTTTACGGATGGTCTGGGGTACGCTTGAGATTTCGGCTTCCTTTTCAGGGTCAATGCCGGTGATGAAACCACCGCTGGTGCGCAGGGCGGAAGAGAGTAGGGCAAAGGCATTTGCCCTAAAGGAAACGGCTGTGATATGAGGTGTTTGATCAAGTGTACGGACAATATCTGACGGTGCTTCTACCACCTGCCTGATCTTGTGGTCCGTGTTATACCCTTGTTTAAGTATCTGGATGTGGCCGGTACGGGTCTTCACCGACGTATCAATCATAACTTCATAAGTGCCGATCTGAAGTGACAGCATGAATATCAGCAGCACACAGGCAAAGGCAATGGCTAAAATGGTCAGGATGGTTCGCCTGGGATTGCGCCGGATATTGCGCCAGGCCATGAGCATCTCCATAAAGCTTACCTCAGTGGTTTTTTTAATGCATTCAGGGTAAACCGACTGTCCTGCAACGGCACATCAAATTCAAGCGTTTCATATTCAAGCAAGGTATAATCCTCCTTGGAGTCTGCGTCCATGGCACGCATGACCCAGTGGGTGGGAAATAATTTTTTTCCCATTTTCTTTATTTCAGAGGTGGTCAGGATTTTTACCGCTGCCATGTCCTCGTCATAAAAGCCTTGCTCCAGGATAATGCCGTCTTCACGGATTTTAAGCTTTTGCATGCCCCATACGACAGGTGCATCCGGCTTGGGAACAGATTTAATTTCATAGACGATTATGCCGTTTTCCCGGGAGGTGCTTTCCATTTCATGGGTATAGTCATTGAGAATGCTGTCCGCCTTGGACAGATCGTTGTTGGAAAAGTCAGATCCCATCCAGGATTGGGACATCATGGAGGGCGGGATTTTGATCACCCGGTTAATTTTTGGATTATACGTCCACATGTCCCGGCCGATTTTCAATGTGCCGTTGCCCTTATCTTTTTTGGGCGCCGTAATCTGGAAAATGGAATCATTTCTCCCCCTTGTCCAGGCTTTTATAACCGATACCCGTTCCCAGCTCGCACGGTGCACGGTCATTTTTACCTGACTGACAGACGTTTTGCCCCGCATGTAATCCCAGGCCTTGGCGATAACATCCAATGCCTGGGGGTCTTTCGCAAATGCCGGTGATGAGAAAAGTACAAGGAGTAATCCCGCAATGAATACTGGTTTTTTCATGTCAAGCACCCTGTTATCCATTTTTGATGATATTGGTGTGTAAAATGTTGCCAAACAAAGGATAGGATCAGATCTTCCGGGCCGGCACCATGTAAATAAATAGGCAATAATAACGTTCTGCATGACTACGGCGGCTTAGAGTTAAACCCTAAAATAGGATAGGATATTGCTTTTTGTCAAGATCAGTCTGAAAAGAGACAACTGGCAGGTTCGATACGCTTTTATGGCCGATTTTAAAAGAAATTAACCGGACAGCTCTGAGTTACGACCAGCAACATTTTGTAATTTTAAATGCATTTTTTGTAACTGCTCTTTGTATGTTGAAAGGGTGTTTTTTAAAAAAATCTTTAAAATTAAGTGAGTTATTGTCTTTGGTATGCCATTTGAATTGTCTGGAATGTTGGCGCGATGCAGCAAAGAATTGATTTGCTGCCGGCAGATTTTAATTCTGTATTATGAAGGAGTAAAGAATGAAAAAAACAAAATCAATCTACTTTGTCGTCATAATTTTGATTTGTTTGATTTTCCCAACCATTGGCTCTGCGCACCCACCGTCGCGGCATGAACGATTTAGGCACGATCCGCCGTACCAGGATAGACGATTCAGGCACGGTCCACCGCCACATAGCCAATTCAGACATGGTCCGCCGCCACATAGACGGTTTAGGCACGATCCACCGCCACCACCACATAGACGATTTAGGCATGATCCGCCACCACGTGAACGATTACTGATACCGGTACCCATACCCATACCGTTGCCGCCATTGCCACACAACTTATTTTGATACGGTCTGTTACCGCGCCACGAGCGTTTAAGTCGCAAATATAAAGAGCCTGTTGCAGATAAATTGTTTCTGCAACAGGCTCTAAATTCTAAAGATTTAGCGCTAAAGTATAAGGGACTTTGATTGCCTATTTATCAGAGTCCCTTACTTTCTTTTCTGTCTAATGCCGGGCCGGCTGGTATGTGCACAACGGCTCCTGGGCCAGGTAATTGCCGGTGGCTTCGTATGCCCTGGCCCGGCATCCGCCACACACCTGTTTGTATTCACAGATTCCGCATTTGGGTTCAAGGTTGCTGAAGTCCCGCAATTTATTGAATACGTCTGAGTTTTCCCACACATCCTTAAAATGCTGGGCTTTAATGTCTCCACAGGTAACGTCTAAAAAACCGCAGGTCTGTACCCGGCCTACATGGGAGATAAAGCAGAAACCGGTGCCTGCAAGGCAGCCCCTTGTGACCGCATCAAGCCCATGGGTTTCAAAACTGACTTTTTTGCCCTCAGCCTTGGCGCGCTGGCGTAGAATCCGGTAATAGTGGGGGGCACAGGTGGCTTTAAGCTGCAAAGATGTTTTGTCCCGCTGGTCGTAAAACCAGTTCAGAGTCTTTTCATATTCCTTTGCGTCAATGGCCGTATCCACGATGTATTTGCCCCGGCCCGTGGGTACCAGCAGGAAAATGTGATGGGCCGCAGCCCCCAACGATTCTGCCAAGGCAAGAATGGCAGGAATTTCATCAAGGTTGGTCTTTGTGATAACGGTGTTGATCTGAAATTCCAGGCCGGCCGCTTTGGCTGTTTTTATGCCGTTTACTGCCCGGTCAAAGGCTCCTTCAAGCCCCCTGAACGCATCATGGGAAGCTGCAGTGGCACCGTCCAGACTTACGGAGATACGTTTGATGCCGCTCTCTTTAAGGCGTGCCACATTCTCTTCATTGAGCAGGGTGCCGTTGGGGGCCATGACCATACGGAGGCCGATTTTGTCTCCATAGGCGGCAATATCAAAGATATCATCCCGGAGCAGCGGTTCGCCGCCGGTGAGAATAATGATGGGTTGCCCCACCTCTCTGATCTGGTCCAGAAGTTTGAAGGACTCTTCAGTGGTGAGTTCGTCATCGTATGCATGGTCTTCGGCCGCAGCACGGCAATGCTTGCAGGTCAGGTTACACCGGCGGGTTGTCTCCCAGGCCACAAGGCGCAGGGTCTTGTTTTTACCCGCGCCGTGGGGGGTGCCGTGTCCCGGGGGGACTTTTCCGTGGGGATGTGCCATCAGCTATTCAACTCCCTTGCCACGTCTATGGCTGCGTAGGTCATGATAATATCGGCTCCGGCCCGCTTGATGGACAGCAGGGTTTCCATGATCATGGCTTTGCCGTCCACCCATCCCATCATCTCAGCTGCCTTAATGATGGAGTATTCACCGGATACGTTATATGCGGCCACAGGCAGATCGATCTCTTCTCTTACTCTGTAAATGATATCCAGGTAGGAGAGCGCCGGTTTTACCATAATAATGTCTGCACCTTCCTCGATGTCCATGGTGGCTTCCCTGATCGCTTCAAGGGAATTGGCAGGGTCCATCTGGTAGGTCTTGCGGTTTCCGAATTGGGGCGCGGATTCCGCAGCTTCCCGGAAAGGGCCGTAAAAGGCCGAGGCGTATTTTACGGCATAAGACATGATGGGGATATGGGAAAACCCCTCGTCATCCAAGATACCTCTGATTTCTGCCACGCGACCGTCCATCATGTCGGAAGGGGCCACCATGTCGGCACCTGCCTGCACATGGGACAACGCCGTTTTGGCAAGCAGATCCAGGGTGGAATCATTGTCAACGGTGCCGTCATCCATGACCATACCGCAATGACCGTGGTCTGTATACTCACACAGGCAGACATCGGTGATTACGGTAAGATCCGGGACCTGTTCCTTGACGGCCGTCACTGCTTTTTGAACAATACCGTCATGGGCATAGGCCTGGGTGCCAAGGCAGTCTTTTTTATCGGGAATACCGAACAGCATAATGCCCGGAATACCTTCGTCTTTGGCTTGTTTTGCCGTCGTGACAATGTGATCAATAGAGAGCTGGAACTGTCCAGGCATGGAATTGATAGGCTTTTTAACGGATTTGCCTTCAACCGCAAAAAGGGGAAGAACCAGATCATCTCTGGAAAGCTTTGTTTCCCTGATCATCCGCCGGAAATTGGCCGTGGCCCTAAGCCGTCTGCCTCTGTATTCGGGAAACAGCATTATACACCCTCCTTTTTGATCTCTTCATCCGTAAGGTAACAGGCCGGATCCGAATCCCAGGGGTCTCCTGCGACAGACTCGGCTCTGGCCCTGAAGTTGCCGGCACAGATGTCCAGCCAACGGCATTGGGCACATCTGCCTTTAACGTGTTTTTTCTTCTCTTTCATTTTCATCAAGAATTCGTTTTCAGAATCTGTCCAGATTTCGCTGAAAGGTCTGTCCTTGATGTTGCCGAAACTGATTTCCCGCCAGAACTGGTCCGGATGAACTTCACCATCCCAGGATATACACCCGATGCCACGGCCCGAGTTATTGCCTTCGTTCATCTCAAGCAGTTCGAGCACTTCGGCGGCCCGTTCGGTGTCTTCTTTAAGCAGGCGCTGGTACAGGTAGGGACCGTCTGCATGGTTGTCCACGGTGAGGATCTCCTTGGGCTTATTACGGTCGTGAAGGTCCCTTGTGCGGTCCATGATCAAATCAAGCACCTGACGGGTCTCCTCATGACTTAAATCCTCCTTGGCAATTTCCTGTCCGCGGCCTGAATACACCAGGTGGTAGAAACAGGCCCTGGGAATTTTTTTCTCTTCCAGCAGATCAAAAATGCCCGGGATATCCTTGACGTTTCTTTTATTAATGGTAAACCGCAGCCCCACCTTAATGCCGGCTTCCTGGCAGTTGTCAACGGCCTGCAATGCCTTTTTATACGCACCGGGAACGCCCCTGAACATGTCATGGGTGGCTTCAAGTCCGTCCAGGCTGATCCCCACATAGGAGAGCCCCACTTCTTTGAGCTGCTTGGCCTTCTCTTTGGTGATCAGGGTGCCGTTGGTGGAGATGACGGCGCGCATGCCTTTGGATACGGCATACTGGGCATATTCCACAAGGCGTGGATGCATCAGCGGTTCTCCGCCGGAAAACAGAAGCACCGGAACCCCGAATTGAGCCAGATCATCCATCATGGCAATACTTTGTTCATGGGTCAGTTCATTGTCATAGGCAATATTTTCAGACTGGGCATAGCAGTGAACGCACTTCAGGTTGCACCGCCGGGTCATATTCCAGACCACCACCGGCTTTTTGTCCTTTGAGAACTGAAGCAGATGGGAGGGTAGTTTGCCTGAATGCCTTGAATAGCGTAACGTATCCGAGGGTTCCACCGTAGCGCAGTAAAGTTTTGAAATTCCAATCATTTTATCTCTTTTCTGATAAGCTCGTTGAGGTAAGTTTCGTGGTCGGTTAATGCCTTTCTGGACAGGAAAAACCTTGCTTTTCCCGTTTTTTCTCGAATAAGGTTAAATCCGTCAAAAAAATCCGTGTATATTTTAGAAAGGACTTCCTCTGTGGTTGCATTGTGCTCTATAAACTGCTGGATGAGAAAATCCGCTGCATCTTCTTCAAACACGACATTTAAATCATAGTTTTTGGAAATTTCCAGTTCCATCTCTCTAACATTGTCATAGAATTTTTTGACCTGTTTAACCGCGTCCTCTATCTCCATGACATGGGCCGTATAGTACTGGACCACCATTTTTGTACGAATCTGCGTTAAGGTCAGGCCGTGGCGGATGGAAAATATTTTCCAGTTATTTTTAACATATTCACTGATGTAATCTGAGAAAAGGACCAATGCATGGTTATATTCAGCCAGGTATTTTTCTTTGTCATTGCCCTGGATCAGATCGTTTAACACTTGTTTGGGGTCCGTCAGTACCTGTTTGGTGACCGCAAATTGACCCACGGATTCGGAAGGCAGTTTTTCTTCAAAGCAGAGCATGGCTTCTTCAACCACGGATACAAGCCCCCGGGCACCGGTATTTTCCTTGTGCGCCTTTTCCGCAAGCATCTCTAACGCCTCGTCGGTGAACAGCACGTCAATCCCATATGATTTGAAATCAAGGCGTTTGCTTAAAATAACCGGATTGTTGGGCATTTTCAGGATGTCGTAAAGATCCTTTTGGGTCAGTTCGTCCAGTACACAACGCACCGGTACCCTGCCGATGAATTCGGACTCAAATCCGTAGGCCACCAAATCCTCGGACCGGGTCTCCTTTAAAAGCTCATTGTCTTTTCTGGTATGACTGAGTGAGGCACCAAACCCTATGGCTTGTTTGCTCAATCGTTTTTTCACCATATCTGTCAAGCCTGAAAACGCACCTGACAGAATAAAAAGAATATTGGCCGTATTCACTCGTCTGGCCGAGCGTTTTCCGGTTCTCTGGAATGCCTCAAGCTCCTGCATCATGGATACGGGATCATGGGGCACCTTTAAATCTACATCGGTTTCTTCCATGGGTTTGAGCAGGGCCCGCTGAACACCTGTCCGCGATATCTGGGCGCCGATAACATTGGGGCTTGCAGCAATCTTGTCCACTTCGTCGATGTAAACAATGCCGCATTCGGCAAGTTCAATGTCATCCTTGGCTTCTTTAACCAGATCCCTGATCAAGTCCTCTACATCCCCGCCCACATACCCGGTTTCGGAGAATTTTGTGGCATCGGCTTTGACAAAAGGCACCCCGATTTTTTTGGCGATAAGTTTGATCAGATAGGTTTTGCCGATACCGGTGGGACCGAGCAGCAGGATATTGCTTTTAATGTTACCCGTGATCTTAAACGGTTCCGTGATCATGGTTTCCTGGTGCCGGATTCGGTTGAAATGGGTACAGATCTTTGTGGCAAGTACCGATTTCGCCTTGTCCTGCCGAACAACGTACTGGTCAAGGTAACTGATCAGTTCCGCAGGCTTAATATTGAAATCAATCAGTTTTTTTTTGCCGGACTCGGGTGTTGTGCCGGTAATGATCTCCTGCTGGGGCTGGATGGAAGGTGCCAGGATTTTAACATTTCCACCAAATCTTTTGTTCAGAAATTCCCCAAGCTCTTTTTCGATTTTTTTCGGGTCAGGCCCGGTGGCATCATTGTGATTAGTCATAATTACCTATAATAAGCTTGTCTGCCCATAATTCAAGGCGCAAGTTCAGAGCCTATTTTTTTTTCTCTTTAAAGTATTCACAGGGCTTTCCCGAAGACTGGAATACCGTGATGCTGGGCAGTTGGCGGCTTTTAAACCCTAAAGCCCTGCAGCCGTTTGGGTGGGCCGGTTCCCAAGTGACATAAAAAAATCGACACTTGTAACAATTTCTTTTATCGTCTTCGTTCATATCAGCTTATGTGGCCCGGCAAAAGATAACTCTCCAATTTTGCTCGTCTTTTTTCTCGTATTCTTCGGTGAAACCCAGGGGATATATTTCATGGGTCCCTAATAAAAAAAGCCGCGGCAATTACGCCGCGGCTTTGAATTTTTGGTGCCGAAGGGGAGATTTGAACTCCCACGGGTCTCCCCACACGCCCCTCAAGCGTGCGTGTCTACCTATTCCACCACTTCGGCAAAAAATTTACTCTTATTCATTCTGCTGCCGGTACCTGCTGTCCTGCCGGAGCAGATGTGTCCTTCATGATACTGGACTGTGACTGATGTCCTGACATGTAAGCCAAAGTCAGCGATGTGATCATGAATATAATGGCCACGGCTGTGGTAATTTTAGTCAGGATGTTTGCGGGACCGGCTGCTCCGAAAAGTGCCTGGCTGCCTGCGCCACCCATGGATACGCCCATTTCTGCACCTTTACCGGTCTGTAACAGCACGACAAGTATCAGGAAGATGCAAACTGCTACATGTATTGTAACTAAAATGCCAGTCATATTATAAAATATCTAAAACCTAATAATCTTATTAAAATCTTCAGGGTTCAGGCTCGCTCCGCCAACCAGTGCACCATCTACGTCTTCAAGTTGCATCAGATCTTTGATGTTGCCGGGTTTTACTGATCCACCGTATAAAATTCGGATCTTTGCAGCCAGATCTTCTGCGTACTTTTCTTTGATCAGATGTCTTAAAAATACATGAACTTCTTTAACCTGATCAGGTCCTGCCGTCTTTCCGGTTCCGATTGCCCACACCGGCTCATAAGCCAGAATCAGGGAATCAAGTTCCGCAAGATCAAAGCCTTTTAACCCATCTGATATCTGCTTGTCAAGGATAAAAAACGTTTTATCCGCCTCCCGCTGGCTTTCCGTCTCTCCGATGCACATCACCGGGATAAGTTGAGCATCAAGGGCTGCACGGATTTTAATTGCCACGCTTTCATCGGTTTCACCAAAGAACTGTCTACGTTCGGAGTGACCGATAATGACATAGTCGGCACCGGCATCCTTAATCATTTCCCCGGACACTTCACCTGTGAAAGCCCCTTCCTTGCCAGGGTAAATGTTCTGGGCTCCCAGCCGGACCTGGGAGTCTTTACCCAAGGCCGCAGCCACCAGGGGCAAAGACAGAGCTGTGGGTGCGATCATAATATCAACGCCTTGGGCCCCTTTGCTTAAGTCTGCCAGCTGTTTTGCCGCTGCAACCGCCTGGGTACCGGTCTTGTACATTTTCCAGTTGCCGGCAATCAATGGAATCCTTGTCATTTTTTCCTCCTCTAAAGGGCGCTGCCCACCATCTCAGCCAGATCAACCATGCGGTGGGAGTAGCCGGCCTCGTTGTCGTACCACGAAAAGATTTTTACCATCTCGCCGTTGATGACGTCAGTGCAGGAGGCATCAACAATGGAAGAAAGCGGGCAGGAGTTGTGGTCAATGGATACCAGGGGTTGATCAACATATCCCAGATATCCCTTCAGGTTGGTCTCCGATGCCTTTTTAAGGGCCTGGTTGATCATCTCCTTGGTCAGATCTTTTTTCTCAGTGGTAATTACCAGATCCACAAGGGATACATTGGGTGTGGGTACCCGTACCGCAAGGCCGTTGAGTTTGCCTTCAAGCTCGGGTAAAACCAGGGAAACCGCTTTGGCGGCACCTGTGGTGGTGGGAATCATGGACAACGCGGCGGCCCTTGCCCGGCGCAGGTCTTTATGCGGGAAGTCAAGCAGGCGCTGGTCACCGGTGTAGGAGTGGATCGTAGTCATAAGCCCGCATACAACGCCGAAATTTTCCAGCAGTACCTTGGCTACGGGAGCCAGGCAATTGGTGGTGCAGGAGGCATTGGACAGAATATGGTGGGCGCCGGGGTCGTAATCTTCATGGTTTACGCCCATGACAATGGTCACATCCGGATCCTTGGCCGGCGCTGAGATGATGACTTTCTTAGCCCCGCCCTCAAGGTGCTTGCCTGCGGTTTCGCGATTTCTGAAAAGACCAGTGCATTCCAGGACAATGTCCACACCGGCATCCGCCCAGGCAATCTGGGCAGGATCCTTTAACGCGGTGACCAAAATCTGTTTTCCATCCACGGCAATGAACCCTTCTCCATGGCTGACCTCGTTGGGCAGGCGTCCGTGGACAGAGTCATATTTAAGCAGATGGGCAATGGTTTCGGTGTTTGTCAGATCATTAATGGCCGCAACTTCAATTGCATCATTTTCCAAAGCAGCCCGAAAGACCATGCGTCCGATTCTGCCGAATCCGTTAATTCCTATTCTTACAGTCATTATTAGTCTCCTTCAAAAATGAAAAGCAGTCCATACCCGAAAGGGGGAAGCCGGGCATGGCACGGGTTAGGATAAGGACCGACTGGTCCCTTTCAGGATGTCGCTGGCAAGGGAAATGCTCTTTTTCCCGTGTTCAATCAGGGCTGCGGTCAATGCTTTAATCTCCATCTTCTTCCGGCTTGTTACCGCTTTGAGAAGAATGGGCAGGTTGACGCCTGAAATCACCTCCACCTTTCCTTCTTCCAGAAAGGCATAGGCCAGGTTTGAAGGTGTACCCCCGAACATGTCGGTTAAAATAATAACTCCATTTTCGCAATAGACATCTTTAATACCCCGTTTGATTTTATTTCGTAAGCTTTCAGGGTCCTGTTTGATGTCTATGGATATGGCGCCAAGCTTTTCTTGCTTAGCCCCCAGAATGAATTCCAGGGTATCAATCAATGCTGCACCCAGATTCGCATGGGTGACAATTAAAATTCCTGTCATAATTTGCCTGTTATAGTTCTTTGATGTCTCTGTCAATATCTCTGTGCCGCAGGCTTGGGTTCAGGCCCTTTTTCATCAGCCGTTCAAATACGGCCCGGGAAATGGCGACACTGCGGTGGCGGCCACCGGTACAGCCCAAGGCGAGTGTTAGATATGCCTTATTTTCTTTTTTATATAAAGGGATGAGATAGTCAATAAGATCGTTATATTTTTTTAAAAAGGTTTTTGTTTCCGCATTTTCCAGAACAAAGGTTTTTACCGCATCAGATTCTCCGTTATGGGCTTTGAGTTCCGGCACAAAATAAGGATTTGCCAGAAACCTCAGATCCACCACAATATCCGCATCCACCGGGATACCGTATTTGTAGCCAAAGGACATGATATTCAGTTTCATGAAATTTTCAGAACCGATATCCTTGGACACAAGAGTTTGTATTTCTGCTTTAAGCTGGTGCACATTGAAATTAGAGGTGTCGATGATCCGGTGGGCTAATTTCCGGATGGCGGCCATCCCCTGTTTTTCGGATCGGATGCTGTCCAAAAGATTTTTTTCATCGCCCAGGGGATGGTGTCGGCGGGTCTGGCTGAACCGTTTGACCAGGGTTTGGGTATCCGCTTCAAGAAATATGATGACCGGATGAACGCCCATCTCTTCTAAAGCGGAAACGCCTGAAACAAATGTGTTTAAAAAGGTTTTTGACCGCATATCCATCACAAAGGCCGCCCCCTTGACCTTGGAACTTTCCCCTAACGGCAGTTCAAGCACCTTGGGTACAAGTTCCATGGGCATATTGTCAATGCAGTAAAAGGATGCATCTTCAAATGCCTGGGCAACGGTTGTCTTCCCGGAGCCCGAGATGCCTGTGATGATATAAACCTTGAGGGTTTCCATGGTCAAAATTCTTCGTCATTCTCCAGAATGATCTGATGAATCTGTTCTTGTGAACCTGCCGATAACAGACGTTCTTTAAACTGATCCATTTTCAGCAGTTTTGAAATCTGGGCCAGAACCTTTAAGTGCCCTCCTGTGGAATGCTCGGGTGTTAAAAGCAGAAAGAAAAGATGGACCGGCCGGTTGTCCAAAGAATTAAACTCGATTCCTTTGATGCTTCGACCAAATCCCACTGCAATGGATTTCACCGTCTCCAGTTTGCCGTGGGGAATGGCGATGCCGCCGCCGATGCCTGTGGAGCCCAAGTGTTCACGTTCCAGCAAGACGGCTGCAACATCTTCGGCCTCGGCCCCGGCTACCGGTGCAACAGCCCGGGACAGTTCTGTTATGGCCTCTGATTTATTTTGGGCTTTCAGGTCTGCGATAATAGCGTCCAGCTTTAGAATGTCACTGATTTTCATTGGTTCCGACCATCCTATCCTTGGGGGGCGATAAGTCCCAGTTTTCCGTTATTATGTCTATAAATCACATTGACTTGCTCTGTACGGGCATTCATAAATACATAAAAAGATTTTTTGCCCGATTCCAGTTCAATTACCGCATCTTCAATGTCCATGGGTTTTGTCTCAAGGGGTTCTTCAATAATATCACCCATGTCCCCGGGCAGTGGTTCATCAATGCTGAACTCCCGGGTATCTGTCAGGCTTGCCTTGTTGCCCGACATGTGTTTTTTTTCTTTTTCTTTGTGCTTTGTGATCTGGCCTTTCACTTTATCCGTTAAAATATCAATGGTTGCATACATGCTTTCGGACGATTCCTTGGCATGGATGTTCAACGGACCGCTGGTTAGGGTGATTTCGGCAATATGTCTTATCTTTTCAACGCTTAAGACCACACTGGCCTCGGCCGGACCATCCAGCATCTTGTCAAACCGTTTAAGCTTCTTATTTACATAGGATTTCAGGGAATCAGATGCTTCTATTTTTTTGAACGTGATGGTGACCTGCATAGATTAGCTCTCCCTATAATTGTTTGCGTTTATTGGACGGCAGAATATTGAGCACCTTTCTGTATTTTGCTACGGTTCGCCGGGCAATCTGGATGTCTGATTCCTGCAGAATTGCGGCGATTTTATCATCACTTAAGGGTGCGTTGGGATCTTCGTTGTCAATGAGTTGTCTTATTCTCTCCTTGACACTGGCCGATGCCATGGAGGGCCCGTCCCCCCGTTCTATGGAACTATTGAAAAAATATTTAAGCTCAAACAATCCCTGGGGGGTGTACGCATATTTGTTGGTGGTCACCCGGCTGATCGTGGACTCATGCATTTCAATATCTTCGGCAATGTCTTTTAGAATCAAGGGCCTCAGATAGGCGATGCCCTTTTCAAAAAATTCCCTTTGAAATTTTATGATACTTTCCATGACCAGGTAAATGGTTTTCTGGCGTTGATGAATGGATTTTATCAGCCAGGAAGCGGACTGCATCTTTTCATTAAGATAGGTCTTGGTTTCCTTGGGGATTTTTTTGCCGGTGGCCACAGCGTCTCTGTAGAATCTTGAAATTTTTAATTTGGGAAGGCCGTCATCGTTCATAACAATTTTGAAATCATCACCGACTTTGTAAACGTATATATCCGGGGTGATGTAGGCCGGTTCCTCCGTGGCAAATTTCCTGCCGGGCTTGGGTTCAAGGAATTGGATGATTTTTACTGCGGCCCGTACATCCTCAACGGAAATCTTAAGGGCCTTTGCTATTTTTTTGCTGTTCCTGTTCTCAAGATTTTTTAGATGATCCGTAATGATCCGGGTGATGATATCGTTTTCAATGCCCAGCTGCAGGACCTGAATCAAAAGCGTCTCGCATAGGTTTCTGGCACACACGCCGGGGGGGTCAAAGGTCTGGAGCACAGCCAGCACCTCTTCAACGGTTTGAATGTCGGCCTGGGCCGTCTGGGCCAGTTCTTCCACGTCGGCACATAAATATCCGTCCCGGTTCAGGTTGCCGATGATGATGTGACCAATGTTTTCCTCTTCGTCCGGCAGATCCGAAAGCATCAACTGCCACTTCAAATGCGCCTCAAGGGTTGTTTTTTCGGATGTGAATGCTTCGTAATTGGGGGCTTCACTGCTTTCAGACTCCATGTAGACTTTACCGGTGGAGTTGTATTCATTGATATAATTTTCCCAATCCGTATCCGAGCGCACCCGCTCTTCAATAGTTACTTCCTTGACAGGCGTTTCGGTTTCCGTTTCTCGGGTTTCGGTTTCCTGGGCAGTGATGGCTTTGTCGGAGGCATCATCAACGGAGACTTCTTCAAGCGCCGGATTTTGCTCCATTTCCTGCTGGATCATTTCGGCAAGTTCAAGCCGGGACAGCTGAAGCAGTTTAATAGCTTGCTGGAGCTGGGGTGTCATAACCAGCTGTTGAGTCAGTGCAAGGCTTTGTTGTAATCCAAGTTCCATGATTAAAGTCTAAAGTTGTCTCCCAGGTAAATTCGTTTGGCTACTTTGCTTGAAATAATTTTTTCCGGCGGACCTGATTCCACAACCACGCCCTGGCTCATAATGTAAGCTGTGTCGCATACGCCTAATGTTTCCCTGACATTATGGTCGGATATCAGTACCCCGATACCTTTTTCCGTAAGCTGGGATATGATCTGCTGGATGTCGATGACAGCCAACGGATCAATGCCGGCAAAGGGTTCGTCCAGCAGGATGAACAAGGGGTCTGTGGCAAGCACCCTTGAAATTTCCAGACGGCGCCGCTCTCCGCCGGACAGGGATGCTGCCTTTTGGTCGGCTAAATCCAGTATCCCAAGTTCTTTCATCAGGCTTGCGGCTTTCCGGTCGATATCCATGACTTTTTTGTCAATAACCTCCAGAATGGCCGTTATATTTTCTCTGACCGTCAGCTTTTTGAATATGGATGTTTCCTGGGGTAGGTAACCAATGCCCTTTCTGGCCCTTACATACATGGGGTACCGGGTTATATCCTCCCCGTCAAGATGAACCGTGCCTTTTTCCGGCCGGATCATACCCACGGTCATATAGAACGTAGTGGTCTTGCCGGCCCCATTGGGACCTAACAGCCCGGTCACCTGGCCCTGGTCCACAGTCAGGCTGACCTGATCCACTACGGTTTTACCGCCATAGGTCTTTACAAGGTTTTCCAGTACCAGTCGGCTCATCTGTTTTGTCTTTATTTATAGTTAGGCGTCCAATACGTCAGTGGATTATTTTTGCATTTTGTCCGATGCTGCGCCCTGGTAAAATCCGGTTTGCCGGCTGTTTCAGGGTTTATCCGAAGCCCCGTCCTGGTCTTCGGCATCAAAAAACGCCTCGACCCTGGTTTTTTCAGTACTTTCCACAACCACCCGGTCCTCGGCTTTAAACAAGGTAATTTTTTTGCCGGTGATCCAGCTTTTTCCCTTAAGCAGGCGGGCTTGTTCTCCGGTGAGTATCAGTATCTGTGTTGCGGTGTCATAATCGGCCTGATCCGAGAATGCTTTGCGTTCCCCTTCGGTATATTCAACATTTCCCGTGGCAAGAATTCGCTTGACGTTTGATTGGCCTTCCTTTTTGGTTTCTGAGGTATGAAAAAACACCTTGACCGAATCTGCCAAAAGCACACTGTCGGCCCGAACGGCTTTAACCTTCCCCATGAATTCCACCATGGACTGATTTTTTCCGGCGACCATTTTATCCGAAGTGATTTTCAGGTCAGCCGGTGGTTGCTTTTTATCTGCGGCTTTGTCCTCCGGGGCTGCAAAGGCTACTTGTGCAAAAAGAAACAACAGCATCAGCAATACAATCAAAGAAGTATTATAATAAGTTGGAATTTTGACTATTTTCACTAAACCGTCCTTTTACGTGTCCTTTTAGGATGATCAGATCCTGGTTTAGCAGGACCTCCATGCTGTCGCCTTCTATTACGGATTCTCCGTCATCAACCGTAACCCTTGAATCGGAGCGTATTATATGTGGTTTTTTGGCATAATGCAATGTTTCACTTGTCAGGGTGTAGTGCTGATGCCGGAGTGTAACATGCTTTGAAAAGATCATGTCATGGGTCTTGGTGTCGAGTTCTCCCTGGTCTGCTGTGAGGTGGACTTGGGTGTTTTGATCTGTGTAAAAAATAATGTCCACATCTTTGAGTTCAGCTTTGTTCTGGTCCTTGAGCAACGTTGCACTGGATGCCTTGAGCTTCCATTCGGTGATGCCGTTTTTTTTTGAAATTTGTTCAAGTGCGTTGAGCTTGAGTGAAGCCTTGTCATCCACCTCAATATTTTCAAGCTCAATGGGCGTGGTGAGTAGGTGGTTGATGTAATAATAAAGACCTACCCCGGCAAGAATGAGGCCTATGAGCACAACCAGGGGCAGTATCAGTTTTTTTTTGCCGATGCTGCTCATGATAAAAACCTTGAGACAGAAGTTTTCCAAAGGCCTTTGGCTTTTAGGATGGCCTCACAGACCTGGCGGACAGCACCTTTGCCCCCGGGCAGATCCGAAATCATATCTGCCCGGGTTTTTACTTCGGCAGGGGCGTCGGCCACGGTAAAAGCAAATCCCGCCCGGGTCATGGCAGGCAAGTCTATTAAATCGTCTCCCATGAATGCAATATGTGCAAGGCTTATTTGAGTGCTTTCAGATATGGATGTCAATACCTTGGCTTTATCCCCGGCACCATCAAAAACCAGGGTGATGCCCAGATTGTCGCAGCGGTGGCGCAGGGCCCCGGAGATTCTTGCCGTTACAATGCCTACATTAACGCCTGCATCCATGAGCAACCGGATGCCAAGGCCGTCTTTGACATTGAAGCTTTTGATTTGTTCACCTGAGTCTGTGTAGGTAATGCTGCCGTCGGTGAGCACCCCGTCCACGTCTAAAAGCAGCAGCTGGATATCCGCCAATTGTGTTGTCATAGAGATTGTCCTGCAACTTTTTTAATATTGACCAAATGGGTCAACAGATTTTTCATCTGATCCAGGGGGATGGAGTTGGGTCCGTCGCACAAGGCTTTGTCTGGATCAGGATGGGTCTCCATGAACAGGCCGTGGGCGCCGCAGACTACTGCGGCTTTGGCAAGGGGTGCAACAAACTGCCTTTCCCCTGCCGATGCATTGCCGCTGCCGCCGGGAAGCTGTACGCTGTGGGTGGCATCGAAAATTACGGGCAACCCCAATTCCCGTAAAATATGTATGGATCTGAAATCCACCACAAGATTGTTATACCCGAAACAGGTGCCGCGTTCCGTTATGGCAATGTCCCGGTTCCCTGTGGATTTGGCTTTTTCCACAATATTTTTGCAATCAGCCGGTGCAAGAAACTGGCCCTTTTTGATGTTCACGGGTTTACCTGTCCTGCAGGCGGCTGTAATCAGGTCTGTCTGACGGCATAAAAACGCCGGGATTTGGATAATATCAAGCACTTGTGCCGCTTTTTCGGCCTGGTCCGGCAAGTGAATATCGGAAATAACAGGAATGCTCAGTTCGGTTTTAATTTGCTTTAAGATTTCAAGGCCGTGTTCGGGGCCGGGACCCCTGAATGACTGGATGGAAGTGCGGTTGGCCTTGTCATAGGAAGCTTTAAAAATATAAGGAATGTCTAAATCGCTTGTGATTTGTTTTAGCTGCTTTGCAATCGTAAGGCTTGTGTCTAAATCTTCTATCACACAGGGGCCTGCTATTAAAAAAAAACGATTTGGGTCGTTATGGGTCAGATCAAAAAAAAAATTTGTCATAGGGCATATCCTCAAAACAAAAAAACATAGTGATGATGGACCTAAACTATTATTCGTCCGGGTAAATGTCAAGATGGATCAGTGCCGGGGGAAATGTACCAGGGAAAATTCCTTGATAAGAAAGGCGTTTGCTGGTATCCTAATTTGGTTTTTAACGTAGCCGCCTAACTTCTTGAAAAATAAGGTTGTTTGATGAAAAAAACGCTGTTTCTGATTATATTTCTGGCAATTGTCGTGCCTGTGGGCTGGGTTCTGTTCTGTAAATATGAGGGTGAGGCCCCCAAAGCAAAAATTAGCCTGCCCTCTCAGTATCTAAAACAATCCTATGAAATAAACGTGACCGCAACGGATAAAGGCGCCGGTCTGAAGCATGTAACCGTTTCTCTGGTGCAAAAAGATAATGAACACGTCCTTTTGGATAAATCTTATCCACCCTCGTCCATTCTTTCTTTGTTCAGTGACAAGACAGTGCTGTCAGATACTTTTACCATTCCCGTTGAAATGCGTAAATACGGGATGAGCGACGGCCAGGCCCTTATCCGGATTGTTGTCACTGATTATGCCTGGCGTCAATGGACCAAAGGCAACCAATTTAACGACGAGCAGTCGGTGACCATTGATACGGTGCCGCCCCGGCTCCAGGTTCTGACTTCCCAGCATAATGTGTCCAAGGGCGGTGTCGGTCTTGTAATCTACAAACTTGATGAGGAAAATGTTCAAAGCGGCGTCAGGGTGGGGGAGAATTTTTTCCCCGGATATTCCGGTGTGTTTAATGATCCCATGGTTATCACAGCCTTGTTTGCTTTGGATCATACCCAGGGACCGGATACCCGTATTGTCGTCGAAGCCCGTGACCCGGCCGGAAACGAGACCAAACGCGGATTTTATCATTATATCAAAGATAAGAATTTCCGGGCTGATACCCTGCGCATTTCAGATGGTTTTTTGGAATTTAAAATGCATGACTTTGACCTGGGCCCCCAGGAAGCGCAGTTCCTGACCGAAGAGAATCCTTTGCTGGCAAAATTTTTATATATTAACGAAATTCTTCGTCAGCAGAATGTGGAAACCGTAGCTAAAGTGCCTTCGGATACCCGTGCCGAATTGATGTGGAAAGGCCGTTTCAGTCGCCTTCCCGGGGCTGCTAACCGGGCCCAGTTTGCCGATAAGCGTACCTATAAATACAATGGGAAGGTGATCAGCCACTCCACCCATTTAGGCATTGATCTGGCTTCCACTGCCAACGCGCCGGTGGGCGCGGCCAACAATGGGCGGGTGATCATGGCGGAAAATATCGGTATTTTCGGCAATACCATTATCATCGACCATGGGCTTGGCCTTGCCAGCCTTTATGCCCATTTAAGCCAGATGAACGTGGCCAAAGGCGATATGGTTAATATGGATGATATCATTGGCCGAACCGGCTTGACCGGCCTTGCCGGCGGAGATCACCTGCATTTTTCCATGATGCTTCACAATGTGTTTATCAGCCCTGTGGAGTGGTGGGATGCGGCCTGGATAGAAAATAACATCACCTCAAAAATTGAGTCTATTAAAGCGCAGATTCAGTGAACGTATAACTTTTTTAAAAAAATCAGGACAATTCAAATCATGAGCACCTTTCAGGTGAATAAGACCTATGAAGAGATAAACGCCAAAATTGCGGCCGGCGAGGCCGTGGTGGTAACGGCGGAAGAGATTATTGATATCGCAGACAAAGAAGGAATTGTGGAAGCGGCCCGCAAAGTGGATGTGGTGACCACAGGCACCTTTGCGCCCATGTGCTCCTCCGGGGCATTTATAAATATCGGCCAGTCCAAGCCTGTGATCCGTACGACCAAAACCTGGTTCAACAATGTACCGGCCTACTCGGCCATTGCAGCGGTGGACTGCTATCTGGGGGCCACCGCTGTTTGTGAAGAAGACCCCTTGAATAAATATCACCCGGGTGAGTTCAACTACGGGGGCGGACATGTCATCCAGGACCTTGTGGCCGGCAAACAGGTACACTTGAAAGCAGAAAGTTACGGCACCGATTGTTATCCCAATCTTGCCATTGAGAAAACGGTGGCCTTGAAGGATTTGCCCAATGCCATACTGTGTAACCCGAGAAACGCATATCAAAATTATAATTGCGCCATCAACCGCTCGGATAAGACTAAATACACGTACATGGGCACCCTTAAACCCAATGTGAGCAATGCCAATTATTCCACGTCCGGTTGTTTAAGCCCCTTGTTCAACGATCCCTACTTGAAAACCATCGGGTTGGGCACACGGATTTTTCTGGGCGGGGCCCAGGGCTACGTGACCTGGTCCGGTACCCAGCATAAAAAAGATGTGGATAGAGGCCTGAACGGCGTGCCCTTAAGCGGGGCCGGAACATTATGCGTTATGGGGGATCTTAAGCAGATGTCACCTGAGTGGCTGGTAGGTCAGAGCATCCGCGGCTATGGCGTGTCGCTCTCTGTGGGGCTTGGCATTCCCATTCCCATTTTAAATGAAGAGATTCTTAAATACACGTCCGTGTCCGACGACGAGATCTTCACCCAGATTATTGATTACGGACATGATTATCCCAAGGGTATCTCCAAATCCTATGGCCAGGTCAGTTATGCCGAGCTTAAAAGCGGGACGATTATGATCAAAGGGGAGGCCGTTCCCACAGTGCCTTTGTCCAGTATGGTCAAGGCAAGGAAAATTGCCCGGATTCTGAAGACCGAGATTCAGAAGTCCAGATTCTATATTGGAGTTCCCCAGCATCTGTTCTGTTAAATGACATGGGGATACTTAAAAAAAAATTATGTCCTGCCTTTCCACGATAAAAAATAAAAGGAAGAGCGCGTACGCGCTCTTCAATCAAAAAATAATTTACAACAAAGAACTATAAAATGAGTCAAAAAAAGAAAAGCGCCTGGCGGGAGAATATCGAAGCGATTCTCATTGCCGTTGTTATTGCTCTGTTTATCCGTACCTTTATTATCCAGGCCTTTAAGATACCGTCCGGTTCCATGCTTGAGACCCTTCAGATCGGAGATCAGATCCTTGTCAATAAATTTATTTACGGGGTGAAAATTCCTTTTACCGACGGGAAAACCCTGATCCCTGTAAAAAATCCCCAGCGTAATGACATTGTGGTGTTTAAATATCCGGAAGATCCATCCAAGGATTACATCAAGCGGGTGATTGCCGTTGGCGGCGACACCCTGGAAATCGTGAATAAAAAACTGTATGTCAATGACAAGCTTGTCACTGATCAGCCCTGGGCCCAGTACAAAGATCCCCGGATCCTGCCGGGTCAGATCACCACCCGGGATAATTATAGAAAAATTACAGTACCGGCCAACAAGCTTTTTGTCATGGGTGACAACCGGGATAATAGCCATGATTCACGGTTCTGGGGCTTTGTGGACCTAAGTGAAGTGCGGGGCGAAGCCATTATTATTTACTGGTCCTGGGACAAGGCGCATTTCAGCGTCCGTTGGAACCGGATCGGCACCTTGCTGTTTTAAGGAATAATAGATATGCGGTTTGAGAAAAAAGATATTCTGGATATTGATTCCCTGAGTCGCGAGGAGATCACTTATATCCTGGACACGGCCCGGGGGATGAAGGAGATCTCCCAGCGGGCCGTTAAAAAAGTACCCACCCTCAGGGGGAAAACCATTGTGCTTTTCTTCCAGGAGCCGTCAACCCGGACCAAGATGTCCTTTGAGTTGGCCGGTAAGCGGCTGTCCGCGGACACGGTGGCCATATCCAAATCTTCCTCCAGTATTGTCAAGGGGGAAACGTTACGGGATACGGTTAGAACCCTTGAGTCCATGAAGCCTGATATCATTGTGATGCGGCATGCATCTTCGGGTGCAGCGTACCAGGTGGCAAAATGGGTGAAATGTGCGGTCATTAACGCAGGAGACGGCACCCATGCCCATCCCTCCCAGGCCCTTTTGGACATGATGACGATTCAGGAAGAAAAAGGCGGCTTTGAGGGCTTAAAGGTGTCCATTGTGGGCGATATTTCCCATTCCAGGGTGGCCCGGTCCAATATTATCGGTTTGTCCAGAATGGGGGCAAAGGTGACCATTTGTGCACCCGGGACCATGATCCCCGTAGGCATTGAACAGATGGGCTGCACCGTGGCCCGGGATATGGATGCCTGTGTGGCAGGCGCGGATGTGGTCATGATGCTTCGGATTCAAAAGGAGCGCCAGGGCAGCCTGCTTTTCCCCAGTGAGCGCGAGTATGCGGCGCTTTACGGGTTGAATCAGGCGCGCCTGGCCCTGGCGGCAAAGGATGCCCTGATCATGCACCCGGGACCGTTGAACCGTGGCGTTGAGATTTCAACCCTGGTGGCGGATGGTGAACAATCCGTAATTCTGGATCAGGTGACCAATGGTGTGGCCCTTCGCATGGCCCTTTTTTATTTGGTGTCAGGAGGCAGTAGAAATGCAGATTCAAATTAAAGGCGTCCGGGTGATTGATCCCGGTAATATTGAAGGCATAAAAGATATCAGTATAAAAGACGGCCTGTTTGAGAGGGTCTCGGAACCTGGACAGTTGCCGGAAGTAACCAACGACTTTGACGACATCACAGTCATTGACGGCCAGGATCTGATTGCCGTGCCGGGGCTCATAGACGTGCATGTTCATTTGCGGGAGCCTGGCCAGGAGTATAAAGAAACCATTGAGACCGGGTTAAAGGCTGCTGCTGCCGGCGGGATCACTGCGGTCTGTTCCATGCCCAACACCAAACCTGTGAATGACAATGCGCAAGTTACCTCCTTTATCCTTTCCCAGGGGAAAAAGGCAAATGCGTCCAGGGTATATCCGGTGGGGGCAATTTCCACTAATCTTGAAGGCCAAAAGCTCAACGACATTGCGGATATGAAAAAAGCCGGGATACGGGCCGTGACCGATGACGGAATGCCGGTTACCGATTCCCAGCTCATGCGACGGACCCTGGAATACTGCAAATCTTTAGACATTCCTGTGTTTGTTCATGCTGAAGACAAGCGGCTCGCCGATGGGGGATCCATGAACGAAGGGTTGCCGGCCACGGTGATGGGGATAAAAGGAATTCCCAATGCTGCAGAATCCGTCATGGTGATGCGCGATATCGCCCTGGCCGAACTGACTGGCGCCAGGGTTCATTTTTGTCATATGAGCACAGCCCAGTCCATTGAGGCCATCCGGCAGGCCAAAGCAAAGGGAGTGCCCGTCACTTGTGAAACCGCCCCCCATTATTTCACTTTCACGGATGCGGATATCCCTGCCTATGACACCAATTTCAAAATGAATCCGCCCTTGCGCAGTGACAAAGACCGGGCAGCCATTATTGAAGGACTGATCGACGGCACCATTGACATGATAGCCACCGACCATGCTCCCCATGCCGAGGATGAAAAACAGGTGGAGTTCGACCAGGCTGCATTCGGTATTGTAGGGCTTGAAACCTCCCTGGGGTTAAGTCTGGACCTTGTGGCCCAGGGCCATCTGACCTTGGTTCAGTTGGTGGAAAAAATGGCCAAGGCCCCGGCAGAGCTTATGGGGCTCAACAACGATATTGTGCCGGGCAACCCGGCTGATCTTACCCTTATTGATATAAATGCGGGCTGGACCGTGGACCCCAATTTATTTGTGAGTAAAGGACGCAACACACCTTTTGGCGGCCGCAAACTAAAAGGGAGAGCTGCTTTGACCATTGTTGACGGCCGGGTCGTTTACCGCAGAGAGTAGTCGGGGATAGAGCATATGGCAAACGCACACAGCATTCTGGTGGTCGATGATGAATTGAGCATGCGTGAGTTCCTTGAGATGCTTCTGTGCAAAAAAGGGTATCAGATCACGCTTGCGAAGAACGGCAAACAGGCTCTCAACAGCATCAAACAGAAAAAATATGACCTAGTGCTCACCGATATCCGCTTAGGCGATATTACCGGTCTGGATGTGTTGCGGGCCGTGAAAAAAGAACACCCGGATACTGTGGTGATCATGATTTCCGCCTATGCCACAACGGAGATCGCTGTGGAAGCAATGAACGAGGGGGCTTACGATTTTGTGCCCAAGCCCTTTGACAACAATGAACTTTGCGCCACCATCGCCAAGGCCCTTGAACTTTTGACCCTGGACCAGGAAAAAGTATACCGATCAACTGAACTTAAAAACCATCTGCATTTCAACCGTATCATCGGAAACAGCCCGGGGATGCAGGCGATTTACCAGCGGATACGCCAGATTGCCCCAACCAAAACCAATGTACTGATCACCGGTGAAAGCGGCACAGGCAAGGAGCTTATCGCCCGGGCCATCCACGATAATTCCGAGCGTAAAGACAGGCCCTTTGTCGTGGTGAATTGCGGCGGCATTCCAGACACGCTCATGGAAAGCGAATTTTTCGGTCATGTTAAAGGCTCTTTTACAGGGGCTGTGGCAGATAAGCAGGGATTGTTTGAGGCCGCCAATACTGGTACGATTTTTCTAGATGAAATTGGGGAACTGTCCACCTTTCTGCAGGTAAAGCTTTTGCGGGCTGTCCAGGAAACCCGGTTTAAGCCCGTTGGCGGCACCCGGGAAATTGATGTGAATGTCAGGATTATTTCTGCCACGAATAAAAAATTGGAGCAGGAGGTCATTGACGGCAATTTCAGGGAAGATCTGTTTTTCCGCCTCAACGTAATTCCTATTAAGGTGCCCCCCTTGCGGGATAGAAAAGGGGATGTGGAATTACTTGCCGCCCATTTTGTTGAAAAATACTCAAAAAAACTGGGCAAGGATATCGTAAAGCTGTCGTCCTATGCCGTTGATTTTTTGAACCGGTATTCCTTCCCAGGAAATGTCAGGGAGCTTGAAAACCTGATCGAGCGATCTGTGGCTCTTTCCTCTACCAACATCATCCTGCCCGAAAGCCTGACCATTTCCTCGCACAAACGTCGACGCTGGATAGAGGGCATTACGAACAACCGCTATGATTTGGAAGATGTGGTGACCGGTGTGGATTTAGACAAAATCATGTCTGACATTGAAGGCGCATATGTTAAAAAAGCCATGGAAGTTACCCATGGTAACAAAAGTAAGGCAGCTGAGCTTTTAAATTTAAGCTTAAGATCTTTCAGATATCGCCTGGACAAAACCATGCCGGACAAAAATGAATCCGTTAATAGTGATGCGGGGCAAGGGAATCAAGGTTGACATTTTTTGTCAACCGGATTATCCTTTTTGTAAAAATTCAGCGAAAAATCGTTTTAGTTCATTTGTAATATTTTAGTTCATTGAAGTAAATTTTATTTAAAATTAAAAGGTTATGAATAAATATAAGTTGTTCTTTGTTCTGGCATTGCTTTTGCGATAAGCATTGTCATTCATGAAAAAAGGTTTGTCACATCATTTAACCCAACAAAGAGGAGAGTAAAAAATGACAAAATTTATTAGAAACATCAGAAACAACCAGAAGGGCTTTACCCTGATCGAACTGATGATTGTTGTGGCCATTATTGGTATCCTGGCGGCCATTGCAATCCCAAATTTTATGAACTATCAGTGCAAAGCCAAGCAGAGTGAAGCAAAATCCAGTCTTGGAAATATCAGATCAATGCAGGAAGCATATTTTGCCGAATGGGATACATACTCCGCCATCGGGCCAATCGGATTTGAAACTAAAGGTACACCCCGTTACTCTTATTCTGTGACTAAGGCTGATACTGCTGGCTATACTGCAAGAGCTACAACAACTAATCTTAATGGAACAACGGATACGTGGACCATTAATTCCACAGGAACTTTGATAAATACTGCCAATGCTTGTCAATAAAAATTGGATTGCAATCTGAAAAAGGGTTGTTCCTGTATGTGTGGAACAGCCTTTTTTAAATCATGTAAATGAAACTAAAACTTTCGTATATCCTTTTATTAATACTTCTAATCAGCACGATACTGTGTCAGTATGACCTTTTGAAAAAAAGATTTGTCTTGACATACACCAACCCGTATTGTTCCTGGTGTAACGATAATCAAGTTGACGAAATCCAATTTATTCCGTCCAAAACGATTTTCATACGAATGTTTTCGCCAGCAGATCCGGATTTCCTGGCAGATCTTTTATGGATGAGAACCAGTTATTATTTCGGCTCGCATACCGTAACGGACCAGGATTATTTTTATTTGTATTACCTGTTAAGCAGAATTACAGATTTATCCCCTAAATGGGAGTTTCCCTATGTTATGGGAGGTATCATTCTTTTCCTTGAGGCCCAGGCACCTAAGCAGGCCCTTGCCATAATTGACAAAGGAATATTACAAATTAAAAATTCATGGGAACTATTTTTTCTAAAGGGATACATCCTTTGGAAAGCATACAATAATTATGAAGAAGCTTCAAAACAGATACTATCCTCATCCCTGAAAAAAGGGGCGCCCTCTTATTTACCATTACTTGCTGCCTCCTTCTCGTTAAAAACATCAAACAAAATGTTTATAGAAGGGTTTTATAAGATTATCTTGAATACAGTTAAAGATCCTGCTCAAAAACAATTGATACTGAAAAAAATGGAAAGGTTAAAGGAACGTGACGGATAATACGTCGATCGTATTGAATAATGTGTCATATGCCGTAAGACAGGGTTTTTTTTTACAGCCTAAGCAAATAATTAAAAATCTGAGCTTTGTTATTCCGAAAGGTGTTTCCTTTGGGCTAATCGGATCGAACGGAGCTGGAAAGACAACTACTATAAAGTTATGTACAGGGATTATTTCGCCCGACTCTGGTGAAGTGCTTATTAATGGTCGTCCTTTGAACTCCGATCATGATAACAGACATGCTGTGGGATTGTTAACTGAGAATCAATATATCCCCCAATATTTAACGGTTACAGAATGGCTTAGCTTTTTAGGTACTCTGTCCGGGTTATCAAAACATGAATTAAATGAGTCTATGTCAACGCAGTTAAGTCAATTCGATCTTACTTCATTGGCTGACAGGAAAATAAATAGCCTCTCCAAAGGTCAAGTGCAACGTGTCGGGTTTGCCCAGGCTTTTCTCAATACGCCTCAAATTTTATTTTTAGACGAACCCATGAGTGGTCTTGATCCTGCTTGGAGAGCAAAAATTCATAGTATACTACTCAGTTTTAAAAAAAGCGGAGGCACTCTTTTATTCAGTTCTCACGTCATATCGGATGTATTGCAGCTTTCAGATATGATTGCCGTGATTAATTGCGGACAGATAAACTGGCAGGGAACTATGGCCGACATAATGAATGTTGTCAACCAATACCAGGTGATTGTACATGCACCTTCAGCCCATGTTCTTGAGAGCCGTCTTCAGTGTAAAGAAATGATATCTCAGCCTGATGGGTCGTACAAGGTCTTAATAGATACCCAAAATATAAATGAGGTATTACAATTGGGGTTAAAAGAAGATATTTCGATCTATTCATTTTCACCGGTTTATAATAATATTGAGGACTTATTATCGTGAAGAGGTTCAGTCGACAGATTTATGCATTCACTCGGGTGATTGTGGTGGAGAATATCAGGAATAAATCCTTTTTCATTTTTATTTCGGCTGGTTGTTTGTTGTTTGTGCTATCCAGTTTGCTTGGCAATATTGCTATAGGAGATAAAAGAAGAGTTTTTTTAAACAGCGGATTTTGGATCATAGGAATTTGGGGCCTGATTACTTGTTATTTTTTAAGTGCTAAAGCCATCCAAAACGATATTCAAAAAAAAATCATTTATATGCCGTTGTCTCGGGCGGTACCTCGTTGGATTTATATTTTAGGGAAATTCAGTGGAATATTAACCATGAATTTTTTCGTGTATATTTCTTTGTCAATCCTAATGGTTCTCGTACTCGTATTCTCAGGTGAGGCGGTTTCTATCAATATTATAATTGCTTTGATTTCAATTTTTTTTGAATGGTGTGTTTTATCTGGACTCAGCCTTTTACTTGCGTCCTTCACTTCGCCGCTGCTTCATCTTTTTTTGCTTGTCTCAAGCTACGTTATAGGGCACTGGAGTTCATACCTTTATACCTGGGCTCAAAATAATAATGAAGCTGTTTTAAGAAGTATTTTAATCCTTCTTTATTACATCTTTCCGAATCTAGAGTCTTTGAATTTCAGGGCAGCCGCTTTGTATGAGGATAATATCGACCCATCACTTTTTATTCACGGTTTTTTAACCATGTCCGGTTGGACCGCTGTCTTTGTCATTGGTTCGGTCATCATTTTTACCAATCGTAAAATGGTATAAGATCAAATGGAAGCTTCTTCCAAAACTTTTTCATATTTGTCTGCCGTATCGCTTATCGCAATTATAGTTGTTACGGTCTACAGCAATAGCTTTGATGCAACCTGGCACCTTGATGATTATGATAATATAGTCAAAAATCCCGGTATTCATCTAACAGATTTGTTTCCCGGTTCTATTATTCAAAGTTTTTATGCCTCGATTGACGGGGGGCTTTATATAGGGAAAACTCTTTACCGCCCGGTAGCTATGTCTAGTTTTGCTTTAAATTGGTATTGGGGGCAGAATCACGTATTCGGATACCATCTGGTCAATATAATCATTCATATTCTTTCCTCAATTTTTCTGTTTTTAGCAGTGCTGTCTCTGCTTAAAGCGAAAAGCGTAGCAGTTGAAAGTGATTCCATCAGATACCAAACGGCTCTTTTATGTGCGGTGATATGGGCCATTCATCCCATTCATACTTCTGCCGTGACGTATATTGTTCAGCGAATGGCTTCAATGGCCGGCATGTTTTATATCATGGGCCTTTTTTTTTATGTTAAAATTCGTTTGGCACAGTCGTCCTGGCTGGTTACAGTTTTATTTTGTGCTGGTTATATAATAGCATTTGTATTTGGGCTGTTAACAAAACAAAATACTATTTTGTTACCAGCTTCCACTTTATTGGTGGAATGGGTATTTTTTCAGAAAATACCTGTCCGGTCGCTGTTCAAAATTAAATTTTTCGTTTTAATGGCAGGTTTTGTATTATTTTTTGGGGTTTCTGCGATTATATGGACCAGAGGAGATATCGCATCACTTTTTGCTGGTTATGAAACAAGACCTTACACTCCGATAGAGAGGTTAATGACACAGTCCCGTATTGTTTGTATGTATTTATATCAATTGATATATCCAATAGCATCACAGTTTTCCGTTGAACATGATGTTGTCATATCTAAAAGTTTGTTTTCACCTTGGACGACATTACTCTCAATTGGCATCATTGGTTCTCTTATTTTTTGGAGTTTGCGGTCATTAAAAAAATATCCTTTATTTGCTTTTGCCATACTTTTTTTCTTTATTAATCACTCGGTAGAATCAACAGTGCTGAATCTTGAACTTTTTTTTGAACATCGTAATTACATCCCGTCCATGTTTTTTTTTCTGCCCGTTTCATTATGGATGACAACTCTGTTGAATGAATATAGCAAAAATAAGGAAAAGCGATTTATTGGGGGGGTAGTCTTTGGTCTAGTGACAATAGTAATTATTGCATTTGGTTTTGGAACCTATATACGGAATATAGATTGGAAAACGGAAAGAAGTTTGTGGGAAGCTGCTCGAAATAAGGCTCCTGGAAGAGCGAGGCCGTATCAAAGTATTGGAACCCTTTACTATTTAAAAATAGGCGAATGGAAGAAGGCTGAAGAGTTCCATAAAAAGGCACTTCCGCTTAGAGACAGCAAGCCTGCCACTTCTAAAATGATCTGTTACGATAATTTGCGGTCGATTTACATCAGTATGGGAAAGATAGATGCCGCCGTAGAATGTGGCGCAAAAGCAGTTCGCGCTAAGCCCGAAATTAATGTAGTGTATAATTATATTGAAACGCTTGTCCTTGCAGATCAACTTGAAGTCGCAGAGAATAGTATCAAAAATTATTTTGGAAAGCATTTTAAAAGAGTACAGGATATTAATCTTCAAACGATAATTTACCTTAAACGCCAGAAATTCGAACTGGCTATAGAAAGTGGTCTTACTGCCATAGAAAAAGCGCCTTTTGATGTCGATGCAACTACATATTTCGGGTATGCCAATTTGGTTAATAGAAAATATGAAAAAGCACGGTATTATTTGAAAAAGTCATTGGAGAATAACACGCCAAACGCATTTTTTGTCAGATTGTGCTTGATTCAAAATAGCCTTAATGAGAAAAGCGAAGAGATGAGTAGATTTGATGTAACTCAATTAATTGATGATTTTTCCTTAGAAAGGATTCTCAAAGGTCTCAAAGATCTCAAGTCAGTATCGTATCCGCTTGTTCCGTTAGAGGTAAATAAGATAAGAGACTCAATTCTCATTCAGGTCAGCAATAAAATTGTTGAAGCAAATACCTTTTAAATCAAAATCATGATCCAGACTCCAGATAAAAATAGAATGAAAGTTCATCTTTTCATATGGATATATCTGGCGATATTTATTTTTTTATTATCATTGTTATGGATGTTGTGCCTTGTTCCACCTGTTAGCCGAGATGCGCTCGTTCATCACCTTGCAGTTCCTAAGATCTATCTGAATCATGGCCGTATTATTGAACTTCCCTGTATGCGATTTTCGTATTATCCTATGAATTTGGATCTTCTTTATTGGGGAGCCTTATATCTTGGAAGTGATATTCTTCCCAAATTTATTCACTGTTCTTTTGGGATCGCGACTGTCGGCTGTGTTTTTTATTATCTTAAGACAAGATTGAATATCCATTTTGCAGTGTATGGGGCATTGTTGCTAATGATTGTTCCCATTTTTATCCGCTTGTCAATAACAGCCTATGTAGACCTCGGCCTTATGTTTTTTTCTTTTGCCGCTTTATTGGGTGTTATTAAATGGGACGAAACTAATCAGATGCGATATTTGGTCTTAGGTGCTCTTTGTTGCGGTCTCGCAATGGGGACCAAATATAATGGATTGATTACCTTTGTATTTCTTGCTCTTGGTGTCCTATTCCTGGCTTCCCGAAAAGTGCCACAAATTAAGGCTCTAATGCTTTTTACCAGTTTTGTTTTAATTTCTCTGACAGTGTTTTCTCCCTGGATGATTAGAAATATGGTCTGGACAGGAAATCCAGTTTACCCTTTATATAATGGTCTTTTTGACTCAGAGCATCAAAAGCAGTGTGAGGTTGCAAGCTATGCATTGAGTGATCATAGGCTGAAGATTAATAAATTTTTATACAGAAAAAATGTCTATCAAGAGGACACCTTGGATCTTTTGATGCTGCCTTTAAGATATTTTTTTCAGGGTAAAGATCATGATCCACGCTATTTTGATGGAAAATTGTCCATCGCCCTTTTGATTTTTCCTTTTTTTTCATTATTAAAAACTAATCATAAACAGGCAGTTAGAAGTGAAAAATGGTTTATAGTTTATTTCACTGTGTTATTTTTTTTGTCGGCTTTTTTTGGGGGGCCGCTTAGAGTAAGATATGTTGTTCCTATTTTGCCTTGCTTAGTTATTTTGAGCGTTTATGGTTTGGACAATATGCTTCGTTTTATCCGGAATAATAGAATAAGAATCTCAAGCTGGTCTTTTGCCTGTATAATCCTATTTGGAATGAGCCATTCTTTGATTTCGTCGTTCAAGTATATTGTTCAAACTATAGAGAATATTTCGCCGGTTCAATATATCCGGGGAGATATCAGTCGGGAAGATTATATCACACATTTTCGACCGGAATATTCGACTTTTGAGTATATAAATAATAACCTGCCGGAAGATACAAAAATATTATTTTTTTTTCTCGGTGGAAGAGGCTACTATTGTGACCGGCAATATATTCCTGATCAAGATCTTAATCTGTTCAAAATCTATGAGCTGATTCGAGTAGAGGAAAAATTGGATGATGTCGCTGAATGGTTTAGAAAAAAAGGTATCACTCATTTTGTTTTTAATTATAAAATTGTTCAAGAACGAATTGAAAATGATTTGAGCCAATCAGAAAAATTACGATTATATACCTTTCTTGATATGTATACCTCTAAGGAATTTGGCAAAAATGGGTTTGGTGTCCATTCTATTTGTTTTAATTTTTATCGGAAGTAAAAGATGAACCTTCATTCTATGGGAATTGACAGTTTCAAAGATGTGCTTGTATTGTTCAAGGGGTTTTGGGAATACCGGCAAAAATATGTGCAAGATAAATGGAGAAGATCTTTGCCTTTTGGCGACTATGTTGTTGACCGATGGGAAAAGGCTAAGCTTCTTGGGTTTGGCGAAGGAACCAGCGTTTATGACAGCTCGGTTGTCATCGGGGATGTTTCAATCGGAGAAAACACCTGGGTCGGCCCTTTTACCGTTTTAGATGGCTCCGGTGGCCTTAAAATAGGAAGCTATTGTTCTATTTCAGCAGGTGTCCAGATTTATACCCATGACAGTATCCGCTGGGCAGTTAGTGGTGGAACGGATAAAATTGAGCGGGCACCCACGAACATAGGATCCCGTTGTTACATCGGGCCCAATACAATAATTACCAAAGGCGTAACCATCGGTAGGGGATGTATTATCGGGGCAAACAGTTTTGTGAAAGATGATTTGGCCGATAATAGCAAAGCGTTCGGTTCTCCTTGCAAAATTGTAAATAAAGTTAAGATGTAAGCATTGATTTGTTTGGTGTTATATGACTATTGATTTCACACTTCAAAAATATGTCCGGTTTTGTCGCATAATCAAAGAGTCAAGCCTTCCGATATTGACATTTTCAGAATTCATTGAGAAAGGCCAGCCCCAATTTCCTTTAATTGTTTTGAGGCATGATATAGACAGATCATTTCAAAAAGCGGTTCAAATAGCAGAGGTGGAAGCCTCTTACGGCCTGCGGTCCACCTATTACATTAGAATGACAAAGCAGGTTTACAGGCCTTCAATGATCAGAAAACTGGTGCGACGGGGACATGAAGTAGGATATCATTACGAGACTTTGACCCGGGCTAAGGGCGATTGTTTTTTATCCATCTCTCTTTTTGAAGAAGAGTTAGAAATGCTTCGTAGAATTGTCAATATCAAAACAATAAGCATGCATGGAAGTCCTCTGTCCAAATGGAATAACATGGACATCTGGAAATTTTATGACTACAAAAAGTATGATGTTGATGAGATTTTATTAAGCATTGCTTACTTTAATATCCACTATTTTACCGATACCGGGCGAAGTTGGGAACGCAGTTACAATATCAGGGATAGGGTGGGGTCAATATCGCCCCAGAATTCTATTTGTTCAACTGAGGATCTTATTGAGTATTTGCAATTCAAGATAGAAGGGCCTGTTTTTATCAATGTTCACCCCAATAGATGGACTTCAGGTTTTTTTAATCTATGTATCAGTATTTTTTCCGATTGGGGAATTAACCAAATTAAGCGAATGATATCAAAAATCAATGGAACTTGGAACAGCTAAAAATCAGTTTTTAATACTGCCCCAAAATTTATATAAGGAATGGGATAGATTCGTTGATATCAGTCCCCAGGGAAGTGTATTTGCTAAAACCCATTACCTTGACGCCATAGGTTTTCCCTATCAAATTGGTGTGCTGGTAAAAAAAGGGAATATTGCAGGAGGAATCATTCTTGTCAAAAGTGAAATAAAAACATATTCTAACCCTTTATTCGCAAAATATCTTGGTATTCTACTAAGACCCGTTGAAGGGAAATATGCAAATAAAATTACTATTGAAAAGAAAATTATAGAGCAAATTGTTTCGAACATTAAGTGGTGTAAAACCTTTGATTACACATTTCATTACGATTTTCAGAACTGGATGCCTTTTTATTGGGCTGGGTACAGGCAGGAATCAAAATATACGTATCTAATAAGCAATTTGAAAAACATGGATTCTCTCTATGACAAGATGCAGTCAAACGCTCGTAAAAATATGAGGAAAGCAGTAAAGAACAATATAAGCATAATTTATGATATCTGCCCGGAAAATTTTTATCGGATCAACGAAATGACATTTCTGAGACAGGGCGGGCCAATTCCATATTCTCTGAGTTTTTTCAAACGATTCTATGCAGCATTAAAAAAAAAGGATTCAATTAAGCTGTTAGGTGCTTTTGATAGGCAACAAAGGTGCCATTCTGTCTGCGGGCTTGTATATGATAACAAAGCCTGTCACCTTTTATTAAACGGGAGTAATCCTGATTTGCCGAATATGGAAGCTAATACGCTATTGGTTGGCAAGGCAATTGAATATGCCTCACAGGTTTCTGAGGTATTTGATTTTGAAGGGTCAATGATAAAATCAATTGAAAGATTTTATCGCGGCTTTGGAGGTGTTATGACTCCCTATCACAATATTTGGAAAGATAATTTTTTCAATTTCTGCAAGAAAAACGCACTTAAAAAATATAAGAAAATAAGATATGGAAAGACGTTTTAATGCTTACCGGATATTTATGTTAAAGTTGCAACAATGTGTTGGTAATTTATCAATATTGCGATCTTTTGAAACTGGTTTATTAAATCAGGTTGATGAAAGAGGTACTCTTCCGCCAATCTTTATTGTTGGCTCCCCAAGAACGGGATCAACACTATTGTTTCAACTTATGATCGCAAAATATCATTTTAGTTATATTAATAATATTCAATCTTTTTTTTATGGAACTCCTGCATTGGCAGCAAGACTTACCCATAAAATGACAAAAAAACACCCTGAATCTTTTTGTTTAAAAAGCAGATATGGGTATATCAGGGGCATTTTCTCCCCGGCCGAAGCCGGGTTGATGTTTCGAAACTGGTTTACTGATGATATGAATCATGGGTTATTGAATACTGATGAACGGCATAAAAAAAAGGTAAGAAAAACACTCAACTATTTCACATCATTTTTTTCCTCCCCTTTTCTTGGGAAAAATTTATATAATAGTCTGAGGCTTAAAAGAATATCCACTATATTTCCAGAAGCCTTTTATATATGGGTGAAGCGTGAGCCTTTGTACACATGTCAGTCGCTGCTAAAAATGCGGGAGCAGCTTTATGGGTCAAGGCAAAAATGGGCAAGTGTCAAACCTTTTAATTATGACAGCCTGAAAGCGTATGATCCGTTTGAACAAGTTGCAGAGCAGGTAAAATCTATTGATGAATACATAGAAGAGAATATAGACAATGAACAATATATTATAATTAATTATGAAGATCTTTGTACTTCCCCAGATATGGAATTGGGCAGGATTTCAGAGAAATATTGTAAACTATACGGAATACATTTACGAACCAGAACACTGCTGAATATTGAGTTGAATTTGAGAAACAAGCAGGAGCTTGACGATATCGAGTGGCAGCAGCTTCGCAGTGCAGTTAATAGATCATATGAAGATCGCCGTTTATAAAATTAAAGGTAACACTAAATGCATATTTTAGTCCTTGCTCCTGGTTTTCCCACCTTATCAAAATTAAAAAAAGAAAAAGGCAATTTTTATGGCGGCTCCTTTGTCCTTCCCGAAGTTTTAGCCTATCATTCTGCAGGGGCTATAGTAACGGTCCTTACACCACATGTCCCAGGTCTGCCAAGGAAAGAAACAATAAAAAAGGGGATTAATGTCATCCGGTTTAGGTATTTTTTTCCTTATCGATGGCAAAAAGTCAGATTGCCGAAACATCCCCTTTATTCTTCTAAATTATTATGGCTGCGTATGTTTCAGCTTCCTCTTTTCATCCTATTTTTTTTCATATCCATTTATCGTTTTAGACATACCATTGACATTATCCATGCGAATTGGACGCCTACTGCATTATTGGCAATTCCTTATAAAGCTATATTTAATATTCCAGTTGTTTTAACATACCGTGGATCAGATTTAAGATTATTGCCCTTTATAATCAATAAATTTATTATTCGAAAGGTAACCGCTGTTCTGGATATATGGGGCAACATGGAATTTGCCAGAAAATATCAACCTTATTTAAGAAACAAAGCAGTCAAACTTCCCCTTATCACGAGAACAATTGAAACCTCTTCTATGGAGAATAAAAAAAGGACAGGTAACAAAGCACAATTTGTTTTTATTGGGCGTTTAAGTATCTTGCCGGATATCCATAAGGGGCTTGACATCATTGTTCCCGCGGCTAATGAGTTGAGAAAGAAATATGAAGAGTTTAGAGTGGTTATTCTCGGAGACGGGCCATCAAAAGCCTTTATTCAACAGCAGATCAATTCTTATAATTTAAGTTCCCACGTAGAGCTATGCGGCTACAGGCATGATATTTTTAAGTTCTTATCCCATAGCAGCGCAGTGATAGGCGGTGTTGGGCTGAATGCTGTCGTCACTGAAAGTGCTTACAGCAAGGCGCTTTTACTTCTGCCTGATGATGAAAGATGGAATAATGATATCTGGGTGCATAAATATAACGCTTTATTGTACCACCCTGAAACAGCTAGTGCTTTGGCTGAAATAATGACTTATGTTATTGAGCAGCCAGATAAATGTGAACAAATCGCATTAAACGGTTTTAAGACAATTAGAAAGTATGTTTTGGATATAAAGGATGGCGGAAAAGTATATATAGATGCATTTCATACAATTATCGGGAATACTGGAAAACTTTAGCGGGTCTGCTGTTTTTTTTAATATTGTTTAAGTAATGATTGAATGCAGAATTCAAGTTTAAAAGGCATAAAAGCAAAATTTAAGTATTGGAGATGTATGAGCTTGTTTCTGTATTCTGCTGTTTTTTTTCTTTTTTTTGCGATATGTAAAAAAATGTATGCGGAGTGGGGCTCCATAGACTGGGAAAAACTCGACATTAAAGGACTCTGGCTTATTCTGGCGTCTTTATCGATAATGGCCAATAGCCTTTTGCAGGTTCTGATTTGGAAGAAGGTTTTGGCTATATTTCATTATGAAATTCCGTATTCGATATGTTTCAGAATAGAAATGATTTCCCAGATAGGCAAATATCTTCCCGGAAAAGTGGGGCTGGTTTTTACCAAACTTATTGAATGCAATAAAGTTGGAATTCCAAACAAAGTTTCAATTATAGCAGCATCATACCATGTTGGCATGGGGTTATACTTCCAATGCCTGATTGGAATGATTACTCTGCCTGTGATTCTCAATGCAACAGAATATATTAATATAGGATTCTCAATAACAGATTATACTATTCTGTTATTTATTGGATTTATCCTGATATACCCCCAATTTTTTGTTTGTTTTATCAATTTTTTTTTTGCAGCAATCAAAAAAGAGCCGGTTGAAATTTATTTAAAATTTTATGATTGGATCTATATTTGTTCAATTTTTATCTTGCAGGCGTTTATTAGTGGATGTATTGGTCTTTTTTTGCTGAATACCTTTTACTTTATACCGTTTGAAAAAATACCCTATATAATGGGGGCAAGATCCTGGGCATTTTTAATAGGACTTTTGAATCTATTTGCTCCTTCGGGTATCGGGGTTCGGGATGGGATTCTAGTTGAATTATATTCATATCTCATTCCAATACCCATTGCGTTTGCCGTTGCCATTGCATCAAGACTGGCTGGTACAATTGTTGAGTGGTGTTTAATAGGAATCGCTTTATTTTTTAGGTCAAAAGAATATAGGAAAGAGGAATAATCAGGCTATGGATATCAGAGGGAAACGGTTTTTGGTAATCGGAGGCGCAGGCTTCATCGGATCAACACTTGTGGATCAATTAATACAGGAGGATGTCGCTGAAATTCGTGTTTATGATAACTTTACGCGGGGAAGCGAAGAAAATTTGGCTGCAGCATTAAAAGACCCGAGAGTAAAAATATATGAGCTTGGCGGGGACCTGCTCCACAGAGATATTTTAAACAGTGCCATGAATGATATTGATGGCGTGTTTCATCTGGCGGCACTTTGGTTGCTTCATTGCTATGATTATCCCCGATCCGCATTTGAAGTGAATATAGGTGGTACGTTTAATGTGCTTGAAGCAATGCTCAACAAGGGCGTACGTCGACTGGTTTACTCCTCTTCTGCAAGCGTCTACGGAGACGCAGTTGAAGAGCCTATGACCGAAGAGCATCCTTACAATAATAATAATTTTTACGGTGCAACTAAAATTGCTGGTGAGCAGATGTGCCGGGCCCTTTATCACCGCTACAAGAAAACGGATCAGCATTTTGATTACACGGGCCTCAGGTATATGAATGTTTACGGCCCCCGGCAGGATTATCAGGGGACATATATTGCCGTGATCATGAAAATTTTGGATCGATTAGACAATGGATTGCCGCCGGTTGTTTATGGGGATGGCAGCCAGGCTTATGATTTTGTGTATGTAGGCGATTGTGCAAAGGCAAATATTCAAGCGATGAAATCCGACGCAACGGATTCATTTTACAATGTAGGAACAGGTATAAAGACCTCAATTGAGCAGCTTGCCCGCCTCATCCTGGAAATAACAGGTTCGGACTTGGATATTGAGTATAAAGAGGGGGGATTGACCTTTGTTAAGAACAGAGTTGGGTCTCCAGTTAAAGCTGAAAAAGAAATCAATTTTAAAGCAGATATAGGGCTAAAACAAGGGTTGAAGCGTCTGATTGAATGGCGAAATGCTCATAAGAAGGAAGTGGAAAAGCGAAGAGAAAAGGCTAAATCATAATGAAAATTCCATTGATAAAGCCGTACATCACAGATGAGGTTAAGGACGAGGTGCTGAAGGTTCTTGACTCGGGTTTTCTCACGGAAGGTGAACAAACCAGGGCGTTGGAGGAAGCGGTTGGCCAATATTTAAACGTGTCCCATGTGGTGGCCGTATGTAATTGCACCTTAGGTCTTGAGATGGCACTTCGGGCATTGGGCATCGGCTCTGGTGATGAAGTTATTGTGCCGGATTATACCTATCCTGCAACAGCTTCGGTCGTAAATATTGTTGGTGCGGATATTGTTCTTGTTGATGTAAATCCGTCCAACATGCTAATTGACTATGACGTCATTGAAAAAGCCATCACCCCAAAAACAAAGGCTATTCTTCCGGTATCCCTTTTTGGATGTCCCCTTGATTATACTCGGTTAGACGCCTTAAAAAAAAAGTATGGCATCTATGTAATTGAAGATGCCGCCTGTTCCCTTGGGGTTAAATCTCAAAATCAGTTTGCTGGGTCTTTGGCCGATATTTCTGTGTTTAGCTTACATCCACGGAAATTCATCACCACAGGAGAAGGGGGCTTGGTTACGACAAATAAACCGAATCTTGCACATTGGATGAATTCGTATAAGCATTTTGGAATTGGCGAATCTGAGTCGAGAGAGAAAACCGCTTTTGTTCAAATCGGTACCAATTATAAATTGAGCAATATTCAGGCTGCTGTCGGCCTGGTTCAAATGAAGCATATTAACAAATTATTGGAAAGCAGGATTCAGTTAGCTAAAAATTATAAAAGAATGCTTTTAGGTGTTGAGGGGATCTCATTGCCAGAATATCCGGAGAATGGGAGACACTCTTTCCAGTCATTTTGCATATTTGTAGAAGACAGGAATAGAATTATGGAACGGCTTAGATCAAAAGGGATTGAGGTTCAGATTGGAACTTACAGCCTGCACATGCATCCAGCCTTTTATAATAATCAAAAGTGCCGAGTTTCAGGTTCCGTAAAAGGAAGTGAATATGCTTATCATCACTGCCTGACATTACCAATGTATTATGGAATGACAGAAGAAATACAAAATCAAGTGGTTCATCATCTTGTCAAAGAATTATAGAAGAAACTGAGAGGAATCATGTGCGGTATTAGTGGTGCTTTATGCCTGGATCATAGAGGGATTGATACACAATTTTTTAAAAGCATGCTTGATGTGATCTGTCATCGAGGTCCTGATGATGCCGGCTATCTCTTATTTCATACGGGATGCCGCCATATTCAACCGGTTTCTTTCCAGTTTAATCTAACCGATAACAATTTTAGTCATCTTTCTCCATTACTCCCTTCCATTGATTCCGTAGAAGCTCAGAGCAAGATTAACTCTCATGACTGGGATCTTTTCTTGGGGCATAGACGGCTGAGTATCTTAGATCTTTCTTCTGCAGGGCACCAGCCGATGAGTGACCTTTCAGGGAATATTTGGATTTCATACAATGGGGAAATTTATAATTTTAAAGAATTAAGGAATGAGCTAAAAGCGCTTGGCCATCATTTTTTTACTCTGACAGATACAGAAGTCATTATTTACGCATATATAGAGTGGGGAATTTCATGTGTTGAAAAATTTAATGGGATGTTCGCCTTTGCACTATATGATAATTTTAAAAAACAATTTTATATTGCAAGAGATAGATATGGTATAAAGCCGGTATATTATACAATTTCCCAAACTTCACCAAATCAGCGAACATTTCTTTTTGCCAGTGAAGTGAAATCAATACTTGAATATAAGGTGTATCAGGCGGATGTCGACTGCAAGGCTCTTGTAGAGTATCTTACATTTCAAAATATATTTTCAGACAGGACTTTGTATAAAAATGTTAGGCTGTTACCTCCAGGTCATATTTTAACCATTGATCTTAAAACCAGTGACAGAATTGTCAGCATTAATGAACTAAAAAAGAAGCAGTATTGGGATTTTAATTTTACAGAGCCAAGTGGGCCTGTCAATGAGCGAGACTACCTTCATGAGTTGGAGCATTTGTTCGTTAAAGCGGTTGAACGCCAACTGGTTGCCGACGTAGAAATTGGGAGTTATTTGAGTGGCGGAATGGATAGTGGGGCCATTTCTTGTGTGTCGGCAAAATCGATTTCTGAATTGAAAACATTCACAATCGGCTTTGATATGAATTCAATTTCAGGAATGGAATTGGCATATGACGAACGATCAATTTCTGAATACATGTCCTATTTGTATAAGACTGAGCACTATGAAATGGTGCTAAAGTCAGGAGATATGGAAAGGTGCATGCCTCGTTTTGCCTGGCACCTTGAAGAGCCCCGGGTTGGGCAGAGTTATCCAAATTATTATGCATCGAAATTAGCTGGAAATTTCGTTAAAGTTGTATTGAGCGGAACAGGCGGAGATGAACTTTTTGGTGGTTATCCGTGGCGATATTACAGGGCCGTTGTAAATAAAAATTTTTCTGATTACATTGATAAATATTACGCGTTCTGGCAGCGAATGATTTCGACAAAAGATCTGGTACAAGTGATCGCTCCAATTTTTAAAAGAGTGGAGAATGTATCAACCCGGGAGATATTCAGATCTGTTTTTCCAACAGACATAGCGTTTCCGAAGACGCCCGAAGAGTATGTGAACCAATCTTTATATTTTGAAACCAAAACCTTTCTGCATGGTTTATTTGTAGTGGAGGATAAATTAAGTATGGCCCACTCTCTTGAATCACGAGTCCCATTCATGGATAATGATTTGGTTGATTTTGCCATGAAATTACCGGTAAGTTTAAAATTAGGAAGACTTCAGAACGTAATCTCTTTTGATGAAAATGAAATTGGTAATAAAAAAAATAAGTATTTTTTTAAAAGCCGGGATGGCAAACTTTTATTACGCCGGATGATGAAACGTTATGTGCCGGATAAAATAGCAAATGGAGTAAAGCAGGGGTTTTCATCTCCTGACCAAAGCTGGTTTAAAGGAGACAGCATGGATTATGTAAAAAAACGTATATTCAATAAAAATGCACGAATATACGACTATCTGTCTTCTGATATTACAATGAATCTTGTAAACCAGCACCTGGACGGTTCTCAAAACAGGCGGTTGCTAATTTGGTCTTTGCTTAATCTGGAACAATGGTTGGAGATATTTATACCTTCACAATAGGGTTTAGATTAGAAAAGCATTAAGTGTAGCTTGGAGGAAATATTGATTAAAAATTTTGCATTGATTGGAGCTGGCGGATATGTAGCACCTAAACATCTGAAAGCCGTTAAGGATACCGGCAATAATTTGATTGCGGCTTTGGATAAAAATGACTCTGTTGGAATTTTGGACAGCTATTCGTATGATATCTCATTTTTTACTGAGTTTGAACGCTTTGACCGCCATGCTGAAAAATTAAGGCGGATGGGAGAAGATAAGCGTATTCACTATGTAAGCATCTGTTCTCCCAATTATCTTCATGACGCGCATATAAGATTTGCCCTCAGAATAGGTGCAGACGCCATTTGTGAAAAACCGCTGGTTCTGAATCCATGGAATCTTGATGCCATAAAGCAGCTTGAACAGGAAACGGGCAGGACTGTTTATAATGTATTACAGTTGAGGGTTCATCCTGCAATTGTGGCATTAAAAAAACAAATAGAAAAGGCACCTGACTCAAAAACTTATGACATTGATTTGACCTATATCACCTCAAGGGGAAAATGGTATTTTATTTCGTGGAAGGGTGACCTTACCAAATCAGGGGGGATCGCCACCAATATCGGCATTCATTTTTTTGATATGTTGATTTGGATATTCGGTGAGGTGAAATTTCAGGAAGTGCACATATCCCAGGATCGAAAGATGTCAGGGTACATCCAGCTTGAAAGGGCCAATGTGAGGTGGTTTTTATCTTTGGACCCATCGGATTTACCTGAAAAAGCAACCGAACAGGGGTATCCTACATATCGGTCCATTCAGGTCGATGGGGCAGAAATAGAATTTTCGGGCGGATTTACTGATTTACACACTTTGGTCTATAAAGATATTTTCTCTGGCGGTGGATTTGGACTTGAGGATGCCAGGCCCTCTCTTGACTTGGTGTCAACTATTCGGAATGCCCCTGAGGCGGTTGGGGATTCCAAATCTCTTCATCCATATGCCAAAAAGTGCAGAGGGGAAGTATGAAAAATTCCGGATATTTTGTGCATGAATCCTCTTTTGTGGATTCCGGGGCCAGCATCGGCCGTAAAACACAAATCTGGCATTTTAGCCATGTCTTAACAGGGGCGGTGATCGGAGAAAAGTGCAGCTTGGGCCAAAATGTATCGGTTGCCGGGGGGGCTGTTATCGGCAACCGGGTTAAAATTCAGAATAACGTGTCAATATATGACGGCGTTACAATAGAGGATGATGTCTTTTTAGGACCATCCTGCGTCTTAACTAATGTGACCAATCCCCGCTCACAAGTCAGCCGGAAGCATCTTTATGAAAAGACGTTAATAAAAAAAGGTGCCAGTGTCGGTGCCAACGCGACAATTTTGTGCGGGGTTACCATCGGCAGATATTCATTCATAGCGGCCGGCGCTGTTGTCACAAAGGATGTGTGTGATTATTCCCTGGTGAAAGGAGTTCCGGCTAAATTCGCAGGATGGATTTCCCGTCATGGTCATTTGTTAACACGAAAAAATGAAGACGGGGTCTACCTCTGTCTTGAATCAGGACTTCAATATAAGGAAATAGAACCCAATCGACTGATTTGCCTTGATATAGATGAAGATGATCCCCTTCCCGAAGGTATGTCAAAGGGGAATAAATCATATAGAGATTATAAAAAATGAATATGCAACAGGAAAAGGTGGTTTCGTTTGTTAATTTAAAATCACAGGCGGACAAACTGGAACACGGCATTCAGAACGCAATAAATCGGGTAATCGCCCATGGCCGGTTTATTATGGGGCCTGAAGTTTTTGAGTTTGAGCGCAAACTGGCAGAATACTGTGGTGCTAAATATGCCGTAACATGTTCAAGCGGGACCGATGCTCTGCTAATGGCGTTGATGGCGATAAATCTTCGGCCCGGAGATGTGGTCCTTACTACACCTTTTTCATTCATCGCCACAGCTGAAGTTATTGCCTTGTTAGGTGCCGTGCCCGTATTCGTGGATATAGAACCTGATACCTATAATATTGATCCTGAGAAATTAAATAAAACAATTTCAGTATTAAAAGGAAATAAGAAAAAGAATGTCCGATGTATAATCCCTGTTGACATTTTTGGGTTGCCTGCAGATTTTGAAAAGATAAATGAGGTGGCCAAGTCCCATGGGCTCCACGTAATTGAGGATGCCGCCCAGGGGTTTGGCGGTTCCCTTAAAGAAAATAAAGCCTGTCACCTGTCTGATATCGGGACGACCAGTTTTTTTCCCGCAAAACCGCTTGGGTGCTATGGAGATGGCGGCGCAATCTTTACTGATGATGACAAAATTCATGAAAAACTGGTTTCCATTCGTATCCATGGTAAGGGTGAGGGTAAATATGACAATGTCAGGATTGGAATTAATGGCAGACTGGATACGATTCAGGCTGCTGTTCTACTGGAAAAATTAAAGATTTTTGATTGGGAGCTTGAACGCCGAAACGTTATAGCTGCATATTACAGGGAGCGCCTTGAAGGTAAAGTCAACTGCCAGCAACTAAATAAAGGGTTTCAAAGTGCCTGGGCACAGTTTTCTTTTGTTTCGGAACAACGAGAGATGATAATGGAAAAATTAGATGAAAAAGGTATACCTTGGGCGGTTTATTACCCCAAAGCCCTTCATCTGCAAAAGGCGTTTTCATTTTTGGGCTATTCAAAAGGAGACTTTCCTGTTAGCGAAAGGGTCTCAGAAACAATTTTAAGCATCCCTGTTCATCCCTATTTGTCAATCGAATCCGCCGAATTCATATCCAACACCATAATATCGGCTTTATGCAAGAGATAGAATTTTAATACCAGGAGTAATTATGTTTAAGTCGCAAACAGTGTGTGTGGTTGTGCCTTGTTATAATGAAGAGACCCAAATTGAGACGGTGATCAACACGATGCCGGATTATGTGGATGCCATAGTAATCATAGACGATAAAAGTCCTGACAATACCGTTGAAAAAGTTCGTCAACTGATGGTGTTGGACAAACGTGTTGAATTAATTATTCATAAAAAAAATCAGGGGGTCGGTGGTGCCATCGCCAGCGGCTATATCTGGGCAAGGGATAATGAAATGGATTTGACCGTTGTTATGGCCGGCGATGGCCAGATGAATCCTGACGATCTGCCTTCGCTTCTTAAGCCGGTAGCAGAAGGCAAAGCGGATTATTCTAAAGGTAACAGATTGTTTACGGGGCAGGCTTTCAGTAAAATTCCTACTGTTAGGTATTTGGGGAACGGTATTCTTTCTCTGCTTACCAAAATTGCATCCGGATACTGGAATGTTGCAGATTCCCAATCCGGTTATACCGTAATAAATAAAAAAGCATTAAAGACAATCGACTGGAATAAGATGTACAAACGTTACGGCCAACCCAATGATATTCTGGTCCGTTTGAATGTAGAAAATTTCAGGGTAATTGATGTGCCCGTCGAACCTGTTTATAATGTCGGAGAACGATCAGGTATTAAAATACCAAAAGTTATAATTACGATTTCCTGGCTTTTAATACGATTATTTGTGTGGCGGATGAAAGAGAAATATGTCATTCGTGATTTCCATCCCTTGGTCTTCTTTTACTTTTTAGGGTTTGTGTTTTTTGTATGTACCTGCCTGCTTTTTACCCGGCTTTTTTTTATTTGGGCGTTGACGGGTCATATTCCTTCCATAAATGCATTAGCTGCAATGTTCTCTTTTATGAGTGCCAATCAATTTACATTGTTTGGCATGTGGTTTGATATGGAGGCTAATCGTAACTTAGGTTAAGTCTTGTTTATGCCGTTGTTCTGATTACCCTCACGATTTTAACTTTCCTGAATGGAACTTCCCTGAGATGGATGGGGATGGTTGAGGGTATTAATCGGAACGTTTTAGGAGTTCTTTTCTCCTAATTTTAGGGAGCAATTTCATCGCTTTTTCCATCCCCTTTCCTGAAAATACAACTATTTTATGAGCCTTCCAGAAACCGTCTTTATCTTTTCCCAAAAGAATTACCCGTGCCGGTTTCCCTACTTTAAGGTAACTTTTATTGACCTGTTCAAGCGTTTCACCGCCCCGGTCAAGCCATACAGAATTAATTCTGGAAATGGTCTGGTTGCCTACCTGAATAATTGTTCCGCCAGGTTTCCATTCGTAAATGATATCGGTAAATTCTCTATAGTCCGACTGAACTTCATCGGCCATTGAAAAACCGGGAACGACAAGGATAAGAAAAACAAAACAGACGATTAGTATATTTGCTTTCATGGTTTCTCCCATATTAAATTCATATGATGTTGCCTGTGATTTTTTGTTAATTAAACTGTCTTTTCCAAGATCTCAGCCTGCTTTGCAGTGCCCCGAGGTTTACTTTGACCACTGTCGGGTCATCATCAGTGGTGCCCACAAACAGGATGTCATTATGAATTACCAGTTCCGGAACAGGTTTTCCGGTGCCGATGTAAAGACCCACCACTTTTTTGGGGCTATCCGGATCGTTAGGATCCTGAACAGTTTGATCCGCTTCTGTATATTCATTGTCGCCATTAAGATCAAACACTGCGTTTGATACAAATTCTCCGCTCTCCCAATCCACAGCAAAAAGATAGGTGTCTCCGTTACCGGCGCATACATCCCCATCAGGGATAAATGTTGTGAAAAAAACCACTCCGCCCACGATCAGGGGCTGTGAAATAGATCTTTCACTGGCCGAACCGCTTGGGACTGTAAGTTTAAGCATCCACGATTTGTTGTCCGGGTTGCATCTTCCTTCTTCATCAGGCGAATTACAGAATACAGTCCGGTATTGTTCCAGGTCATCAGCATCCACGTCACCATCTTCGTCAAGATCAACGGGATCTCCATTATCATCCAGGGCATACGCCTCAACGATTTCGGTCTGCATTTCAACGAGATCTGATTTTATGTAGGGTGTTGACTTGGATGCGCCTTCATCGAACAAGCCATAAAAATACTGTTGATCGGCAGAAATCTTGTCAATCTGATACTGGTATCTTCCGGTTCCAAAAAAGATCCAGATATCACCGTCGTTGTATCCACTGCATGCCTTTGCTGTGACAGGAGTCGCGTGATCCGTGTTTTCTGAATTAAAAAGCAGTTCGATCTCGGGTTTTTGAAAAAAGCCGATATGTTGGGCACGGTATAAATTTCCATACAGGTTGCCCACATAGATCCTGTCATACACAGCGTCATCGTCAATATCAACCAGATGTGGTGATGAGGGGACATCATTTTTTAACTCACTGCTTGAAAGCTTAATTTTGTATACCGGGTCATTGTTTTCATCAATCCACACCTTACTTTTGTTATAGCTTTTTACGGCAAACAGATACGCTTCCTTGTCAGCTTGCAAAAGATCTGTTGCTGCAGCGCCTGAGCTGAAAACTGTGGCCCATCCGGTTCCTGTCCCATTGCTGAGCCTTGCCGTGGTGGGCCAGGAGGTCGCATACCCCAGTTCGGCATCATCCGTGTCGTTGAATTCCCACAAATATAGAGATGGTGCAGTCGAATCATCAAAATCTTTACCATAGGTAACATCCAAGGTAAAAAAAGCGCTGCCGCCTTTTCCAAGCCCGGTCACCAGAATGGTTCTCCATTTTGTTGTGGTGTTAACATAAATATCCGCTGGTTCCGGGGTCCCGTCCACCAGAAATTGATGGCAATAGGAGCTTGAACAGGGATCTTTGCTTGGATCTGTTTCTGCCTGGGCCATTTTTGAAATCACACTGTTAGGGTAGAATCGCCATTTTTCGGTGCCATCTGACACGCGAACCGCATGGAGGGCGCCGTCATTGGCTCCAAAGTAGGCCATTTCATCCCTGTTGTTGACGGCAGGACTGTATTTGAAATTGTAATATAAATCTTCACCATTATCATTGCCGAATTTATAGTAGTAGGGTGGGGCTTCAACAATAGCAGGGGTTGAGTTGATGATATCTCCCATGGCCTTGCACAGGTAATTATCCCCTGAAATTGAAGCCTCTGTATATTGACTGACGTGATCTGCTTCGGTCGCATCATAGATGAATGCGTTGATATTGCCAGTGGTTACAGTATTGGTTGTTTCCCAGGTAGTCGTGGATTCAAGTTCGCCGGTGAAGGCATTGAACAAGGTTGCTTTCAGGTTGCCGCTCCAGTCCGAGGCATCAAAGTTGGCATTCAAAAGAATCGCTCCATTATCCACAGAGGTTGTGGGGGCTGGAGATGACCCATGGAACACCTGGGCCTTGACGCCTGTAACAATTTGATTCATCACATCGATAAATTCCTGCCGATTTTGTGCCATGAAGGGTTCGGCATCTCCGTTGACGTCTTCATTGTGCAGATGGTAAAGATAATCATCGTCAGAGGCTTCACCTGCTGTCTGCATTTTTTGTACAATGCGGTCCAATTGGGTGGCATCATCAAGGCCGAACCCCACTGCCACAATGGTGATGCCCTCGGCAATCAAGCTGTCGGTAATCGCATCTATTTTGCTGTTATCCGTCGCTGTATTTCCCTGTCCGTCCGTCACCAGCACCAAAATTCTCGGCTGGCACGATAATTCAGTGAATGTTTCGTTATAGTAATCATCCTCGCGATTCCCCTGAAAATAGGCAAGGGCTGCTTTCATGGTGGGGACAAGGGGGGTATATCCGGAAGCACTTCCGTCATCTGCCTTGTCCTGGAGTGCGTCCTGATGGTCGTCATCATGATCATGGCAGCCGATACGGTAGGTGGTATAATAATCGGGCGCATTGTCGCTATCGTAAGAGTGCCCACTTCCGCCTGCCCAGGTAGCAAACCCCCAGGAAATACTGCGGTCTAAGAACATCTCTTTTAACACATCTTCTGCAATGGCAATACGGGTCATATATCCATCATCCGTATTCATATAGTTGCCCATACTGCCTGAAGTATCCAGCTGAACCATGATGGCTGGGTTCACCAGATTTTCAGCATACAATGGGATCTCTCCACATGCGGCCGAGGATGGCGCAGTTTTTATCAGCAGGGTGATGGGAATTTCAAGGGGAGAGTTTTCCACACCGCCGTTACTGGTGATGGTCAGGGTTGCTGTGTGCGTGCCTGCGGCTAGCGTAGATGTGTTGAAATTCACAGTCACTGTATGGGATTGATTAATTGCCAGTGCTGGTACAGTGCTGTTGTCCACTGTTGCCCAGGTTTCGCTGCTGGTGATCGTGGCCGTGGCGGTGTCATCTTCTGTCCCTGTATTGGTGATATCAAAGGTTAAAGATATTGCATTGTACCCTACAAAGCAGGTAGGCTCCAGCTGTAATGGGTCTGTTGCCCATGTTGGCCCATTGCAGCCAGCTTGGGGGTTGATGGTGGTCACGCCAGATGGGACGGTTGCATCTGTTGGAGTTTCGGTCCCTTTGGTAATATAGAAACCATCAATTTCCGCATTGTCCTCCCGCATGGCAATTTTGATGGTATGGCTGCCTGTTGTGTCTATGTTGATCATATTATCAGATCCAACCTGCATGGAATCTGTCCAGATAAAACTTCCATAGTCTCCACCGAAATTCCAGGCCTTCCAGGCGTCGTTATCCACAGTGAAAAACATGGAATCCTCAGAGCCGCTGAATCCCTTGCCACGCATCCAGATATAGAAGGTGCCGGTCGCCGTAAAATTTACTTCATATGTTTTCACTTCATTTTCAGGCGTGTTAGTGGCAACACCGCTGCTTCCGGATTTAAGAACGACCTCGCCGTTGGCTGAATTGTCAGGGTGCGACTCAAAATAATCACCTGCCCAGTGATACCCTTCATCCAGCTGGTAATCACCTGTGAAATGTTCTGCTTCAATATAGGTTCCGTTTGGATCGATACTGCAAAGGGCCAGAGCATTCCCGGGTATCGTCCAAAACGTGCTGAACAGCATCAAAATAAAAAAGAGAACGAGCTGGTTTGGATATTTTTTTATCATTGATGTTTTCTCCTTTGTCTGTTCTCTTATTGCATAATGGTTGGGTTGCCGGATCAATAACCTACCTTGTACACTTTTCGGATTAGTGTATGGACTTCTGTCGTACCTTCGGCATTGCAGGTTACTTGATATTGAAAATCCCTGTATTCAGGGCCAAACCCGGCAGCCTGCCAGTCATCATCATGCTGTATCCGATACCAGTAGGGCACACTGCTGACCGACCCGTCAACAGCGTCTGTCGGCAGATCATCTTTGTCTGCCGGGAAATCTGTCTGGTCACCAAAATTACGGACAATATATTCGTAATCCCCCCACACATAGTCGTAGTCAACACTTGCGGGGTTCACGTTGACATAATCAGGTGGTGTGGCCAGGGCGTTTAAGAATGGGCCGGACTGTTTCCATCCGCTGTCAGCTATATAGAACCTCTGGTTTGCCACGCGTTCATTACCGGCTATTTTAAGTTCAAAGCTCGTGGTGTTTATTCCAGCTAAACCTATGAAAGTCAGGATCGATAGAACAAGAAGGGTTGTGATAAGTGCAAACCCTTTTTCATTGTTAAGATCTTTGACCGGTTGTTGAACATGCTTCATCATAACATTTCACTTTTATAAAAACTAATTGTTAATGTTTTTGCACGTCTATCACTGTAATTGACATTAAGCGTGACAGCTTTGATGTTCAGTTCATCGGATTCGTCTGTGACGCCATCACCATCATTGTCTGTACCATCTGTATTTGTCCACTCAGTGACATTCCATGACACAGACGAAATATGTGAAGGCAACTGCAGTCCGGTAAACTCCGTATCACTATGCGGGTTTGTGGCAGGATCCATGGTTGAATCGTCATATGAAACATTTAATAAGCGTTCGTATACGTTACCGGCAAGTGTACTGGCTGTAGTCAGCTTATTTGCAGTTGTATTTCCCTGTATACTGCTTGTCTGCATTGTATTTAGCGCCAGGATTCCAATGGCCAGTACAAGCATGGCTATGAGTACTTCTATCAAAGTAAAGCCCCGGTCGTTTTTCAAAATAGTCATGCTTTTTACATTCCTATAGATTACGGCATTTTATTGTTGTTGTGAGCAGCCGACGGCGAAAATTGTCGTTGTATGGCCCCCAGTTTTGGCCTGAAGGGGTGGTATACGTCATGGAATTTGTAAATTGAGGATCTGAATGTTCAGACCTTGCCAGTAGCGTGATTTGGATAGAACGAACCGCACTCAGATTTACCGGTGGGGTTAGGGCAAGATTTGTTCCCGCAGAATTAAGGTATAAAAATTCAACCGCCTGGATATTTTCTGCTATGGCTTGATATCCTCCCGGATTTCCAGCAGTGCTGTATTCCTGTATGCTTAAGTTGACAGCATTGGGGACGCCATTGGTACTTAAATCAGGTATCCCATTTCCATCAACATCACGATGTTCAGAACTGACAGCATTGGTAAAGCCGATATCAAGTCTTTCTTCCGGATCAAAAACACCGTCCTCATCTTCATCCTTAGTCAATTGTAGTCTTCCTGCAAGCGCCGATGTAATGCCGAAATTTCCACTGCCCACAGGGTTATAACCTGCCATTTGAATTTCTTTTATAACTGAGTAAAGCGCGGCACGAAGATTTTGCTGCATTTCAGCCACCTGATCCTGAGTATAGTAGGATTTCTGTTGAAATATATAGGTGGCATAGGCCGCCCCTGCAATCATTGCACCGATGACCAGGGTCATCATCAGTTCGATCAGAGTAAATCCCTTCTGGTTGTTTATTGCCATGTTGTTCCATTCCATTTTAGTAGTATGACAAGCCCACTGGTCCGTGTACCTACGGCATAGGCCGTGCCGTTATTCGGATTGGTCAGGTAGACATATCCGGCATCGCCAATACCCCTTGAGTTAACAACGAGAACATTATTTGTTGATGCATAAGTGATGAAATCACCAAAGGCTGCACCCACAGGTGTGGTTGCATTTCCATTGCCGAACTGAACTCTGTTTTTATATGCTGACGACAGCAGCGACACACGTCGTTCAATGACATTATCGCCTGATCCGGTCATATCTGCGGCAGCCCCCCAGTTGCCGTCAGCGCCTGGGTCGCTGCAAATGTAATAACGGCTATTGGTCGTATCAAAAACAATGGCTACACTGGTATTCTGCTCAACCGCAATCATGCGGGCTTCCTGCATGGCGGAATACAGGTCCCTTGCCGCAGATTTGACGCTTAAGTTGTCAAACCAGACCATTAGGTTCGGAACAGCCAGTGAGACGGAAATTGCTATAATTGCTATAACAACCATCATTTCAAGCAATGTAAAGCCTCCATTGTGCTGTTGTGGTACGGGCATCAATCCCTTTAAACACCTTTTAATCATTTCATCTTTCTTTGATTTATTGTTTAGATCTATAATTGTTCCGGCATGGTTCCAACAATCAGGCTATAATCGGGAAAAGTCGTCATTTGGGACCGGATTTTATAATTACGATAGATGTAATAGCAATAATTATTCCATTCGGTCACGCCGTTAACAGAACTCTAAACAGATTGCTTTGGTTTTTTACCATATATCGGTACATTTATTCGGGAAATGGTTAATCTCATATATATCTAACTATATCTGAAATATAGCGTTTTTTTAAGAATTATTTAAATCGCCGGATATCAGCTATGCAAAATGTATCGAAGTTATTTGACGCCATGGTTAAATATCACCAAAACTATGAAATAAAATTAATACTACAGGTGCCGTTGGTTTTCAATAATTGTTTTAATCGTAAATAAATCTAATTCGAAGGAATAAACCACCGGCATGCCGGTGGTATGAACAATGGCTATGCCAGTGATTAGTGCCGAGAACAACGAAATCTCCAACAATGAGAGCGCCAACTACTCAAATAAGGAGATTTCAAAATGGAACGTTTTCATAGGTTAGCACATTCAATTTGGGATTGTAAGTATCATGTCGTTTGGATACCCAAGTATCGTCGAAAAGAGTTGTACGGGAAAAAGAGACAAATAGTTGTAGATACAATTAAGCAGTGGGCTCGGATCAAAGGTATAGAGATTATTGAGGGGCATGCGATGCCCGACCATATTCATCTTTGCCTTGCGATCCCGCCCAAATATGCTGTGGCACATGTTATTGGCCTTTTGAAAGGGAAAAGTGCATCGGAAGTAATGAGCTTTGGTAACAAGAGTAGTCGAATGGTGCGAGGCCGGACTTTTTGGGCTCGTGGCTATTGTGTTAGCACAGTTGGTCTTGATGAAGAAAAGATACGGGAATATATAAGAAACCAAGAACGTAAAGACATGCTCGAAGAAGAAACAGGGATTTAAGTTTAACTAAAAAGGTAGTTGGTGTGAGACCCCCCTTTAGGGGGGCCTCATGAAACCACCAGTAAACTGGTGGTATTCATTTATAAAGCCATTGACAGAACATTTCGAATCAAGTATGTGACATCTTAGTTGATCACGGGGGTGCTTTCATAAAAGCTGAGAGAAGTTGGCTCAAAACTTCAACCCTTGGAACCTGATCCGGTTCGTACCGGCGTAGGAAAAGTGATTGAAGCTTGGTATAGAGCTATCCGTCATTTCCCGGTCCCGCCGTTTTAGTTCCTCCACCCCCCATGGAAATAAGTATAAAACAGGAGATGTACACATGTCACAGTCATATACGACTCAGATGGATGCAGCCAAAAAAGGTATTCTTACCCCGCAGATGGAACAGGTACTCGCCAATGAATCCATTTCAAAAGCGGAACTCATGGAGGGCCTTGCCCAGGGTAGAATTGCCATCCCTGCCAATAAACATCATTTAAACTTGAAAGCGGCAGGTGTGGGAAAAGGGCTTAAAACCAAAATCAACGTCAATTTAGGCGTATCCAAAGATGTCTGCTGTTTTGATTCGGAAATAAATAAAGCACAGTTGGCTATAAAATACCAGGCAGACGCCGTCATGGACCTGAGTGTATCCGGCGAGACTGAAAAATTTAGAAAGCGCCTGGTGGAACAAATTCCTGTGATGATCGGTACGGTTCCCATTTATGACACCTTAACCCGTACCGGAAAGCCCACAGAGGAAATAACTCTGGAAGAGTGGTTTGAAACCGTTGAGATCCATGCCGCCAATGGGATTGATTTCATTACCATCCATGCCGGACTCAATCAAAAATGTGCCCGAAGCGTTAAGGCAAACCCCCGGCTGTGCGGCATTGTCAGCAGGGGTGGATCCATCTTGTTTGAGTGGATGGAAAAAACCGGCAATGAAAATCCTTTTTATGAGCACTTTGACCGGCTTTTGGATATTTGTCAGGCCCATGATGTCTGCATCAGCCTGGGAGATGGACTCAGGCCGGGTGCCATCAAGGATTCAACAGATGCGCCCCAGATCGAGGAGCTGATCACTCTGGGAGAATTGACCAAACGGGCTTGGGAAAAAAATGTACAGGTCATGATTGAGGGCCCCGGCCACGTGCCGCTGCATGAGGTGGAAATGAACATGAAACTGCAAAAAAAGCTTTGCCACAATGCTCCGTTTTATGTGCTTGGCCCCCTGGTTACCGACATTGCCCCCGGCTACGATCATATTACGTCAGCCATCGGCGGTGCCTTGGCCGCCATGCATGGTGCCGACTTTTTGTGCTATGTTACTCCGGCTGAACATTTGCGGCTGCCGACCGCGGACGATGTTAAACAAGGTATTATGGCATCCCGGATCGCTGCCCATGCCGGAGACCTGGCCAAGGGCCTTAAAGGGGCTGAGATTATTGACCATAAAATGAGCAAAGCCCGGGGCGCCCTGGACTGGGAAGGTCAGTTCGATTGTGCCCTGGATCCGGAAAAGGCCAGGGAATACCGCAAGTCGTCCGAGCCTGATGAAAAAGAGGTGTGTACCATGTGTGGTGATTTTTGTGCGGTTAAGCGTACGGCGAATCTGCTTAAACAGCAGGTTTCATCCTGATAAATTGACTCAATAGCTTTATGTTCATAGGTCGGTTGACGCTATGTGCATTGAAAAATAAAATCCATTATACGGTTTGTCCTTCTACCGTATACTGGATTTTGAAATTTCCACGTCCCCTCATGACATTGAATTGACATTTAAGGGGATTCGTTTTAGAAGAAATAGCATTTTTAGCAACAAATAATCTGGAGAAAATTAATGCAAATTCGTCATTATCTGCCATCAATCTTGTTAATTTCTTTGATTTTTACATCCTTTATTTTTGTTTCAGGGTGCGGGCTTTTTCAAGGGTCGTCTGCTTCGGAACCGGTCCAGTCTCCCCAGTCGGGTGTTGCAAACAAACCTGTAGCTATTTACCATGATTTCGAGGATGTGTTGGTGCCCGAGGAGTTGACAATTATAAAAGACCGCACAGTTGTGGTCTCAACACCCGGGTTCAGATCCGGAATCCTCTCCCTTAGAGGGCGGGTGGAGTCCAACTCCCTTTATAACTTCTTTTCCATCAATATGGAAAAGGACAACTGGGAGGTCCTTTCCAGGATTAAAGGCCCGGAGACCACCATCATGGTATTTCAAAAGGCCACCCGATGTGCTGTGATTGCAATTCGTGAAGAACAGATTTATACTTATGTTGAAATCGGAATAGCCCCGACTTTGCGCGCTGTATCCGAAACGCCCATAAGCAGTGGGACCTTGAATGACGGGACCTTTTGATGACATTGAATGGTAAACACATTTTTTTAGGTGTGACCGGCGGGATCGCTGCGTATAAATGCGTTGAATTGCTTCGGCTTTTTAAAAAGGCCGGAGCGGATGTGGTTGTGGGGATGACCCGGGCAGCCACCCGGTTCGTGGGCCCTGCCACCTTTGAGGTCCTCTCGGAAAATCCCGTGCTGCTTGACTTGTGGGAGGGGCCCGGCTCCGGGGTTTCCCACATTGAAGTGGCGTCAGCGTCGGATCTTGCCGTCATTGCACCGGCCACGGCCAACTTCATCGGCAAGTTGGCCCATGGCATTGCTGACGATGCGTTGACCACCACGATGCTGGCCATGACCTGTCCTGTTTTGATCTGTCCGTCCATGAATACGGACATGTACCAGAATATAAGGGTACAAAAAAATTTGGATCTGCTGGAAGAAACCGGCATTCACATTTTGGACCCGGATTCAGGGGCGCTGGCCTGTAAAACAACAGGCGCCGGCCGCCTGCCTGAACCCTGGTTTATTTTTGACCGGGCCTGTACATTTTTTTATAAGAATGATCTTAAAGGAAAAACCGTTTTAGTCTCTGCCGGTCCCACGGTTGAGCCCATTGATCCTGTCCGTTTTATCAGCAACCACTCTTCGGGTAAAATGGGGTATGCCATTGCCGGGGCTGCGGAAAAAAGAGGGGCAAAGGTCATCCTTGTGTCCGGTCCTGTCAGCCTTGATCCGCCTGTTGGCGTGGCGTGTGTGTCTGTGGGGTCCTGCGACCAGATGTATGATGCCATGTTTGATCATCTGGACCAGGCCGATATCATTATTAAAGTGGCGGCTGTGGGGGATTTTAAACCTGTTTCCGTTCAGGACCATAAAATTAAAAAAACCGTGGGACAGGATCAGGGACATATGACGCTTGAATTGGCCCAGAATAGGGATATTTTAAAGGCCATTGGGTTAAAAAAGAGAAAAAATCAGTACCTGGTGGGCTTTGCTGCCGAGACCCGCGATCTTGAAACCTATGCGGTGGGCAAGATGGAGAAAAAGCACCTGGACATGATTGCGGCCAACATTGTGGGTAAAAGCGGTTCGGGCTTCAAGGCAGACACCAATAAAGTCAAACTGTTTACCCGGGACGGTCACGTGACGGATTTGCCTTTGATGCCAAAGGAAGAGGTGGCCCACGCCATTCTGGATGCTGTTGTCCAGGCGGTTTCTTAAAGTCATGGATGATTTTAAGGGTACGGCTGCCCAAAATTCAGACTGCGGTCATGGGGTTGTCCAGGCGCTCAATGCGTTAAGCCAGTTTCTGAAGCTTCAAAAGAGTTTGGGAAATCAATCCATGACCCTGGGGCCGGATGCCTTACATATCCTTGACACATGGGGAACGCCTTCGTGGCCGCCCCCGCCATTTGCGGCCCAGGGGCCAGAAGGTGCGCGGATCGTTTTGGTGGACAGTGAGGGCACCTTTTTTGAGGGGCCGTCCGGCAATCTTTTGGTAAAGATACTTGCAGCCATGAATCTTACACCTTCAGATGTGTATATCTGCAATTGTGCAGACAACGCGTTGCTTTCGCATCATCTTCTGACGCACAAACCTGTTGCCGTGGTGGCATTAGGAGAACAAGCCTGCCGGATGATGAAAGGCACGGATGATCCCCTGACAAAAATTCGGGGGCATTTTTTTCAATGCCGCGGGGTACCGGTCATGGCCACCCACCACCCGTCAATGCTTGTGAAAAACCCTGATTTGAAACGCCAGGCTTGGGACGATCTCAAACAGGTCATGGCCTGTGCCGGACTGGACCGCCATGATTCTTGACGACTATCTGATCACCCTGGAAGCCGAAAAAGGGTATTCCGCCCATACGCTTCGGGCTTATTTTACGGATTTAAAAAGCTTTATTCTTTTTTATCTGGATACCTGCAACTGCAAGGAAGAAAATTGGCAACAGGCCTTTGAAATAAGGGTTCAACAGGTGGACAAGATGATTGTGCGCAGATATCTTGCCGCCCAGACCGCCTTGAAAAAAAGTAAAAAAACCCTTTCAAGGCGGCTGTCTGCCTTAAAATCTTTTTTTGATTACCTGGTTAGGGGCGGGGTGATCGGGTTGAATCCTGCGGATACCATCCCTTTTCCAAAACTTGAGAAAACCCTTCCCAAGGCCATGGGTATTGATGATATTTTCAGGCTGTTGAACACCATGAAAAATGATACCTGGATGGATAAACGCAATCTTGCCATGTTTGAGACTTTTTATTCCACAGGTATGCGAATCGGTGAACTTCACATGCTTAATATCCAGGACATTGATTTTCATGCCGGGCTGATTCGGGTCCTGGGCAAGGGAAATAAATCGCGCATCATGCCTGTGGGCAGGCGCGCCCTTGATGCCGTTCAAGCCTATCGGGCCGATCTCAAGGAGAATTTTTCTGCCGTATTTCTAAATAAAGATTTTGGACGGCTCGGCAGACGTTCCATCCGGCGCATTCTTGATAAGGTGGTCATGGAGTGCGGCTTAGGCTTAAAAATATCACCCCACACCCTGCGGCATACCTTTGCCACTCATATGCTGGATTCCGGTGCGGATCTTCGGGGTATTCAGGAGATTCTAGGTCATGCCAGCCTGTCCACCACCCAGGTGTATACCCATGTGAGCATGGATCGCCTGATGGCGGTATACGACAAAGCCCATCCCCGACGGTAAACATTTTATAAAATTAAAAACCCAGACTGTTGGCTGCATTTCAGCGGCGAACAGAATCAGGAGAATTGGATATTATATGGATAATGAACAATTTCACGGCACCACAATTCTTGCCATTAGAACCAGAGACATGGTAGTGGTTGCAGGTGACGGACAGGTGACGCTAGGGCATGTTGTAACAAAACATAAAGCCCGCAAGGTCAGGCGGATTTATAACAATCGGATTATTACCGGATTTGCAGGCGCCACAGCCGATGCCCTGACCCTGGCCGAAAAGCTTGAGGAGAAATTGGATCAGTACAGTGGCAGCTTAACCCGGGCCTGTGTGGAGCTTGCCAGGGAGTGGCGCACGGACAAATATCTTCGCCGCCTTGAAGCCATGATGATTGCAGCGGATAAAGAAAACCTGTATCTTCTATCAGGTAACGGGGATGTGATTGAACCCGATGAAGGTGTGATCAGCATCGGGTCCGGCAGCACCGCAGCCCAGGCCGCAGCCGTGGCTCTGATTGAAAATACGGATCTTGCACCGGTGCAGATTGTGGAAAAAGCCATGAAAATTGCCGCAGATATCTGTATATATACCAATCACCATGTAACTATAGAAACCATTGGAAATGATTGAATGAAGGATCTAAAACCCCACCAAATTGTAACGGAACTGGATAAGTACATTGTCGGCCAGAACGACGCCAAAAAATCAGTGGCTGTGGCTTTAAGAAATCGATGGCGGCGCCGACAGCTGGAACCGGATCTCCAGGATGAGATTGCACCTAAAAATATCATCCTCATCGGCCCCACAGGGGTTGGTAAAACCGAGATTGCCCGTCGTTTGGCCAATTTGACCGATTCCCCTTTTTACAAGGTGGAGGCTTCCAAATTCACCGAGGTTGGATATGTGGGCCGGGACGTGGAATCCATGATCCGGGATCTGGTGGAGCTTACCGTAAACATGCTCAGGGGCCGTCAGCAAGAGGCTGTTCAGGAAAAGGCAGTCAAGATCGCCCGGGAGCGGGTGCTTGATATCCTTTTGCCTTCCCGGAAGGACAGTCCGGCATTCGGGCTTGATACGGGGGATGCGTCTGAAAAGCCAGATGAGAAGCCCTCCGAACATACCCGGGAAAAGCTTGGTAAGATGCTTGATGACGGCAAGCTTGACGATCGTAAAATAGATATTGATGTCCAGGAAAAAAATATGCCCATGGTGGAAATTTTTTCAAATGCCGGCATGGAGGAGATGGGTATCAATATGAAGGATATGCTTGGCAATTTCATGCCTAAAAATACCAAGAGCCGCAATGTAAAGGTCAAAGAGGCCCTTGCCCTGATTGCCCAGGAGGAGGCTGCCCATCTGGTTGATATGGAAGAGGTGAAAACCGATGCTATTACCATGGTGGAGCAGTCCGGTATCATTTTTATCGACGAGATCGACAAGATTGCGGGCAAAGACAAGAGCCACGGACCTGAGGTGTCTAAAGAAGGCGTGCAAAGGGATCTTTTGCCCATTGTGGAAGGCAGTTCGGTGCCCACCAAATACGGTACCGTGAAAACAGATCATATCCTGTTCATTGCTTCGGGTGCTTTTCATGTGTCCAAACCCTCGGATCTTATTCCGGAATTGCAAGGAAGGTTTCCCATTCGGGTGGAACTTTCCTCGTTGGGGGCATCTGAATTCGCCCGTATTCTCACCGAGCCTAAAAATGCCCTGGTGCTGCAGTATATTGCATTGCTGCGCACCGAAGGGGTTCATTTAAGCTTTACCCAGGGGGCGGTGGAGAAAATTGCCCAGATTGCCGTTGAGGTGAATGCATCCATGGAAAATATCGGTGCAAGGCGGCTGCATACGCTCATGGAACGGTTACTTGAAGAAATTTTATTTGATGCGCCGGATGTCGAGGAGACCCGCATCAACATTGATTCTGATTTTGTTGAAAAGCAGTTGTCAGATATTGCCAGGAACCAAGACTTAAGCAGGTATATCCTATGAAAAATACTGTTGCAGACATATTGATAGAGGCTTTGCCGTATATCCGGAAATTTTCCGGAAAAACCGTGGTGATCAAGTATGGTGGACACGCCATGGTGGATGAAGATTTGAAAACCAATTTCTCCAAGGACATCTGCCTGCTTAAAACCATTGGGGTTAATCCGGTGGTGGTCCATGGCGGTGGTCCCCAAATTAATGAGGTACTCAAAACCATGGGGATTACCTCCACTTTTATCAAGGGCATGCGCTACACGGACGATGCGACCATGGATGTGGTGGAAATGGTTCTGGGCGGCAAAGTGAACAAGGATGTGGTGTCCCGGATCAACTTGGAAGGCGGAAGGGCCGTGGGCCTTTCGGGCAAGGATGCCGGACTGATTCTGGCCGAAAAAATGACCATTTATCACCAGGAAGATGAAAGCAAGCCGCCTGAGATTATTGATCCGGGTATGGTGGGGGATGTGTCCAGTGTAAATCCTGAAATTATTCATACGTTGAGCACTAAGGGTTTTATCCCCATTATTGCGCCGGTGGGGGTGGGCAGTAAAGGCGAAACCTATAATATTAATGCGGATGTTGTGGCGGCAAGGATTGCCAGTGCCTTGAATGCCGAGCGCCTTATTCTCGTTACGGATGTGGACGGGGTTCTGGATAGTGACAAGGCACTTATCTCATCGGTGAACGAACCCCAGGCCCGGGAGATGATCCGGGATAACCGGATTTCAGGGGGCATGATTCCAAAGGTGGAATGCGGACTTTCCGCCTTGAACGCCGGCGTTAAAAAAGCCCATATCATTAACGGGAAAATTGCCCATGCTGTGCTGCTTGAGCTGTTTACGGATTCAGGTATCGGCACTCAGTTATTTGCAGGTGACATTTAAAGATAAGGAAATATAAAATGAGCATTGAACTTACCCAGGATCATGTGTTTCAGACCTATGCTCGCCAGGGTCGGCCCTTTGTCAAAGGAGAGGGCTGCAAACTTTATGACGATCAGGGCAAAATATATACCGATTTTCTGGCCGGCATTGCCGTATGCAACCTGGGGCATTGCCACCCGGACATTACCGCAGCCATTTCTGCCCAGGCCGGCACGCTGGTGCATGTGTCCAATCTGTTTTACACAATGCCCCAGGCTGAGCTTGCAAGGGCTTTGACGGAAAAATCCTTTGCTGACCGCATCTTTTTTGCCAATTCAGGGGCTGAAGCCAACGAGGCTGCCATTAAACTTGCCAGGCGGTTTTTCCAGGCAAAGGGGGAGACCGACAGGTTTAAGATTGTGACTATGCAGCAAAGTTTTCACGGTCGGACCATGGCCACTTTGTCCGCCACGGGCCAGGACAAAATCAAAAAAGGGTTTTATCCCTTGCTGGATGGGTTTGTCCATGTGCCCTTTAATGATATTGAGGCATTAAAAGCGGCTCTTGATGATACGGTGTGTGCGGTAATGATGGAACCCGTGCAGGGGGAGGGCGGTGTTATTCCTTCCGACCCCAAATATATCAAAGCCGTAAGGCAGCTTTGCACGGATACCGGCACCCTGTTGATTTTTGATGAAATTCAGACCGGCATGGGCCGCTGTGGAACATTATTCGCCCATGAATCCTATGGTGTAACACCCGACATCATGACCCTTGCCAAAGCGCTGGCCAATGGGGTTCCCATCGGTGCCATGCTGGCCACCGAAGAGGCAGCATCGGGCTTTGAAATGGGCAGCCACGGGTCAACCTTTGGCGGTACCCCCCTTGCGACGGCCGCGGCCCTTGAGGTGGTTCGGTTAATATCTGAAGATGGTTTTCTGGCATCGGTGTGCGAAAAAAGCGCCTATTTTCTGGCGCAGCTGAATGGTTTAAAAGAAAAGCATAAAAAAGTGGTGGATGTCAGGGGAAAGGGGTTGCTTATTGGTATGGAACTTGATGTTTCCAAAGGGAAAACCGCTTCAGAGTATATGGCTGAGTGTTTCAAAAAAGGCTTTATTATTAATGCGATTCAAGATAAAATTCTTAGATTTGCACCACCCTTGATTATAGGGACCGCCGAAATTAATCAGCTGGTTGCCGTACTGGATAACCTGCTTGCAGGAGAAGACCATTGAAGAAGGATTTACTGTGTTTACTGGACCTTGAACCCCAGGATTTTACGACCCTGTTTGAAAGGGCCTTAAGCTTGAAGGCGCGTTACAAAAAAGGTATTTTTGACGCCCTTTTGGCCGGCAAAACCCTGGGCCTTATTTTTGATAAGAAATCTACCCGGACCCGCATTGCATTTGAGACCGCCATGATTCAGCTTGGCGGACACTCCATATATATGAGTACCCAGGATACCCAGATATCCCGAAATGAGCCGGCAAAGGATACGGCCCGGGTTCTATCCCGGTATATTGATTGTCTGGCCATGAGAACTTTTGACCATGCATTGGTGGAAGAATTTGCCCAAAGTTCTACGATTCCGGTGATCAATGCACTGACGGACGCCTTTCATCCCTGCCAAATTTTAAGCGATATCATGACCGTGATTGAACATAAAGGCGGGTATGAAAACGTCAGGATCGCCTGGGTCGGTGATGGTAATAACGTGGCCAATTCATGGGTCAATGCTGCGGCCGTACTGGGACTGGAGTTGATCGTGGCCTGTCCGGACGACCACCATATCAAGCCCGAGATCATATCCGCTTCCGGGGCAGACACAAAGAAAAATATTGTGTTCACCAATGATCCCAAAGAGGCTGTTAAAGGTGCCGATGTTGTGTATACCGATGTGTGGGCCAGCATGGGTGAAGAAGATCAGCTTGAAGGCCGGCTTAATGCATTCGAGGGATTCCAGGTTAATGAAGAACTGCTCAGCGGTGCCAAGGACGACTGTCTGGTACTTCACTGCCTGCCTGCCCACAGGGGGGAGGAGATCTCCGAATCTGTCCTTGAAGCACAAAATGCGGCATTCTGGGATCAGGCGGAAAACAAACGGCATATGCATAAAGCCATTTTAGAGCGCTTGATTCTATCATAACGGTCTTGGCGCCTAATGAAAAAAAGGAACTACATAGGAAGAAAAGATAATGAGTAAAAAACTATGGGGCGGCCGGTTTGTCGAATCCACAGATAAATTGATGGAGGCGTTTAACGCATCCATAGACGTGGATAAACGCCTCTATGAGAGCGATATAAAAGGAAGTCAGGCCCACCTTGAAATGATGGAAAAGCAGGGGATTATCTCATCCGAAGATGCTGAAATTCTGGTCCAGGGCCTGGATACGGTGAAGACCCGGATTGATAACAATGAGATGGCATTCACCGACGCCCTGGAAGACATTCACATGCACGTGGAGGAAAATTTAGGGGATGTCTGCGGCGCTGTGGCCAAGAAACTTCATACGGGAAGAAGCCGTAATGATCAGGTGGCACTGGATGTGCGTATTTATCTTAGGGAAGAGACCTTAAACCTGATCCGGATGCTCAAAGATTTCCAGGCCGCTCTGGTGACCCTTGCCGATGCCAACAAAAAGACGGTGATGCCCGGATATACCCATATGCAAAGGGCTCAGCCCGTATTGTTCGCCCATCACATGCTGGCATATTATCAGATGTTCAAGCGGGATATGGAACGTTTGGAAGATTCCATGACGCGTCTGGATGTGATGCCCCTTGGGTCGGCTGCACTGGCCGGCACCGGTTTCCCCATTGACCGGGAATATACCTGCCAGGTTTTAGGCTTTTCCCGGGTATCGGAAAACTCCATGGACGCGGTGTCTGATCGTGATTTTATCATGGAATTCATTTCCCATGCGTCCATTTGCATGATTCATCTGTCCCGGTTGTCCGAGGAACTGATTTTATGGTCCACCTCGGAATTTGCATTTATTACCATTTCAGATGCCTTTACCACAGGTTCTTCCATCATGCCCCAGAAAAAAAACCCGGATGCATGCGAACTTGTCAGGGGTAAAACAGGGCGTGTGGTGGGCAATCTCATGGCCATTTTAACCGTCATGAAATCGTTGCCCATGGCCTATAACAAGGATATGCAGGAAGATAAGGAACCATTATTTGATACCGTTGATACCTTAAAAATATGCCTGGATGTCTATACCCGCATGTTTTCTCATATTGATATTCACAAGGATCGGATGCGCGCGGCCTGTATGACGGGGTTTTTAAATGCAACGGATTTTGCCGATTACCTGGTTAACAAAGGAGTTGCCTTTAGAACCGCCCATGGTATTGCCGGAAAAGCCGTAAATTTTGCCCTGGATCAAGGAAAGGAATTGGACGGTTTAAGTTTTGAAGAGATGCGTTCCTTCAGTGATCTCATTGAAAAGGATGTTTATGACTTCATCAGCCTGGAGGCCATGGTGGCCCGGCGCAACTCTTATGGCGGAACAGGATTTGATAACGTCGCCGCGGCTGTAGATGTGGCAAAAAAGGAGCTTGGCCTTTGAACCGGATATTTCAGCGTTTATTATCATGTCTTTTTTTTGCCTTGTTGGGCGCAGGTATACTTTTTACGGCATCAGGGTGTGGTAAAAAAGGGCCGCCCGTGCCTCCAACTAAGGATGTTGATATTCCTGCGGCCCCCACGGACTTGAAATATACGCTCAAGGATCGTGATATGACCCTTACGTGGACATGTGCCTCTTTGCAGGATCAGGAACACGGACCGAAGGTTGAAGGGTTTGAAGTGTTCATGGCCACCAAACCCCTGGATGGTTGCCAAGGATGTCCCTTTATGTTCAAATCCCTGGGCGTGGTTCCCATGCCCAGGAAAAGCTTTATATATACCCTTGATCAGGAACTTCATTATTATTTTAGGGTTCGGACCCTGGGACATGACGATATAAAAAGTAAGGTATCGGAAACTCTGTATATTGAATTTCCCTGATACATTAACCCTGACGCCTGCATTTTTGAGCATCGGTGCAAATGTGGGAAATAAGATTGCCAACATTGGCCTGGCCATCAGGCGCCTTGGGGAAACAGACGGGATTTTTATAGAGGCTTTGTCAAAATTTTATAAGACAGCACCCCAGAATTATGCGGATCAGGACTGGTTTGTGAATGCAGCTATTAAGATTAACACGGCTTATTCTCCACAACAGCTTTTAGAGGTGCTGCAAACCATTGAAAAAGAGCAGGACCGGGACGGCAAGCCCTTCAGATTTGGTCCCCGCAGGATTGATTTGGATATTATTTTTTACGGCCAATGTGTGATGAACACAACGACGCTTGTGCTTCCCCATCCCCGAATGCATGAGCGCCTCTTTGTATTGAAACCCCTTTGCGACATAGATAAAAATCTGGTTCATCCGGTAAACGGCTTGACCGTGGGTGAACTGTTTAAACAAATTAAAACAGATGAAAGCCAGGCAGTAATTGCCCTGGCCAAGGAGGAGACTCGTGAAATTTTTTATTGACACAGCCAATATTGAACAGATCAAGGATGCCAATGATATGGGCATGGTGGATGGTGTGACCACCAATCCTTCCCTGATTGCCAAAGAAGATGGCGAGTTCAAAGATATCATTGCACAGATCTGCAACATTGTTGATGGTCCTGTTTCCGCAGAAGTGATCAGTCTTGAGTATGAAGGTATGGTATCTGAAGCCCGGGAACTTGTAAAAATTGCCGATAACATTGCCGTGAAAATCCCCATGACCGTGGAAGGGCTTAAGGCGGTTAAAACATTATCCGCCGAAGGCATTAAAACCAATGTGACCCTGGTGTTTTCAGCGCTCCAGGCCCTGATGGCGGCCAAAGCCGGAGCAACCTATGTCTCGCCCTTTGTGGGTCGCCTTGATGACCTGGCCCAGGAAGGCATGGGGCTTATCGAGGAAATCGTTCAGATTTTTACCAATTATGACTTTGACACACAGATTATTGTGGCATCGGTGAGAAGTCAGCTCCACGTGCTGCAGTCGGCCTTGATGGGTGCGGATATTGCCACAATCCCCTATGGTGTGCTTAAGAAATTGGCCGCACACCATATGACCGACAAGGGCATTGAGTCCTTCCTTTCAGACTGGAACAAAAAGAATAAATAGTATGTGGTATTGTTGAAAAAATAAGGATGTTTTTAAAATTGTCATTGACAAAAGCAGCACATCCCTCTATAAGTATTTCCTGTTGCTGAGCGGGAATAACTCAGTGGTAGAGTGCGACCTTGCCAAGGTCGAAGTCGCGGGTTCAAATCCCGTTTCCCGCTCCACATGGCGGCTTAGCCAAGGGGTAAGGCGACGGCCTGCAAAGCCGTTATTCCCCGGTTCAAATCCGGGAGCCGCCTCCAACCCAGATTTTTAGGGCTTAGAAGAATTCTTTTCTTCTGAGCCCTTTTTTTATTTGGGCTCTCCTTAAGTGGTGGTCTGGAAAAGATCCCGGATCACCTGTCTTAAATCCTTTTTTTAAAACACTTCATTATAAAATTTTTTTTATGGAGAAGAAACTTATTTTTAAAGAAAGGTAACCTCTAAAAACAAAAAAACCTCGTCGGTGGGCGCCGAAGAGGTCCTTCTGTAGAAGCTTGTATCTTCTAAATTGAATACTTTCAATTTAGAAGATAACTCGAAAAAAGAGTTGTGTCAAGCGATCGGTGAAGTGTTCAGTGCTGACGCATAAATAATAAAAGGTCGGCC
>NZ_KB893058.1 GCF_000373985.1 Desulfobacter curvatus DSM 3379
AATATAACATGACTGGTCGGTTTTTTGCACAACGAACTGTTGGACTTCCATGAAGAGGTACCACGTATATAAAACTTTTATAGTATAAACCGACCGCCGCTGATGATTTAAAAAGTTGTCTTCTGTGCTTGAATTGTTATCCGAAAGAGATAGCTTTATTGATTTGATACCTTCAATTTGTAACGGTAATAAAAGTGTTGTGGAACAAAAAGCCATACAACCAATGGAACGCTATTCCCTTTTTTGAGGGGAGTGTTTCATATAATAAAAAAAACCTGAAACAAAAATACATGAGAATCTGCAGCAAAAAAGCAGAGCCATTGAATTGAATTTCCGGGCGCATCACTTAAAACTCTGTACTCTCTGAGGTTTGGCTGACACCAAACTACATAGAGACGGCATTTCTTAACTCCTGAACCAAGGCAGTCAGATCCAGATTATATTTTTCGGCAACCGTTTCAAGGGGGTCAAAAAGCGCGTTACAGCAGATGCACTCCCCTGCTTTGGCATCCCAGCGCTTGAACACGTCCTGGGTGGCACTGTAGGTTGAAACAATGTCCAGTACGGTCATACCGGGCTCAATGGTGCCGGTCGGAGGGTCGTTCTTTGATTTATCCGTCATTTTTTCACCATTTTATAATTGCTTGCCGGGACCTTCCAGAACCCCGGCCAAGGCTTTGGGAATTTGCAAAATAATGTCCATCACCTGTGAGGCGGGTGTCGGGCCGGCATATACGCCGGCCATTCGATTGACACGCGCTGCAATGAGGCAGGCCTCCGGGATGCTTTTCCCGGATTCGACCAAAGCGCAGGCAAGCCCGGTCAGAGTATCCCCGGTGCCGCCCATGGCCTCCATGGCTTCGGCAGCCGGTTTACTGATCTGTTCCTTAATTTCACCGCCGGCCACCACATAATCGACACTGCCCTTGACTAACAGGTGGCGGGCGCCGTTTTTATGTTCATAGGCCCGGGCAATGAGATCCGGCACCTGGTTGTCCTGGTGCAGAATGAAGCCTCTGGTGTAAAACGGATGGGGCGCAGTTTCGTCTGCCAGAAAGGAGAGTTCCCCCACATCCGGGGTAAAAAGGTCATAGTCCTGAGCCTGGCCGCTCATCTTGGCCGCGTACATGAAACCGGCATCCGCTATGAGAACTGGCCTTTTTTCCATCTCTTCCACGGCAAAAAGGACTTTATTGTGCCAGTCGACATCGGGTTGAAGGTAATGAAACGCCAGGGTGGATACCGCCATCCCCGGCAGTTCCCGGGATAGGTATTCATAAAGTTTCCGGCTGCCCTTGCCGGTGCCGATGTCACCAATTAGAGCGGTTTCCACCGGCATGGTTCCAAGCACTTGACAGGCGGCCAGGACAGCGCCCACCAGAGCCGGTGTTCCCCGGTTCACAGGCACACGAATGTCATTGATGATCATGTCGGCGCCGTCCAGGACGGGCGTACCCAAGGTTAACGGAAAGGTCTCATCCGGCACGGTGCCCACAATCAGGAGCATTGGCGGATCATCTCCTTATGGGCCAGTTCCAGGGCATAGCCGCAAAGTGTATGCCCGATTTTGCCGGGTCTTGGCGCCTCATCCAGATGTCTTCCCACCATTTCACACGCAAGGTAGGGAACATCCGGGCACCCCCCGCCTGAAATATTCACGATAATTTTTGTTTGCTTTTCAATGGTAATTTTCATGTTGGCGGCCCGGACCATGAGGTAATCGCCAAAATCCTTGGTATGAAAAAGGTCCACGGGTTTAAGCAGGGGGTGGGTCACAGGTACCACTTCTAAGGGCGGAAGTCCTGCGTCGTCAAGCTGTCTGGTCAACATCAGCTTTTCAATGAGGGGAAACTGAATCACCAGATCGCACCCGCTTTGGACCCCGGGAGGAGGTCCCATTACCTTGATCTCCCACCCCCTGGATTTTAAAAAATCTTCCGCCTGAATCACTTCGGATGTATTCTCAAATACCAGGATACCCAGATCTTCCTTTACCTTCCGGGACTCATCCTTTTGTGCACGGTTAAACAGGCGGAATACGCGTTTAAACACAGATATTATCCTTTTCGGATAAAAATCTGGGTATCGCCGGCGTTATCCTTGATATCAGAAACGTTCCAGCCTTTGCTCTCTGCAGCCCGGACCACATTCTCTCTGGAAGCCATGTTGTCCACGATAACTTCAAGTTCACTATCCGTTCCGGATTTTATGGCATCCAGGGTCATCAGTACCGGCTGGGGGCAGGAAAGGCCCCTTGCGTCGACTATTTTGCTCATCATATCTTCCTTATTTTTAATATGAAAGTCTCAATAACTTGTTGAATTACTTTCATTGTTTATTGTGGGGTGAGTCTGGGTGTTGATAGACCAGGTCGGCCCATGGCCGTTATTTAAATTAAGCGGCAATTTTTTTTCTCATGGCAAATCCGATGAACAGACAAACGATGAATCCGACCATAACTGCTGCAATACCGTGGGGTCCAAGGCCCTTGGGAGAGCTTGCCAGCCCGAAATTATGGGAAAAGGCTGCACCGGCAATCATTCCCAGTACAAAGACGGAAGCATCGGAATCCCCTTCACCGGCCAGGAAAAGCTGTCGCCCGGGGCAACCGCCTGCCAGGGCAAAGGCCAGTCCGGCCAGGGCCATGCCCAGAAAGTTCCAGAGATGAAGGTTATGGGCCACGGGCTGGCCTGTAAATCCGACGTGAAATTGGCCGAGAACAACATTGGCAACACAGGCACAGATCAAAAGGGATAAAAAGCCGGACAGCAGATGGGTCTGGCCGAACAGAATCAGATCACGAAGCGCCCCCATGGTGCAGAACCGGCTGCGCTGGGCCAAAAATCCAATACCCAAACCCACCACAAGGGAGATCAGCAACGGTGCATGCATGGCTCCGGGCCCTTTGAGGCTGTAGAACAACACGCCGCTTTTGCCTTCCCCTGACACTTGGGGGTAGATGAACATGAGAATCAGAAGACCCAGCATCACCAGGGGCAACATCCATCCGGCACCGGTATGGGTGGCCTGGGAGCGTCCCAGGTTGTATCCGTTTTTCAAAAACATCACCCCGATCCATACCCCGAAGCCTAAACCCAGGATTCCCAAAACGGCATTCAGGTCACCGCCGGCCAGACGAAGGACGGCCCGCCAGGGGCAACCCAGAAAAACCAGTGCACCGATCATGGCAAAAACACCCAGGACAAACCGAACCATGGGCGCTGATCCGCACCTTGGCTTAAACTCCTTAAAGCTGTAGGCCGCAACCAGAGATCCCAGCACAAATCCGATAATTTCAGGGCGGATATACTGAACGACACCAGCCCTGTGCAACCCGATGGCCCCCGCGATATCCCGTTCAAAACAGGCGACGCAGATTCCCATATTTCCCGGATTTCCAAGTTTCTGTAAAACAGCGGCAAGTATTCCGATCACAGCGCCGACAATAATGATACCGACGCGGGTAGAAAAAAAATTTTTAGCCATGGCCCGGCAACCTCCTATACATTCCATACACTTCATTATTCATAACAGATTCCACACAAAACAAGATTTATTATCCATTTAACGTTTTTTTTGTCATCCATGAAATTTTTTATCCAATTGATTATGGCAATATGATTTTTAAATCTTAATTTAAATTATAAATAGTTTTCGCGCATACCGGGCACATTATGCAACGTTGGGATAATGGTCGATCAATTCTCACTTCCCGTCCCGGCAATGGGGGCTACAAATCTGGATTCTGAATCCCAGGGAAAAAGAATCCAGGTATCCTGACTTAAAATATTTCAAGTCTGCCTGTTTTATGTTATCCCGAAAGAAAAAGAAAGAGGCCCGATGGACAGGCTGTCACAGAATGCCAATTTTTCCAATTTCTGCGTTTAAAGAAATAAATTCTGAAAAATTTTTCTATTCCGCAACAGCCTGTCGAACAAAAATAAAGGAATAAAAAATGGAAAAATCAACTAAACACTGCCTGTCATGCGGCGGACAGCTTGTTGTCAGACGCGCCTGCCCCCATGTTATCATATGCTGCGACGACTGCGGCAGAAGCTATCCCCAGGAGAAATACAAAGAATTGATAGATAACTATTGGGAAGAAAAGCTGGCCAATATACCGGTAAACCGAATTTAGGTCTATCAAAATTATTTAAAACCAAAAGCTGATATGATAAAATTACCTATTGAATAAATTCGTCAACCTCTTTTTTCTTTTGGAGTGATTATGTCCTATTTTCTTAGACAATGGGTCTATTTATCTGTCAGCCTTACGATAATCCTTATGTATGGCTTTGCCGGTTCGGTCTGCCAGGCAGCACAGCACACACTCCCCTCCGGAAAAGCGGAACTTTTTCCGGTTTATGACCTGATCAAACCCAATGTAACATTTTGGACCGATGTGTTTACCAAATACAGCCGGGGCCAGGCCCTGGTCCACGATATGGGTGACCTGTCCAGAATTTATGAGCAGCTCAAGCTTAATCCTGCCAAGAACAGGGAAGCTGCCCGGGCAAACAAGGCAACCAAAAAAAAGGCCATTGAAAAATATAGGGCCATTTTGCTGGCCCTTTCCAAGGGCAGTGCCCCGCAAACACCCATGGAAAAAAAAGTGGCGGCACTGTTCCCACCACAGACCAAACCGGTGGCGTTCAGGCAGGCTGCCAAAAGGCTTAGGGTACAAACCGGACTAAAAGAGCATTTCATGGAAGGGGTAATCCGTTCAGGGGCTTTGATAGATGAGTTTAAAGGCATATTGAAATCTTATGGCCTGCCCGAGGATCTGGCCTACCTGCCGTGCCTGGAATCAGCCTATGATGTCCGGACCTATTCAAAATGTGGGGCTGCAGGCCTATGGCAGTTTACCCACTATACAGGCAAGTTGTTCATGGATATCAACCATGTGGTGGATCAGCGCCTGGACCCCGTTGCCGCCACCCATGGCGCAGCCCGGCTTCTGAAAAAAAATTATGAAAGGCTTCAAAACTGGCCTATGGCCATTACAGCTTACAACCACGGCCTTCACGGCATGTCCCGGGCAAAAGACAAGCACAAGACCTATCCTGCCATATACACCAATTACAGCAGCCGCTCCTTTAGATTTGCCTCACGCAATTTTTATCCAGAATTTATCGCAGCCCGCCAGGTAGCGAAAAATTATGTTCAATATTACGGTAATATTACCCTGGACAAACCCGGACAGCAGACCCGGTACGAGGTAAAAGGATTCGTGGCAGCAACAGATCTTGTCCGCACATTGCCGTTGGATCTGAAAATGTTGCAGGGTATGAACCCGGCTTTGAGAAAACCGGTCTTTGACGGCAAAAAATACATCCCGCCGGGGCAAACCCTGTATCTGCCCAAACATATATCTTCGGATCTGCTGGACAAAACCATCAAAACCCTATACCGCACGGCCCAGAAAACCACCCCCTTTCACCGGGTGGTCAGGGGGGATACCGCCGGCAGCATTGCCAATGCCTACAAGGTATCTCTTAAAGATCTGATCGCATTGAACGGTCTTGGGAAAAAGGCGGTTATACATGTTGACCAGATCTTGAAAATTCCGTTAAGAGATCATTGAAAATTTTTTCTTTATGAAAATTCTTCATATTTTAAGCCAGATGCCTGATTTCACAGGCTCAGGAAAGACGGTCCAGGCCATTATCCGACAATCTTCTGCCAGGGGGCATGAAAACTTTCTTGTGGCGGGCATCCAGGATAACTTTAAATTAGATCCGTCCTTGTTACCCCCGGATCATATTGAATTTGTCCGGTTTAACCATGGGTGGCTTGACTTCAGGCTTCCGGGCATGAGCGATGTTATGCCCTACCCCAGCACGGTTTTTTCTTCAATGAACAAGGACCAGCTTTGCCGGTATGAAACCGCATTCAGACAGGCCCTCCAAAGGGCACAAAAAAAATTTTGTCCGGATCTGATCCATACCCACCATCTTTGGATTGTGTCAAAAACAGCCAGACAGATTTTTCATGATCTGCCCATGGTCACCTCCTGCCACGGCACATGCCTTCGCCAGCATGTTCTATGCGCAGGGTTGAACCTGGCTATTGAAGATGCTATGGCAGATATCGACGCTGTTTTATGCCTGAGCCGGCACCAGAGGCAGCAGATTATGGATATTCACAGGATAGATCCGGAAAAACTGCATGTGGTGGGTGCAGGATTTGAAAAAGAATTATTCTATTTTGAGCCAAAGCCTGAAAAAGGTCCTGTACAAATCGTGTATGCAGGCAAACTGAGCCGGGCCAAGGGTGTGCCCTGGCTGCTTGCTGCGTTGAAAAAAGTGACGGGCCCGGATTATTGCCTGCACCTGGCAGGCGCCGGTACCGGCCGGGAAAAAGAGGAATGTCTGGCACTGGCCCCAGACCTGGGTGGCCGGGTAACGGTTCATGGTCCCTTGTCCCATGAAAGCCTTGCCCGGCTCTTGCGAGGGGCGCATCTCTTTGTTCTGCCTTCGTTTTTCGAAGGCCTTCCCCTGGTGCTCATGGAAGCACTCTCTTCCGGCTGCAGGATATTGACCACCGCCCTGCCGGGGACCCGGGAAATATTTGAAGAGACCCGGTCTGGCATGGTCAATCTTTTGGAACTGCCGGCCCTTGAAACCGTGGACACACCGTTTCAAAAAGATATGCCGGCCCTGGAACAGGCCCTTGCCCATGCTCTGAAAATCAGCATTACAAAGGCGGATCAAAACCGGCAGCCTGACCTTGACCAAGTCAACAGGATAACCTGTGCCTATACCTGGGAAGGCATATTCTCCAAAATGGAAGAAATCTATAAAAAAGTCGCCGTGTTATAGACTTGTTGTTTGCATTGCAGTATTAAAGGCTCTGGCATTTATCGAGACCCATAATATGCCCCTGCTTAAATGGATGAACATCGCAGTGGGAATGATGCAAAAACAGTCTGAAGAAAGGGTCCGTCAGCTAATCATCTTTCAAGCCGTGGCCATCGGCGCGGGATTTTTCCTGATGGTCTTGAGCATTATCGTAATCCGAAAGATCGTAAGCCGACTGGACAAATCCAGCGAAATCGCCCAGGCTTTGAGATACGGGGACCTTACAAAGAGATTTGCCAGGTGGGAAAAACAGGGGGCCGACCCGGACGAAATCGGAAGGCTCTCCAAAAGCCTCAACGGATTTGTGAAATTTTTTCATTTGGCTGTAAAAGATATAAACAAGGGAGCCGGGGAACTCGATAGCGCATCCAACAATATGAACCAGGTAGCGGAACTGCTTTCCGGAAAATCGGAAGACTCTTCCGAGAGAATTGACAAGGCCAAGGGCCTATCGGATGAAATGAGTTCCGATATGGATGCAGTCGCAGCAGCAATGGAGGAGTTGACCACCAACACCCAACAGATTGCGGCATCCACCTCACAGATCAACACCACTATAATGGGGATCTCCAAAAACACGGGTGAAGCACGGAAAATTTCCACCTCTTCTGCAGTCGGCGAGATCCAAAACATCACCGATGTGATCAACCAGGTGAACGATATTGTTTCGACCATTGCCATGACAGTGGAGGAACAGACCGAAACCATCGCTGAAATTGATGAAAATGTCTCCCAGGGGGCCAATGCACTTCAGGAAGTAAATGCCAATGTCGCAAAAACATCATCCGCTGCAACTGATATCAACCGGAATATGGGTGAACTGGATCAATCCATCCAAGAGGTTTCGGACACCACCCGTCAGATCAGCACAAGCGCAGGGACACTTTCCGAGCTTGCCGCAAAGCTCAAGGAGATGGTGGATAATTTCACGGTTTGATGGATTTACCTGTCCCGAATGAAACTTGACAACTGAACGGGAACCCGTGTTTGAACGCAAAATTGCCCGGATGCAAAGCGCAGATAGGTGACTTTGCGTTCAAACCCTATACATTTCTCAGCACAGTATTGATGAATCAATATCGGAAATAGTGCTGACCCCGGTCATAAACATGGCTTTTTTCAATATCTTTTGAATATGTTCCATATGTATTCTTACACCTAGTGAACCTGCACCTACAGCCGCCCGGATCACATCCCTGCCAAGCAAAACAAAGTCCGCACCCAGTGCCAGCATCTTGAGCACGTCATATCCGGTCCTTACGCCTCCGTCTGCCGTGATAATGACCTGACCTTTAAGCTGTTTGGCAATGTCGGGAAGCACTTCGGCCGTTCCCGGCGTTGCATCAAGCACCCGGCCACCGTGGTTTGAGACACTGACTACCTTGACGCCGGCATCTGCACAGCTGACGGCATCCTCCACCGTCATAATCCCCTTGGCAATAAAGGGCAGAGACGTGGCCTGGACCAATTCCTTGATATCCTTCACGCTCTTGCGGAATACCGGCTGATTATGCCGGGCCATGATGGTGGACCCGCAGCCGTCAAGATCTACACCAACCGCAGGACATCCCAGCTCTTCAGCCCTGTGGATGAATTGTTTAAGCACATCCTGGGATCTGGGTTTGAAGATGGGCACGGCCGGCAAGCCTTCTTTTTTAATGGCGCGAAGCGCCGGATTGTTCTCTGGGGTATAAAAAAAGGTGTCTCCCCGCCAGGCCATGGTGCCGGCATCTTTACAGCCCCGGATTGTGGCCCTGCAGAAATCTTCTTCACTGATGGCATTGCCGTAGCGCTCGGCACCTGCCGTGGAAGCGCCCATAACCGGGAAATCAAGTTTTGTACCTAAAAATGTACAAGAGGTGTCCGGTTCGGTATGTTCCCCCACTACCCTCAATTTAAAGCGCACCGCCTCAAGGGCCGCCACATTTGCCCGAAAAGAGAAGCCGGCACCGGCACCACCGAAGCCGATGGGTTTGCCATAGGCCTCTTTCTGGCAGATTTTATCAAAGTTGCCGTCACAGGCGGGGTAGGCCGCACAAAACCCTTTAAGGTTTTTTCTTGCCCTGTCCCGGACCGCTTCAAGGGTTTCGGGAACCGTTTCCTTATCAAGGATAACGCGGTTGTCAGATCCGCAAACGCTGCACTGTTCAGGCTGTTCTTCCTGGTCCATCGTAGTAAAGCACATGGTGCATTGCCAGATAGTCATATCAGATGATCTCTCCTGTTTCACTATAGGTTTTGTAAAAGGGTGTCTGCCGTCAGCTTGCTGTTATAGTTATGTGCGGCAAGGGCGCTTGCCTTAAGATTGGGAACCCGTTCGTGGAATGGTGTGCCGGCAACTTCGTACAACACGCCTAACGGCAGGCTGTTTTCCCATTCCTGGGCCAGCTTAAATGCCTTTGCAAGGTCCTGGGGATCATGGTCCGTATCCTCAAGTTTGTACGCCCGCTCTTTATACCAGCTCAAGGTGTTTATTTTGTTAAAGGACACACATGGCTGTAGAATATCCACCATAGAAAAGCCCTTGTAGTTCATGGCTTTGACGATCAGTTCCGTCAAATGTTCCGGCTCTCCGGACAGCCCCCTTGCCACAAATCCGGCCCCGGCAGCCAATGCAATACCCAATGACGAAAATTGAGATGAGGGGGTGCCGTTGACCTGCAGTTTTGTGGTCATGCCCAGGCTTGACGTGGGAGAGGCCTGGCCCTTGGTCAACCCGTAAATCTGGTTGTTATGCACCAGAAGCGTAATGTCGATATTTCGCCGAATGGCCGCCAGAAAGTGGTTTCCACCTTCTCCATAACAGTCGCCGTCCCCGCCATTAACCACCACCGTAAGATCGTTATTGGCGATCTTTGTTCCTGTTGCAAGGGGAAGTGCTCTGCCGTGAAGCCCATGGAACATATTGCATTTAAGAAAATGCGGTGTTTTTCCGGCCTGGCCGATACCGGAAATCAGTGTAAGCTTTTCAGGCGGGATCTGTTGTTGGGCAAAGGCATTTTTCATCGCGGCAAGGATCTGAAAATTACCACATCCCGGGCACCATTTGTTTTCGAAATTACAGTTAAAATCTTTTGAGGTAATCATTATTTCACAAGCTCCTTTGCCTTTTGAACAATATAATCCGGGAAAAAAGGTCTGCCGTCATATTTGGATATGGTGTAAGATGCACTGATACCGGCTTCCTGGGACAGCAGGCGGCCTAACTGACCGGACTCATTTTGCTCCACCATGATCAATTTTTTATCACCCAGCATATCCCCAATGGTTTTACGGTCCATGGGCCACAGATCCTTGAACACGGCAGCCCCGACCTCCATGCCCTGGGCTCGAAGCCGTTCAACCGCTTCCAGAATATTTCCCCGTGTGGAGCCCCACCCCACAAGATACACCGGAGCAGTCGGGTTCACCAGGAAGGGGGCTTCCATCTCTTTGATCATGGCAGGCAGCTTTGCCGCACGTTTTTGTGTCATGGCAATTTTGTTTTCGGCATTTTCACTGATGTGTCCTTCGGGATCATGCTCATTGCCCGTAACCCGGACCAGCCCCGGACCTGAACAGGGGACTCTTTGGGGAGAGATCCCGTCTTGTGCCGGCGCATACCGCAAATAGGGAGCATCGTCGCTGCCATTGTTGTTTTGTTCATAAAAACGTTCAATGTCAGGATCCACGGAAAGCGTGTTAATTTCGGTCACCCTGGAGTTGGCCAGGAACTGGTCAAGCAGAACAATGACCGGAACTTGATATTTTTCAGCCAGATGAAAGGCCCGCTTCATGGTCTTATAGGTCTCAACCGGTGTACCCGGCGCAAAAATAAACCGTGGAAATTCATCCTGGGAGGCATGGACGGAAAAAAGCAGATCTGCCTGGCCGGTCCGGGTGGGCAGCCCTGTGGCAGGTCCCGGACGCTGGGCATTGACGATCACCAGCGGCGTTTCCGTCATCCCGGCAAGCCCTAATCCTTCGGTCATCAGACAAAAACCGCCGCCCGAGGTTGCTGTCATGGCCCGGACACCGGCAAAGGAAGCGCCAATGGCCATCATGACGGCGGAAATCTCATCTTCTGCCTGTTCAACGACCACAGGAAGTTTCTTGGAATAAGGAATCACACTGGAGACGACACCTGTTGCCGGACTCATGGGGTAAAAGGGGAAAAACCGGCAGTCTGCAGCCAGAGCACCCAAGCCTGCAGCCTTGGCCCCGCTGAGAACAATATTATTGCTCTTTTTTGCCTCCCAATTGAACCCGGTGTCCTGGCTTAAGCCCTTTGCCGCATCAAAGCCTTTTTTTGCCGCTGCAACATTAAGCGCCACGATTTTCTCGCCCTTGGCGGCAAACCGCTTTTCTAACACATCGGCCAGCAGACTTGAAGGTGCGCCGAGAATGGCAAGAACGGCACCGGCAGCAACAGTATTGGCGGTAATTTTACCCCCGGCTTCTTCTGCCAGTTTTTGCAAAGGGATTTCAAAGCGCGTCTTGTCTTTTGTCCCGGGCTCATCTGCGTTAATAATGGCAATGCCGCCGGATCGCAACTCATCTTTATGCAGCTCATAGGCATTTTTGTTGATGCAGACAAGGAGATCAAGCCTGTTGCCCGGGGCGGTAAGTTCCTTGTCGCTGAGCCTCAGTAGATTAAAATTGTGCCCCCCCCTGACCCGTGATTCAAAATCATCCACAGAGAAGGTAAACAACCCGCTTTGGTGACACACTTCGGAGAGCAGATCGCCAATGGTTTGAATGCCCTGCCCCGCCGCGCCTGCAATTTTTAGTGTTACATCGGTTTTCATGAACGCCCCTTGTGTTGTTGTATAGCATAAAGTAAAGTGATGAACGGTGACGTAATTTAGGTATGTTGGAAGCCTTTTTAATTCTTGCCGGCTTTCCCTGTACAGGAAAGGTGAAAGATGGTTTCAAAAAGAGTGGTCCCCAACCTTGCCCGCCTGCATCCGAAACCGTTACAATTAAATTGAATATGCGGGCGATTAAAAAAAAAGTCAATCCTTTGCCCCGGATCGATGTCTACGGATAACCTTTTTTCGCATTGACAAGTGCTGTTATTGATCTAATTTGTGATACGAAAATTATACTGAGTACCGTTCAGAAACAAGGAGATAAAAATGAACATACTGTTGTTGCAGGGAGGCGCCAAAAAGAATGGAAACACGGCAAAGGTACTGGAATGGGTGAACGCTGAACTGACGGATCTTGGCCATGATGTGGAAACGGTTTACCTGCACTCAAAAAATCTAAAAGGGTGCATGGGCTGTGGAAAGTGCAAACAGACACTGGATGCCCCGGGCTGTATCCAAAAGGATGATATGCCCGAAATCATGGGAAAAATGATCAAGGCCCAGGCGGTTGTATTTTCTTCCCCTTTGTATTTCTGGGGCGTAAATGCCCAGCTTAAATCCGTCATTGACCGCACGTACAGTCTGTATGCCACCGCACCGGAACATATTTCCCTTGTAGAGGGCCAGCGCCAGGGACTTTTGATGACAGGCGGTGGGCCGTTTGACAACAATGCAGCCGAAGCATTCACGGCATTCGGCAGGATGCAGAAATACCACAAATCAATCAATGCTGCAGAATTGTTTGTGGGTGGATGCTCAACCCCGGATCAAATGGATGCTGCAGTCAAAGACCAGGCGTGTGAATTTGCCCGTAAACTTACGGGTCAAATTTAATTTTTAGGTTTAATTTTGATGGTCCTGTAAAAAGTCCAACCGATGGCTAAGTAACACTCTTTATTTACAAGGCATACCAGCTGACCAAAGGATGGAGGCGCAGTCTATTAAAACACAATATAGATGCGCCTTCAATTAAACAGGCACGAACTGAAAGCTAAGTCCCGAAAATTTTATAACGTAGACGAGATTATAGCCAAGCCTAAAAACTCGGACTTTAGTTTTTAATTAGTGCCTGACCGGAAACCCGTGATTGGGCGAAAAGTTGCCCAGATGCAAGGCGCATAAAAATTTTGAAACCGGAGCAACCTCACGGTTGTGAGGATTTCAAATTTTTATGCAACGCCGCAGGTGGGTGACTTTTCGTTCAATCACTAATTAGCCACAGCATGTTCCGCCGCCGCACCCAGTACAGCCTTCAGGCGGTTTTATGCTGGATTCAAGGCGAAAGCCCATACCTTCAAAATCAACATCCACGGGACTTGCCTTTTCCAGCAGATCTTTATCCATGATGTATTCCACATCATCAAAGGTAAACACGGCATCGGTCTCTTTTTTCTCGTCCAAAGCCATGGCAAGGCTTGGGCCGCCGCACCCGGCGCTATTGAGAAAAATTCTGATGGGCACAATGTCTTTGCCTTCAAAATATAGTCTGACCTGCTCCTGGGCAGGCTTAGTAACATTTATCATCTAAATATCTCCTTGCATGTTTTATTATAATTCGGTTTAGGTGTTTGGATCATCCCTGAGACCCATAACTGTTAGTATAAGTTAGATCTTGCATAATTCAAGACAATGTCGTCAAAACTATCAATCCCGTATCTTTTCTTTCAGGGCCCGGATAATCCCGGAGCAGACCTGGTTGGCATCGGCTACAATGGCCACATCAGCAAGTTTCATCATCATAGCATCGGGATTTTTGTTCACAGCCACAATGAAATCAGCATCCATGAGCGCAGCCGTATGCTGGATGGCCCCTGAGATACCAAAGGAGAAGAGCACCTTGGGCCGGATATGTTTACCGGCCTGGCCCACCAGGGCCTCGTGGTCCACCCATCCGGCATAGACAACAGGACGGGTGGCCCCGACCTCGGCATTTAAGAGACCTGCCAGGTCAAACAATTTTTTAAATTTACCCTTGGACCCCATGCCCCTGCCCCCGGTGATCACAATATCCGCCTTTTCAACGCCCAAGGCTTTGACAGGCCGGTACTCCGAATGCGTGCAGCGGACCCGCTCGGTGGGCAAATCTTCCGGCAGTTCAAGTGTGACCACCTCGCCTTGGGCCGTATCATCATGGGGCAGTTCATGGAAGGTGCCGGGCCGCACCGTTGCCATCTGAGGCCGGGCCTTGGGCGTGAGTATCCGTGCAATGAGGTTGCCCCCAAAGGATGGTGCGATCTGGATAAGCCGTTGTTTATCGTCTATGTCGAGATCAATACAGTCGGCGGTAAGCCCGGTGTTCAGTTTTTTTGCCACCCGGGGTGCCACCTCCTGGCCGAACCGGGTGGCCCCGATCAGGATGATATCCGGCTGCATGTCCCGGGCCAGCCGTATCAACAGGTTGGTAAAAGTCTCAATACCATAGGATTTAAGCCTCGGATGATCAATCACATAAACCCGGTCCGCACCATGGGCGATATATTCCCCTGTATATCCTCCCACATCATGGCCAAACACCACGCCGCACACCCGACCACCTGTTTTTGCGGCCAGGGCCCTGGCCCTGGCCAGGATCTGGAGCGTGACCCGGTTTTTAAAATAGTTTCGATAATCGCCAAGCACCCAGATATCTTTGCCGGTTGAATTTTTTGACATTTGCCGCCTCATTTCTTTTTCAAATCCTTGCCCATGGCAGAACTGATAATTTTTCCATAATCCGTAAACAGCTGGTCCACCACGGTTTTCGCCGCACCCTTGAGCACCCGGCTCTCCTTTTGGGTGGCAGGCGAAAACACATCCAGAATACGGGTGGGCGAATCCTTAAGCGCATTAAAATCCTTGTCAAGTTCCAGGCGATCGGCATCCACAACCTCAATTCTGGGAGAGGCAAAGGCCTGGGCCACGCCGGCAAGTCCGGCATAACGGGGAACAAATGCGCCCAGATCAATGGTGACAAGGCCCGGCAGATCCATCTCCAAGGTTTCCATAAAATCATCCACCAGCCGGGTGACTACAAGTGTTCTTTGCATCAGTCGGATATCCGATGCCCAGCCGATGGCCGGGAAATCCAGTTCACAGGCCAACTGGGGACCGACCTGGGCCGTCTCGCTGTCACTGGTTTGGGCGCCGCACAGCACAAGACCGGTATCCGGTTTAAACATCTTTATATACCGGCCAAGAATAAAAGAGGTAAGATTGGTATCGGCCCCGGCCATTTTCCGGTCCGAGAGCAGTACCCCATGGTCTGCGCCCAGGGCTACGGCCTGGTGAAGCACCTCCTCGGCCATGGGCGGTCCCATGGTCAATGCGGTCACCCGGATACTACGATCATCCGACTGCTCTGCCCTTTTCAGGCGAAGTCCGGCTTCCAGGGCAAGGCGTGAAGCAGGGTCCATCATGCCCTGGGCCAGTTCCCGTTTCAGGGTGCCGGTTTTGGAGTTCCAGGGCAGTTCGGACACCATGGGCACCTGTTTGATACATACAATGATATCAAGAGAGTTATTTTCCATATCTAAGTATTATTCCTTAACTGGGCTGGGTAATCAGATGCCTTGCGATGACCATTTTCTGCACTTCACTGGTGCCCTCGTAAATCTGGGTCACCTTGGCTTCCCTGAAGTAACGTTCCACATCATATTCCCTGGAGTATCCGTATCCGCCGTGGATCTGAACGGCCAGATCCGTCACTGTGCGGGCTGTTTCACTGCAGGACAGCTTAGCCATGGCCGACTGGGCCCCAAAATCTTCACCTTTATCCTTGGCCGCCGCCGCCCGGTACAAAAGCAGACGCGAAGATTCAATGGACGTGGCCATATCTGCCAGATAATTCTGGATGGTTTGAAATTTTGTCAAAGGACTGTTGAACTGCCGTCGCTCCTTGGCATAACTCAATGCCGCTTCAAATGCTGCCTGGGCAATTCCTAACGCCTGGGCCGCAATACCGATACGGCCGGTATCCAAGGCAGTCAAGCCTATTTTCAGGCCCTGGCCCGGCTTGCCAAGAAGATTGGTTTCAGGAATCCGGCAATCCTCAAAAAACAGGGACGAAACCGGATTGGCCCGCATGCCGCACAGATCCTCTATTTCGCCCACGCTGAATCCGGGACGTGTCTTTTCCACAATAAAAACATTGGGCCGGGACGGTCCCTGGCTGCCTGTGTCCAAGGCAAATACCAGAACCACATCACATACCCCGCCATTGGTGACGAAAATCTTTGTGCCGTTGATGGTATAGCCTTCATCCGTCTTTGCTGCCGTGGTCTCTACGCCGCCGGCATCGGAACCGGCATTGGCTTCGGTCAGGCAGAATGCACCGATATGCTTTCCAGATGCCATATCCGGGACAAAGCGGGCAATTTGCTCATCCGTACCAAACCTTAGAATAGGATACAGCCCCACACTGTTGTGAACAGACACGCAAAGTCCAAGTGCGGCACATACCCTGGACAATTCCTCAATCACAATGGCATAGGAGATGGTGTCAAGACCGGCCCCGCCTAAAGACGGCGGCACCTGGAGGCCGAAATAATTCAAAAGCCCCATCTTTTCAACAATTTCAGCTGGGAAGCGCCCTTCCCTGTCCAGGTTTCCGGCATGGGGTCCGATCTCGTTTTCAGCAAATTCCCGTACCGTTTTTCTGACCACCTGGTGTTTCATACAGGGGTTAAAATCCATAAAATTACGCCTTTTATTTTCTTTAGGGGAATATCCCGTAAAATTAATATAATTATCTTGTGAGGCAGGACTATACCTCATCTGGGCACATTTTCAAATTATTAAAACTGAAATCCAAAAACCCTGAATCTTGATACGCTAATTATCCGCCTTAGGATCACTTATTTGTTTTTTAGTTTCACTTTTTATGAATTAACAATATACTATCGAAATTAAGGACCCCATGACAATTTATCCTGGCAATGCTAAATTTAGCGACCCAATCATTTTAATATCAAGAGGGGTCCGATCTGTGGAGACTGAATGAAAAAGTCATTGTATCATCGATTAGTTGCGTTTGCTTTTCTGATTATACTGAATGCGCTCCCAAACAAAAGTTTTGCTGAACCCCGCCCTCCTTTCACAGAAAATGAACAAGTCTTCCTAAAGGAGCATCCAACGGCCAGCATCGCCATTTTACCGGACAATGCGCCCATTTCATATGTGGAGGATGGAAAGCACAAAGGGTATGTCAATGACCTGCTCAAGCTTCTGGCGAACCAAACCGGATTGCAGTTCGATAAAAAAATCGGGCTTTGGACGGACAATCTGGAAAATTTTAAGAACCGACAAGTAGATGTCATCACCGACATCTCTTACAAAAAAGAGCGTGAGCCTTTCACCCTGTATACCTCCCAATATTATGAAATCCCCACCGCGATTTTTGTCCGGGAAGATTTCGGACCGTACAAAGGGTTGCAGAGTCTGCAGGGAAAATCAATCGGTATCCAGAAAGATATTTTTTACGAAAAAGAGCTGATGGAACTGGGCGGTATGAAGCTGTTTAGATTTGCCGGCATGGATGAGCAAATCAAGGCACTTGCCTATGGAAAAGTGGATGCCATCATACAAAACCTCACCTCATCAAACTACTTTATCCGCAGAAATGGCCTCACCAATCTCAAGGTTGTAGATGAGTTCAAGTTAGGCGATTTTGGCCGGGAAGATCTTCGGTTAGGTATCCGGCCGGACAAACCACTGCTCCAGGCTATTCTGCAGAAAGGATTGGATGCCGTCAGCGAAGCAGAATGGGACCAGCTTGCCAACCGCTGGATCGGAGTCAAATTTGACCGCAGCCATGCTGATAGAGCCGTCCAGTTGACAAAGCAAGAACAGGCATTTATCCGCAAACACCCTGTTATACGCCTGGGCACTTCCACGGATCTTGCACCGTACGCGATCCTCGACAAGGACGGCAAACTCACAGGCCTGGCACCGGACCTGATTCAATTGATCAATCAAAAAACCGGTTTGGGGCTGGAACTTGTCAACGGCACCTGGCTTGAAATAAACCAAAAAGTAAAAGATGGGAGTTTATCAGGGCAACTCCCTTTGGTCCGGGGAAAAGACCGGGAAACATATCTTTTATTTTCGGACGCCATTATGGCAGAACAATTTATCGTCATTGTCGGGGCGGGAAATCCTCTGGGACTGAACTCGGTTAAGGATTTGAGACATAAGCGATTGGCAACACTGAGGAATGCCCCTAGGATCAAAAAAATGATTCAATCCCTATCAGAACCCCAAATAATCTACAAAAATACGATACGGGAAATGATCAACGCTGTCATTTCAAGAGAGGCTGACTGTGCTGTTTTTGGACGCAACATGCTCTCCATTGCCCAGCAGATGGGCGTATTGAATTATATCGACCTGGCTTTTCCTATTGGGGAGCCCCTCTATACAAACATTGCCACGCGAAAAGACTTGCCGGAACTCAACAGCATCATCAATAAGGCACTCCAAAGTTTTTCCCGGCAGGAACTGACGGATCTTCAAGCCCGCTGGAATATTCAACTTAACTTTAAAAGGAAAGGCAACGCAGCCATTTCCTTAACTCCTGAAGAAAAACAATTTCTGAAAGATCACCCGATCATCCGCGCCCATAACGAACAGAATTGGAAACCATTTAACTTTTATCAGGACGGCCAGCCACAAGGCTACGTCATAGACCTGCTCAACCTCATGGCAGACAAACTGGACATCAAGATCAAATATATCAGCGGCCCGACCTGGGACGAATTTATGAACATGCTGCAGGGTAAAAAAATTGATCTTATAGGCAATTTAGTAGAAACAAAGGAACGACGAAAATTTGCCCTTTTTGTCCAACGACCGGTCAATGAAGACCTGCCGGTCATGGCCTGCAGAAAAGATCATCAAATAAAATCACTCGAAAACCTTTCCGGTAAAACCGTCTCTGTGGTCAAAGGTTTCTGGTATGAAAACGCAATACGTAAATATGATCCGTCCATCAAACTCTACCTTGGGAAGGACTCTCTCGACTGCCTGAAAGCGGTCTCTTATGGCAAAGCAGATGCAATCATAGACTCAGGGGCTGTCATTTATAACCTCTGGCTGGAGCAGGGGATTACCAACCTGACAATCACCGGAGATGCAACGCTCCCCGGCGCTGAAGGATTTTACGGCCGCATAGGCGTACGTACGGACTGGCCGCTGCTCGTCAGCATCCTGGAAAAAGCGATGGCTGCCGTCACCTACCAGGAAAAACAAGCGTTGAGAAAAAAATGGTTGATCCACATGCAGGAAAAGGTACCAAAGCTCAATCTGACCAATGCTGAAAAAAAGTTTCTCCGCGCACATCCTGTCCAGAGAGTTCACATAGAGGAAAACTATCCACCATTTTCCTACCGTAAAGCAGACGGCGAATTCAGCGGATACGCCATCGCCTACGCAAAGCTTATTGCCGAACGACTAGGGCTTGTTTTTCAATACTCCCAAAATGAAACCTGGGACCAAGCGCTCCATAATCTGAAAACCAAACAGATCGACATCATTGCTCAGATCATCAATACGGCAGAACGGCGCAAATTTGCACTTTTCAGTGACGCCTATATGTCCCATTCCTGGGGGATTACCACTCAACGCGAAAATACCGACGCGAATAAACTCATAAAACTTTCAGGTAAAATGGTAGGCGTTATCAAAGGTTATCTTATCGAAAATCTACTTCATACGCATTACCCCCAGATTAAATTGCGCACCTACAAGAATCATAATTCTCTGCTGAACGCCGTACAATCCGGCGAGTTGGATGCTGCCATCTCTACCTATGAGGTAATGAAGTATCACATTATCTCCCGCGGTATTCCAAACCTGGTTTCATTTCAGATCCGGAAAAATCCGATCCTAACAGCCAGCCCGGCAAGTTTTGCAATTCGCAACGACTGGCCGCTGCTGCGCTCCGCTATCCAAAAAGCCATGGACAGCATTACGGTTGACGAGTTGACAACAATGCAATCCAGATGGTTCGGCAGAGAAACACTGGTGTCAGATAAAGTCAAACACATTGATCTCACAGCTGAAGAACGCGCTTGGCTGAAAAGCCATGGAATGATCCGCATATGCGTCGACCCGGACTGGATGCCTTACGAGGGAATCAGAGAAGGCAAACACACAGGCATTGGTGCGGACATCATGCGTCTGATCAGCAAACGTGCGGGATTAAGATTACAATTGGTAAAAAGTCAGACCTGGAAAGAATCATTGCAACTGTTCAAGGCTAAGCAGTGCGACATCATCCCCATGCTCAGTCAAACACAGTCACGCAACACCTACATGAACTACACCTCTGCTTATCTGACTGGTCACACTGTATTTATCGGTACCTTCGAACATCCCTATGTGGCAGAACCCAGTGAGATTATCGATGAAAAAATAGTGCTGGTTCCCGGCTACAGCCTCACGGAACTCTTGAAAAAGGATTTTCCAAGTCTTCATATTATTGAAGCCCCCAATTATACCGAAGCCTATCGGATGGTGTCCGACGGGCGGGCGGACCTAACCGCGGACTACCTGCTCAGTGCCGGTGACCGCATCCCAAGCATGGGGTTCTACAATCTTAAAATCATCGGTAATGCACCCTATAAAAAAGAGCTGCGCATCGGTGTACAAAAAGACCAGCCCCTGCTGCATAATATCCTGAACAAAGCAGTGGCGTCACTGACAGAGCAGGACATTAATAAAATTCTCTCACAATGGAAGTCGGTCCGTTACGCCCATGAATTTGACTACAGCCTGCTCTGGAAGACCCTCGGCGTTGTTCTGCTGCTGTTCGCAGTAGGGCTGTTCTGGATGCGGCGCCTGTCTATTATGAACCGGCAAATCACCCGTGCCAAAGAGCAGGCGGAAAACGCAACGCGGATAAAAGCTGATTTTCTGGCTAAAATGTCCCACGAAATCCGGACCCCCATGAACGGCATTCTCGGCATGGCTTACCTGGCCCTCCAGACGGAATTAAATGATGAACAGCATAATTATATTAAAAAAATCGACAACAGTGCACAGTCTCTTCTAGGCATCATTAACGACATCCTGGATTTCAGCAAAATCGAGGCAGGCAAGATGACCATCGAAAAAGGCGGGTTCGACCTGTTCCGGGCTGTGGACCGGGTGATCAATCTCATTGAGCTCCAGGCCCATAAAAAGCGATTGGAACTTATCGTTCAATATGGTCCACGCATTGTCAGGTACTATGTCGGAGACAACCTTCGTATCTCTCAAATTATGGTTAACCTGATGGGAAATGCCGTTAAATTCACAGAACAAGGAGAGGTCGGGCTTTACATCAGCAAGGCCGGAAAAGACCACGTCCGGTTTGAAGTCAAAGATACCGGGATCGGCTTGTCGGCTGAACAGCAGACCAAGCTTTTTCAATCATTCTCCCAGGCTGACGACAGCATCACAAGGAAATACGGCGGTACCGGCCTGGGTCTTTCCATCTGCAAACAACTGGTCGGCCTGATGAACGGCAGGATATGGGTGGAAAGCGAACCTGGCAGGGGCAGCAGCTTTATTTTTGAGATCGAACTGAGCGAAGACCCAGGGAAAAATGAAGCGCATCAGACATTTAACGGCAATAAGGTTCTCATTGTTGATGACAGTACGACATGGCATGAAACACTAAAAACCACCCTGGCAGTGTTCGGGCTCCAGGCGGATTCAGCCTATAGTGGTTTCGAGGCCGTTGAAATGATCCGATCCTGTATCACACCATATGATCTGATCCTCATGGATTGGCAGATGCCGAAGATAGATGGGATCCAAACCACCAGAAAAATAAGAGAAATGTGCAAAAAATGCCGCCAATCTGAGCACTGCAAAAAAGAACAACCGCCAATCGTCATCATGCTCAGCAGTTTCCGGCAGGATACGGTTGTCCGGGAGGCCAAGGAGGAGGGCATCCATTTTTTTCTGCAGAAACCTATCAACCCGTCAGCCTTGTATGATATCCTGTCTTGTGTATTATCGGGTGAAATCCAGACAAGCTACCGGGAACAAGTTCAGCATGAACGTCTTGCCGGGAAGATCAAAAAATTGACAGGATCCCAAATCCTTTTGGTTGAAGATACCGTCACGAATCAGGAAATTGTCCAGGGGCTCTTACAGCACAACGGCATCCTGATTGATGTGGCAAACAACGGCAAGGAAGCGGTAGCCGCCCATGGTCGGAACCCGGGAAAATATGAGCTGATACTAATGGATATCCAGATGCCTGTCATGGATGGATACGAGGCGGCCCGGCTGATTCGGGAACGGGACAATGAGATCCCCATCATCGCCCTGACCGCCAACGCCATGAAAGAGGATATCATCAGAACTGAAAAAGCCGGTATGAATGGCCATCTCAACAAGCCGATTGATTTTGAACAATTCTATAAAACCCTGCTGAAGTATATCCGCGTCAAAGAAAGTGAACCATCACAAGTCCTGCCGATAGAGGCGGGAGACCAAGAAGAAAAGATAACATTGCCGGGGTTTGAGCTAATTGATGTAGCCAAGGGGCTGAAAAATATGGCCGGCAACAAAACGCTTTATAAAAAAATAATTTGCGACTTTAAAGATGCTTATAAGGGCTTAAACATAGAAGATCTGGATGATGACCTTTTAAAAAAAACGACGCACACCATCAAGGGCTTATCCGCCAATATCGGCGCGACGGCTTTGCATAAGGTCGCAAAAATTCTGGATGAAACCCGGGACAAAACCCTTGTGCCCGAATTTAATGAAACCCTTGCCCGGCTGATTGCGGAGATTGAAGAAAAAATGCCGGAAACCGGTCTGCCCCTTGCCCGGACAGATCAAATCGCGGCCGGGGAGGCGCAGGATCTGTTGGCCCGGCTCAAGGAGGCAATCGCGTCAATGCAGCCGGTCCGATACGAACCGGTGTTGAATGAACTTACCCGATACCGCTTCCCGGGTGAAACCGATGAAATCCTCTCCCGTGTTAAAGAGGCGCTTGACGAGTACGACTTTGACCAAGCCTTAAAGAAAATAGCAGAGATATGAAAAATGGAAAAACAATACACTATTCTGGTGGTTGATGATACGAAAAGCAATATAGAGATTCTGCTGACGCATTTGGGAAAACATTACAACGTGATCCCGTCCCTAACCGGTAAAAGAGCGCTGGACATTGTCGAAAAAAAACAAATTGATCTGATCCTTTTGGATATCATCATGCCGGAAATAGACGGTTATGAGGTCTGCACCCTGTTGAAAGAAAATTATCTCACCAGAGCGATCCCGGTAATATTCATCACAGCCCAGACAAATGAGGATGCCATTGAAAAGGCATATGACGCCGGCGGCATTGATTATATAGCCAAACCGTTCAGACCCAAGGAACTATTGGCCCGCATAAAGCGGGAACTGACGTTGCAGCAGTTGATAAAAGACCTGGAAGCCTCAAAAGAAGAATTACGGATTCTGGCGACCACGGACCCTATGACCAAACTCTACAATCGAAGATCTTTTGCCAACATCTCTGCAAATCTTCTTGGCCAGAGCAAACGGGAGTCCCAAGCCATGTCGGTGCTGATGATCGACATTGACAAGTTTAAAGGGATTAATGACACCCATGGCCATGATGTAGGGGATACCGTTATTATCACCATGGCTGAAAATTTGCGGAATATGTCGAGAACGGGAGATATTATCTGCCGCTATGGCGGAGAAGAATTTGTTTTGCTGCTCCCGAATACCCGAATTGATGGTGCCCGCACGCTTGGTGAAAAAATCAGACGGCAAATCGAAGAATCCACCGTTAAAATCGAATCCGGCGGACAAGTTCACTTTACAGTCAGTATCGGTGCAACCGAGGTTGATGTGCCGGCTGAAAAAAATCTGGAGCCGGCACTTAAGAGAGCGGATGTCGCCCTCTATCAAGCCAAAGAGGGCGGGAGGAATAAACTTGTCACATTCTAAAGTGCTCTGTGATCTCTGAGTTTAGCCACTGTGTCTGTAAAGGGTGAACTTAGGCGCGGCTTAGGGAGCATATTAAAATATGGGCCCTTAAGTCGCAACGAAGAATACGGATAAAAAGGCAAGCAAAATGTGGGATTTATTTTTTGCCGAGTCGCTTAAACCTGGAAAGCTCACTATTGGGGGCCAGAAGAATGGAAATCCACTGTGTGGATTCGTTTTCGCTTAATGCAATTTTCACAGTCATCGTCAACGGCACGGAAAGAAGCATCCCCATGGGCCCCAGCACCCACCCCCAGAAAATCAGCGACAACAAAACAACTATGGAAGAAAGGCCGACCCGCTCCCCCATTATGCGGGGCTCTGCGATGGTCCCGACCACTGTATTAACGAACAAAAAAAGTAAGGCCGTACCAAACGCATACACCGGACCAAGCTGAACAAGGGCAAGCAATATGGCCGGAATGGATGCAATCAGTGATCCGATGGTAGGAACAAAATTGAGAATAAAACTCAATACTGCCCAAAGGATGGAAAAATCCAAGCCTATATACAGAAGTCCCATATAAATCATGGCACCGGTTATAAAACTGGTTATGAATTTAATTCCCAGATACCGGTTCACCATACCGATAATCGCGTCATAGGATGAAAGACTGTCCGCCCTGTTATGCCGGATCGTTTTAATCTTATCCGGAATACCGCTGGCCTCGATAATCAGGAAGGCAAACATCAATAAAATAAAAAAAACATTTTTTAAAATCGCCACCAGACTGTTCATCACACTGCTCACAAGCTGCATTATCTTGCCGGGATCAAAAATTGAATCAACCATGGACCTGTCAACGGCAATATCATGGGCCAGCAGCCAGGTGTAGCCGTCGCTTATCAATTGTTTCATCCTGTCCTGATATGCGGGCATACTGCGGGTAAACTCCTGAAGGGTTGATCCTAAAATAACAACCAGCAACATCCACAGCCCAATCACCAGCATCAAAATCAACAGGAATGCAATAACATCGGGAACCTTGATTCTTTTCAAAAAGAGCATAAGCGGCAAACTGATTATTGTTAAAAAAAGTGCCAGCAAAAAAGGAACAATAAGCGAACTTGCCGCCTTCATTCCGGCAATCACAACCACAAAGGCTGCGAGATTGACTATTGCGTTACGCCTGTTGCCTCCGCTGCTTTTAACCATTTTGTCTCCTTTCTTCACCGGCACCCATTTATTTCATAATAGATCTTCTGACTTTGTGGGTCGATTATTTTATAGTAACTTCTGCAGAAAGTAGTCTAATATTAACGCAAAGGTCCATTGATTTATCAGTTACCTGACAAAGAAGGATAGGTCGTGTGAAGAACGAACCACGATTGATCCAAATTGTCAAAGTGAATGAGGACGACGAGTATTATGACAGACATGATTTATTACAATCCAAAAAGCAAATACACCGTTCGGGTCGATGATGTAACCTACCGGGAGGATAATGATGCGGCCTGGTCAGCACGCATTTACATGCCCGAAGGTGGCGGGCCCTTCCCCATTCTTCTGGATGTCCATGGCGGGGCCTGGGGGACAGGTGGGTGTGCCGATAATAAAATTCTTGATACGGCTTTGGCTGGAAGCGGGCTGGTCGTGGTGGCAGTTGAATTGCGGAAGGCTCCGGCGGACCCTTACCCCTCCCAGGTGATGGATGTAAATTTTGCAACGCGCTGGGCCAAGGCCCATGCCGGGGAGTTCAATGCCGTTCCGGACGGCATGGGGGGATTGGGAACGTCCAGCGGAGGGCATACCCTGTTCCTTTCAGCCATGCGCCCCTTTGATGTACGCTATGGGGGCTTGAATCTTCCGGAAGCAGAGGGTATGGATGCACGCCTGGCCTATGTTATCGGCGCCTGGCCGGTGATCGACCCGTATGCACGGTATCTGTATGCAAAGCAGAATGACCGTGACTTTCTGGTCCATGCCACTGATGCGTATTTTGGGGATATGGAAACCATGAAGGAAGGAAACCCGCTTCTTGCCCTTGAAAGAAACGAAACCCTGGACCTTCCTGCGGCATTGATTATCCAGGGAACGAAGGACACCAACCTGCCCCTTTCCTCCATAGACCGGTTTGCGGAAGCGTACCGAAACGTAAGGGGCGTTGTTGACCTTGAATGGTTTGCTGACATGCCACACAATTTTGCACTCAAAGCGGGACCTGAAACGGACAGGGCAATAGACATTATAAAAGCGTTTATTGCCCGCCGGATGGTCATTGGAGCGGAATGATCAATTTTTTTAATGGGATGCAAACCTGATCCGGCCCTGATTTTCATCCCAGATGTCTGTCATGCCGCTTTTAATCTCTACCAGCTCAAGATCCACTCCATGGTCAATTACCAGATCAACTTCATGGCCATGCTGGTCCCGCCAGAAATACAGCGGTGCGGTCCGGCCATTGTTGGCATATATTTTTACATATTCAGCAATCACCCAGTTTTCAAAAACAGCACCTCGCAAGGGATGCACTTTCAGCTGCTCAACATTGTTAATCCTGAGAAGGTAGCACAGAAGTCCGGTATCATAGAAATATACTTTCGGGGCTTTGGTCATCCTTTTATTAAAAAATTTGAGCATATGTCACAGCCTGTGATTGTCAATTGAAAATCAACAATCAAATCTACAAAATACAACCCTGATCAGCTACATGCCCGTCACCCAGCCTTCCCTCCGCTTGAAACTCACTTCAACGGCATCACAGAACAGTTAACAAAGAAAAATTCCGATTGTAACGGATTTAGGGGACCCCAATAATCTGCAGGTTTTCTGTTGTGCCCGGTGTCGGATTTTACACCTATTGCACAGACGGGATGGACGAGGGAAACGGGTACTCCCCCCGGTCCATCCCACAATCCTTAGAAAGTAACAGAAGCAGACGCAAAAACCGTAAAAGGCGCGCCGGTTTGGTAGGTTGAACCAAGTGTTTTGTAGTCAGTGGTATTGATTATACTGATATATTCCTTGTCAAAAATATTATTGACCGTCAAAGAAAAATCAAGATTTTTGATTTTCATCTTAGGGACAGCACCGACCTTATAGGTCAAATCAAAGTCAAATATCACGGCACCGTCAATTTTCTCATCGTGTTCAATGTCCCCGTATCTACTGGACGTGTATTTAACAATCGGCGAAAGAACAAATTTACCTATGCGGTAGCTTGCAATTGCCTTGCATAAGAATTCCGGTGCATCGGGAACCTGATCCCCGTCAACGGCATTAACGGAGCCGTCGCTGTTAAAAATATCTTGTGTAAAAAAGAACCGGTTATAGGAAAAAGATCCGTAAAGGGACAAATTTTCGGATACCAATGCCCCGGCCTCCAATTCAAATCCGTATGCTTCGGCCTCTGCATTGGTGGATGGATATGAAACCTCCAGGGAAGGGTCATAATAGGTTGCAGCTTTATTTTTATGGCGGGCGTAATAGAGTGTGGGGACCACATACAGTTTGTCTGTAATGTATCTTAATCCAATATCGAAATTGTCAACGGTTTCCAGTTCCTGTTTATCCCATAGATCCTGCAGGGTAATCCCTTTTGCGTAAAAGGCTTGTTTCTGGGAAATAAAATAGGGGTAAAGACTTACACTCATGCCATAATTTCTGCCATAGGAGACATAGGTGCTAAGCTCCTCATTGATCTTGTAATTGCCCCCCAGGTTGGGAAGCAGCTTGTTAAAATCCCTGGAACCCGCACAGGCATCCTCATCAATGGATGTGGCCATGGAAATCGCAGTTTCATAACTGACATCGCCGATGCCGGTTGTATTATAGGTCTTTATGGAGGGCATGGTATATCTGAGGTATTTAACGCCGCCTTGGAGTGTAAATCGTCCGTTGGCGTATTTACCCGAAATAAAGGGGGTGTTCTGGCGGTGCTTGGAGCTGTCGGACAGGGCCTGCCATTTGTCGAATACAAGTTCACCTGACGACACTTTATATAATTTCCATGAAGTTGGCGGACCCGGCCTCTCCTGCTGAAGATTAAAAAAACCGACCGTCAGGTCAACGGATTGTATACGGGTTGAATACTGGCTTAAAAACCCGCTCATGTCATGATCAATATCCCATTCTCTGATGCGGTTATTCCCGTTTTTCATTGTTATTGTTTCCATGTAACTGCCCTGGTCATTCCAGTAGAACGGCTTAAACAGCAACGTGGAATTATCATCGAAACGGTATTCAATCTTGCCGAAAACGTTATAATCCTCAAACTCCGCCTTGTTATACCCGTAATAAAAATAGTCGTTTTTATCATTGGTAAAATCAAATTCATAATTGTCGCTTAAAGACTCTGCCTGTGTGTAATTCAGGGTTCTGTAGGTATTTACCTCGGAATTGTTATAAATTGAAAACGCTTCTATCTTCAGTTTGCTGCCGATTTTTTGTGACAGCCCAATCATTGCGTTGTCCCGGTCAGACTCCCCTTCTCCTTTCCACTTATCGGCACTGGTGTTGGAGTATGAGATAAAGCCGTTGGTTTCAGTTGGGAATTTACCCGTATCAAGGCGAAGAAAAGTCCGCCTGAAATCTTCACTGCCCACCACCTGTTTGAGTTTAAAATTAAATTCATCAACAGGCCTTTTTACTTCCATGTCGATTTTTCCGCCGATATTTGTCAGGCCAAAGCCCTGGTCCGCCGGCACACCGCCTTTGTAGATGGATATTGTATCAAAATTTTCCATGTCATATATGGTTACCCCACCCCCGGGTCTACCGCTCACAGGGACACCTTCCACATTGACAGGGGTTGAAGGATTTCCGCCGCCTGTGGCTTCAACCCCTCTGAATCTGAAAGATTCATGATAATTGCTGATATCGGCAAGACCGCTTGGATCCACACTTTGTTGATTTACGGAGGGAATAAGGCTTATGGCTTTATGGACGGACATGGTGGAAGAAGGTCCCAGGGCATTGATTCCCTTTTCCGTAACCTTTGTTTTTGTGCTGGTCTCGGTGAACAGCGGGCCTATAAAGTCCTGCTCCTCAAACGTGCCCTTTACAACCGTCTCGGGAAGTTGATAAACGGTTTCTTCTTCGGAAAAGCAGGCAGCAGGAACCGTCACAATAACCACTAGAATCAAAATCATGCGCTTTATCAATTTATGTATTGTATTTTTTACCATTTATCTTTCTTCCCTCTTGTTTAAAAATTCCGGCAGAGCCGGGTTTTGGGGTTAATATTTATTTCAAACTCAACCGTAGATTCCAATATCCGGGCAGTCCGTCACGGTTCTATAATATCCGCGGCTGCTTTCCGATTCAGGGACACATTTAAAAAAAGGCTGTAAAATCTTTGGGTTTCGTCCACAATATCCACATCATATTTTTCAGGATATAACTTATTGAGCAACCATCTGGCCCCCAGAAGCCTCATAAAGGAAGGGGGACGGTCAAACCAGTTAAGAGAAGCACTGGGAATCTGGTATACCCGCTTGTTTTGGACCGCAGGGATATTTTGCCATCGCGGATCGTGAAATATTGCGTCATAAAACCCTTGTTCATAGGAAACGATCACCTCCGGCGCGTAATGCATGACCTGCTCTATGGAAACCTTTTCCATGCCGTAAATGGTCCGGGAAGGACAGATATGGACATTTTTTCCACCGCATAGGGAGAGAAGCTCGGCATGGACAGAAGCGTCACACTCCGTACTCAGACCGTCCATGCCTTCGGCATAGTAAACGGATACCTTATCAGATTCAGGTATGGCGTCTCGTACGGCCTTGATCCGATCTATGGTTTCTTGTGCATAATCTGCAAGTGCTGCTGCCCGTTTTTCGCGGTGAAGCAGTCGTCCCAGAAATCGAAAGGTTTCAGGATAATCTTCCAGTTTGTCCAAAGAGATGTAAACCAACCTAAACCCCATGGGGATCAGCATCTCCTCTGCTTTACGGCTGACAGGAGAATTTTTCATATACCATGCCAGAACAACATCGGGATTGACCTGCATCAGTGTTTCCAGGTTGGGCTTGCGTCCCTGGCCAAACCATCCGCCGACCACCGGAAGCGTTTGCAAACGGGCCGGCAGATATTGTTTCTCCTTTTCCCTGAAGGGGAAATTAAGGCCTGCAACCAGTTCCGGAGCAATGGCATAAAGCATATAGGAGACAGGGGGGCTGGTGCCAAATACCGTATGGATCTGATCAGGAACCTCAACCTCTCGACCATGCATATCCGTTATCAATCCTGCATGGCAAAAGCCGGCCCCCCAGATAAAGACAACCGTTGCAATGAAAATGACTTTAAATTTTGTACATACTTTCATATCATTCCATGTAAAATTAATGAGTTAAATAAACCTGACCCAAAGGGTTCGGGGTAAAACAATTGAAAGAATCCGCCGGCTTTTTTTTGTTAACGTGGTCGAGCATCGTCCGGGGCACACACACCCTGAGGCCTTCATCAAGATCCGCCATACCGATATCCGTATTGTAAAGAAGATACAGATTTTCCTCATTGACGACCTCAGGGGCATCGCCGTTTGCCAAGACCCGACCTTTTTTGAGCATGACCACCCGGTCCGATATCCAGACAGCATGTTCGGGAAAGTGGGTGGTTTTTATAAAGGTGTAACCGTTATCCGCCAGCGTGGCGATCTGCGCCAGAAGGCGGATCTGATTGCCGTAATCCAGTCCGCTGACAGGTTCATCCATCACAAGAATATCAGCCCCCTGGGCAAGGGCCCGGGCGATCAGGGTCATCTGGCGCTCTCCGCCGCTCACCTCGGTATAGGGCCGGTCCTTAAGATGGGCAATGGAAAGCTGCTCCAGGGCCTCAAGTGCCTGACCCTCATCCTCTTTTGAGTACCGGAAAAAGAAGGGCTTATGGGGCATTCTGCCCATGAGCACAACGTCGATCACCCGGTAGGCAAAGGAGATTTTGTGGGTCTGGGGCACATAGGCGACCCGCCGGGCAAGGGCCTTGGCGTTAATGTGCCGGACAGGGCGTCCCTCAAGGCGGACCTCTCCTTTTTGGGGACGGCAAAGTCCCAGCAAGACCTTCAAAAGTGTTGTCTTGCCGCTTCCGTTAGGTCCCAGCAGCGAGACGACTTCACCTTTTTCCAAGGTCAGGTTGATGTCGTTTAAAACGGACTTTTCACCATATCCATAGGTGACATGATCAATGCATATAAAACTCATTAGTTCCAACCTTTCCTTGATTTTCCCAGAATAAGGGCGAAAAAAGGAATTCCCACCAGGGATGTCAGGATACCAATGGGAATTTCCACAGTGAAAACAAGCCTTGAAATATCGTCCACCACCAGCAGGTAAACAGCACCGATAACAGCCGATGCCGGCAATAATTTTCGGTTGTCCGGCCCCACAAGCATACGGGCGATATGGGGAATAACCAGCCCCACCCAGCCAATCATCCCGCCCAGTGCCACGGTCAGTGCGCTGATCAGGGCGGCCGGAAAAATCATCATTATACGAATCAAGCGCACATTCACCCCCAGGCAACGTGCCTCTTCATCGCCCATGCTCAAGATGTTCAGGTAATTTGCAAGGGAAATTAAAATAATGATACCCAACACCATGGGAATGCATACGGCCCAGACTGTTTTTGCATCTATTGTTGAAAAACCGCCCATGAGCCAGTAAACAATTGCCGGAAGATGGCTATAGGGATCTGCCAGATATTTCACCACTGACAAAAGTGATGTAAACAGCGCACTGCTGATAATGCCGCCCAAAATAAGCATTAACAGCCTGTCCCCACGGTATATCGCCGCCATTCCGACAGCGACGGCAACAGCCACAAGGCCAAAGACAACAGAACTGATCTGAACAGCGAACCAGGTGTTTGTGGCGACCATGCCCAAAGCCGCCCCAAAAGAAGCCCCGGCCAATACCCCTAAAAGGCCCGGTGATACCAGAGGATTGATAAACATGGATTGAAACGCCGCACCTGACACGGAAAGAGAAGAGCCCACCAGCATGGCGGCTACGATACGCGGCAAACGGATATCGATAAAAAGATTTTTCAAAATCTGAAGCCTTCGACACCCTGCCAGGCTCTGGCCGGACAAAACCGCTGTAAAAAAATCATATATGTCACCCCATGTGACGGGATAGCGTCCCAGGCAAAGGGAGACAACCGCTGCTGTAAAAAGCAGAAACAGGAGCAACGGCATCAAAACAAAAGTCTTTTTAAATATCATCATGGTTCAACATTCAGGTTCCTGGTGGCGGCGTGGCTCACTCTTTTTCCCTTCATCTTCATTGCAATTTCTTAAACACAGGTCCGTATTGAATGGCATCAAAGGGACAGACGTTCAGGCAACGCCCGCAACTGAAGCAGTCCGCCGGTAATATCGTGTCCTGGACACGCCCCTTTGCTGCGCCAAGCGGACACGCCTGAATACAGGCCCCGCATTGGGTACACCGGTCTTTATGAATACGGACACGAAAGATACTGAGCCGTTCAGCCATCCATGAGACGAGCCCGAAAGGACAGATAAACTGACAGAACGGACGGTAAAACAGAAACGATCCCAATAAGGAGAAAAGAATTGCCAAAGCAACGCTGATGCTTTCAATATCCATGTTAAACAGATTAAAGGGATTAATATAGTGGTATATAACAAATCCCCTGCGCCGGCCGATGACACCAAACAAAAGCATCAGCATGACGATGAAAACAAGGACCCGAATCGTATTGGTCAATGCAAAGGCAAGTTTTTTTTGTTTGATCCGTTTGAGCACCGGAATGCTGTATATCAACTCCTGAAATGCCCCGAACGGACACGCCCAACCGCAGACCAGTTTGTTTCCGGCAATGGCAAGGGCCATAAAAAAAACAAAAGCCATCACCTTTGCTGCGGGATCGGGATACAGCCCCACCATTGACTTGAACACTTTGACAACCCCTTCCATGGGATTGGGTGATTTCCCCAGCAGAAAACCGGCAACAACCACGGAAACCAGAAGGGATACGATATAAGGCGTTCTGGGGTACCAGCTTTTTCTTTGTTTAATATCGGAAAAATCCGGACGACCCAGTCTTGCCAAGAACACGAGCCCACCCAACACCAGAGCGGCATACACATAATACTTAAGCGTGCTGCCGCGATGGGAAAGAAGATGGTGTACGGCTTGGTCAAGGGTTTCAGGCTGGACGTTCAGGCCGGCAAGCTTTTTATTCTTGGGAACATTCAGAGGCAGGCCCAGCTCTCTGGCAAGGGCTTTCCCCGTAACCTTCAGGCTAGGGGCAATCTGCTTTATGGACATGCCAACACTGAATGGGGACAGTGGCTTCTTTTTCCCGCCGGAAGCGTCCATGAGCATGCCAAAAGCGATGATGGCGAGCATTACGGCAAGGGTCCCGTAAAACCAAGCCCGTTGTGCTTTGGATAACAAAGAGAACCAGCCGGATGTTTTCATATTTTCAATGTGTTCTTTCCTCTCCCCGGATAGAGGAGAATGCGGCTCACCCAACAGGGACATCAGCATGTTGCAGATGAACAAAACCGCTGAAATGGTAATCAAAATCCCGCCGGCAGACACAAGCATTCTATAAGGAGCGGCCACACTGCGAAATTCAGGGGAGCCCGCCGTAAACCCCGAAGAAAGCCCGAAAATGCCGATCAGATGAAACCCGGCAATAACGAGCAACAGTCCGAGGGTATGGCCACCCCAGTTACCATAGGCCAACCACCGGTTGTAACGCTCAACACCGCTGATCTGGGGTACAATAAAATAGAGCACGCCCATCACCGCGGAAGAGAGCCACCCGATAAGATTTACATGGGTATGGATCTTGGTGACAAAATAGCTGAAAAAGGGTTTGATCTGATCGGAAGGCACATGGAAAAGCGTCGTATAAAAGGCCTTAAACTGAAATTTTGTGGGGAACATAACCCCTTCGATGCATCCGATTAAAAAAAAGAACAACGCCGTCAGGATAAAATATTTCGAGATTTTTGCAGCCATGTCGGTTTCCTTTTTTAGTAGCTGAATCTAATCCCGCAATAAAAGAACTCCGGTGCCTCATAATTGTCTTTTCCGGAGTTAAAAAGATTATCCACCCCGGCAAAAATTTGAAAACGGTCTGTTATATCCTTGGACACATACGCATCGACTATGGTCATGCTGTCCGCATCTTCATCTGCATAGTAACGTTCACCGACATGGGTCACACGGACATTGGCACGAATCCCCCAAGGCTGGTATGCATAGGCAAGTTTGACAGAACCCTTGTAATCCGGCCGGCCTTCCAACTCTTCACCGGTGGTTTTGTCTTCGGTATCCAGATAGGCCAGATTGCCGGATAAAGTAAATCCCGCCGGCAACTTAAGGCTGCATTCGAACTCAACGCCCCATATGGAGGCTTCAGCGATATTTTGGTATTGGTAATAGTCTTTTTTCTTTTTTCCGGAGCCGGTTGAGGTGTAGAAAACAGGTTCGATCATGTCCTCGATATCGGTTTTAAACCAAGTGACGGCGGCCTGGAATTTTTTGTACTCACCCTGGATCCCGATTTCATAACTCTGCGATGATTCAGGATCAAGACCGGCATTGGGCTCGTAGATTTCCTTTCCCTGTTTCACATATGTAGGGATATACAGCTCAAGAAACCCCGGGGCCCTGAATCCCATGCCCCATGCTCCTTTTAATCTCAAGTTATCCAGAATGGCATAAGTCATGGAAAGTCTGGGCGTCAATTCCGATCCGAAATCAGAGTAATGGTCCCAGCGGGCACTCAATGCCATGTAAAGCGGATCAAAAATCTGGTACTCATCCTGGGCATAGATGCTGTAGGTTTCCACATAATCGTCAAGCGCATCATCATCCTCCCGTCTTTCCTTTATATATTCCGTGCCCATGGTCAGCACATGTTTTTCGAAAATCCGAGAGGTAAACCGGCCCTCCAGCTGGTCCAGCGTCCGTTCTGCATTGGATTCGTCTCCAATGCTTCCGGCAATTTCAGAAGTCGGCGGATCAACCGTAATCTCATTTTCATGCCAGGAATGATTTGCACGCAGCATCAGGGAGGATTCAGGGGTTATTTTCCCGTCATATTCCAGGAAACAGTTCAACCTGTGGTCGTCTGTATCCCGTTCCCGGTCAAGATTCTGAAGGTCTCTCAACCCGTTGAAATTTCGATCAACCGCCTCGAAGCCTGCCAGAAGCTCGTGGCCTCCATTGAGTTGATATGAAAACCGGCCGGCGGCAGAGTTCATATCAATGTCATCACCGTCATCCGGGGTAACACCGTCCATATCGTACCCGTTCTTATCCCGATAACTTCCGGCCAGCAGGAACCCGAACCGCCCCATTGAGTTCCCCACATATGCACTGCCGACAGATTCTTCTCCATCGCCATATGTATCCCGGCCATATTTGGCCGTTGCGCCCAGGGTTAAAATTTTTGAGGGTTTCTTCGTGATGATGTTAACCACCCCGCCGATGGCATCACTGCCGTAAAGCGCCGATGCAGGGCCGCGAACCACCTCTATATGGTCGATCATATCCACGGGAATCTGCTCAAGTCCCGTCAGATCCTTGAATCCGGGCGTCATCCGCCGCCCGTCTATCAACACCAGGGTGTGTTTGTTGCCCGTCCCACGAATACTGGGCCGCATCATACGCCCGGTTTCCGTGGTCATAAAAAGTCCTGTTGCCTCTTCAAGGGCTTGGGCAACGGTGTCCGCACCCATTTCAAAGATCTCCTGTTCCGTGATCACCTCCACCGACCCCGGCGCGTCCTTTATTATTCTTTCCGTCATCGTTGCCGTGACAACCATGTCTTCAATTTTGGAATCATTTTCATGGGCCGAGGTTTCTCCGGATACGGCTATTTCCGGTATAAACAAAGCAAAACAGATACAAGTAACAATCAATATTTTCTTCATCATCTCTCCAAATCAGAACCAGCTATTTTCGAAATTCAATCCAGGTTTCTTCTTCTCCCTCTAAATCTGATATAGCCCGGCACCCATCCAATCCCGTTTTTTCCAACAACGCTTTCAGACCGGCACCATTCAGGAAATTGCCTTTTCCCTGTTTTTCCAATTTTTTACGCCCTTTTCCCTTCAGGCGTTTGCGCATGGATGGCGGGCAATACCGGCCCAACCCACCTCCGACAAAAGCTATACCACCAGGCTTTAAGACCCGATGAATCTGTTGCAGCCCTTTGACCTGATCGCCCCAGAACCACAGGGAACCGCGGCTGACGATGAGATCGGCAAAACCATCTTCAAAGGGCAGATCGCATACATCGGCCTTTGTAAAATGGCCATTATTGTCCAAACCACACTCTGAAACGTTTTTCTTTGCTTGGTCCAAAGCATCCTGTTTTTCATCTATAAAATACATTTCCAGCCCGGTGATTTTGGCAAGCTCAATGCCCACATAACCGGGACCTGTACCAATATCAAGACAGATACCTTCCGTAATGCCATAGTCATCCACGATCTGCTGGGCGATCAAGGGATATACGGGTGCCAACTGTGAAAACCCATGTGTCTGCATGCCCATTTTTCCTTTCATAAAATTTAAACCAAGCCGGAGGTCAAACTGCTGCCCGCCTTCCCTTTAATGCCGATAGAAAAGAGCCCCATCCTTTCCAGCGCAGATTGCATTGGTTGTCCGTTACAAGTTCATGCATGGGGATATCCGGTGCTGCCGGCACAAAACTTTGAAGGGAAAGGTAGTTCTGAACCTTCGGGGACATGAGAAAATCTCCGATTTCAAACAGCGGCTCCGGGGCTTTACGTCCCCAAACCATGACCTGGGGCATGCAAAAAAGGCCATCTGCCGGCCAAATGATACGGGTATTTTTCTGTTTGGAAATGCGTGCAAAGGCAATATTGGTGATACCGATGGGGTACCGGCCCTCGTCTACTGCAGTGATGACTTCCATAGGAGTTCCCAGATGAACGAAGTTTGTATTCGCCCCATCGAAAACTTCGGGGAAATCCGCTTTCATGAACGCCTTTACAACAAGAGATACAATGCGGAATTCATCGGGCATAAGAATTTTGCCCGCCCACCGCTCATCAAGCAAGTCCTCCCACAACCGTGGGATATCGTTTCCCTTAAGGATGTTTTGGTTGTAAAAAATGGCAAAAGGGATGACCACGAACGGATGAAAATAGCCATTGTTATCCGTCCACCCCATATCGGCAAGTTCTTTTCTTATGGGAAAACGGCCGGGAATGGATTTGAAATGCTCGGCCAGGAAACCCGGAGGCAAATCGGCAAAATCATCGACATGTCCCACCGTTAAATCGGGCATCTCATCTTTTTCCACACAGGCCTCAAACAGACTTTTTTCCGAAGGACGATGGGGCTGGGTTTCGATGGTCACCTCAATGTTGTGCTTCTCTGTGAATTCCCGGCAAAATTCTTCCATCATCTGAACTAAAGACCGGCTGATGTTAAGTGGGCAGTGGAGCAAAATTCTTGCCATAGGACCCTTTTCTCCTTATTGTTTTTTGATTGTTCAATGGAATCACCGCTTCTGACCAAATCACGCAACTTGGAAATATCCGCTTCAATGGCGATTAACTCGTTGGCAATCCTCATCTCTTCCCGGGTTAACCGGTGAAGTTTGCACATGCCTCCGTTTTTCATGACGATTCTGCGATCAGCCATCAAGGTCAGTGTCAAATCATGGGTCACAACCAGTACAATTTTACCCTGCCCTTTCAGAATTTTAAGAGCCTTGAGCCTGTCGATACCGGCATTTTCGATTTCATCGATCAGCACTACCGGCGCATTGCTGATGAGCGCCACATCCGCCACCATCAGTGCCCGGGCCTGCCCGCCGCTTAACAGGGTCAGATTGTCCGTCAAGGATATGGGCTCGCCGGCCAGTTCATTGGTCAACTCAAACACAGCAGTAACAATTTGTTCAATATCCTCAATGCCGCGCACCCTGGCATGCTTGCGCAAAAACGCTTCCACCGATGAATCAATTACAAAGTTCATTTTCTGGGAAACCTCTGCCATCAGGTGCCTTAAATTTTTATTTGGCGCATCGCTGCCCGGCTCAAGGTCGTTTATCAGGATAGTGCGTCTTGCAGGAGGCTGCCCGTCCGTATATTGTTCAATATCGGATATCAACTGGGTTTTCCCTGATCCGGTAGGTCCGACAACGGCAACGACCTCTCCGGGCCGGATATCTACACGCCGGATGTTTTCGGGATTTGAATCCTTATCCTGCCCCCCCAGGACACTTATTTTCCGCAGCTTCATTGGTTCCCACCGAAATCAATTTTTTTGAGATTACCCATCTGGTAGGCGCTGCCGACAATGGTCTCTCCGGCGCAATAGGAACATATGGCAGCCGGCATGGGGTATTTCAGCTGTGCGCCGGTAATGCCCTGAAGCGGGGCCATTTTCAATATTTCCCTTTTTAAACCCAGGGATCCCTGGCCGTTCAGGCCGTTGATATGGATAATTCCGGCTTTATCATTCACACACTCGACCTGGTGGCTGAATACCTCCCGTTCCGCCTGGGAAACAACGTCGCCTTTGGTTATCACAATCATATCCGCCGTGCTCAGCATCGGGCCAATCTTTTTAGGCGTATCAAGCCCCACCAGATTATCCACTACACATACGGTCAAACACCCTTGGAGCGCGGGGGCACATCGGTGGCACAACCCCGCGGTTTCAAGAATCAGCACATCAGTGTTTTGATTTTCCGCCCAATCCCACACCTCTTCCAAATTGGCCACATAAAAATGATCTGGACAAATATAGTCGCTCAGCCCAACACAAACCGGTATGCCCAGACTGCGGTAACGTGCGTCATCCGAAGTTTCAAGACAATCAATCTTGCACGCCGCAACCTGAAGGCCGTCCTGCTGCAGATGACGGATAACCTGCATCATCACGGATGTTTTCCCAGAGGATGGCGGACCGGCTACAATAACAAATCTTAGGGACAAGGACTTTTTCTCCTCATGGTTTAATAAAAAAATTTGCGGCACCTACCCACGCCACAATGTCGTTTACAAATTCTAAATGTAGCTTAAAAAGTACAAATTTGGACATCGATATCATACATTTTTTGAAAGAGTCAACACCAAACCCTAAACTTTTGTTCGATCGGTGCGCTCCCAAGAATATTTAGGCCATTCCCGATTGACTTTTAAAGAGAATTAATTTATTCTTCAAAAATGTAATAATCAAAAAGGTTTATTCCGGTCTCATATAATACTCACAACACATAAAAAGGAACTTACTACTGTCATATATTCAGATTCACTGAATTATGCAAAAGTAAGGTGTTAATAATAATATTTAAATAGGAGAACTTTATTATGGCTTTGAGCGCAAGAAATCTTATTAAGGGAACTGTCAAGGACGTTAAAAAAGGCCAGGTAATGGCTGAGGCCACCATTGAGATTGCACCAGGCGTAGAGATTGCATCTGCCATCACAACCAACTCAGTGGAAAAATTAGGAATTGCAGCAGGAAAAGAAGTGACTGTTGTAATTAAAGCAACCAGCGTTATGCTAGATGCCTGATCATTATAATCGCTCTTAACAAAATTTAGGGACTCGAAAAAAATTCGGTGCGAAATACATGGCATTAATTTTTTCCGAGCCCTAAAACAATATTGTTAAAAACGAATTTCTATTCAAAATACCACTTCAAGCGACGATATCTTATTTATCAACAAAATTGTCAGTGCATTATCTACAATATTGTATGCAAATAGAACTGACAGCACTCTTTCTCCAAGTGCCCCACTAAATCAAATCTTTTTCCCCTGTATTTCCGGCGGTGTTTATCACCTTTTTCACTTTCTTTATTCCCTGGCATTCTTATTGCGTTAATCTTAATTATCAACTGAAGATAGGTTGACAGACTTCATGATGCTGTGAGGGATACGGAAAATACCGTGCCCTAAAAGCAGAATGGCGAGGCAATGAAAATCAGTTTTTCCCATAGGATAATGTCCTGGTGGATAACAGACGTTTTCATGAGATCCTTTCTGATTTCGATGTCCCGTTCAATACAATGATTACTTCCAGGCATGATGTGTTGTCTGTCGGTAATTTTTACATTTTAATACCCAGGAGAGAGAAATGGATCTATCCAACCACCCATGTTTCAATGCCAAGATGAAAGGTGTCTACGGACGAGTTCACCTTCCCGTTGCACCACGCTGTAATATTCAATGCAATTACTGTGATCGGAAATATGACTGTGTCAATGAAAGTCGCCCCGGGGTAACCAGTGCGGTACTGAAACCGAGCCAGGCCATGATCTATCTTGATTATGTACTTGAAAAAGTAAAAAACATTTCAGTTATTGGAATCGCAGGTCCTGGTGATCCGTTTGCCAATCCCGATGAAACCATGGAAACGCTTCAACTGGTGCGAAAGAAATACCCCGGGATGATTCTTTGCCTGGCCACCAACGGTTTGGGTATCGGCCCGCATATCGATGACCTGGCAGAACTGGGAGTCAGTCATGTCACTGTCACTTTAAATGCGGTTGATTCTGAAATTGGGTCACAACTATATTCCTTTGTTCGTCACGGCAAAAGGACTTTAGGCCCCAAACCCGGCTTCGAGGTTCTGCTGGAAAAACAACTTGAGGCAATCACCCGGCTTAAAGAAAAAAACATCACCACCAAAGTCAACACCGTCATTATACCGGGAATCAATGACAGCCACATCGAAACCATTGCTGAAAAAATGGCTGAACTTAAAGTAGACGTCCTCAACTGCATCCCTTTCTACCCGAACAAGGGGTCTAACTTTGGTCACTTGGAAGAACCGCCCAAGTCACTGGTGGTTGGTATCCGAAAAAAGGCGGAAAAACATATTCCCCAAATGTATCACTGCAAACGCTGCCGTGCTGATGCCGTGGGAATTCTCGGCGAGAGCAATGGCCGGAAGATCATTGACAAACTGCAGGAATGCGCTCAGATGCCCGAAATTTATGGCGAAAAGCGCCCTTACGTGGCTATCGCCAGTCTTGATGGCCGACTGGTCAATCAACACCTGGGGAAAGCCGAAGAATTACTAATCTATGGCCAGAAAGATAATGGCGGCGTTTATTTTGTCGAATCCAGAAAGACACCCAAACCCGGCGGCGGCAGCAAGCGTTGGGAGGACTTGAGCGATATGCTTAGTGATTGCAGGGCATTAATGGTCACCGGCCTCGGTGACAGCCCTCGCCGTTTACTCAGCCAAAAGAACATTGATATCCTGGAATTGGACGGAACAATCGTAGAGGCTGCTGAAGCCGTTTTCGAAGGACACAGCAGGGACTTTATGATCCAGCGAGATGTCAAGGCCTGCACCAAAAAGAATCTCATGGCCGGTATGGGGTGTGGGTTCTGATCATCCATGGCAAGAATCTTTCGAACGTATTTTGGGGATCCCCCAAAAAATAAAAAAAAAAGAGGTTAAACGTGGAAACGTTAAAGACAAAATATGGCGAAATATCCGGCTATCAGAGCTTGGAAAAATACGCATCCGGCAATCCCGCATCCCTGATTTTCACTGAACAAGTTAAGCTTAAAACACCCGTCGGGGTCATTGTTCCCCAATATTCAGTAGATGATCATGGCAGAAGGGTATTAAAACCGGTTTACTTTTATGATAATGGAAATATAAAAAAAGCGCCGCTTCAAGAGGCGGCCGACATTGAAACAAAATATGGAAAAATTTCCGCAGAATTCGTCATGTTTTATAATGATGAAATTTTGAAAAAGCTTTTTCCCCTTAATGGCAAGTTAAGCGGCTACTGGGGAGAAAAAGACGAGTACGCCCTGGCCAAGGATCTTGAGTTGCAGCTCCCCTGCGGAACAATTAAGGCCAAGATTATTAATCTCGTATTTTATAAAAGCGGCAATATCAAAAGCATCACTCTCTGGCCCCAGGAGACGATTGAGACCAAAACACCCTTGGGCACAATGCGCATTCACGTCGGCATTTCCTTTTATGAAGACGGTTCTGTTAAATCGGTTGAACCGGCGGAGCCGTGTACGGTTGAAACAAAAATCGGGAAAATATCAGCCTATGATAATGATCCCGAAGGCATTATGGGAGATATCAACTCTTTGCAGTTTAATAACCAAGGGGAAGTGACAGCGCTAAGCACCACCGAAAATGCCATAATAATAAGAAACGAAGCAGGTGGAGAGGTAAGATATTCTCCGTCTAAAAAAGAGAGCCTTTGTTCTGAAAATGTAGCGGTAACCATCCCGCTTCAAATTGAATTTACAAGTGAAACGGTCCGTTTTAACCATAGTGCTTCCGAGGAGTATAAGTTGTCGGAATGCTCATTCGAAGTAATCAATTATGGAAAAAAAGCAGCAAATCCCTTCTTTATATGCAATTGTAATTAGGTCCCTCACCACACTAACTGTAAGGGCTTGAGCGTCGAAAGCCCTCCTAAAACCAAAGAAGGCTGCCGGGTTTCGGCAGCCTTCTTCGGAAAAGGAAAAAAGATGAAAAAGATGAATTCGTTTTTTATCTTAATTACAGATACTATAAAGCAAGCGATGTACCAATCGACTCAACCCCCGTTTCAAAAAAGATCAATATATTGTTTTTATTGATTATTTTAATAATAAATAATCATTCCAGGCCATTTTTGCACGGCAGATGCAGTCTCTTTTAACACTTTCTGGCAGGGGAAAAGTTCAAATTTTTGAACTCACATACTCCATCTTATTAACACAAAAAGCATAATATACTGATAATATAGGTAAAAGTTCCAATTCATTTTCTTGAATCACACGTTTCAGCATAGTTTATTTTCATGAACACCTGGAACAATTGATCCGTTTCAGCACACAAAAAGGCGGCCCCTTTGCAAGAACCGCCTTTTTTACATTATTTTCAAATCGGTATTTCGAACCAATATCTGCTAGTACCGGTAATGGTCCGGTTTAAACGGCCCATTAACCGGCACACCAATATAATCAGCCTGCTCCTGGGTCAGCTTTGTCAGGGTAACTGACAGATTTTTCAGGTGCAGCCTCGCCACTTCCTCATCCAGCTCCTTGGGCAGGGTATACACTTTTTTCTCCAGATCTTCATGGGCCAGTTTAACCTGGGCCAGGGTCTGATTTGAAAAACTGTTACTCATAACAAAACTGGGATGTCCCGTGGCACAGCCAAGATTAACCAGACGCCCTTCGGCCAGAACAATGACGGAACGGCCTGACGGCAAAATCCATTTGTCCACTTGGGGCTTGATCGTAATCTTTTCGGCATTGGGATGGTTATCCAGAAAGCTCATTTCGATCTCGCTGTCAAAATGGCCAATGTTGCAAATGATGGACTCGTCCTTCATCTGGGCAATATGCTCACCGGTGATGACATGGTAATTGCCCGTGGCCGTAACAAAAATATCACCCCGGGTTGCTGCCTGGTCCATGGTGACTACCTCATAGCCCTCCATGGCGGCCTGAAGTGCGCAGATAGGATCAATCTCGGTGATAAGTACGATGGCGCCATAACCTTTCATGGAATCGGCACACCCTTTACCAACATCACCATATCCGGCCACAACCACTGTTTTGCCTGCGAGCATCACGTCCGTCGCCCGCTTAATACCATCGGCCAGAGATTCCCGGCAACCATAGAGGTTGTCAAATTTGGATTTGGTCACTGAATCATTGACATTGATGGCCGGAAACAGTAGTTCCCCGGCAGAAGCAAGGTGGTATAACCGATGAACACCGGTGGTGGTTTCCTCGGATACGCCACGAATCTTTTTGGCAATATTTGTCCAGCGCTGTTTATCATGCTCATAACTGACCTTCAGCCGGTCCATGAGGCAACGCTCGTCCAGACTGCCCACTTCATTATCAAATATAGACGGATCTTTCTCAGCCTTAACTCCCTGGTGAACAAACAACGTAGCATCGCCGCCGTCGTCCACGATCAGGTCCGGCCCCGACCCATCCGGCCAGGTAAGTGCCTGTTCCGTACACCACCAGAATTCTTCAAGGGTTTCGCCCTTCCATGCAAAGACGGCAGCCGTTCCCTTATCGGCAATAGCGGCGGCCGCATGGTCCTGGGTAGAAAAAATATTGCACGTCGCCCAGCGCAGATCAGCGCCCAGTTCATACAAGGTATCAATGAGCATAGCCGTCTGAATGGTCATATGCAGGCTGCCCATGATTTTTAAGCCCTTAAGCGGTTTTTCAGAGCCGTATTTTTCCCGAATCGCCATCAGCCCGGGCATCTCCTTTTCAGACAACTGCATGTCTTTGTGTCCGTCTTCGGCCAGACCGATATCCTTAACCTTATAGGGTAAAGACAGGTCCAATTTCATACATTCGTTATCTTCCTTCTGACTCATAAAAACTCCTTCTCTTTTAAATTATAACCCTGCAAGGGATCTGATCTGGTCGGCCTTAATGGTTCTTTCCCAATAGAAATCAGGGTCTTTACGTCCAAAATGCCCGTAGGCAGATGTTTTTCTGTAAATGGGACGCAGCAGGTCCAATTCGGTGATAATGCCTGCCGGCCGCAGGTCAAACACCTCTTTGACAATTTCACTCGCTTTTGCTTCGGAAATCTTTCCGGTTCCCATGAAATCCACCATCATGGATACAGGTTCCGCCACACCGATGGCATAGGCGATCTGCACTTCACATTTATCGGCAAGCCCTGCCGCCACCAGATTCTTGGCCACATAACGGCCCATATAAGAGGCAGACCGGTCAACTTTGGAGGGATCCTTTCCGGAAAAACAGCCGCCACCGTGGCTGCCCTGGCCACCGTACGTGTCCACGATAATTTTACGCCCTGTCACACCACAGTCTCCCATGGGTCCGCCCACAACAAAACGGCCGGTGGGATTGATGAAAAACCGGGTGTCACCGTCCATCATCTCCCCGGGGATCACCTTTTTAATCACGTCCTTGATTACGGCCGCTTTAAGATCCGCATATGAGATATCCGGAGAGTGCTGGGTGGAGACAACCACCGTATCGACCCGTTTGGGCACGCCGTCCACATATTCGATACTGACTTGTGATTTTCCGTCAGGACGCAGAAAGTCAAGGGCCCCGTTCTTACGAACCTGGGTCAACCGCTTGGTCAGCTTATGGGCATAGATAATGGGCATGGGCATCAGCTCTTCAGTCTCATTGGTGGCATAACCAAACATCAGGCCCTGGTCGCCGGCACCTTGTTCCTTGAACAGCCCGTCGCCTTCATTCACCCCCTGGGCGATGTCGGCGCTCTGCTGATCAATACTGGTAATCACGGAACAGGTTTTCCAGTCAAAGCCCATATTGGATGAGTTGTAGCCGATATCCCTGATAGTGGTTCTGACCACTTCGGGTATATCCACATAGCAGTCGGTTGTAATTTCGCCGGCCACCATGGCAAGCCCTGTGGTAACAAGTGTCTCGCAGGCCACACGGCATTTTTTGTCTTCGGTCATAATGGCATCAAGAATACTGTCTGAGATAGCATCGGCCACCTTGTCAGGATGGCCTTCGGTTACGGATTCGGATGTAAACAGAAAAGATTTGTTTTCTGACATAATAGCTCCTTGCGCTTGATATGGGGTGATTTATTTAGTGTCTGATCGAAAACCGTAAATTTTCGCTCGGCCACTATTTATGCGTTTTGATATTTAGATTTTTCCGGCTTCGGCTGCAAAATTGAAATTTCAAAGCTATCAAACCCAATGCGGGAAAAGCAAAAATCGATATATTAATGACACTTATCTCCATCTTTGTCAATGATTCATAAAAATATATCAAGATATCTTTATATTTGCATAAATTTAACAAAACCCCTTGACAAGAGAGCCGGACTTTTTGATGATAACCATCATTTTTAAAACAATATTTGGTAGTATAATGCTTAACGAAAACCCGTGTTTGGACGAAAAGGTGCTCAAATGCAAGGCGCAGAAAAATTTGTAACCGGAGCAACCTCATGGTTGTGAGGATTGCAAATTTTTCTGCAACGCCGCAATTGAGTGACTTTTCGTTCAAACACTAAAATAAAACTGGAGATATATTATGCCTTCTCATACCATCACCGGAATCGGCTCTGCTTTAGTGGATGTTCTTATCAACGAAACCGATGAATTCTTACAAAAACTCAGCAAAGAAAAAGGCGGAATGACTTATGTAACGGCCGATGAACAGCAGGCCATTATTTCAGCCTCGTCCCAGGTACCGGTGATTGTACCCGGAGGAGCGGCCTGCAACACCATCCTAGGAATAGGCAAACTTGGCGGTGCCGCCAGGTTCATCGGGGCCCGGGGCAAAGATGAATACGGGGATATCTTTGAAAACGAGGTCAGGGAATGCCGGGTGGAACCTATGCTGACGTCCTTTGACACCCCCACCGGCAAAGTATTATCCATTGTAACCCCGGATGCCCAGCGCTCCATGTTCACGGATCTTGGTGCGTCAAGCCTGCTGGACCCTGTCGGCGTTACCAGCCAGATGTTTTCAGACACGGCCATTGCCCTGGTGGAAGGATACCTGCTGTTTAACCGCGACCTGATGATGGCTGCGGTTAAAGCAGCCAAATCGGCCGGGGCTTTGATCGCCCTGGATCTGGCAAGTTTTGAGGTGGTCAATGCATCCAAAGATATTCTTCAGGATTTGGTCAAGGAATATGTGGATATCCTTATTGCCAACGAAGACGAGGCAAAGGCATACACAGGGGAATCAGATGAAAGTGCCGCCATTGAAAAGCTGTCTGCCGATGTTGCATATGCCGTTTTAAAAGTGGGAAGCCGGGGCAGCTATATTTCTTACGAAAATGCAGTTACTCGTATTGAACCGGTAAAAGGCAACGAACCGATGGACACCACAGGTGCCGGAGATCTGTGGGCAGCCGGTTTTTTATACGGCATTGCCAACGGCCTTTCCATTGAAAAAAGCGGTGCGTTAGGGTCTATGTGCGGATACGAGGTGTGCCAGGTCATGGGGGCCCATATCCCGGGCCCGGTGTGGGAAAAAATCAGGGCAATCATATAATTGATCGTTGCTTTAACCTGCCACAGTAAATCAAAAAAAGAGTGCCGTCCCAATTCCTTAAAAGGATTTCGGAACGGCACTTTTATTAAGTCGAACAAAGACTATCCAAAGACTATCTTGTAGACATCTTTATATTTTTTGACAAAATGAAACTCAATGCCCTCTTTAATATGTTCGGGCAGTTTCTTAAAATCACTGCTGCACCCATGGGGCAGGATAATCTCCTTGATGCCCACCCGCCGGGCGGCAATAATTTTTTCTTTAATTCCACCCACGGGCAGGACATCGCCAGTGAGGGTAAGCTCCCCGGTCATGGCCAAAGGTTTTTTGATCTGGCGGCCCGACGCCAGGGACACAATGGCTGTGGCAATGGTAATGCCGGCACTAGGGCCATCCTTGGGCGTAGCACCTTCAGGCACATGGATATGGATAAAGGCCTCATCAAAATAGTCATCACTGATACCGTAACTTTTTGATGAGGACCGCACATGGGAAAGAGCTATGGAGGCCGATTCCTGCATCACGTCCCCAAGCTTTCCGGTCAATTTGAATCCGGAATTTTTTTCATGCACCTTTACCGCCTCAATGGACAACGTGGCACCGCCCATGGCGGTCCAGGCCAGCCCCGTCACAATACCTACCCCCGTCATCTGCTTTTCAGGGGTGAATATGGGCGGTCCCAGCAAATCTTCCAGGGATTTGATGTTGATCTGGATCTTCTCTTCTTTCTCCTTTAAAATTTTGACAATGCTTTTGCGGATAATCTTGTTCAAAAGCTTTTCAAGATTACGGACCCCGGCTTCCCGGGCATAGCCTTCAATAAGATGCCGGATGGTGGGGTCGGTAATGGTGATGGTAGACGCGTTGAGATTATTTCGCTTCAAAAGCTTTGGCCACAGATGCTTTCTTGCGATCTCCAGCTTCTCGGAAGTGATATACCCGCTTAAATTAATACGGTCCATACGGTCCAGCAAGGGGGGCGGGATGGTGTCCAGGGTGTTGGCCGTACAGATGAACAGCACTTTGGACAGATCAATGCGAAGATCCAGATAGTGATCCAAAAATGCTGAATTCTGTTCGGGGTCCAGCACTTCCAGCAGTGCTGAAGCCGGATCGCCCTGGTAGGATGCGCCGATCTTATCCACCTCATCAAGCATGATTACCGGATTGGCTACGGCCGTGTCTTTCAACGCCTGGACCATTTTGCCGGGCAACGCCCCTACATAGGTGCGCCGATGCCCTTTGATCTCAGCCTCGTCACGCATCCCTCCCAATGAAAACCGATAAAACTTTCGGCCCAGGGCTTCGGCAATGGACTTGCCGATTGAGGTTTTCCCCACGCCGGGCGGTCCAACAAACAAAATAATGGACCCTGAAATATCCTTTTTATACACACCGGCGGCAAAAAACTCGATGATCCGCTCCTTGACATCGGAGAGTCCTGCATGATCCCGGTCAAGCACCTTTTCTGCCCGCTCTATGTCAATATTGTCTTCGGAATAGACTCCCCAGGGGAAAGAGGTGACCCAGTCCAGATAGTTACGCGTCACCCCGTATTCCGAAGAGCCGGTTTCCAGCACGGACAGTTTTTCAATTTCCTCGTCAAAGCGTTTGACCACATGTTCCGGCGGGTTAAGTTCTGCAAACCGCTCCTTGAACTTGTCCACATCAGACGTTTTGTCGTCCTTTTGAATGCCAAGTTCCTTCTGGATGGCCTTGAGCTGCTCTTTGAGAAAAAACTTTCGTTTATTGTCATCTACTTTGGTGTTAATGTCCTTCTGGATCTTTGTCTGCAGCTTGGCGATCTCAATCTCCTTTTGCAGAAGCATCATCACCTTTTTCATCCGGTCCAGAATGGATTCGGTTTCAAGAATATCCTGCAGATCATCCCCGGAAGCCGTGGTAATGCCTGCCGCAAAATCGGTCAGGGGTGAAGGCTGGTCCGGTGAAAAACGGTTCAGGTATTGTTTGAGTTCTTCCGAATACAACGGATTCAAGGATAAAAGCTGCTTGATATTTGAAATAATGGAGATGGCATAGGCCTTGACCTTATCCTCATCGTCCTCGGATTTAGGGGGATATTCCACTTCCGCCACAAAAGGCGGTTTGTCAGACAAAAACTTTTTAATTTTAAATCGTTCAAGGCCCTGGGCAATGAACTGCAGATTACCCTCCACTTCCTGGATATTGAGCATGCGCACAACGCATCCGACTTCGGGGAAATCTTCTTTATATACATACTTTCCCTTGACTTCACTGAAATAGCACAGTCCTAAAAGGCCTTGATTCTCCTTGGCCGACTTGGCCAAGGTCTCTTCCCAGCGCTTCTTGCTGACAACTAAAGGCTGGACCTGTGCAGGCAGGTGGGGACGTCCGGTTATGGGGACAAGATACAAAAATTTAGGCTTGGTGTTCTGGGTAACCAGCCCGCCTTTGTTTTCCTTCTCCTCTTCTTCCTCTGTTACAATCTCGGGCGTAATGGGTCTGGAATCATCACTCATAGGTTTACCTCTATTATCATGAAAAGTTATTGCTTACGGGTAAAGGCTTTATAAACATGTTCCCAATAATATAACCAGATTTTACGGTGTGACAACACTTTAAACTCGACTTGCAAAATGTAAGACAATGCCTAATTTTTTTTAAAACTTTCAAAAAATATATTGATAAACTTATCAAGACGCTTCATTATAAGAAATGCTAAATTTCAACCGGAGGAAGATGAATGACAAAATCACTTGACCTGTCCGAAAGCCTGGAAGACTATCTTGAAACCATACTTGAACTTCAGACAACCAATACGGTTGCCCGGTCAAAAGATATTGCCGAACGGCTCGACATCAAGCGCGGATCCGTTACCGGTATGCTAAAAAAACTGGCTGCCCAAGAACTGATCAATTATGAACCCTACGGCTATGTGACCCTGACACCCAAAGGTGAAAGAATAGCAAAAGAAATTGAAAAACGCCATATCATGCTAAAAGATTTTCTGATCCGCTTTATCGGCGTGGAAGAACAAAAGGCTGACGATACTGCATGCCGCATGGAACATGCCATGGACACGTCCACCTTTAAAAAATTCCAGGCCTTTATTCAAACCATGGATGAATGCCCCCACCGGGAAAGCGATTAAATCAAAGGATCAACCAGAAAGACAGCGGTTGCGGTCAACCCCTTCTGTTTTTTTCTGATCTGCCCTTTTCCGGCCCGGCGCTGCAGATATGAGTGAATCACGGGCCGGATATCCTTGTCGGCTTTGCCGGTTACTTTTGTAAAAAAAGAGACCTGGTTCTCGGCTTCGGTTTCCACAGAAACGCGTTGATCCCAGTCCACCACATCAAAATAAACGTCTGGGTACAGCCCCATGGATAACAGCAGATTAATCTTATAAAGAATACTCTGGGGTTTATCGTCCAAAGGACGGTTCATAATCATTTCCCACAAATCCTTAAACACTTCGGGCTGACGCCGGGCCGCCCATCCCCTGATCGCACACCCCTTTGCCGCACATTGGATCATTTTTGAAAACGCCTCTGGGGTGGCTACGGCCGGTGACATAAACGCCACGACCAGATCAAAGGCCTTTTCCCAGCCTGTTTGTCGAATATCCAGCTGATGCCAATCCTTTTGGACAAGGGTAATTCGGTCGTTCAAGTCTTTGGGGATATTTGCTTTGAACCTGTCAAGCATGCCCGGGGAAAAATCCATGGCCGTCACCAAAGCCCCTTTCTGTGCCAGGGCCAACGCCATCATCCCGGTACCGCAGCCGATATCCAAAACACGCATACCCTCAAACAGCAGACCCTTATCTTTAAGCGCTGCCAGGGCACGGGTCATACGCCGGCTTTTAATCTCATCGTTATTGGTATTATACGTTACCGAGGCATTGTCCCAGTACTGTGCGGTTGAATAGCCTTTATGCACGGCAAGGGTATCTTTGCCTGCCGTATCATTGACCCAGGCATCCATCCAGAATTGTTCGGCAAACATATTATTCATAAATCTTTGTCCAATTTCGATTATGTCCCATCCATTCGTCCATCTTGCCCCTCTGTTAAAAACAGGGTCCATTCACGGATCACCACATACAGGGCCGGTACAAAAACCAGAGTCAGCACCGTGGCGGCAACCAGACCGAAGCTGATACTTACGGCCATGGGAATGAGAAATTTGGCCTGAAAACTTGTTTCCGTTAAAAGTGGGGCAAGGCCTGCCACCGTGGTGAAGGAGGTCAAAATCACAGGGCGGAACCGGGTCTCACCGGACTTGACCACAGCCTCAAACACACCAGTCCCCTCAGCAACTTCAATATTTATAAAATCAATGAGAATCAGGGAGTCGTTGACCACAACACCGGACAGTGCCACGATACCGAAAATCGATATCATGGTGATATCCAGACCCATTATAAAATGCCCGACAATGGCTCCTATCAAACCAAAAGGGATCGCGGTCATGATAATTACCGGCTGGGTGTAAGAGCGGAACTGACTGGCCAAAAGTAAAAAAATTATCATGGCTGCCACAATAAACCCTTTCATCAGGCTTTCCATGGACTCCTTACTGCGCTTGGCCTGGCCTTCAAGGTCATAGTCAACCCCGGGAAAGCGTTTGGCCATGTCAGGCAGAAAATTTATAGTTAAGTCCTTTACAATATTCTGGGCATTGGCAATGTCTTCATCAAGATCGGACGTCACCGTAATCACCCTGTGTCTGTCCACACGCTTAATTGTGGCGTATCCCCTCACGGTCTCAATGCGGGCCACCTGATTCAAGGGGATTTCCCGGTTATCTTTTGTCCGGATGCGAAGCCGGTCTATACTGGATTCGGTCTCCCGTTCCTGCTTGGAATACCGGACCATAACTTTGATATCATCTTTCCCCCTTTGGATTTTAAGGACCTCTTCACCGTAATAAGCTTGGCGAAGCTGGGTGGCGATGTCAGCCATGGTCACGCCTAACGCTTCTGCGCCCGGCCGGATATAGATCTGTTTCTCCATCTTTCCGGGCCTGAAATCATCGGTGATGTCAAAGGTGCCCGGATAGGATGCAATCTCCTCCTTAAGGGCCTGGGCTGCCAGTTCCATTTGGGCAAGCTCACTGCCGTGCAGACGGATCTCAATGGGGTTTCCCCCGGGACCGCCACCGATAATGCTAAATGTAGATTGCTCTGCCCCGAGAATATCACCGGTGAATTCCCGCCATTTGGTTGCCACCTCCGAAGCCAGGATATCCGGACGCTTTGCAGACGGTAAGATCTCAATCCAGGCGATACCGCAATGCCCGCCCGACACCCCCTCTTTCCAGTCCCGACGCGGTATAACTCCCACCAGGGAGAAGGTATTGACAACAAGATCTTTTTTATCATCAACCCGGTCCCTGAAATAATCGTTGAGTTTAAAGGCTCCGGCCTCGATCTGCGTAATGGTTTTCTGGGTAGTATTGAATGGGGTGCCCAAGGGGTACACAATTTCCGAGAGCATCCAGTCGGAATCACTTTTTGGAAAAAAAGTGTATGGCACATGGCCGCCGGCAATCAACCCCAAACTTATAACCAGGCATCCCACGCCCAGCACCAGGGTAAAATATCTATTTTTAATACAATAGCGCAGCGTTGGAAGATAATAGGTGTAGATGACGCGGTTCAGTCCTTTTTCCATCCGGACTCTCACAACACCGTGAATATAGGCGATCTCCCTTTTAATCCAGTGCAGCCAGAAAAACAGCACCTTGGAAATCTTTGACCTGTTTTTTCTTACAGATCCGTGGGACAGGGTTCCTTCCAGGTGGGCCGGCAAAATAAAAAAGGCTTCCAAAAGGGATATGAAAAGGATGCAGATCACGGACTGGGGCATAACAGCGATGAACTTCCCCATGATGCCCGTTATAAACATTAAAGGGGCAAACGCCACAATGGTCGTGGCCACGGCCATGACCACCGGCCCGCCCACCTGCTCCATAGCCGCCATAACAGCCTGCTTTGGTGTTTTGCCGGCAGCGTAGTGGGTATATACATTCTCCCCCACAATAATGGCGTCATCGACCAGGATACCCAGGGTCATGATAAATCCGAACAAGGAGAGCATATTTACTGACGCACCTATGTATTCCAGGAAAAGAAATGCCCCCATAAAGGTAATGGGAATACCCGAGGCCACCCAGAATGCAAGGCCTAAATCCAGGAACAGAGCCAGCACAACAAACACCAGTATAATGCCCTGGATTCCGTTTTTTAATAAAAGATCAATGCGGTCCTGAACCATATCCGCTATATTGTACCAGTGCCCAAGACGGATTCCCTGGGGCAAATCTTTTTTGGCATTTTCAATATAGGAAAGCACCCGGTTGGAAATGGCAATGGTGTCCTGGGAAGTGGTGCGCTTCACCACCACCATGGCTGCCGGATGGCCGTTGAACCGGGATTGAAGGTCCTGGTCTTCAAATCCGTCAACCACCCGGGCCACATCTCCAAGCCGGACCACAGTGCCGTCAGCGTTTGTCACCAAAGGGATCTGTTCATATTCAGCACCGGTATACCGTTTTCCCTTGGCCCGGACTAAAAACTCTCCGCCGGGGGTTTTGATCAGCCCGCCAGGCAACTCAAGGCTTCCCGTGCCCACGGCACGCGCCACATCATCAAAGGAGAGGGAAAATTTGCGCAGATTTTCCTCGGAAATTTCCACTGAGATCTCATACTCCCGGACACCCATGAGTTCTGCCAGGGAGATCTCATCAAAACCCACCAGGTCATCCCTGATTTTGTCGGCCGTCTGCTTAAGGATTCGTTCTGCCACATCACCGTAAACAGCCACATAAATGGCAGGCTCATTATTTTTGATCTCCACCATCACTGGATCTTCGGCCTGGGTGGGGAAAGAGTCAATCAGATCAATCTCGGTTCTCACCTCGTTGAGCTTGTCGGTGATGTCCGTACCGGCATCAAGCTCAAGCGTCACCACGGCATGTCCTTCGACTGAGGTGGAATACATGGTTTTTATATTTTCAATGCTTTTGAGCTGCTCTTCAATTTTAATGCAGATGCCCTCTTCCACATCCTCGGGGGAGGCCCCCGGATAATCCACGGCAATACTGATCATATCCAAAGAGAACTGTGGAAACATCTCTCGCTTCATATTCATGGCTGTGAACATCCCGGCCACGATGAGAAACACCATGACCAGGTTCACCGTAACACGGTGCTCCACAGACCATTTGCCAAGGGCTTTCATTAGTTACCGGCGCCCTTTTTAACGATGATGGGCATACCTTCCAAAGCCCCGGGCAAGGGAGATTCAATGATCAGGTCACCCGGGGCCAGCCCCTCGGTAATATAAACGTCTTCTTCGAACCGCCGGATCACCTTGACCTTTTTAATCACCAGATGGTCTTCCAGGGCCAGATACAGGGTATCCGGGGAACGCATAAGTGTTCGCGGGATTTTAAACACATCCTCCTTTTGTTCCCCTTTAACACGACATTTGACAAAGACACCGGGTCTGAGCAGCAACAACGGGTCTTTGACTTCAAGGGAGCCGATCTCAACGGTCATGGGCATGGTCCTGGTTTTTTCATCAACAGCGGCTTTAATCCTGACCACATGGCCGGGCCACACCGGAGAGCGGCCACCGTCCAGATTAGCGATTGTTAAGCGCACTTGGGGCCGTCCCCCGTTTTCAAAAACAGAGCCCAGCCATTGGAGTTCTTCAAGGGGAATGCGGATATCAACATCCAGGGCATCTTTTTCATATATAACACCAAGCACCTGGCCCGGATTAACATATTCCCCCGCCTCGACCTGTTTTGTCATCACAAATCCGTCAAAGGTAGCCCGAATTTCGGATTTCTCAAGCATCAAACAAGCCGTTGCGAGTGCAGCCTGGGCCGAAGCCAAGACCGATTTTTTCAAAGCCATGCGCGAGGGGACAAGATCCTGGGCATTAGTGATTGCCTGCAACTGATTTTTCGCGGACAAATACTGCTGTTCCACCTTATCTAAACTGGTTTTGGATGCAAACTGATTTTTAGCCAACGCCCGGATGCGGTCCAGTTCCTTGGATGCCAGTTTCAGATTAGAGTGGGCAATTTCGGCATCTGCTTTTAAATTCATTGTCTCCTGTTCAAGCAGACGAATATCAGCCCGGGCCTGATCCACCTGGACCCGGGCACTTTTTTCATTCAGAACAAGGGTGCGCTGATCAATCTTCAAAAGGGTTTCCCCTTTATGAATCGGCGCACCTTCCCGAAAATCAGGGTGGATATAATCAATCCGGCCCGCAATCTCCATGGCCAGTTTTACACTATTTCGGGGTGTAACCGTTCCAAAGGCCTCAACGGTCATATCAGAGGTACCCGGCACGGCAGGAACGCATGACACCGTCGGTGGAATGTGTGCCATTTCCTTTTTTTGAGGTTTTTCCCTGGCGACAAACAACCATAATGCGACACCTGCAGCAACCAGTAGAACCACAGCCACACGCATCAGCCTAAACAAAAAAGACGGCATAGGTATTTTCCTTTGGCCTAAAGCCGGTGCCGGGGTTTGAAGGATTCCCCCTTTAAATCAGGCAGCAAACACTTTTCCCAAACCCCATGGTTCAACAAAGCAGACAGCGCTTAAAGTGTCGGAATCAACGGTTCCCCTGTTGAATTCTAGAAAAAATATTCCGCCGAACCGCTTTTTTTAAGATGCCCCCTTTGTGCGGGTAGTTACTTTAGTCGCAGATTTTGAAACAGACTTGGCTTCAGGAACTGTGGCGGTTTCAGATGTATCAGCCCTTTTGGATGCAGTCTGCTTTGCAACCGCCTTTTTCCGGGTTTTGGCAGCACCCGAAGTGGAAGTGCTCTTTTTCCGGTCGCTTTGGGCTTTGGGAGAGACGCCTCTTAAAATAGGCATCACCTCATCGCGTTTTTCAGCTAACAAAAGGGAGATTTCTTCTTTGCGGGTTTCATCAAGAACGATATCAGAATTTTCAAGAAAATCAAATAAATTGTCGGCAATATCTAACATCTTGTCATAGGCATCTGCTTCTTTTTTTGTCGCGAATGTCATCTTTTCATCTCCATCCCTGACAACAATATATTTGACAATTACAGGCATTTTTTCTCCTCGAGAATAAAATTCTTTAACAAAGGAAATGGTTCATTTAAACTTTTTTATATAAAAAAAACAGGCTTGGGTAAAGGTATTTTACTTTTGCCCAAGGGATTCTTGAAGCGGATTTCCAAGGCGTATGCCCAGGAGGGTTGCGAGCTTTCCGTCGTGGATGAATTAACCGGTCTATCCCGTCCCATTAAAAGTATTACGTAACTGGTACAGAATTTGAGTATGTAACATAATTTTAATGCTAAAAAAATTCACCTCTAATACAAGCAGTGCTGACGCATAAATAATAAAAGGTCGGCCGAAGTTGTTCCGCCCACTCCTTTTTGGGAAAATTCCGCCTTTCCTTCTTTCAGAAGGCATCGGAAAGGTAGTTCTTCCTACACAAACCATGGCCTGTACCGAAGATTTTCATTCCGTCCGGGCATAGTTCTCCCCCATTCCAGGCTTGAAACTGTTTCGATTACCTGTCCGTGGTTGCCGTCTCACACTAATCGGAGT
>NZ_KB893059.1 GCF_000373985.1 Desulfobacter curvatus DSM 3379
GAGCAGGTTGAGGAAATTGATGATGATGTTGACATAGAAGAGGTTGATGATGACGAACTTGAAGAAATTGAAGAGATAGATGAAGACCAAGAGATTGAGGATATCGAACTTGACGAGGATGAAGACCTTGAAGAGTTGGAAGAGATCGATGAGGACACGGAAATAGAAGATGTTGAACTCGATGATAATGAGTCCCTTGAAGAAATAGAAGACATTGAGCTTGACGAGGATCAGGAATTAGAAGAAGTTGATTTAGGTGAAGATGAGGACTTAGAAGAGCTTGACGAACTAGATGAAGAAGAGCTTAAAGCCCTGGAGGAGTTTAGAAATGCCCGGGAGCTTGCCGAACAGTTTGACGATTTCTTGGGAGAGCGTGAAAAAAAATTTAATGCGTATATCACGATCCCCGCAGGTTCCTATACCATTGGTACGGAAAAATCCTTGAAATTCAGTCTTGCTTTACAGCCCTTTGACATGCCCAAGGTTTATATGGGTAAATATCCGGTGACCAATGCGTTATTTGAAATTTTTATTGAACAGACCGGATATGTCACCACTGCCGAAAGAAAAAGGGTTGGGACGGTTTACCATTCCCGGTTCAAGAAAGAGGGAGAAAAAGTGATCTGGAGCAAACAGGCCGGGTCTTCCATGGTTAAAGGCGCTTGCTGGTACCAGCCGATAGGCCCTGGTTCCACCCTTCATGGCAAAAGAAATCATCCTGTGGTTCAAATCAGTGTGGAAGATGCCTTTGCTTACGCTTCCTGGATCGGACGGCGTCTGCCCACGGAAGCCGAGTGGGAGGCTGCCGCCCGTACGGATATGGCTTTAAAATACCCCTGGGGCAATCAGTTTGATCCGAAATTATTGAACATTGAATCTTCAGGACTTGCCGACACAAGTGCTGTGGACGATTATGACCATGCTGCCAATGGTTTTGGCATGGCGGATATGCTCGGCAATGTCATGGAATGGACAGCCGACACCCAGCCGCCTCCCTTTGCCACCCGTAAAGCCAAGTTGTTTAATGTAGCCAAAGGCGGGGCCTGGAATGCCAAGGACTCGGTCACCATCAGTTCCCGGGGCCTGTTCCCTTCAGATACCACGGCCAACATTATCGGATTTCGATGTATTTCCGAACTATTCCAGTAAACACCATGGGGATGGGTAATGGGGGATCTCCAAAGCGTCGCTTTCGGCAAAATATGGGGCAAATCAATAACTTGTTGTGATTTTATTATGAAATGGTGAATTTATGTACGAACTGGTTGATACCTATATGGACCATCTAACCATAGAAAAAGGACTTTCTGCCAACAGTATTACAGCCTATGGAACAGATTTGGCATCATATCTGAATTACCTGTCTGATAATGGGATTGAGGATTTTGGAGATGCTGACACCGCAGCTATTCTTGGGTGGCTGGTTTATCTGACCCGCCAGGGCCTGTCAGCCAAATCCAGGGCCAGATACCTGATCTCTCTCAGGGGATTTTATAAATACCTGACAGCAGAGAAACTGATATCCGTCAACCCCTTAAAAGATATTGATATTCCCAAAACCGGCCGGCATCTGCCGAGTGTCATCTCCGTCAATGAAGTGGAATCACTTTTGAACGCCTGTGATATCACAACACCCAAAGGACAAAGAAATCTTGCCATGATGGAAATCATGTACGGGGCCGGGCTTCGGGTCTCGGAGCTTGTTTTTTTAAAGGTGGTTGACGTGAATCTGGATGCCGGGCTTGTCCGGGTCATGGGCAAAGGCGCCAAGGAGAGAATTGTGCCCATTGGTTCAAAGGCCAAAGACGCGGCAAGAATTTGGCTGGACCAGGGGCGTCCCCTTGCATTAAAGCAGCTGTCCAGTGATTTTTTGTTTGTTGCAAGGGCAGGCAAGCCCATGACCCGCCAGGCATTTTGGAAAATTATAAAAAAATATGCGCTTGTTGCCGGTATTGCCCGGCCTATCTCCCCCCATACCCTGCGGCACTCCTTTGCCACCCACATGATTGAGGGCGGGGCGGACCTGCGGTCGGTCCAGACCATGCTTGGTCATTCCGATATTTCAAGCACCCAAATCTACACCCATATTTCACGGGATTACCTGATTAAAATGCATCAAGAGTTTCATCCTAGAAAATAATAAAAAAGTTTATAGCTTGCACACTTGGTACCCGGATGATAAATTCCGAACTTTGTTTTAAAAATGCCCAGAGGCTTTAAATGATTGATGCTGTATTAAATTCGTTGAAAGAAAATAAATATACCATGCTTGCCATGGGTGATAACTATGCCCCGAAAGCATGGATGATTGCCCAAATGTTTTCCCGGTTGACCCAGCCTTTGGTTGTTGTTTTGCCCGATGCAAAAAAAGCGGCAGCCTTTATTTCGGACCTTCAATTTTTTGTGTCGGCCGACCGGCAGCGCATCATTTTTTTCCCCGGAGGCCATTATCCGGGGGCCAAAAATATTTCTTTTCATAAAGAGACATCCGCTTCAAGGCTTGCAGCACTGTTTAAAATTAGTGAGACCATCCGGGACAGGTTTCTTCTGGTAACTTATGTTGATCCGCTTTTATCTTTTCTGATGCCCAAAGACATGATGGTCGGCAGTTTTGAACTGGTCATGGCCAATGAAGAGATTGACAGGGACCGCTTACTGGAAAACCTTGAAGCAAGCGGGTATACCCGCTCCACCCTTGTTGAGGATCCTGGTGAGTATGCGGTCAGGGGCGGTATTGTTGACATATTTTCCCCGGGACTGAAACAGCCGGTGCGCCTGGAATTTTTCGGGGATCTTGTGGAATCCATACGCTATTTTTCTCCCTATACCCAGCGCGGCACAAAGGAACTTGCTGAAACCATAATTGTTCCGGCCACAGAGGCGGTGATTACAAAACAAAGTCTGCCCCATGTCCAGGCCCGTCTACGCAAGGCCGGAAACAAGGCCGGGCTTACGGCGGACAGGATTCGGGATTACGTCAATCAGATCCGGGATAAAGGGCGGTTTGACGGCATTGAGTCTATGTTGCCCATTGTGTATGATTCTTTGGATACCGTGTTCGACTACCTGCCGGAAAATACTTTTTTTATCCTGGATGAAGCTGATGAGCTGCCCGAAAAGGCAAAGGATTTCCATGACGGGTTAAGGCTCAATTTTAAAGCCCTGGCTGACGAAAAACGATTAAGCCTGCCGCCGGAGTCAATTTGCCGGGACTGGCAGACCGCCGAAGAAAAAATTTTTGCATCTAAAACCCTTTGTTTTAAAACGCTCATGCTGGAACAGGACAAAGGGGAAGCAGAAGTCCTTTCCCTGAAGTGTTCAGACAACCGGGCTTTGTCGGAATCCTTGCGCAACAGAACAAAAGACGCCACGCCTTTAACCCCTTTGGTGGAATGGATTGGGCAACAGCAGCAGGATGTTCAACATATTTTGTTTGTGCTCAGCCAGGATGCCCAGGCAAAGCGGTTGAACGCACTGCTTGCGCCCTACGGCATCGAACCTCAATTTTGCCGGGATTTTAGTAGCCTTTCCGGCATGAATCCCGGTTTATATTTTACCGTGGGCACGTTAAGCAGCGGCTTTATTCCTGCCTTTGAAAATTTTAGTATTGTCACCGAAGGTGAGATTTTCGGCAGAAAACGCATCCGCCGCAGGGTGTCGGCAAAACGGGATTTAAAGGCGCAGTTCATTGCCCCCGAAGAGCTTAAAAACGGCGATTTTGTGGTTCATTTGGAACATGGGGTAGGGCGGTATGAGGGCCTTTTCAGCCTTACTGTATCCGGCATTACCCAAGATTTTATTCTGGTGGTTTACCAGGATGATGACAAGCTCTATGTCCCCGTAGACAGAATGGAGGTCATCGGCAAGTATATCGGGGTGGACGGCTACACCCCCGTGCTTGATAAAATAGGATCCAAGTCCTGGACAAATTCCAAGGCCAAGGCCAAGGCCGAAGTTGAAAAAATGGCAGCAGGACTGCTTGATCTGTATGCCCGTCGAAAGGTGGCCAAAGGATTTTCGTTCAGCCGTCCGGATAACTACTACAATGATTTTGAAGCCGGCTTCCCCTATGAAGAGACAAAGGATCAGCTGCGTGCCATAGATGATGTCCACCTGGATATGGAAAAGGACATGCCCATGGACCGGCTGGTTTGCGGGGATGTGGGCTATGGAAAAACCGAAGTGGCCATCCGGGCCGCGTTCAAGGCCGTGAACGACGGCAAACAGGTGGCGTTGGTGGTGCCCACCACCATCCTGGCCGAACAGCATTTGAATACCTTCCGGGACCGTTTCAATGATTATCCGGTTATTATCGAGTGTCTGTCCCGTTTCCGCACAAGAAAAGAACAGACCGATATTTTAAAACGAACCGCCGCAGGTAAAGTGGATATTGTCATTGGTACCCACAGGCTGTTGCAAAAGGATGTGGTGTTTAAATCCCTGGGGCTTTTGGTTATTGACGAGGAGCAGCGGTTCGGGGTCAAGCACAAGGAAAAATTAAAAGAGAAACGGGCGGCGGTGGATGTCCTGGCATTGTCTGCCACACCCATTCCAAGAACCCTGCACATGTCTTTGACCGGTATGCGTGATATTTCCGTAATTACCACCCCGCCTGCTGATCGTCAGCCCATAATTTCATACATTACCAAATACGAAGATGCCGTGGTCCGGGACGCTGTTGTCAAAGAATTGGATAGAAAGGGCCAGGTCTTTTTTGTTCACAACAACATAAAGACCATCTTCAAAACGGCTGAAAATATACAGAAACTTGTGCCCAGTGCAAAGATTGGTGTGGCCCACGGCAGATTGTCCGAAACCGAACTTGAAAAGGTGATGGAACAGTTCATTCACCAGCAGATCAATGTGCTGGTCTGCACCACCATCATTGAATCGGGGCTGGATATTCCCAGTGCCAACACCATGATCATAGACAAGACAGAACGTTTCGGCCTGTCCCAGATCTACCAGCTGCGCGGCCGTATCGGCCGGGGGGACGACCAGGCCTATGCGTATCTGTTTATTTCAGATGAGTCCCGGCTCACCAAGGATGCCAGAAAACGGTTGGCTGCACTTATGGAACACCGGGATCTTGGGTCCGGATTCCAGATTGCCATGAAAGATCTCCAGATCCGTGGGGCAGGTACCGCATTAGGCGCCTCCCAGTCCGGTCATATCGCCGCCGTGGGCTATGATATGTTTCTTAAACTTTTGGACAACGCAGTCAAAGATATGAAGGGCGAGCATGTCACCGAGCCCCTGGAGCCTGAAATCAACGCATCCATGTCTTCGGGGTTCCCCGATGATTACATTGAATCGGTGGAGCAGCGCCTGACAATTTACCGGAGACTGTCCCGGTTGACCCGGGTATCAGATATCGCAGACATGAAACAAGAACTGGTGGACCGGTATGGCAAACTGCCCAAACCTGCTGAAAACATGCTGCTTAAGATTATGCTCAGAATTTTTGCCATCAAGGCCGGGGTCAAACGCCTGGATGTTACCCCGGATGTCCTGGTTCTGGAGTTTTCCCCCGACCATATGACCCGCACCTTGACTGACATTGAAACCATTTTGAAAAAAACAGTAGATGCAACGTTTGTCAAGAAAACATCTGTCCGCATCCAGCTTGGGCGCAAACGCAGCAATATTTCACGGGCGTTGCTTGAGACAAAGCAGCTTTTGTCATCTATTTTTTAACGTTTAAGTCCATTTTCACTTCTAAGTGGTTATGAAAGATGATCGAAAACAACAGATAAACTTGTTTGGTTGAGGAATATCCATCATGCTTTACTGTCTAATTAAAGTATTTGAAGCTATAAGGAAAGCTGAAAATGAATACATGGAGACTCATGTAATAAATAACAGCTAACTAAGCAAATTAAAATTAACACCCAATTTTTCAAAAGTTCGTCGGAATTAGTTCAACATGAGCTTGATTTTCGAAGATTGAGGATTATTTGGCATTGTGTATATATAATTGAAGAAGAGTAGTTTGGATTTTTTATTTGGCCTTCAGTCAGATGAATGGGAACAAAAGGAATGTTATCGTCATTGGGAAACCAGGAATGATCAACCATTTTTTTAAGTTATTGCATAAACCTAAAGCTAAACAGATTTTCAATCCATGGGTTGAGGTTGATAAAGAAAATGACATTGATAAAACCGCTCCCGAAAAAAGAATGTTGAACCTGAAATGTTACCTGGAAGAACGTACCAACGCGGAATATCTGATTCTGGCAGAGGCGTTGGGGTACCAAGGCGGTCATTTTACAGGCATTCCAATGACTTCAGAACGGATTATTCTGGGGCATAAAACGAATCAAGGGATCTGTCCTGATCATGTATGCCGATCACCACTTTACAGGACAAGCAACACGAAGAAACATAAGGATGGTTTCAACGAACCGACGGCAACAATTGTCTGGGGAAAGTTGATCCGTGAGGGATTGGACACACGGAATTTTGTTCTTTGGAATGCCTTTCCCTGGCATCCATACAAAAATTCAAGAGGCTTGTTGTCCAACAGGACGCCTACCAATAATGAGATGATGGAAGGGGCGCAGGTTCTGGAAGCCCTTTTACAAGCATTTGATTTCAAAAAAATCATAGCACTTGGCAATAAAGCTGATGGGGCTCTTAGAGAAATAGGTATAAAAACAGAAAAAGTCAGACATCCTGCCATGGGTGGCGCAGAGCGTTTTCGGGAACAGTTTTTAAAAATTGTAAAAGGATAGGAGGTGGACGATACCCAATCCTTTAACTTGGGATCAGCCTGGAATTGATAAAGCTGAAAATAGAATGCACAGCAATTATCACATCTTCTCTCCTTGTGCCATTGATCAACAGCAAGAAGGACTTATCTTGATTCCAGAGAACAATGAAAACAATCATTTCATCCATGAGGAGGGTTATCCATGCCCATTTTTGAATATACGTGTAAACAATGTGGCAAAGAGTTTGAAAGGGTTATTTTTTCAGGTGAAGAAAAGGGGATCACTTGCCCTGAATGCAAAAGCAAAGATGTTAAGAAAAATTTGAGTGCATCCTCTTTTATGGGTGCAAGTATAGGCACCTGTGCAACGCCTTTCCCCAATGGCCCGTCATGAGCGCAGTAAATGAATCTTCAGGTTGAAGATTAAGAAAAGCGATCCCAATGCGGGGATGGCATAGCCGCCCCCCCCCCTCGTGGCATTTTTCAGCGGCCCGTCAGTATCTTCGTATCTTCCGGCACTGAAAAGTACCCCCCCCCAGGAAGCAACAATCAGACATCCTCAATTGTCAGGATCATGAAAATATATTCACCGTCATTAATATTAATGGTCAGATTTGCACCCCTTACCTGGGCATAATAAATCCACGCAGGCTTTTTTTGTGTGCCACATTCACGGGTTGGGTAAAATTCGCCTGTCTTCCCATTTTTCCATGACAGGATCATGCAGCTTTTGCATCTTTTTTGTGCAATTTTTTTTGCTAAGGCTTCTGCCTGCTGAAAACTAAGGTAAGGATCATCTACGGTTTCTTCTATTACTTCATGACTGGTGTTGCCCGGATTTGAAAAGATTTGTACCATTTTACCTTGTATTATCCATTTAATATTTTCCGTCAAACGACGGGTGCTTAAATTGATAGGCCACCCTGCTGATTTTTCATTGCCGACATTAAAGCTTTGGTGCCGGGACCGGGCAGGCCTGTGCCGATAACATAGTCATCCACCTGGATCACTGGTACGATGCCTTTGTTGGTCCCGGTGATGAACACTTCAGGGGCAGACAGCAGGGTATCCAGGGAAAGATCCTGTTCAGAGACGGGAAACAACTTTGCCCCAAGGTCCAGAACGGTTTTGCGGGTGATGCCCTTGAGCACCCCATTTTCAGGTGTGACCAAAGTGCCGTCAACCAGGGCAAACAGATTGCTGGTGGTGCCTTCAAGAACCATGTTGTCCCGGGTCGTATACAACGCCTCGACAGCGCCTCGCGCTTTTGCCTCTTTTAAGGCCAGAACGGCAGGGATGTAATTGGTGGCCTTGGCGTCCGGGAGTACACGCTGCTGGAAAAAGGTGATCACCTTGATGCCTTTTGTATACCAAAGGGCGGGCAGAGCAGGAATATCCGTTGCCAGAACAATCAGTCTGGGATTATCCGCCGGGCTGAAGAAATCAGGGCTGGATCCCCCGGTTACAAGGATGCGGATATTGGCTTCATCCATATGGGAATTTTTTTCAAGCACCTTGAGAACGATCTCTTTGATCTCTTGTTTGGTCCATGCCGGTGTCAGACCGATTTTTGTGACCGATGAGAAAAGGCGGTCAATGTGCGCATCAATGCAGTAGGGCCTTCCCCCGACCGTTCTGATAATATCGCAAACTGCATAGCCCCTGAGCACAGCCAGATCGTCCACAGGAATCACCGCTTTGTCCCAGGGCAGAAATTTTCCGTCCACATAAACTGTTTTCAATGCAAATGCCTTTTGTAAAATTGAAAAATAAAGCCAGGTATAGTAAAAACCTGTATTTAATATACGCACGCTCCGGGCATGTTTCAATTGGAAAACAAAAATAGTGCCGGAAAGCAAATTATTGCTTGGCCGGTTCGACAAAGGAGAAAAACAACATGGGATTGATCGCAGGTATTCAGTATAACATTAAGGGCGTTATCCTGGCGTTAAGAACACCATCTCTTTTAATGCTCGGGCTGATAAGATTTGCAGTGGTCTTGCTGTTGGCCCTTGCTTTGTCCGGCATGGTGCTTTACTGGCATAATGACATCTTTTCCATGATATGGCAGATGCCCGAGTCCCGATGGCTGATCTGGCTGTGGCACATTGTCTCCTGGATTCTGACTATTATATTGATGGCTTTTTCCATGCTGACCTCCTATCTGATTTCTCAGATTTTTTTCTGTGTTTTCATCATGGATTATATGTCCCGGATTACAGAACGCATGGTGCTTGGACAAGAAGCCCCGGGGGCCAACACATCAATATTCGGCGTGTTTTTGTATCTGATTCGCCAGGAAATCCCCAGGGCTGTGGTGCCCATACTGATATCGGTCGCCCTGATGATTATCGGGCTGTTTACCCCTGTAAGCCTTGCCATCATAGCCGTATCATCGGTGGTGGCAGGTATATTTCTGGCATGGGACAATACCGATCTTGTCCCTGCCAGACGCATGGTGCCGTTTAAAGAACGGTTTGAATTCCTAAAGAAAAATTTATTTTTCCATATTGGATTCGGCCTGTTGTTTCTTGTGCCCTGGGTCAACATCCTTTTTCTTTCATTTGCCCCGGTGGGCGCTACCTTATATTATATAGACAAAGAAAAAAACCGACATGATGCTGGATTTAATTTGTAAAAAAACAGACCGGCACACCCAGGAAAAAAGTGCACCAAAGGTTCAACCAACGATAGACCCGGTTATTTTGTGCAAAAACTGCAATGCTGTTGTGACAAAACCTGAATTTGCCGTTCATACGGGGCAAGGGTTTTCCCAAACCTTTGCCAATCCGGCCGGACATGTATTTGAGATCGGATGCTTTGCCCAAGCATCCGGTTGTGCCCAAGGATCACCCAGATCCAGTGAATTTACATGGTATCCGGGATATGACTGGTGCATAGGCATATGCCGTAATTGTACGTTTCATCTTGGATGGATTTTTTTGCCTGTCGGGCAAGGGTCGGGATCAGAATTTTATGGGCTGATTTTGGACCATCTTATTTTTCCATAACGCGCATACTGCGATTTTAGTCTTGCAATATGGATAAAATTGACAAGCAACTATCTAAAATACAAAAGAGTTGTTGTTTTTTTTAATGATGCAGAGCCTTAAATAATGATCTGCAAAGCTGTTACAGTATTAATAAGTAATCATTTTACATGTGATTTATTATCTGCTATAGAATCTTTGGTTAAATAAAATAGAGGTAGATAGCAGTTCCACCGTGCCTTGAGGGTACCTAATTTTGACTGCTCAATGCCAGATCGAGCAGCTTTAAATAAGATAGGGATATTGGCTATGAGTTTTCGAAAAAAACTTGTTTTCAAGAATTTCGCTGTTTCGATAATTTCTTTTGAAGATATCAGTACTCCCTTTTGTGATACCCACAGCCGACAATTTTATGACCGTTTCGCTGTTACATCGTTGGCATACGGATACACGTCTGTCTCCAGCGTTGTACAGCAGGGTATTGGCACAATCCGTTGATGATCTAGGCAAGAAAGCATCCATTGCCTGTTTTTTTTGTATCTGATACACGTCTACAGGAGATGGATACACATGGATATTAACTGATAACGTTAAGGTTACACATGCAAAAAATTAAACAAGACGAAAAACGCGTGCTCGTCATTGGCGGTGGCGTTGGCGGCATCAAGGCAGCCCTTGATCTTTCCGAGTCTCGGAAAAAGGTCCTGCTCATTGATTCCGACTATGCCATTGGTGGATTAATGACCCAGCTGGACCGCACTTTTCCAACCAACAATTGCGATTTGTGTACAGTTTCTCCTCATCTGTCCGCAACGACTAGGGAAAAGTTTCTTGAGGTCAGCACCATGACAGAGCTAACCAGCCTGTCCGGAGAGGCCGGTAATTTTACGGCCACATTAAAAACCGCTCCCCGGTTTATTGACATTGACAAATGTACTGCCTGCGGTGAGTGTTTGAAAAAATTTCCAGAGGCCGTCCGGTTTACCCCGGGACTTGACCCAAGAGCGCCGACCTGTATGCGGTATCCCCAGGCGACGCCCTATGCCTATTCCATTGATATGGAAAAGATAGATGATGTCGAAGCACTTAAGGCAGTCTGTAAAGCCGGGGCCATTGTACCAGACGACACTGAACAAGAAGTCCAGATCAACGCGGCATCTGTCGTCCTGAGTGTGGGCGCAGAAATGTTTGATCCAAGCGTTATGGATAATTTTGGCAGTGGAAAATTTGACAATGTGGTTCCCGGTCTTGAATATGAACGGATTATGTCCGCATCTGGACCTTTCCAGGGTAATTTGGTCAGAAAATCAGACCAGCAGCGGCCGAAAAAAGTGGCCTGGATACAGTGTGTGGGATCCAGGGGCATTAACCGAAACGATGTTTCCTATTGCTCAAGTGTATGCTGCATGTATGCCCTTAAAGAGGCTATGGTGACCAAGGAACGTTTTGGTGATGATATTGAAACCACAATATTTTTTATGGATATGCGGACCTTTGGTAAGGATTACGAACAGTATTACAACCGCGCCAAAGAAGATTTCGGTATTCGTTTGATCAGATGCAAACCCCATACCATCACAGAATTGCCTGATAAATCGCTTGCGATTACCTATGCCAGAGAAGACCTGTCAGCCATGGAGAATGAAGAATTTGACATGGTTGTGCTCTCCACAGGCTTCAGACCCAACCAGAAAACCATTGATCTGGCAGAAACGCTGGGTATTGATCTAACGGAGCACAATTTTGCCAAATCCGGCACCATGGATCCTGTGACAACTTCCAAAGACGGTGTGTATGTCTGTGGTGTCTTTGAAAGCCCTAAAGATATTCCCGAAACTTTGGTTCAGGCATCAGCTGCGGCCTCCATCGCAGGCGCGGCCATAGAGAGCGAAGAATCTGTTGATGAGCCAGGCAGCCTCTATCCGCCCCAAAGAGATGTTGAAGGCGAAGATCCAAAAATCGGTTTCTTTGTTGTTGACTGTGACGGGGAAATCGGCCAGACTCTGGATATCGACAAACTTCTGGAAAATGCCAAAACCAATCCTGATGTGGCTGTGGCAGAAGCGTTTAAATTGAGCTGTTCCTTTGAATCCATGGAAAAAATTGAAAACCTGATCAAGGAGCAAAACCTGAATCGGGTGGTCATTGGTTCCGGTTCCCCGAGAATTCAGGAAATTATGTTCCAGGATATGCTCAGACGTGCAGGACTCAACCCCTACCTGCTTGAGCTTGTCAACTTAAGAGACCAGAATGCCTGGGCACATAATGACGCCCCTGCCAAAGCCCTTGAAAAAGCCTTTCAGCTGGTTCAGGTGGGTATTTCCGGTGTCAGAGCAGCAAAACCCCTGGCTGAAAAAGTGCTCCCCACAAATCAAAGCGCCCTTGTTGTGGGTGGTGGCGTAACCGGTATGACATCCGCCCTTGAGTTGGCGGACCAGGGTACGTTCACCTATCTTGTGGAAAAAGCCCCGGTACTTGGCGGCCAGGCACTTAACCTGTCCCAAACCATCGAAGGCGATGACGTAGCCGCCTTTGTTCATGATCTTGTGGTCAAGGTCTCGAACCATGATAACATAAAAGTTTATACTGACGCTGTTGTGGCAGATCACCACGGCGTGCCCGGCAATTTTTCCACCGGCATTAAACAAGTCGCCGCTGACGCCCATGAACAAATTGAGCACGGCGTCACCATCCTTGCCACAGGCGCAACAGCCAACCGTCCGGCCGTCTACGGCTTAGGCGAACTCGGCAAGGTTATGACCCAGCTTGATCTTGACGCCATCCTTGAAAATGATCCAGAAAAAATCAAGGAGATGGAACAGGTTGTGATGATTCAGTGTGCCGGTTCCAGGGAGGCGGACAATCCCAACTGTTCGCGGCTCTGCTGCCAGGCTGCCATTAAAAACGCCCTGCGTCTCTTGCAAGTCAACCCGGAAATAGACGTCTTCGTCCTGTACAGAGATATCCGTACTTATGGTTTCCAGGAAGATTATTACAAAGAAGCCCGGGATAAAGGCGTCAAGTTCATCCGTTTTGACCTGGAACATCGTCCCGTTGTCCGGGAAGAAGCCGGGAAAACCATTGTCCATACCCACGATTTTGTTTTGGGGCAAGACATTGAGATTGAAGCCGATTGCGTGGCGTTAAGTACCGGTTTGGTTGCAAATACGGAGACCACAAACAAACTTGCACGTGTGTTTAATCTGCCCAAAACCGAAGATGGTTTTTTCTTAGAAGACCATGTGAAGCTCAAGCCCATTGACATGGCGCTTCGCGGCTTCTTTGTGGCCGGTACAGCCCACTCTCCCAAGGTGATCCGTGAGAGCATCACCCAGGCACATGCCGTTGCCGGCAGAGCCCGGACCCTGCTAGCCACTAAAGAGATTACTCTACCGGCTACCTATGCCACGGTTGATCCGATTAAGTGTGCGGTCTGCCTGATCTGTGTCAGAGCCTGTCCATATGGTGTTCCTTTTATAAATACTGAACGGCATTCAGAAATTGATCCGGCCAAGTGTCGCGGCTGCGGTATCTGCGTGGCCGAGTGTCCGGCCAAGGCCATTCAGTTAACGGCTTGGGAAGATGACCAGATAATGGCTAAACTTGATGGTTTATTTGAGAGGTATAACTAATGAGTAACTTTGAGCCTGAAATCGTGGCCTTTTGCTGTCATTATTGTGCATACACCGCAGCAGATATGGCCGGCACCAGACGGATTTCATATCCGTCCAATGTAAAAATTATACGCGTGCCCTGCACCGGCAAAGTAGACGCCATCCACCTGATGAAAGCCCTTGAAAAAGGGGCTGACGGTGTATATGTGGCCGGTTGCCTGGAAGGGGACTGTCATTTTAAAGACGGTAATGTGCATGCCGCAGCCCATGTGGAAAGCATCAAAAAAACCCTGGAAACTCTGGGGTGGGAGCCCGAGCGTGTGGCCATGATGCGCTTTTCCGCAGGTATGGGTGAAAAATTTGCCCAGGCTGCCACGGAATTTACGGAAAAGATTAAAGCATTAGGGCCAAGCCCGGTCAGTCAGGCAACAAGCAAAGCCGTTTAATAAAGTGGCTCATTCAATTTAAATGATTTGTTGTATTTGCTTGTCGTGTCTAACGTATGAAAGAGATTTAACGGGTTACTTTTTATATAAAAATTTTTGGAGATTAAAACATGATAACAGCAGAACAAAAACCCCTGCAGGAAATTCTCGGGTACATTGCGCCCTATGAAAAAATACTTGTGGTCGGCTGCAACGAATGTGTTACCGTTTGTGCAGCAGGCGGCAGAAAAGAGGTCGGACTTCTGGCTTCCGCAATTCGGCTGAACAGCGCCAAAGAGGGAAAAAAGATCGAAGTCTTGGAACATACTTTGGAACGTCAGTGCGATCCGGAATATGTTGCACAGCTCGAAGACCTGGCCGGCCAAGTGGACGCTATTGTTTCTCTGGCCTGTGGCTGCGGGATTCAAACCGTTGCTGTCAATTATGCGATTCCGGTTTTTCCGGGTGTGAATACCAAGTTCATGGGCGCATCCGAAAGCCAGGGTATCTGGGCCGAGCGCTGCATGGGTTGTGGCGACTGCATGCTGGGCGTTACCGGCGGTATTTGCCCTGTTGCCCGTTGTTCAAAAAGCCTGATGAACGGTCCATGCGGCGGCAATTCCAATGGTAAATGTGAGATCAGCCCGGATGTGGATTGTGCATGGCAATTGATCTGGAACCGTTTGGTTGAACTGGGTATTCAGGATCGCTATGAAGAACTGGTTGCGGCAAAAGACTGGCGGCCTGCAGGCGGCGGCGGCCCCAGAAAAATTATCCGGGAGGATTTGGCATCATCCAAAATTACGGAGGACGTTGAATAATGAAAACTGAAAGCAGACTGGAAAAAGTACTGGCCTCAGGCCAACTGGCCGTAACCTCTGAAGTGGGTCCTCCCAGGGGTTGCAATCTTGATGTTATCAAAGAAAAAGCCAACATGATCAAGGATTATGTGGACGGCATCAATATCACGGACAATCAGACCGCTATGGTCAGGATGTCCTCCATTGCCGGCGGCATCGCTATTAAACAAATGGGACTTGACCCCATTATCCAAATGGTATCCCGGGACAGAAACCGGCTTGCCATGCAGTCTGACATTCTGGGTGCGTATGCCCTTGGTTGCAACACCATGCTCTGTTTGTCCGGCGATCATCCCCAGTTTGGCGACCATCCCATGGCAAAACCCGTATATGATATTGACTCCATCAACATGATTAAGATGGTCAAAGATATGCGCGATGAAGGCAAGTTCCAGGGTGGAGCAGATATTACAGATCCGCCCAAAATGTTCATTGGTGCGGCTGCCAACCCCTTTGCTGATCCCTTTGAATTGCGTGTTATGCGTCTGGCCAAGAAAGTGGCAGCCGGCGTGGATTTTATCCAGACCCAGTGTATCTTCAACACAGCTAAGTTTGAAGAATGGATGAAACAAGTGGTTGACCGCGGCCTGGATGAGAAAGTGGCTATTCTTGCCGGTATCACCCCCATGAAATCCCTGGGTATGGCCAAATACATGAAGAGCAAGGTGCCTGGCATGGATATCCCTGACGAAGTCATTGACCGCCTTGCCGGTGTGGATAAAGACAAACAAGCCGAAGAAGGTATCAAGATGGCTATTGAGCAGATGCAGCGCCTCAAAGAATGCAAAGGCGTAAAAGGGTTCCATATTATGGCCATTGAATGGGAAGAAAAGGTTCCTGAGCTAGTACAGGGCGCAGGCCTTCATCCCAGACCTGAAGTTTAAAAAACATATGCTGATGTAGCGGTTTTTGCCGACCCAAGGCCACAACTGCTTCACTATGTATAAAATAAAAGCAGACCGGGCAGGATTTATTGTCCGGTCTGTTTTTTATTTTATGGGAATATGGTATTTATAAACATGATAGCAAAGAAGTGTTTAGGTAAAACAAATGGTTGAAGGAGTTATCTTTTGATGGAAAGCCAGGATTTTTGGAATGTTCACTCTCTTACACTAATTGAAATGGCATATGAAGCAGGTTCCAGGGAGCGGATTGAGAATCCGGATGGATACGGGGCCCGGACCGGGGTATGTGGAGACAGTGTAGAGTTCTTTATCATGGTGGACCAGAATAATTGTTTAAGTACGATTTCCTTTGACTTTGACGGCTGCGTATATACGGCAGCATGCTGCAATACCGTGGTACGTCTGGCCCAGGGGCATTCTGTTGAAAATGTATGGAATATTACTGACGAAATGGTTAAAGCGTATCTTCAGACTTTGCCCGAAGACCATTATCATTGCGCTGAGCTTTGTGTAGGTGCGTTTTATTTGGCGTTGACGGATTACCAAAATAAAAAAGCCATGAAAAAAAGCAGCAAATAGTTTTAGTTTTTTTATAGCATGTCGTTAATAGCGCATGCACTAAATTCCGTATTGGGGCCCAACGAAATAGTATAAAAAGATTTTCTGTGTAGTTGGTTTTCATCTTGGGGAACGAAGGTCTCCGTCAGGGGCACAGTCGTGGGGTGCAGAGCGCATAGAAATTCAAAATTAAAGCTGAAGCCGATTCGCGGTTTTGCGCTTGTATCGCATCATTGGGTATGTGTTTGTGCGATGTCGCAGGTTTGTTCTGATCTGTTTAAAATTCAATAAGTTATATGTTTCCAGTCCGGCCCATGGCCGGTGTTCTAATCATAGTGGGAGATCAAGATGAAAACCAAACAATCATGGGATTGGAGCACCCCGCTTAAAGAAATTCCCTTTAACAAGTTGGAATCACAATATAACTGGGTGGAGGACCCCTGCATTTCTGCTGACGGAGAGTCCCTGGCAAGTATTGTCAACCTTGATGAGGCGGTCTTTGGTATATGTGTCAACGGAAACTTGTGGGAAGGTGAATATGAAAAGGCATGGAGCCTGAAAGCATTGCCTGACAACCGGTTGGCTGCCATCGTGTGCCGCGATGAGCAGTGGGGGCTGATCATGGATGGTGTACTTTGGTCCAACCAATTTGATTTTATTTGGGATTTGCAGTGGAATTATGATGGTTCAAAGGTCAGTATCGCTTTTCAGCAGGATATGGAATACGGCATGGTTGTCAATAATGAACCCTGGGAAGAGACCTTTGAAAGTATGACGGGAATGACCTTAAGTGAGACGGGTGACGCTGCTGCCGTGGTCCAGGTGATATCCATGGCTGCCGCAGACGTAAACGCTTTTTCCCAGGGACTTTTTTCCGTGGCTAAAAACGGTGTGCCGGGCAATGAACATTTTTATAATATCTGGGACATTAATTTTGATAACAGTGGTGAAAATCTTGCGTGGGCTGTCAGATTTGATCGTCAAACTTACGGGGTGGCGGTAAATGGTATGTGCTGGGATAACCGCTTTGCGGCTGTATGGAAACCGGTTTTCTGCAAAGATGGGAATAAAGTGGCAGCACCTGTGAGAACCAAAGGACAATGGTTTTTATACCAGGATGACCGGCAATTATGGCCCACCGGCTATGAAAATATCTGGCATCTGACTTCAAATCCAGCTACTGGGGCCTTGTGTGCCATTGTGGCGCCTGAATTTGGGAAATGGACCATAGCCCAGGATGACACCCCATGGACCCTTGAATGGGACGGTATGGTCAGGCAAATGGTACATTCAAAGGACGGCTCTGCCCTGGTTGCCGTGTTCAAAGACAAGGGCATGTGGGGGCTGGCAAAAAACGATCAGGCATTTCAACTTTCCTGCGATAAAATGTTTTCACCCTGTATCAGTGATGATGGATCTCTTGTTGCCGTAAGCTATGAAAAGCAGGGAAAATACTATGTCAACGTTAATGACAAAGTTGTCGCAGGACCCTATGAATACATGACGAACCCTGTGCTTGGGCCGGCCAATGACAAGGTCTTGGTTAAGGGTATTGAAAATGGGATATATAAACGCAGCATCATCTCTGTGTAGGGAAAAAGAATATGAATGCTTTTATAGATTTTATCATGGGCCCTATGGTGTGGATCTCCTTTTTGATTTTTTTTGGCGGCCTTGGTTTTAAAGCTGGCTTTTTTATTCGGGAGCTTAAACGCAAAGAATCATATATTTTTTCCTACCTGACGCTTTTTCACAGCCTACGTTCCATTGGCGCCTGGCTGATTCCTTTTTTTCCTGTCTCCACCCGAAAAAACCCTTTTTTTTACAGTATATCCTATCTGTTTCACCTGCTTTTGTTCGCGGTGCCCATTTTCCTGTCCGCCCACGTGGTACTGGTACAGGAAGCCTTTAATATTTCCTGGCCGGTATTTGACGACCACATTGCAGATACCATGACGGTTGTCGTTATTATCGCCCTGATCTTTTTTGGGGGCCGGCGGATTATGGTACCCGACGTAAAATTTTTAACATCGCCAACTGATTTTTTGCTGATTGCTGTGGTGTTGTTGCCCTTTTTTACCGGATTCCTTGCTTATCATCAATTTTTTGCATACCGATGGGTAATGATTGTTCATATTCTGTGCGGGGAATTTATGTTGATCATGATTCCGTTTTCACGGTTTTCTCATATGGTGTTTGCCGCGTTTACCCGGGCCTATACCGGATCTGAGTTTGGTAATGTCAGGCACGCAAGGGACTGGTAATTAGTGTTTTTGCCCAAACACGGGTTTTTGTTCAGGCAGTGATTTAAGACATATTAGAGGAGATCACTATGCAGGATATAGCCCCGATGAAAACTAAAGATCAGAAGAAAAAAATGGATCCGGCCATAGAAGGGGGGCTTGAACGGCTTACCCGGGAAAAAATAGTCAAAGTAATCAACCAGACATTCCATGAAGAGACCGGTGCACGGTTCAGGGCGTATGTTCAGACCTGCATGCGTTGCGGGCTTTGTTCCGATGCCTGTGCTTATTTTTTGTCCAATGACAGAGACCCTAAATTTTCTCCTGCAGCCAAGGTCAAACAGACCATATGGGAGATGCTTAAAAAAAAAGGGAATGTTTCAAAGGATTTTTTACGAAGAGCTGTACGCATAGCCCATCTGGAATGCAATGTCTGCCGCAGATGTTCCATGTACTGCCCTTTTGGAATTGATATCGCATATCTTATGCTGCTGGTCAGGCGCATCTGTCACAAGCTTGAGATTACCCCCCAGTATATTCAGGATACGGTTAATTCCCACTCAGCCGCCTTGAATCAGATGTGGGTTAAGGAGGATGAATGGATTGATACGTTGCAGTGGCAGGAGGAAGATGCCAGGGATGAATTTGAAAATCTTCGCATTCCCCTGGATAAAAAAGGCTCCGATGTCATGTATTCAGTCATTGCGCCAGAACCTAAATTTCAGGCTGGTCTGATTTATCAGGCTGCGGTGATGATGCATGCTGCAGGCATAAATTGGACAATGCCCTCACGCCCGGGGTGGGATAACTCCAACATGGCCATGTATACAGGGGATAATGAAATTTCGGGCAGAATCACCAGGGCTTTCTACGAGGCTGCCGCAGATTTAAACGTTAAGCGTATTGTTATGGGCGAGTGCGGCCATGCCTTTCGTTCAATCTATGATGTGGGCAACAGATGGGTCTCATGGTCAATGCCGCCCATTGAGGTGGTCCATGCCATTGAGTTCTACCATGAGCTGCTTACCTCAGGCCGGATTAAAATAAAAGAAAAGTTTAAAGAAAAGGTTACCCTTCATGATCCGTGCAACGTCTCCAGAGGACGTGGGCTGCATGATATGGCAAGAGCGGTGGTCAATATGACCTGTTCGGACTTTGTGGAAATGATACCAAATCGGGAACACAATTATTGCTGTGGTGCCGGTGGCGGGGTAATCAACTGCGGACCACCTTATAAAAATGAGCGTATGGTAAATAACCGCGTCAAAGCTGAGCAACTCAAAGCAACCGGTGCCAAAGTTTTAATTGCCCCCTGTCATAATTGTCATTCAGGCTTTGAGGATATCGTGCACCATTACGAACTGGACATGGACGTAAAATTTTTAGGAGACATCATTTTTGAAACCATGGATAAAAAGGTCTATGTTCCGGGAGGATAAAATGAAGATAAAAATTCTGATAATCGCATTGATGCTTTTTGCGTGTAGCGGGATTTCAATGGTACATATTAAGCGGGCCGTTGCCGTGGAAGATATTGTCCGCATGGACACGTCGGCGTTTGGCCGGCTCAGGCGTCCTGCCGCAGTGTTTGATCACAACTCACACAATGAAGCTGCACAAATAGATGACTGTGCTGTTTGCCACCATGTATGGGAAAACGGGAAACTTGTGCCCGAGGAATCCAGTGAGGATACGTCCTGTTCGGAATGCCACGGGCTTATTGCCGGACCACATAACCCAATGACGCTAACCAATGCCTTTCATATCCAGTGCCGAAGCTGCCATGTTAAAAAAGGAAAAGGGCCTTTGCTTTGTGCAGAATGCCATCAAAAAAAATGATTTGCCCTATTGGTTGGTATGAAAATACAACTATATGAAATAAAAGCTTAAATTTCTTATCGTGTTATTGTCAGGTTTTTTCAGATCTAATCAATAGGTCCGGGGGAATCTGTTTTTTTTGCCTGATTTAATTTTAGGATTGAAAAAAAATAAAACCTTCTTTATCAAACAATAATACTTTTAAACTGTATTCAGGCACAAACATGTTTGAGATAAACATTATGGCGTTTGGGTATTTGACAATCATAAAACTATTGTTACCATAAAAATTAGGTACAAATCCGGGAGATTGAATGTGGCAAAAAAAATGACTATTTTTGATGCCGTTGAGGCGTTTGAGTTATATGACCTGTATGAAGATATTATTGATGCTTATGAAGCCGAGTTTTATGCCCAGTCTGAAATGGAAGCAGATCTTAGGGACCTGATCGAAGAGCACGATGAAATCTACGAGTTTTCAGCAGATGAGGATGACAGTTATTCCGAAAGCTTTGAACGTAATCTCAAAGAGGCCATCAGTATGATTTTTGACGATCACGGGCTTGATGTCCAGCTTGATGATCAATTCATGGATGGGGATGATATTGATGTGTATGATGATGAACCAATGGGCGGCGGCCCTGGCCGGAATGAGGATGAAGGTGCCTTTGAGGAAGATGTAGATGAAGATGAAATGTTTTAAGATAAAGGACTGAGTGTTTGGATATTCAACAGTTTAAATACGGTGCGGATAATCTGGGTTATCTGGTTTACAGTGAAAATTGCGCTATTGCCATTGATCCCGGGGCTCCGGATAAGATGGCCAAATTTGCCTCAGAAAAAAATATTTCCATTGAGATTGTCACCAATACCCACACCCATGCCGACCACACCCAGGGGAATAATGCCCTTGTTAAAAGGACAAATGCCCGTTTTATTGACTGCACAACGTTTTCACATGGACAGGTTCTTGACCTTAAAGATGCAACCGGACTTGAGGTGATATCGACGCCCGGGCATACCATGGATTCGCTCTGTTTTAAAGGGGATAGGTTTGTTGTAACCGGTGATACGTTGTTTAATGCCACGGTCGGCAATTGTTTTTCAGGGGATCTTGAATCTTTTTTTAAATCTTTAAAGCAGTTGATGGCACTGCCCGGTGATACCCTGGTTTATGCCGGACACGATTATGTTCTTGACTCTTTGAAATATGCCAAAATTATTGAACCGGATAACCCCGATTTAAACTGGTATGCGGATGCATATAATCCGGACCATGTTGTTTCCCGTCTGTCTGATGAACTTAAGGTGAATCCATATTTGCGTTTTGACACGTCTTCCATGATTGAACGCCTTAAAGACAAAAATCTGCCAAGAGAAACTCAATTTCAAAGATTTTCATCTGTTATGGAAGTCTTCTAACTGTTCATTTAATTTTCTATTTTTAACCTGTTGCCTCTTTAACCTTTTTTTTAATAGGTTAAAGAGCATATGGTTTAAATTTTTATTCGGAGTATTTTTTAAAAAATTGCTTGATAAAAATAAAAAACGTGCAGTCTGTTATCCTGATTCAGGCTTTGCCCTGGGCCGGCATATTACCATCGAATACTACGATTGCGCATCCGATGTTCTGCTTGATAAGGACGGGGTTGAATTGATTCTGCTCAAAGCGGCCAGGGAAAGCGGGGCCACAATTATCAGCAGTTCCTTTCATCAGTTTGAACCCCAGGGCGTGTCCGGTGTAGTGATTATTGCCGAATCCCATTTTACGGTTCATGCCTGGCCCGAACATAATTACGCGGCAGTTGATATTTTTACATGTGCCGACAATATCGATCTGGACACAGCCATTCATTCCATAGAAACGCAATTTTCATCCCGGCGGGTATTTATCTCTTCGGATCAGAACAGGGGGATACTGCAGCTCGGGCCAGGAGACTGTGTCCCAAACAGCAATGAAAAGGTGATGGATAGACGAACACTTCCCATAGCCTGGAAAAAAGTGTGCGAAAATTCAAATCCTTGGGGAATGTCCACGTCTGTTGATGTATATGACTGCAGTCCTAATGTGATAAAAGATCCGGACCGTATGAAAGACTTTGCGGGCAGGGTGTGTGGAAAGCTTGGTATGATGGACATAGAAAATGCACCTTTGGTTTTTTATGATGAAACCGAAACCGCAGCCGGTTTTTCCATGAAACGATCCATTGAAACTTTTGGGATATCCGGCCATTTTGCCCATGCAACCCATGCCGCATATCTGGATTTTTTTTCCTGCAATACATATGAACCCCGTGAGTTGGCAGAATTTTCTCTGTCATATTTTCGGGGCAGTCACTACAAGATGCAGGTCGCTTTAAGACAATAGGGTCCATGGCCAAGATTGGGGTAGAAATATATAGATGACATATTCAGGCATCATACACAAAGGATGGTTTTCAGAAGTTTGTCCCATGTGGGAGGGTACCGCTGTCTCGTTGAAGGTGGATGAACTTCTTTACAGCAAAAAAAGTCGGTTCCAGCAGATAGATCTGTACCAGACCCGTTCACACGGCCGGATGCTGGTGCTTGACGGCATCATTCAGTTAACGGAACGCGATGAGTTCAGTTACCAGGAAATGATGGCGCATTTGCCCCTGTTTTCCCACCCGAATCCTGAAAATGTGCTTGTCATCGGTGGGGGTGATGGCGGTGTCCTGCGTGAGATTAATCGTCACGATGAGGTCTGCTCAATTGATTTTTGTGAAATTGACGAAGAGGTCATTGAGGTTTCAAAACAATTTTTACCGTCCATGGCCTGTGGGTTCGACGATCCCAGGGTGACTGTCCATATCAAAGACGGCGCTGCCTTTGTCCGGGAACATCCTGGTTGTTATGATGTAATCATTGTTGATTCCTCGGACCCGGTTGGTCCCGGAGAAGTCTTGTTTGAAAATCAGTTCTACCAGGATTTAAAATATGCGCTTAAGCCTGGCGGCCTGATTGCCACCCAGGGTGAATCCTTTTTCCTTCACCCCGACTGGGTTGAAAAATTGATGGGCATTACACGGTCTTTGTTTCCCGTATATGCCTATGCAAATATAATTGTGCCAACATATACAGGCGGTCATATCTGTATGTGTATGGGATCGTTGGGGCCTAAACTTACGGCGCCGGCACGTCCAGTGCCCGAAGTACTTCAGTCTCAACTTAAATACTATAGCATGGAGGTGCACCGTGCGGCCTTTGTGCTTCCCTATTTTGCAGAAAAAATGCTGAAAGGCAAAAGTATATGAGGATAGAGACACTTAATGGGCTTGAGATAAAACTTGTGCGCACAGTACCTGTGGATGAGTTTCAGGCTTTATACCAGGATGCCGGGTGGTGGAAAGACGATTATAAAATATCAGATGCATTCTTACACAGGATTCCTGAAGAATCTGCCTTGTTTGCAGGTGCTTTTTTAGAAAAAAAGCTAATTGGAATGGGACGAGCCCTTTCCGATCTGTGCAGTGATGCTTATATTCAAGACGTGGTTGTGCTGTCCGACTATCAAAAACTTGGTATCGGCAGCATGATTGTAACTTTTTTGATCCAGGAACTTAAAAAAAGGGGCGTGGACTGGATCGGATTAATCGGTGAGCCGGGAACACGTGCGTTTTATGAAAATTTGGGATTCCGGCAAATGAAGGATTATATCCCCTTTAAACTTGAATAACGGCCATGGCCGACCTGGTCTATCGATACCCAGGCTTCAACCCATAATAAAGTATGAAAGTAACATAACAACATATTGGCACTTTCAGGAAGAAGGAAATACAATGATATGTCATAACCAACAATCGGCGGCCTACGATACGCAGCCAATAGTCACCAACAGTGCAGATGATCTTCAGAGTGAACCGAATATACTAAAGCCCGGGAAGTTTGATCTGGAAACCCGTTCCCTGATCCTTGATTTCCTGGGCCATTACCCACCCTGTTCATGTGAGTACAGTTTTGTTAATCTTTTTTGCTGGCAGAACCTGTACCGTTATTCATGGTTTCTTTATGACAACAGTCTGGTTATTCATGACGACCGCAGTCAGACCCTATTTATGCCCATAGGAGAGGATCTGGAACCTGAAGAATTGTTTGCTTTGTCCCAAAAAGCTGTTTCCGCAGGGCTGTCTGGAAACATTGGACTGGTGCCTGAATCTTACGTAGATATCTGGCAGGATCTGGATCGCTATTTCACTATTACCTCTGACCGGGATGCTGCGGATTATGTTTACATGACAGAGGAACTGATCGGGTTAAAAGGAAATAAACTGCATAAGAAAAAAAATCTCATTTCCCAGTTTAAGCGTGCGTACCCGGATTATTCCGTAGTTCCCATAAATGAGGCGGATTGTAAGGGGTTAATGCAGTTTGAACGGCGTTTGCTTGACGGCATGCCTTCTGTTCCCCGCTCTTTGGTCGAAGAATCCGATGCCATGGAAATGGCCTTTTCCCATTGGGACGATTTGGGTTTAAGCGGACTGATGCTTATGGTTCAAAACGAAATTGCAGCGTTTTCTGTTTTCAGTCCTCTATCCTACGATACCTGGGATGTTCATTTTGAAAAAGCCGATGTCTCTTTCAAGGGTGCTGCCCAGATGATTAACTATGAGACCGCCAAGTTTTTAACAGGAACCGCGCGATATATCAACCGGGAACAGGATCTTGGCATACCTGGATTGCGCCAGGCAAAAATGTCATATGTTCCCCATGCGTTGATTGAACCATATTTTTTAGTGCCGAAACTGGGTTTAAGATCCCATTAGCGGTGTGTGAAAGCCATCTTAAAACGCATGTTTTTAAGATGGCTTTTAAAGAGGATCATCCAGCGTCTTTTTTTAAAAAATTCCCCGCTTTAATGAAATGCTGTTTGAAATAAATATTGTTCAGTGAGGCGCGTTTTACCTTGCGTCCTCTGCCCGGGGCATGGACAAATTGCCCTTCACCGATGTAAATCCCTACATGAACAACCCCTCTTCTTCTGGGTACGGAAAAAAAAACCAGGTCTGCAGGTTTTATGTTTCTACGGGAGACTGATGTGCAGTTTTTAAACTGAGATTTGGCTGTTCTTGGTACATGAGTCCCGATTTTTTTGTAGGCATATACCACTAACCCTGAGCAGTCAAAACCTTTGGGCGAAAGACCGCCCCAGCGATAGGGCGCACCCACGGCAGTCACGGCAGTCTGGATAATTGACTGGCGTGCATTGCTGACAGGGGATATCCTGTTGATTTTAGGCTGTGGTTCCGGCCGGGGGGCGGGTGTTTTATGAATGGGTTCATCAGATTGTCCGAGAAGGGCAGCCTGCTCCGTCTGGCCCTCCGGGGCAGTTACTTCAGGCATGCCGCAGCCAAAGCATATCACTACAGATAAAAAAAAGGTCACAAGGGCTCGGGTTGGAAAAGTAAGCTTTAGCACAATGGGCAAATCAATAGGTTGTGGTCGTTAGATTATCAGCGGTTGTCCGTGACGTGGGCATGTGTTATGCGGAAACCTACCGGCTCATCCAATGGTGTCCAGTAGGGTTCCGGTTGTCTCATCATAGGTTTGAATCATTTTGGCGTTGGCTTCAAACCCGTTTTGGGCTTGAATCTGCACAATCATTTCCTCTGCAATGTTTGTATTGGATAATTCCTTTAAGGAGCCGTCTTTTTTTAGGGGATCTTCAACCATCGGTGCGCTTGCCTGGGTTTCGGAGATGGAGGTTTGTACCTGTCCGTTCTCTGCCTCGACATTATATGCTCTGTCTGCCTTAAACGCGTCTGATAGGGAGTTGGCAACATTGTTTGAAGAGACCTGCATCTGGTTTGAAAAAGCCTTTAAAGCTGAAGCATTGTTTTGGACGGTCATATTCATGATTTTTACCTCTGGTTTGTAACGATTGATATGTAATAATATCAAAAATTTATCTTCATAACAACACCTTTTTCAAACAGCGATGTGGAATGAATTTGGGGCCTCCTGGTTGGGTATGCTACCTGTTTTGGTATACGCATCGGAAACCTGCTGCCGGGTATAGTCAGAGACCGCCGGCTCCATTTGCTTGGCCTGTTCATCTGCCATAAGCTGTGTAATTTCTGCCATGGCTTTTGCCGCCTGGGATGCAGCGTTTGATGCGACTTTTAAATCCTGGGAGGATGGCTGGGCAGGAGCTAATGCTGCGGCACGCACCCGCCGCATTTTCTGTAATGTTGCCTCGGGATCCCCAGGTTCGGGAGATGTGTCAATACTGACCTCTCCGCCCACCGCATAATTTTTCCCGTCGGGACCCTTCTGATAGGAAAAGGTGGCACCGGATGTGATATATTCGCTGCCTGCGGCAATATGGGCCATTTCATGCGCCCGGACTTCAGAGTCAGCTTTTTTAAGTTTTTCGACGAGTAGCTTCTCATCCGGGGTAAGCATTGACGCTTCATCGGACGCTGGTGGACGGCCTTCTTTTTGGACAGCCTCATCTTCCTGGGCCTGTGAAGCCGAATCAACTTGTTTTTCACCGTCAGGCCGGGGCAGGGCTTCGTTGCCCCGTGTATCCTGTATTCTGGATCCGGAACCCGGGGACGAAGATATCAGATCAGGTCCCTGTCCAAGGGCGGACTGATATACATAAAAGCTGTTTATTCCTGCAGCCTGAATATCCATGGTGCTTCCCTTAAATGATAGATATCTTTAATATACCAATTGATTCTGAAATTTCAATCGGTTATTTGAATGTATATCAGACGATGGATTCGGCGTTGACAAATGCCGGGAATGCGCGTATTTTAGAGGGATTCATCATGACGTATTGGCGTTACGTCCTGATAGGCTGTAAAAGAAAAGCATAGTGCCAGTTAATTATTAGAAGATTGTATAAAACAGATTTCTGCCGGTTTCAAGGAAAATTTTTTATGAGTCGACAATCTGAGGTGTCAAGGCAGACAAAGGAAACCCGGATAAACATCCGGCTGAATCTGGACGGACAGGGGAAGGCTGAGATCAGCACAGGCATTCCTTTTTTTGATCACATGCTGACAGCATTTACGGTACATGGTTTTTTTGATCTTCGAATTTCAGCCACAGGCGATCTTGACGTAGATTTCCATCATACTGTGGAGGACACCGGCCTTGTTCTAGGTCAGGCGATCCAGGAAGCATTGTCTGAAAAAGGGGGGATCCATCGGTTTGGTGACGCAAGTGTGCCTATGGATGAATCCTTGTCCCGGGTAAATATTGATTTGTCTAACCGGCCTTATCTTGTTTATAATATCCCCAACGGCTTGAAATCCCGGGGGGCTTTTGATGCGTATCTTGCCAAAGAGTTCTTCCAGGCAGTCTGTGTTAAAGGCGGGTTTAATCTGCATATTAATGCCTTGTACGGTGAGAATGAGCACCACGTTCTTGAGTCCATCTTCAAGGCGTTTGGACGCTCTTTGCATACTGCGACCCGGCCGATTTCCCAGGTATCAGGCGCATTATCCACCAAAGGCTGTTTATAGTTCAGTTGCACGATTCGTTGTTGACAGGTCGTATTCACTGCTTATTCTATTTAAATCACATAAAGATTTGAGATTTTGGAGCCTGCACTACCCAAAATGATGATCCCTGAAGAAAAAATTGCAGAGATTTTAGCTGCCTCGGATATATTTGATATTGTTTCCGAGGCAGTTATTTTAAAAAAGTCAGGTAGAAATTTCTTTGGTCTGTGCCCCTTTCACTCCGAAAAGTCGCCTTCTTTTTCCGTTAATCCCGATAAACAGATTTTTCATTGCTTTGGGTGTGGTGTAGGTGGCAATGCCCTGTCGTTTGTCATGAAATATCATGGGATCTCCTTTCCGGAAGCGGCAAAGATGCTGGCCAGAAAATACAATATTATAATTGGGACCCGAAAAATGAGTCCTGAACAGCGCAAAGCCGTTCATATCCGGGAATCTCTTTTTCGTTTGAATAAAAAGGTAATGCAGGCATATACCGGATTCCTGAACGACCCTTTAAAAGGCGGGTCCGCCAGGCAGTATCTTGAACGGCGGGGGACAGATAAACAGATCATTGAACAGTTTCAGCTTGGATTTGCCCCTGATGCCTGGGATGCTATCGTTAATGTTTTAAGGCAAGAGAAAGTTGCTAAAGGGGTTGCGGTCAATTCAGGCCTGGTGCTGGAAAAAAAACAGAAAAATGGATTTTACGACAGATTTAGGAACCGGCTGATGTTCCCCATTTTTGACATCAACATGCAGGTGGCCGGATTCGGCGGCCGGGTCATGGATGACGGCATGCCCAAATATATGAACTCTCCTGAGAGCCCGGTCTACAGTAAAAGTCGGATTCTTTATGGATTGCATGCGGCAAAACAGGCGTGCCGCAGGCAGGGCCAGGTGTTTATTGTGGAAGGTTATTTTGATTTCCTTTCCCTTTATCAGCATGGGATTAAAAATAGTGTGGCAAGCCTTGGTACGGCCTTGACGCGGGAACATGTCAGAATCCTTAAAGGCTATGCAACGACCATGACCTTGGTATTTGACTCTGATGAAGCAGGTATAAAGGCGGCCAAAAGAAGCATTGATATTTTTGTTCAGGAGGGGATTGATACACGGATTTTGGTACTTCCGGGAAACAATGATCCCGACTCCTATGTCATGGCCCATGGCCGGGATGCCTTTCTTGAACTTGCAGATACTGCCAAGACAGTTATGCAGTTTTTGCTGCAGTTGGCCTTAGATACACACGGGACTTCCGTTGAGGGACGTATAAAAGTTCTGGACGAGATGAAGCTGCACCTGGCTATGATCCGGGATTATGCGGTTCGTTCAATCTATGTACGTGAACTTGCTGAAACACTTAATATTGATGAAAAGGCTGTTCTTGAAAAAGTAAAGGATGCCTATGAAAAGCAGGCAAACAGGCTGGCCCGGGGCCCTTTGATTCCTGAGGTAGACGATGCGTCCAAAAGCGTTCTGGAATCAGACCCAAGGGAAAAACAGCTCCTTTCCATGATGCTCCACTGGCCTGAACTGATTTCGGTTGCCGTGGAAAAAAAGGTACTCACTTGCTTTTATTCAAAGCAGCTTAAACGGCTTGGTTGTTTAATCATTGACAGCAAAACGGATACACAAAATATTGTGGGTGCGGCCATGGCCCGGGTTGAAACCGATGAAGACCGGCAGTTGATTGCATCCATGGCTATGGAAGATTATACCGGGGTTCAGGATCCGGCGCAGACGTTCGCTGTCCTGGTCAACCGGGTTATAAAAATAAAAAATAAAACAGACAGAGAAATTGTCAGAGAATTAACAAAAGCAAAAGAGGGCTGTAATGTTGATGTCATTGAGCTGCTCAAACTTAAGCAGCAGCAGATTAAGCAGTTGCATAACAGTTAACTTTAAGCCTTTGGGAGGCATATATGGCAGAAAAGACCGGCAAATCTGAGCAAAATGTGATGATCGGCAAGGAGGAAATGCGAAGGCTCATTAAAAAGGGCGAAGAAACAGGCGTCCTGTCCTTTGCCGAAATCAATGACGCCATTTCGGATGATTTGCAATCCTTTGATCAGATAGATGATATTGTCATTCAGTTTCAGAAACTGGGTATTGAACTGGTTGGTGACAAAGACGAGGATACGTCTGCCATAAAACCAGGAAGGGCCAAAAGCCCCAAAAAGACTTCCCGGTCATCAAAGAGCAGAAGAGCCAAAGGATCCGGATCTCATAAGAGTAATGATGACGAAGACCTTGAAAACGACGTCGATAAGAAAAGTAGCAAGGGAACGCTTTCTTCCGGACGTGAACGGTCCGATATGGAATTTGGCGCGGTTACTGATCCCGTGAAGATGTATCTTAAAGAGATGGGTATGGTAACCCTGCTCAGCCGTGAAGGTGAGATTGAGATCGCTAAAAAAATAGAGGTCGGGGAACGGGATGTTTTACGGGCCATGCTGGATTGTCCTTTGGCGCTGAACACCATTTTTATGTACGGTAAAAAAATGGAAGACAAAGCCATGCGCCCCAAGCATGTACTCCGGGATGTGGATGAGGGAGACGGGGTGGTTGATGAGGTCACCAAACAGGAAAAGTTCCTTGAATCTTTAGCCCGGATAAGAGACTTGCATACGCAAAATCAGTCCTGCCGGGATGAGCTTGAAAACACCAGGAAAGGCACAAAAAAATACAGCAGCCTTGGAGAACAGATTGACTGCAACACAGAAGAGATTTTTGAGCTGCTTAAAAGCTGGCGATTCGAATCCAATGTTATTGATAATATAGAAAAAAGTATCAAAAATACAATAATCTGGTTTAAAACCGTGGACAATCTGCTGGCCAGGTGTGCAAAAACATTTAATGTCCAGCCCAGCACCATGATGAAGCAGACAAAAGACCAGGTTGTGTTTGTTGAATGGGCCACGTCAAGAAGCGAAATTGTTCCTGATCGTGCTGCTCTTATTTTTGATGATATAATGGCGCTATGCGATCAGGTTGCAGAAAAAAAGAACCTGGTCAAAGGCAGTGTGGATGACCTCAACGCAATTGTGCAAGGGATTGAGGTCGGTCGAAAAAAAGCGGATGCCGCAAAGCGTGAACTGGTCCGCGCCAATTTAAGGCTTGTGGTAAGCATTGCCAAAAAATATACCAATAGAGGTCTGCAGTTCCTTGATTTGATCCAGGAAGGCAATATCGGTTTAATGAAGGCTGTGGATAAATTTGAGTATCGCCGGGGATACAAGTTTTCCACTTATGCCACCTGGTGGATCCGCCAGGCCATTACCCGCGCCATTGCGGACCAGGCCAGAACCATCAGGATTCCGGTTCATATGATTGAAACCATTAACAAGCTGATCCGCACCTCCCGGTACCTGGTTCAGGAGATGGGTAAAGAACCTTCACCCGAAGAAATTGCCGAAAAAATGGAAATTCCCATTGATAAGGTCCGGCGGGTATTGAAAATTGCCAAGGAGCCCATTTCCCTTGAAACACCCATTGGTGAAGAAGAAGACAGCCATTTAGGTGATTTCATTGAGGATAAGAAATTTTCCATTCCTTCCGAAGCCGCTATTGATTTAAGCCTTGCCGAACAGACACGTAAAATATTGGCAACGCTGACCCCCCGGGAAGAAAAAGTGTTAAGGATGCGTTTTGGTATTGGAGAAAAGTCGGATCACACATTAGAAGAAGTCGGAAAGGATTTTACCGTAACAAGAGAGCGTATTCGTCAGATTGAAGCCAAGGCCTTGCGTAAGCTTCGTCACCCGACCAGGAGCAAAAAGCTAAAAACATTCATCGAAAATTAACGCTTGACAGTAAACAGGTGTTACTATATATATTGCAAATTTGCTTGCAACGCAGTACCAAAGCGGCTTTCCGGGCCTATAGCTCAGTTTGGCAGAGCCACCGGCTCATAACCGGTCGGTCCCTGGTTCGAATCCAGGTGGGCCCACCAAAGAACTTGTTCATGAATGAGGTCTTAAACAGGAGGGATGCCGGTTGGTATGCTGAAAAGAGGAAAGGATGATCAGGTCATACATGGATATGCCTGTAAAGCAATATAAAATATACTAAATCTGAAGCGTGGAGTGTACTCCACGCTTTTTTATTTTGAGACTTAATAAAACGCATGCCAACGGTAAAACAGATTATTAAAATTGTAGATCAAATTGCGCCTTTTTCTCTGGCTGAATCCTGGGATAATTCAGGGCTTCAGGCAGGTGATCCCGGGTGGCAGGTGTCCAAAATCTTAATTGCCCTGGATGTCACGGATAAGGTGCTGTCCGAAGCGGAAAAGTTGGGGTGTGACATGCTGATTACCCATCATCCCCTGATCATGTCACATGAAAAGCAGATTGATTTTTCCAGGATGCCTGGAAGTGCAGTTCTGACCAGTGCAAGATCCCGGATTGCCATAATTAGTGCCCATACAAACCTGGATAAAGTCCAGGACGGCCTGAACGACTATTTGGCCAAAAAGTTGGGTATTTTTTGCACAGATGTCTTTCTTGCCGATGAAGTGGAAAATGAATCAGCGGGCCAAATTCAAGGTCTTGGCCGCATCGGGCAGCTTGGTGGAACCATGACACTTGAACAACTGGCTTGCCGGATTAAAGAAAAATTGGGAATTCCCCGGGTAAGAATTATTGGTCATCCCGGGAACATGGTATCAACAGCAGCACTATGTTCGGGTTCAGGCGGCTCTTTGACAACTCAATTTTTAAGCTCAGGGATGGATGTATATATTACGGGGGATTTGAAATACCACGAGGCAAGGGATATAGAGTCCCATGGTAAATCCGCCGTCGATGTCGGCCATTTTTCTTCCGAATTCATTGCTGTTGAGCTTTTGAAGAACCTTCTTAGGCAGATGTTCGATGCCGCAAAATATGACATCGTAATTAATACATATGATCAGGAACAAGATCCATTTTTAACCATATGAGGATGTAACACCTTATGTCAAAACCAGATATTGCCACCCTTGTAAAACTTCAGGAGGCTGAGACCCAAATAGTGCGTCTTAAGGACGTACTGTACGAGGTTGAAAAAAAGAAGACCAAACTGGCATCCAGGCTTAAACAGTTTGCCGCAGCGCTTAAAGAAAATGTTGAAGAGCTTGAAATGCTTGAGAAAAATTGCCTTGACATGGAGAATGAAATCAAAATTGTTGATGCGCGTATTATCAAAAGCAATGAAACTCTTCGCAACGTAAGCACCAATAAAGAGTATCAGGTTTTGCTCAGAGAGGTGGATGATAACAAAAAAAGAAAAGATGCCTTAGAGACTGAGCTGTTACAGATCATGGAAGAGCGGGAAAAGTCCCAGGCTATTGTGGACGAAAGCACAAAAGAATATCAGCAGCTTGAAGAACAGATCAAAGCTGAACAGAACCAGATTGAAGAACAAACCATTAAAGACCGCCAGCTACTTGAGGAATATCTTGGAAGCCAGAAAGAAATTGGTACAAGTCTGGATCCTAAACTTTTAGATCGGTTCAAACGTATTTCCAAAATGAACCAGGGATCTGCCGTTGCCCAGGCGCAGGATCAGGTCTGTTTAGGATGTTTTATGAACATTCCACCCCAGTTGTATATTGAAGTTCAGCGAGGAAACCAGTTGATATTCTGCCCCCAGTGCAGCAGAATTTTATATTATGCGAAAAGTTGATACTCTATAACGGCCACGGGCCGTCCTTGGTCTATCTGCACCCAGGCTTCGGCCCACAACGAAAGTTGAAAGATCTGTGTTGGTTACACAGACTTTCTTATATAAAAGAAGAATAATTTTTAATTTCGGTCTGACCGGAACGAACGGTCGCCGGGCGAATTAACGCCGGGAGGAAAGTCCGAACACCGCAGGGCAGGACGCTCCATAACGTGGAGTCACGGTGACGTGAAGGAAAGTGCAACAGAGAGTAGACCGCCCAGCTACTCATTGAGTCGAACAGGTGTATTTAGCACAGCTCACTGTTCGATTGAATGAGTGGCTGGGTAAGGGTGAAACGGTGCGGTAAGAGCGCACCAGTTCCCCGGGTGACCGGGGAAGCTTGGTAAACCCCGTCCGGTGCAAGACCAAATAGAGAGACGCTTAAGGGCTGCCCGTCCAAGTCTCCGGGTAGGTTGCTTGAGATGTATGGCAACATGCATACTAGATGAATGACCGTTGATCTTTTTGCGGGTAACCGCAAGAGGATAACAGAATTCGGCTTACGGGCCGGTCAGACCGAAATTTAAATACTGGATAAATATATATCTATGAATGAAACCTGCGACATATCTTTTAAAGAAAAAGCAAATATTTTTTCATATGAGTATCTTCAATGCATTCTGTTCATTATTGAATTGAATGACGACAGTTATCTTTTTACCAAGAAACTTTGTTCAAAACTGATAATCACCTCCCACATTATGGAGGATTTTCTTGACTTTCACGGTGCAAAAAAGAACAAGGACTGGGTGTTTTACCGTGCAATATCAGCGGCAATTCGACACCTTTCCCTTGCCTGCTATTCCCAGCGTCATACCCTGGACCGGTTTGACTTTTACAATTTCGGGGATCAGAACCACAGTGCCTTTAAACAGGAAGCACTGGATATGCTTCGATTTCTCCAGGATGCCATTCACCAGGCAGCACCCGTTGCCTTGAGGGAGGCAAAACGTTTAGGTATTACCATTCCTGAGTCCGGCTATGACCTGGATTATTTTCCCGGCATTGCCACTGCCAGCCAACTGGAACATAATATTGACGACGCTATGCCCAAAAGCAGTCAGAAAAAAAATTTGACACGAATCTCCAGTCAGTTTCTTGAATTGATAAGGGATTTTGAACAGTTTACCTTTTACGAACGTTATGACCTTAAGACCATTTACAAGCTTGTCCCTGATGTTATCAACGAGGTGGCAATGAGAAGTTATGAAATGCGGGTGCATAATATTCAGTCTTCCTTTGATTCTTATGTCGTCACCACGTTGCAGGCCTCTGATGCTGAACTTTTAAGCCAGTTGCGCAGTCATTTTTCCATCGTATTTCATATTCTTCAGGTTTTAGGGCGTTTACTTCATTTTTATGAGCGTCACCTCTATGATACCGGTTTTAAGCATGTGTATAAAAATATCAGTCTCTCTCTTTCCGACCTTATTGATCCGGATGCTGTTTTGGACCGTGCCATGAATTATTGTCTTTATTATGCAGGCCGTTTTTTGTCCTCAGGCAAGGCTGTGGCCACAAGGGTTTTAAACGAGAATATGGAATCGGATACAATTGAAGTGGGTATCCCCAAAGACAGGGGCTTCCACAGCCGGCCAAGCCTTTTGGTGGCAAAAATCGTCCAGCATTACGGCGGAGAGGTCAAGCTTCATGTGGGAAAAGACCAGTTTGATGCTTCTTCGGTTCTTGATATTCAATGGGCCGGGGGAAAAATTAAAAAAGAGGAGATTGAGACGGTCGTCTTTACCGGAGATTCCAGGGCGTTAAATGATTTGAAAATCCTTTCCGGCGTTAATTACGGTGAAGATCATATGGGCAAGGGTATCCCGTTACCCCGTGAATTGAGTTATTTGATTTAAAATTTATGTCTGACACAGAAAAGAAAGAGACATTTAAAAATATTGCTGTTGTGGTGGCGGGCGGAAAAGGCCTTCGCATGCAGTCTACTGTTAAAAAGCAGTTCATTGATCTTGAAGGCATTCCGGTAATTGTCCGCACGCTTGCCGCCTTTGATACGCACTGCCGGGTTGATGAGATTATTCTGGTGGTTCCTGAACAGGATCTGGATTTTACCCGCAACGATTTTTTGCAAAGATTTTCATTTTCCACACCCTTGCATATTATTAAAGGCGGTGTGACCCGTCAGGATTCCGTGGGCAACGGACTTGATAAAGCGTTAAAAATTTGTGTTCAACCCGAGACAACATTGGTGATGATTCATGACGGGGTGCGGCCTTTTGTGGGCAAAAATCTGATTAACAGGTGCCTTGACGGTGCGTTGAAAACCGGAGCCTGCATTCCGGCTCTTGGTGTCTTTGATACGGTAAAAAGGGTCGATGAAAATGGCAAAATCATTTGCACCCTTGACCGGGATAAACTGTTTCGGGCCCAGACCCCCCAGGTTTTTCGCCTTGATTTGATTGTCAAGGCCGCTTCCCATGCCCAAAATACCGGCTTTTTGGGTACCGACGAAGCGTCGATCTGCGAACATGCGAAAATACCGGTGGCGATGGTGGACGGCGGATCGTTTAATATTAAACTCACCTCTCCCCAGGATTTGATTTTCGCAAGTATAATTATTCAAGCAAAAAAAGAGGCTGAATTAACCGGACACCCGAATCTTTTTTTCAGTTAAAATTTATTATACCGCCTCATTATCAGGATTTCACATTCTGCACGTTGGGGTTTACTTTGTTGCGAAATTATGGCAGATTCAAATGTAAATGGTACGTAAAATCCGTATTTATTATACATTAATCATTCCCGGAGGTGCCTGAAATGGCGGAAAAACCCGCGATCAAGATCGGCTATCTTAAAATCACTGATCATTTCATTCTCGGTGTAACAGCTCGAAAACTACAACAACGTATGGAAACCTTTCAACACTGCACGCTGGAACCCGTGGTTAAAAACGGCTGGAATGAAGTTGCTGATGCGCTTTCCGTAAAATCCTTGGACGGGGCACTGGTTTTGGCTCCGACAGCCATGGATCTTTTCAAGTCTGGTGTTGATCTCAAACTGCTGTTGCTGGCACATAAATCCGGCAGTGTTCTGGTTAAAAACAAAAGAGCTAACATCAATTCTGTTGAGGATTTCGCAGGCAAGACCGTTTTAATTCCGTATCAGCTTTCTATTCATAATATGCTGTTTCACAAGCTGTTATCCGAGAAAGGGTTGAAACCCGGACGCGCTACGGAAAAGGGAATTGATGTCACCCTTGAGGTTGTCGCACCTTTCCAGATGCCCGAAGCCCTTGAATATGACGAAGACGGCGAAATCGGCGGATTTATCGTAGCTGAACCATTTGGCTCCCAGGTTATAGCAGCCGGCCATGGTGAAGAATTTGAACTGTCTAAAAATCTGTGGCCCAAGCATCCCTGCTGTGTTTTCGTCATGCGTACCGAGATTATTGAAAAGAATCCCGAAGCCATTCAGGAAATCTGCACAAGTTTTGTAAGGTCCGGGCTTGCCATAGATGCTCAGCCTGAACCTGCCTCAATTATTGGTGCTGATTTTTTTTCCCAGGACAAGGATATCATCCGGCGGGTGCTTACCGATCCGCCTGACAGGATTCTGACAGGAGAACTTTATCCCCAGAAAGAGGATCTTGATGTGATCCAAAAATATATGATGGATGAAATGAATATTATGACATCTCTCATTGATTTGGATAAATTTGTAGACACGCGTTTTGCCGACGCTGCAGGGGCAAAATAAAGATCCGAATAAGTTGTTAACTTACTTTTATGTGTTGTTCGGAGTTGGCTTGGGTGTTGATATTCATAGCCGGCCCATGGTTGTTATTTTGCAGAATCAATAAAGCCGTATATTTTTTCTATGGCTTTTAAACTCCAGGCCGGTTTCCCGGACAAGGTCGCGACATCGTCTCTGTTGAGGCGATCCGTTGTTTGCTGAGCTGCAAGGCCTTGTTCCTTTAATTCAATAATGATTTTCATGACGGCAGCTTTGTATTTTTTCATATCCTGATCCGGCGAAATATCCGGTTTTATCGAGGCCGTTTCCTTATTAGATACCAGGTTCCAAAGATCATCAACCTGATTGTCAACCTCAATTTCAATCGGGGCCTGTTCTGATTTTTCCTCTATGCCGTTCACAAGCAGCGACAGATCGTCCATGGGTGCCTGGGGCTGTTTAGGTTTTTCAACCAAGGCAGATAGATCATCCAAAGCATCTGTGCGCGCATCACTTTCAGGGTCAATAAGCCTGGACAGATCATCCATCGGCGCTTGGGGTTGTGCCGGTTCATCAATCAGGGCGGATAAATCATCTAAATCCTCACTGGCCTTTTCTCCGGCATGTTCAATCAGTTTGGACAGATCGTCCAGATCTTCAGAGAAGTCCTTTGGGACATCGGAATCCATACCCACAAGGCTGAATAGATCATCTATATCGTCTTCATTGTCATCTTCTTTCTCCATGGAATTAGAAGAAGACAAATCAGGATCAACCAGCTTTGACAAGTCATCCATCTCATTTGATATATTGTTTGTCTCAGGTGCTGACGGCGTTTCTTCCAGCAGGCTTTCAAGGTCGTCAAGGTCGCTGTATGGATCTGATACAGAGTCGATCAATGAGGAGAGGTCATCAATATCTTCCGGTGTCAGTGCTGTTTCATTGACCAGCAAGGACAGATCGTCCATGCAGGCGGAACCGATGTCGCCAAGATCCTCGTGGTCCTGGTCCTTGAACGGGTCTTCCATGGGGACAGGATCTTCAAACAGATACTCATTTTCATCAAAATTGGTATCCGAAAGGTTTTCATCAAGCCCGGGTGATTCTTCCAGGGCAATGTTTTCCAGGGCTCGTCCTGCAATTTTCATGGCCTCCGGCACCGCGCTATGCCGCTGATTCATTGCCTGTAATGCCTGGGCAATGTTTGTCATTGCATCGGCTTTTTTCTCTTCAGCTGCAGCCCGTTTCTCCATTGCATTGGCTTTTCTTTCTTCTATCCGGGCAAGTGATTCCTGGGCTGAAGCAATACGGTCCTGTTTTTCAATATATGCCTGGAACATATCTTTGAACATTGATACAGACTCTAAACCCATTTGAATTGCTCCCTGGTTCTCGTCAGGATATTGTGTTTCTGCTGGGGCTTTTGGCCTTTCCGCCTCCTGTGCAAGGGAGGTCTCAATCTGCTCGGGCAGCATACCCGTATCTATAAATTTTTTGATTTTTAAAAGGGTGGTAACCGCCTGTTCAGTATAATATGTTTCATTGTTGACAATTTGTGTGGTAAGCCAGGGGCTGAATCGATGTAAAATGAACTTTAAAGTGGCCTTACCCATATTCAGTTCATTTATTAGATCCTCAATGGTCAACAGGGTTGAACGGGTCATTATTTCCCTCATTTGCGAAAGTTGATGAAGTTTATTTTTTATTGTTATCATAAAATCAAGGATACCAAAAGCGTTTATAGTAAAGGCGAATAAGGGTACGATAGTATTTGACACCATTTTTTTCGCTTGATATATCTTTTTTAAGTAAACTCTGTCTTTCATATAACAGCCATGGGCTGACCTGGTCTATCAGCACCCAGGCTCAGCCCACAACCAAACAAGAAAGTAATTCAACAACTAAATGAGACTTTCTTATAAAATTCCAACCAAAGATTAGGCAGCACTTGCCGCCTTTGCTGCCCATGGAGGGTAAAATGGTCACTACAACAGATCCTAAGAGCTTTAACCATCACGTCGAAGCCGTTAAAAAGGGGACTCGTATATTTGAAGATGCATTCCAGGGGGTCTCCCGCATGATTCTGGAGGCCGGTATCCGTAAGGTCACGGTCAAGGGAAAGACCACCTACAAGTTTGATTTGTTCAGCGGAGGCAAAAGGCATCTGGTGGGGATGTACGATGAAATCAATTCCTTTGTCTCTTTTGTCAAGGATGCTTCCGAGGGAGGGTCTTCCCGGGAAATGGCTTTTGTTCTGGTGGGTGAGCCGGGGAATGGCAAAACTTTTTTTGTTGAATACCTGTGTGCCCGCTACCGGGAGTTTTTGTCTGTCCCAAAGAACATGAAATATACGTTTCGCTTTAAGAATTTGGACAAGATAGGTGGATATGGAAAGATCAATGTCATTGAATCCCAGACCTATGAGGACCCCATGATCCTTGCCATGAGCTTTAAGGGGAACAAAGAAGCCTCCATGAGTTATCTTTCCAAGGCATTTAAATTCAAGGACAAGGAGATAGAAAGCCTTTATGATCAGTATCGTCCTCTAGGTGCCTGTTCGGCCTACATATGGAATCAGATTCGGGAATATTGTGATGATACCCCTGCACAAATGATGGATTTCATCGAAATTGCCCCGGTACCGTTGATAGAAAGTCTTGGCACGATTACCGGCAAATATCCGGCCAAGGACAAGATCACCTCTTCGGCTGTGGATCTTATGGGTGAAGAGTCCATCCAGCGTCTGCTGCATATTCCGGATTCCAACAATCCATATCGATTTGATCTGCGCCGGGGGGCTTTGGCCCGGGTGGCTGGCGGGGGGATTCATTTTTCCGACGAGATTTACAAAAATAAAAAGGATTTGGTTCAGGTCTATCTTGGCGTGATCCAGAACCGCATGATTGAACTGGATGGTTTTAAATGGCCCATTGACACACTGATCATCGCCACCTCAAATAATTCCGAGTTCAACACTTTTTTAATGGAACGAGAGGAAGCGCCCATTGTTGACCGCTGCCGGATCTGCTATGTGGCCCATAATACGGATTACAAGATACAAAAAACCTTGACCGAATATGCCATCGGCACAGATGTCAAACGTTCCCTTGACCAGGAAGTGCTCCACCAGGATCCAAATCTGAACTATGCCGCATCCGTTGCTGCGGTGTTGACCCGGCTGCCCCGGTCCGACAAACTCACCCCCGTTGAAATTATGAAACTTGCCGCAGGAGAGGTGGCCGGAGAAAAAAGTCTTAAAACCCTGGCTGAACTCATTGATCAACTCAACCAGGATACCGATATTACCAAACGCTTTGGCCAGAAAGGCTTGGGTCAGAGAAATCTTGGCCGGGCCGTGCAGTTGCTTTTGGAATCTTCTGAAACCAATGACGGCAAATGCATGTTTGCCCTAGATATTTTTAACGCTTTGGATCGGGTGGTACTTGATTATGTTCAGGAACCTGCAGACCGGGCCAAGTTCAAGGAGGATTTGAAAATTGCCAGGGGTCTTTACCGTGAACGCATTATGACAGAGATGTTTAATGCCTATATGGATGAACCGTTGGCCATCAAAAAGGATGTGCTCAACTATGTAAACATGATCATTGGTGTGGATGCCGAGCACCTGGGCCCTGATATGATGTGGAAGTATAAGGATCCCCAGACAGGCGAGCTTCGGGCCCTTAAAATTGATGAGCGCTATATTAAGAACGTTGAGGAGCGCTTGGGTCTTAAAACCGAAGAACAGCGGGCCTCCTTTAGAAATTCCATTAGAAAGATATATGGCCAGAAGCTGTCTGTGGATGCCAATTATGATTTCATGGACAATTTGGAACTGGTTAAAGCCATCACCGATGTCCGGCTTAAATCCGACATTGCAGGTGCAGGTTCCTTAATTGGGGCGTTGGCCAACCGCACCAACGAAGAAAATCAAAAACTCTATGACAGAATGATTTACACCATGGATCAGAAGCTTGGATACTGCCCAACTTGTGCCCAGAAGACCATAGAGTATTTCTGCAGCCAGGAAGACGACAAATAGTGTTTGAACGGCTGGGCAACTTTTTGTTCAAACACGGGGTCTTGGTTAGATACTTGGTAATGGCTCACACTGTATAAAAAACAAAGGGGAAGCGTATGGTAACCCTTGATGAATTATTGGAACGGGATCGCCAGCGGGAAGAGGACGGATTCAAGCGTAAAATCCGTATCGGTCGTATTGTCAAACCAGGTACCGGGGGCAAGGAAAAAATTATTGTCGTCCCCACCACCGTGGAGGAGAAGTTTGTCCATGAGGAACCTTCCTTTGACCCGAAAACCGGAGAAGGAGAACCTTCCGGTGGTACCGGAGAAGGGGAAGAGGGCGATATCATCGGTGAACAGCCCGTGCGTCCGGATGAGGGAGAAGGTGAAGGGGAAGGCCAGGGCGCCGGAGAAGGAGAAGGCGAAGGCCAGGGCAGCGAGCATGAATTCGAGTCCAGTGCCTACGAACTCGGCAAGGTGCTGTCCCAGGATTTTCAGCTCCCCAACCTCCAGGACAAAGGCAAAAGGCGGGCCCTGTCCCGCTACACCTATGATCTGACGGATAAACACCGGGGCATGGGCCAGATCCTGGATAAAAAAGCCACATTAAAACAGATTGTTCAGACCAATATTGCCCTTGGCACAATTCCGGATGTCGACGACATAGACCCGGGCCGGTTTATTATTTCCCCCCGGGATCTTGTTTACAGGATTCTGTCCCGGGAAAAAGAGTACGAATCCCAGGCCATGGTCTTTTTCCTAAGAGATTATTCCGGCTCCATGGGCGGCAAGGTAACCGAGGCAGTGGTTTCCCAGCATGTGATGCTCTATTCGTGGCTGCTGTATCAATATGACAGACAGGTGGAAACCCGTTTTATTCTCCATGATACCCAGGCAAAGGAAGTTGAGGATTTTTATAAATATTACTCTTATAAAGTGGCCGGGGGAACCAAGGTGTATACCGCTTTTGAGCTGGTAAATCAAATCGTGGAGAAGGAGAGCCTGGACCGGGACTACAACATCTATGTTTTCCATGGGACCGATGGCGATGACTGGGATAAGGATGGCGTCAATACCCTGAAAGAGATAGAAAAAATGATGCGCTATGCTGCCCGGATAGGTATCTCCATTGTAGAGCATTCCTATGTGGGATCAAGTCAGACCGAAGTTGAAAAATACCTAAGAAAATCCGGATTACTTGAAAAACGTAAGGAACACATCAAGATGGATGTTATGCATGAAGATGTGGATGATACCAGAATTATTCAGGGGATTAAAAATCTGATTTCCTAAAAATAAAGTGCCGGATAAAAAAGAAAGGCAGGGCCTAATGGAACTTGTCAGTCAGCATGTTAAAAAAATTATGGAAGAGTGCAAGGTCAGAGCCAGGGATGAAGGCCTGAAGTTTGATGATGAAACTCTTGAATATATCGTTACCAACCGGGATATGATCGAACTGTCACCCAAGGTTATGATTCCCACCCTGTATGATTACTGGGTTCATGATGTCAGAGTTTTGTCAGGCAAAGGCATGTATGAAGCCTATCCTTCCAATCCTTATGAAACTGTTATCAACACCCGGCCGGCCATTTCCTATTATAACGATAATAACCCGGACTGGCTCAATGTAATGATTTTTTATCATGTACTGGGCCACATTGATTTTTTTCAGAACAATTTGTTTTTTGTAAATACCTGGGACACTGATCTTACCGGCCAGGCGCTTGCAGATAAGCGTTTGATTGCCCAGCTCAGAAGTGAAAAGGGTCGGCGATGGGTGGATTATCTTATTGAATTTTCCAGGGGAATGGACAACCTGGTGGGCTATAACAAAGCGCTGGATGGTGTGTTGAGAACCCGGAATCAGCCTGTTGTAAGGGTATCCAGGCAAGATTACTATTTTGATGTTTTTTTGCAGAAAATAAAACAGGTGTCACACAATACGTACTTAAAAGAAATTGAAAGATTCAATCAGTGTAAAAATAACATTGCCCAATTTTTTGAACCGGTTCTTTCACAGTACCCGGAGTTTGAGCAAATGTATAAGAAAATGAAAAAGGACAAGGAAAAACCTGTCCTGGACATCATGGAATATATTATCAGGCATTCGCCGTTTTTACGGGCCGAGGAGAATCAGTGGATGAAATCCGTTATTCAGATCGTCCGCGACACTTCATTGTACTTCCAGCCCCAGATCCGCACAAAAATTATGAATGAAGGATGGGCAAGCTACTGGCACGAATATTTGTTCATGAAAGATGAACGTATCCGTGGCCATGAAGCGGATTTTGCAAAGGTGAATGCCGGGGTAACCGCACTGCCCAAGGTAGGACTCAATCCTTATGCCTTGGGGTTGCGCCTGTTTGAACATATCGAAGATATGCAAAACAGAGGATGTTATTCCCTTGAGTATTTCCGCTTGAAAGATGAGAAAAAGAGGCGACAGTTTGATAAAGGAGAAAAAAACGGCCATGATTTTATTTTCAAAGTCAGGGAGAATATGAATGATTTCACCTTTATCAACAGATTTGTGGACCAGGAATTTATAGACCATTACAAGCTGTTTGTCACAGGTAAGCGATTCAACCGGGAGCGCATGACCTGGCAATACTATATTAAATCCAAGAAAGCCGGCGATTATAAAAATATGATTATCGACACCCTGTATCACCCACCAGTGATATATGTGGATGAGGAAAAAACCAAAGACGGTTTACTTTACCTTGTCCACGAATTTGAAAACAAGCCCCTTAAAGCAGATTATATTGAAAATACCATGATCGGTATTGAATTCATATGGGGGGGGCCTGTATACCTTGAAACCAGCATTCCTGTGGGAAAAGAACAGGAAACGGCACCTCAAACTCATTTCTTGGATCCTTCTGCGGGTGCTTCGGGGACACCTGCGGCACCAGTTGTCCGTGAAAAAATTAAGTGGCAGCGGGTATGTTATATAATGGATAAACGGAAATTAAACAGACGGGAGGTGGCATGACCATGGATACCAAAACCAGTTCTGTGGATTCCGATGCAGCCGGATCCGTAACCCAGGCCCTGGATTTTTTAAACCGGAACATCCGGGATTACCAGCGGCACAAACCGGTCGCTTTTCAGGAATTCTTGCAGATTCTCAATGCTAAGCCTTCCCAGATTTTAAGAAATATTTTTCAGTCATTTCATGACATGATTCAAAGCCATGTGACTGAAATTGAAAATGATATAGATCATTCTGCCATTACCAAATATGATACCGGTACGCTTTTCATGGAAGGTTCCGATACACCGTATTTTCCGGATATGCTGTTTGCCAACCGGTTTATGAAACAGATGAACTATCTGCGCCATGGTAATCAGCAGAACCGGATCTATGTGTTTTACGGTCCCCACGGATGCGGAAAATCCACCTTTTTAAATAATCTTCTGGAAAAATTTGAGCAATATGCCAATACTGAAGAGGGGTTGCGTTACGAAGTGGTATGGCGTCTGGATGTCAAAAAGCTTAAAGGGCCTGAACCGTCTCTAATGCGGCTCTCTTCTTTTGAAAAACTGATCCAGTATATTGACAGTGATTCAACTTCAACGGAAATGAAGCCGGGTTCAGATCAAAAACAGGTCCAATTTGAAGGCCCGGAGCCTGAATTCATTGAAATCCCCTGCCTGTGCCATGACAACCCTTTTCTGGTAATCCCCAAAGACCAGAGACGCGCTGTTCTGGACGCATTGATCAAAAACGATGAATTTAAGTGGAAGCTGTTTACGGAAAAGCAGTATGAATGGGTATTTAAAGATGAGGTCTGCACCGTGTGCGCCTCTATCTACCAGAGCCTGTTAGAGCGCTTGGGCAAGCCGGCCAAGGTGTTTGAGATGCTATATGCCAGGCCCTATTATTTTAACCGCCGCCTTGGCAACGGGATCAGTGTTTTCAACCCCGGAGACAGGCCGTTGCGGCGAAACGTTATCCTCAACCAAATGCTCCAGAGCCGTATTAATGCGCTGTTCCAGGATTCCAACGTTATTAATTATATTTACTCCTCCTATGCAAAAATTCATAACGGCATCTATGCACTTATGGATATTAAGTCGCACAATGTCGAGCGCATGGTTGAGCTTCACAATATTATTTCAGAGGCGATTCACAAGGTAGAGAACGTAGAGGAACACGTGGAGGCCTTATTTTTTGCCCTCATGAATCCCGAGGATAAACAGAATCTTAAAGATTTTCCCTCTTTTGAAGACCGTATTCAGTATATAGATATCCCATACGTTCTTGATGTGACCACTGAAGTTAAAATTTACCTGAACATTTTTGGCCGCCACATTGAAAGCGGTTTTCTGCCCATGGTGCTTGATAATTTTGCCAGAATTATTATTTGCACCAGAATCGGAAAAAAATCCCTTGCGTTGGAACAATGGATAAAAGATCCGAAGAAATACCTGAATTTCTGCGATGAGGAACTCATTTTGCTGCTCATGGAAATTTTCAGGGGAAGCATTCCCAAATGGCTGAGTGACGAGGACAAAAAAGCGCTTGACAAAAAGATGATGAAAAAAATTATTGTCGAATCTGAAGAATATGGGAAACAGGGATTATCCGGCCGGGATTCCATTAAACTTTTTGACCGGTTTTATTCGAAATTTGTTAAGGAAGACAGGCTCATCAATATGCTGGATTTATGTTCGTTTTTCAATAAACTTGAAGAACCCATACGCCAGATGATTCCCCAGGGGTTTTTGTCTTCACTTTTAAGGATGTATGACTATTCCATTCTCCAGCAGGTCAAAGAGTCCCTCTACTATTACAATGAGGAGCAAATCGCAAAGGATATAAAAAATTATATTACCGCTGTGACCAATGAAATCGGCTCTGTTGTGGACTGTATTTTTACCAAAGAAGAGATTCATGTCACTGACGCGTTTCTTGAAAGCATTGAAATCAGACTTTTGTCTGAAAGTGCCGATGAAAAACGTCGTCAGGCGATGCGTCTGGATGTATTAAAGGAATATACAGGGTTCACGCTTTCCCATGAGATTATGATCGAAGGAAAAAGCATTGACCAGACCCGGCTGTTTCACACCCTTCATGAACGGTATGTGCATAGCTTAAAAAAACGGGTGTTGGAGCCTTTTATTGACAATGCAAATTTCAGGCGGGCCATAAAGGATTTTGATACCGAAGAGTTTAAAGCCCATGACAAACGCATTAAACGCGATGTGACATTTCTTATTGATAATTTGGTTAGTAAATTTGAGTATTCAAAGCAGGGTGCCAATGAAATCTGTATTTATGTGATTGATAATGATTTGGCCAATAAATTCAAGGATTCCTGATCGTCATGCGGTCGTGAAAATATGGTTTGCCAAGGCCGGTCCATGACCTTTGCGACCGGCTTTGGACAGTTCTTTAAGCCTATAGATGAGCATAAAAAAATTGAGGCCGAATCATGAGAAAAGCAAATGTGCTGATCGTTGACGATTCCAGGTCGGCTCTTTTTGCCGTAAAAGCATTATTAAGTCCTGCAGGAATTCATACGGTTACTGCGTCCGATGCCTTGCAGGGACAAGAGGCTCTGAGAACAGGGCAGTTTGATCTGGTGATTACGGATGTTGATATGCCGAATATGTCCGGATTGGAATTTTGTCAATGGATCAAATCAAGGCCCGAAACCGAACATATTCCAGTGATTGTTTTAAGTTCCCTTGATACGGACGCTGATATTGAAAACGGTTTCAGGGTCGGTGCGGATGCATATGTCCCCAAACGTCTGGCAAATAAGGAACTCATTCCACGCATCGAAAGCGTGATGAACAAATGTACCTTTGTCAAAGATAAAACCATACTTGTGGTTGAAGACAGCAAAACCATTCAGATGGTTACAAAACAGGGGCTTGAGGATGCCGGTTTCAAAGTGGTTCTTGCCGATGACGGACAGCATGCCCTTGACATCATTGATGATGTAGCACCCGATATTCTGCTTACGGATTTGAACATGCCCCGGGTGAACGGGGAAGAACTTTGCCGCAGGCTGTTCAATATGAATCAGTACAATTTTTTGCCTGTTGTGGTGATGAGCTCTCTAAGCGACAAACCCATGATGAGACGTCTTATCAGGGATGGTGTTACGGCTTTTATTGTCAAGCCGTTTAATGTGGACATGCTTGTTGTTACCATGGAAAAACTGCTTTCAGATCATTTTCAACGCATGCTTGAAGAAAGGGAGCGGCTTGTTCTGGAGCAAAAGTTGACGGTTGCCTCCATCGCCAGCCTGATTAACGCATTGGAAGCCAGGGATAAATACACCAGTGGTCATTCCGAAGCCGTTACCAGACTTTCCATAGCAATCGGCACGGAGTTGGGCTTTTCAGATACGAAACTGAGCCGTCTTCAGATTGCAGCAAGCCTTCATGACCTAGGTAAGATCGGTGTACGTGACAATGTGCTGCTCAAACCGGGTAAACTGACCAGGGATGAATTTGAGCACATCCAAACCCATACCATTGTTGTGCAGGACATCCTAAAACCGTTGCCCGGCATGGAAGATGTCCTTGTTGCGGCTTCTTCCCATCATGAAAGGTGGGACGGTACAGGTTACCCTTACGGGTTGAAGGGAGAAGACATTCCCTTAATCGGAAGAATCATTGCCGTTGCCGACGTGTTTGATGCATTGATCAGTGACAGGCCTTATCGCGACGGCATGCCTACAGAAAAGGCGCTCTGGATAATTTCCGAAGGTGTGGGTTCCCATTTCTGTCCAACGGTTTCAGCTGCTTTTTTTAGGTATATGAAGACACTGAAAAACGGCAATCTTACGTAGCGGTTATCACCAACTACCTGTTAAACTATTTGCTGTCTTTTGCAAAAATTCGCTGATGCCGCCAGGCCGGCGCAAGAATTCGATAAATGCACCGGATGGTTTGGCCAAAAATGAAGTCCCGCCATTTAAATAATCTGCTGCACCAATCGCATAAAAAATAAACACGGCATAAAGGATACCTAATACACAGACATGCAACAGGTGCATTTCTTCACTGAAGTAATAGATACCTATTGTGACAATGGTAACAAGCAAAAGCATGACCTGGACATCAATAAACGTAGGGCCGGCGTCAATGAAGTCAATTTTTTGGCCGGTAAACAAAAGAAAAAGTGCAAGGGGAAGTCCCATACTGATGGTAATATCAAATATATTTGATCCCAATACATTGGACAACGCATCATCATAATTCCCTTTTTTAGCATCCTTAATGGAAATAATTGTGTCCGGAACACTGCTCACGGCCGCAACAAGGATTAATGCAACGAACAATGGATGTATTTTCAGTGCTTCTGCAATACCTTTGCATCCTTCAACGATCCCTGCGCATGCTGCTGCCATAATCAGTGTTGAACAAAGTAACAGTATCCAGCTTCTTTCCTTTATCCCTTCTTTGGATCTGAATTGATATTTTTTGAACCAGGCGTCAGACTCATTTTCATTATAGCCATTCTGTGTTTCATTGTTACCGTTTTTCATTGATAACAGCGTATAAGCCAGATAAATGACATAGAAACCGGTAAAAATCCATCCATGCCAATGGGTGATGTAATGACTTGATAATAAAAGCAACATCATTATCTCGGCACCTATGAGAAAAAGGCCGTCTCGCAGTATGACTTTTTTTGATACTTTAACGCCGGTTATGCCCACAGCTAAAACAACCCAAATCACGAGCATGGGGATTATTATGCTATTGAAGATCGCAGAACCTGCGTTGCCGCCAATACTTGCCGCAAAATCCCGGCCTAAATTTTCCTGTACTGCCAGAACAAGAAAAAATACGGTGGTCAGCAATTCGGGCATGGAAGAGCCTATTGCATTTAAAGTGGCCCCCTTTACACCTTCGCTCAAATTGCTTCCGAGATATTCCGTTGCTGCTTCAAAAACATCACAGGATTTTGCTATGATGTACGAACAGACGAGCATCAGAATTAACCCGCCGTACCAGGTATGAAATATAACACCCATAGTTCCTATTCAACTCCCTTTTTTTGTCGATATGCGTTTGTACACGTGAATGTTGATTTTAAAATTACAAGTTGCTAGGTAATGTCAATAATGATTTTTTGTTCCTGGGAATTCAATCACAAATCCTGAACAATAACCTGAACGCGATTTAGCTTAAATCTGTCCGCCTTAAGTTTCACTATCAGTTTGGGGAAAAATTCGGGCAGGCAGGTCGTGTCGGACAGGTTGAAGTGCAATGCCTCCACCTGGTGTTCCCCGCTTTGATCCTTCAAGGTCATTTTTCGATGGCAGCCGCCAATGATGATGGAAGATGCCACCCATATGTTTTCCAAAAGAAAAACCGGTTCGGGGTTGCCGGTGCCAAAGGGGCGAAGCATATCTATCTGGCGGACAAGTTCCGGGGTAATATCCGTAATCTCAATGACGGCATCAATTTTCCGGACAGGTTGAAAATCTTTTTCTGTGCAGACCAGATCCAGGATCTTTGTCAGCGCCGGTTTCAGACGTGACAGGTTCTCTTTTCTGATCGATAGTCCCGCTGCCATGGCATGCCCCCCAAAGGTTTCCAGCAGATCACGGATTTCAGACAACACTTCGTGTATATTTATCTGATTAATACTCCGGCATGATCCTTTTGCAATGTCATCTTTTGAGTTGAGCAGTACCACCGGGCAGACATATTTTCGGGCAAGCCTTGATGCGGCAATGCCCAGCACGGATGCCTCCCATTTGCTGTCCCACAATACAACAAGTCGGTTATCAAGTATGGATGGATCATTTGCAATACGCCGCTCAATCTCCTCGACAATTTCTTTTTCAATGAGTTGGCGTTTTCTATTCAGTTCATCAAGAAGCGCTGCGGTTGTCTCGGTCTGGGCCGGAGCAGGGCAGGTCAGGTGGGACACACATATTCTTGCATGTGAGATGCGGCCTGCAGCATTAAGCCGGGGTACGATTTTAAATGAGATGTCGTCGGAATCCAGCTTATCCATGTCAACCCGTGATGTCCGGGCCATGGAGACAAGCGCCGGACGAAGGCCCATGCGAATACGTTTCATTCCGGCCACGCAAAGAACCCGGTTGTCCTGCACCAGGGGGACCATGTCTCCTATGGTGCCGATGGTGAACAGGTCCAGGTATTCGGATAATTTAGGTTCGGCAAATTGTTCCCATACCCCTTTGTCCCTGAATACTTTGCGCATGCCCATAATCAGGTAAAATGCCACACCGACACCGGCAAGATATTCAAGATTCGCCTCACAGTCGGCCTGCTTTGGATTGATCACGGCAAAGGCTTTGGGGATTGCTGTATCCGGTTCATGGTGGTCGGTGATGATGACGTCAATGTCTTCCCTGGCTGCCGCCTCAACCGCTTCATGGGAACAGATGCCGCAATCCACGGTGATGATAAGGTCTACATCCATGGATACGGCCATTTCAATGTGGGGCAATTGAAGGCTGTAGCCTTCCTTTGTCCTGTGGGGTACATACCAGGACAGATCGGCTTCTACCAGAGAGAAAAATTGGTAAAGCATGGCCGTCGCCGTGATCCCGTCCGCATCAAAATCACCGAAAATAAGAATCTTTTCTTTGTTGCTGACCGCTGTATAAATCCGATCCACTGCCTTGTCCATATCCTTTAATTCAAAGGGGCTGCTCAGTCTGGAATAATCCGGATTCAGAAAAAACCTGGCCTCATCAGCTGTTGTGAACCCTTTGTCCGCCAGCAGCCTTGCAATAATCGGATGGCAGCCAAGTGCTTTTTGAAGTTTTTGAAGAACTTCTCTGTCAGGTGTTGTATATGTAAGTTTGATCTCCATGGAATGCCGGATTTATACCTTCTTGGGTGACTACGTGTCAATGCGTTGGCCACAAAGACATCAAAACTGACAATTTTGTTCAGGCAAAACTATTGAGCAACCGGAGTTGTTGGTGGTATAGTAAGCGTTTTATAAAGGATTAGGTTTAGAAGATTATGCAATCTGTTGTAAAAGAATATATGGTGGATAAAACAAAAATCGGATTTATCCGTTTTATTTTTGAAGCCTATGAAGGATTAGCCGTTGTCACAACATTGGAGCCCGGAACCGGCCATATCCGGCTTGCCATGCCCCCTGACCGGCAGGACGAGGTAAATATGGTCACGCAAGCGTTGAAGAAGGACTTTTATTTTGAGTCAAGATAAGCCAAAAGCCTATGTAAACACCATCGGGTGTCAGATGAATGTGTATGATTCCCAGATCCTGGCTGGCCTTTTGCAAAATGCAGGGTATGAACAAACCCATGATCCGGATCTGGCAGATCTGGTGTTATGCAATACCTGCGCCATCCGCCATAAGGCCCAGGAAAAGGCTTACAGCTTTTTGGGCCGTTTTGCCGGCACAAGGATTAAGGGAGATCGTCCGCTGACCATTATGGCCGGCTGTGTGGCCCAAAAAGAAAAGGAAAAAGCATTTATCCGCCTGCCGCATCTTGACCTGGTTTTAGGCACACAGGCTTTCGGGCGTTTTGAAACCCATCTTAACGCATTGGCTGCCGGTGAAACCCGCATTGTGGATACCGGACCCAGCGAAAATATTTTCGAAGGCTTTCCCAAGGATGCCCCTATAAACCCCTTGCCCGGAAAACAGGTGTCACGCTTTGTAACTATCATGCAGGGCTGTGAAAATTTTTGCACCTATTGCGTGGTGCCCTATGTCCGGGGAAAGGAAAAAAGCCGTGACCCATTTGCCATTGTAGAAGAGATTAAAGGGTTGGCCGCTTCCGGGGTGCGTGAAATTACCCTGCTGGGCCAAAATGTTAATTCCTATGCCGGCAACAATGGAAAAGTCTGCTTTGCTGATTTGCTTCACCTTGTCAGCAGGGTGGACGGGATTGAACGTATCCGGTTTGCCACCTCTCACCCCAAGGATTTATCCCAGGATCTGATCCAGGCCATGAAGGATATTGGCAAGGTCTGCAATCATCTCCATCTGCCGGTTCAGTCCGGTTCTGACGAGGTATTAAAACGGATGAATCGAAAATATGACCGTGACACCTATTTTACAAGAATTTCTGCCCTAAGACAGGCCTGCCCGGACATTGCCCTGTCCACGGATATTATTGTGGGGTTTCCCGGAGAATCCGTATCTGATTTTCAGCAGACCATGAATTTGCTTGAAACCGTAGAATTTGATGCGGTATTTGCCTTTTCCTATTCGGCAAGGTCATTTACACCGGCTGCCAAATTTTCAGACCAGCTGGATGAACAGACCAAGCGGGACCGGCTGAATGAACTGCTGGATTTCCAGGAGAAGATAACAGAAAAGAAAAACAAGGCCTTTGTTGGTAAAAAAGTTACGGTGCTGGTGGAAGGTGACAGCCCTAAACCCAGGGACGGCTTTGTAAAGAAGAATAAAAATACCAGACAGATGTTCGGCAGAAGTGATGCAAACAAAATTGTGCATTTTGCAACGGATAAGGCCGCCATCGGGGATCTGGTCACACTTGAAATTATAAACGCATACCCCCATTCCCTTTGGGGAGAGGTCTGCGAAAGCGATTAAGATGTTATGAAAATTAAATCAACGACCATCCGACCCAATGAACTGTGTCCGTGCGGCAGCGGGAAAAAATTTAAGAACTGCTGCAGGAACAAAAAAACGCAAATTTCTTTGAAGGATAAATATAAAAACAAGTATGATATTATCCTGAAAACACCGGAACAGGTTGAGGGCATCAGAAAATGCGGGGAGCTGCTCTTATCCATTATGGACGGGGTCGAGGCCATGATTGCTCCCGGCTTAAAAACCGATGATATCAATACCTATGTCCATGAACAAACCATAAAAGCCGGGGCAGTGCCGGCACCGCTCAACTACAGGGGATACCCCAAAAGTGTCTGCGTTTCCATCAATGATGTCATCTGCCACGGCATACCCGGAGAGCGGGTGCTTGAAGACGGGGATATTGTCAACATTGATATTACACCGATTTTAGGTGGTTACTATGCCGATGCCAATAAAACTTTTTTTGTGGGTACGCCCGGACGCGATGCCCAAAAAATTGTAGCCGTGGCTGCAGAAAGCCTGCGATTGGGTATAGAGCAAGTCAAACCCGGCGCCACGTTAGGGGATATCGGGCATGCCATCCAAAAATATGCCGAAGGTCAGGGTTGTTCGGTCGTCAGGGAATTTGTGGGGCATGGTGTAGGCCTTGATTTCCATGAACAACCCCAGGTCCTTCATTTTGGACGGCCCGGTACCGGTGTGACTCTTGTGCCCGGCATGGTGTTCACTATAGAACCCATGGTCAATTTAGGTAAAAAAGAGCTGCATGTGCTTGAGGACCGCTGGACTGCCGTGACCAATGACGGTTCCTTGTCCGCCCAGTTTGAACAGACCATCCTTGTAACAGATGACGGGTACGAGAGTTTAACCCCATATGAGTTTTAGCAAGACGGTATTAAATAAAATTTTTTCAGTTTTATTTATTGCATTTATCGGTATTTCCTCCGTCTTTTTTTTCTGTGTGGCCTGTGTGTTGCGCATATGCACAGCACCCTTTGATCAGCGAAGAATTGTGTCAAACGTTTTCAGCGCGTTTTGGGCCTCGGTTTATATCTGGGCCATGCCGCCTTGGTCCGTAAAAATTATAGGCCGGGAAAAGCTTGATATTCGTGAAAATTATGTGTTTGTATCCAATCATCAAAGCCAGTTGGACATCCTTGTCCTTTACCAACTGCTGTTTCCCTACCGGTGGGTGTCCAAGGCTTCCGTTTTCCGGCTGCCGTTCGTTGGGTGGAATATGGCACTGAATAATGGGGATATTAAACTTAAACGCGGTGACAAGGACAGTATCAAGGCCATGATGGCAGAGTGTGAAGCGCTTTTGCGGCAGAATATTTCCATTTTTTTCTTTCCCGAAGGCACGAGGTCCAAAGACGGCCGTATCGGCCGATTTAAACCCGGGGCATTTATCCTGGCAAAAAATACAGGGGTTGATATTCAGCCCATTGCCATCAGCAACACCATTAAGGCTTTGCCTAAACATTCACTGACCTTTCAGGGGCACACAGAAATGACGGTAAAGGTCCTGGATACCATTCCCTTTTCCCGGTTCAGGAATATGACCCCTGAAAAGATTGCCGACATGACAAGGACTTTTATTTCGGGTCATGTTGAGAGTTAAAGGGAATCGGTTTGATCGTATAAAAATATAGTTTCTATTTTTTCCTGCTGAATTTTTATATCTTTGTTGTGGGCCGAAGACCTGGGCGTGAATAGGCCAACGACGGCCTATGGCTGTTAGTCAATATTGATGAATCCGTAAAAAGTCCAACCAATGGCTAAGTAAAAATTTTCGCCTACTGCGTTATGGTGTCTGGTAAGAAACCATAACGCAGTAAGAAAAAACTTTTTTTCGAGGCTATCCATATTAAGGTCATAGAGACTGAGTCGTACAATATTTATTTGAATGAATTATGTCAAATTAGTTTGTTTTGACTTGTTAAATACATTTGTGCAACATTTATATAGCGGTTGCGGAACCATCGTGGAAGCATTCATAGCCCATCGCTTTAAACGATAATCAGATGCATTGGGTTCAAAATTTATCTAAAATTTTGGATTTACTATTCACTTGGTCAGTGAAAAATAATTTTTTCTTAATTTCAGTATATTGCGTTTTATATTCAGCTAAGTTCTGGAACAGTTGGGCGCCTATGACGAAGAGCAGAATNTGGATTATGTATTTTATGATGTTCTGGGCGACGTTGTGTGCGGCGGTTTTGCCATGCCCATCCGTGAAGGCAAGGCCCAGGAGATCTACATTGTCGTCTCCGGCGAAATGATGGCCATGTACGCAGCTAACAACATCTGTAAAGGTATCGTGAAGTTTGCCCAGTCCGGCGGCGTTTGTCTCGGCGGCTTGATCTGCAACTCCCGTCAGGTAGATAACGAAGAAGAAATGATTCTACAGCTGGCCAAGAAATTGGGCACCCAGATGCTCCACTTTGTTCCCAGGGACAATATGGTTCAGCAGGCTGAGATCAACAGAAAGACAGTTATTGATTTTGCACCGGAACATGTCCAGGCAGATAAATACCGGGCACTGTCCAAAAAGATGGATGAAAATGAAATGTTCGTTATCCCCACGCCACTGGAAATTGAAGAGCTTGAGAATATGCTCATTGAATACGGGATCGCTTCATAAACTTAACCCAGCACCATAAGGAGCATTTACATGAAAGTAATGATCAAAGCCATTGTTCGTCCTGAAAAAGTTAACGCAGTTATGTCCGCCCTCATGGAATCCGGTTATCCTGCGGTTACCCGGATGAGTGTAGCAGGACGAGGAAAACAACGGGGAATAAAAATCGGTGAGATCACCTATGACGAAATTCCCAAGGAGATGCTCATATCAGTTATAGATGAAAGTATCCCCGGAACTGCTGGAATCCCTCTATCACCGGACATTGTTCACTAAGTATTAAACATTATTCCTGTATTGGAAGCCATCTCTTCCTCCTCATCTCTATTGACAAAAAAAGTGGGTCCAAAATAAAAAATTTCATTTTTGTGTTTAATGAATACACAGTCTGTAAAAAGGCTTTATTCGTTGATATTCTTCCAATTCCTAATAAAATTTCACTTAAAAAATTTAATTTTTTTTTTGCGAGACAAAACATTCTTCTGAATAATAATTTATTCAAAAACATTAAATTACATATTTGAATCTAAATATATTTCATTTTTGTGTTATATGTGTCTTTTTTGATTTTGATCAGCACGAGCAAAAAA
>NZ_KB893060.1 GCF_000373985.1 Desulfobacter curvatus DSM 3379
TAAATGCCAAATATTTCAGCCTTTTTCCTAAAAGCTGTTTGTGACCTAAATAGTGATACCTTTGAACCAATTCGTCCCATAAAGGTTCCAGGTCACTCCCACAAACTTGCATCAGTTCTGCCGATGGCAATTCTTTCAATGACCCAATGAATAGATTTTTATTCTCCAAGATATCAAAATTGATCTTCACAGCTTCCTCCACAGTTCTTCATGTAGGCCGGAAGTGTATCAGATAAAAAAGACTCCGTCTATAATTTTATATGTCGCTGTCGTGCTAGGTTTCCTTTGGTATTTACCAAGGTATTACTTAATTGGGCCGCATCCAAGGGATAAGCATATTTTGGCCCTGCCCACTGAAGAAGAAAACGTACGTCAACAGGATATATAAAAAAATTGCTATAGTAAATGTGTATAGCTTAAAAAAGGCTTAATCATAACTTCGGCAATATGTTTGTTTTCCGCAGATATCGTATATGGTAAAAGGAAATTAGTATCAATTCCAAAACATTAGAAACAGGACTGCGGACATGATAGAAATGATAGATATTGGCATATCTGATGCCATCGCTTACCGAATAGAAGGCAAGATCACAGAAGAAGAGATGAAAGCGGTTCTTGCTGCTTTCAAAGAAAAAATCAGAAAAAATGAAAAACTGATAGTCTCCTCAAAGAATTTGTAAAGGATTTTATATTCCAGGTTGTGTATGGCACATATCATACAGTTAAGCCGGGATCAGGTCAGACAATTCCCGAACGAGGAATTCCAGAAGCATTCTATTTCTCAACGGCAGGTGTTTATTGGTTGGAAAGACAATATTAATGTCCACATCATCAAAGAGAAGGTAATCGGGAAGAATATGCACTAAATCGCCGGTCTTTAAGTCATCTGCAACATCCCAAAGAGATTTTATGCATATTCCTAATCCAGCCTTGGCTGCGGCAACCGTTGCTTCTCCGCTGTTGCTGCGAAAATTGCCCCGCATCAGTATTGTCGTTTGTCTCCGCGTGTGGATATTGACCAATGTCCACCGCCTGTAGTTCCCTAATATCAGTGCATCATGTTTTTCTAATTGTTCAATTGTATCTGGTTGACCATATTGCTGCACATAGGTTTTCCCTGCCACGAGTATCTTTTTATTCGCTGCCAACTTTCTGACTATGAAATTCGATGCGTGTAAAGGCACGATTGTAATTGCGAGATCAATGCTTTTTTGTAACAGGTCAAAACGCATGTCGTCCAATATTAAATCGATTTTTACGAGAGGATAGGCGTGCAGAAATTCGGCCAGGCAGGGAACCACGTATTTGAGACCAAAAGAGGTCGGCGAAGTCAACCGGATGCGCCCCTTTAACGTTTCGGCTGAAACGGTTTCAGCCTGTATCCCCAGATCATCAATCTCTTCGAGAATGCTTATCACCTGTTCGTAAACCCGGCGCCCATCTTCGGTAAGCGAAATCTGTCTCGTTGTCCGGTTAAACAGCCGTTGCCCCAGTGACGTTTCCAACCGTTGCAGCCGTTTAGAGGCAACAGCCGGCGACATGTCCAATGCTTTCCCTGCAGAAGATATCTGGCGGTGACGGGCAACTTCGATAAACAGGCGCAGATCCGATATATTTTCAAGCATTGTGGGGTAACCCTTTTATCCATGTATGATTTTCAATAAATTTGAAAAAGTATTTCAAGAAAAGGCGGTATTGTCAATTTTTAAACGATAAATACTTTGGTATCAGGGAAAGGGTCGATCCAATTGATCAGGATAGCACCCCCAAATTATATGGCAATTTAAAACTAAACCCATCACCTATAAATAAAACATGGAGAGCAATCATGGGATATCAGAACATAAAACAACAAAGGGATTTAAGTTTAGATCATAACGAAACCGGCAGAAACGCTTATCCTGAAACCGGCGACTTCAGTATGCTGTTTAAGCCGTATAGGCTTGGAGACCTGACACTGCCTAACCGTTTGGTTATGGCTCCGATGACCCGTTCGCGCGCTGACATTAACGGCCGGCCAACTGAGTTGGCTGCCACGTATTATGCACAGAGAGCCGAAGCCGGGCTGATCGTAACCGAAGCAACACAGATTTCCCGCGAAGGTCAGGGGTATTCTCTAACACCAGGGATTTACACACCCGGGCAGCGTGATGGGTGGCGCGTGGTTACCGATGCAGTACATGCCGCCGGCGGCCGGATTTTACTCCAACTCTGGCACGTTGGCCGAATATCACATCCGCTGTTGCAGGAGAACAATCGTCTGCCGGTCGCCCCTTCTGCTGTTCGTGCTAAGGGGGTGCGGGTCTATGTGGTTGACGGCGATGGGGAATTGAGATCCGTTGATTGTGAAGAACCCCGCGCCCTCGAAACTCACGAGATTCCAAGAATCGTTGACGATTTTCGCCGTGCTGCCGCATTAGCCATGTCGGCGGGGTTTGACGGCGTGGAGATCCACGGGGCAAATGGTTATCTCATTGATCAGTTCCTACGTTCGACAACAAACCTTCGTACCGACAGATACGGTGGGTCACCTGCCAACCGTGTCCGTATTCTGACTGAAATAGTCGATGCAGTTACTGCCGAGGTCGGGGCGAGGCGTACGGGTGTTCGCCTGTCTCCGCACGTTACACTACAGGATACTGCCGACCCTGAGATGATTGACACCAGCCTTGTGGCCATTGAAGCGCTTGCATCCAAAAATATTGCCTATGTGCATTTTGCAGAAGCCGACTGGGACGATGCTCCCCAAGTGCCGATCGATTACCGGGAATCCGTCAGAAAGCGCTGGCCTGGAAGTATTATCGTTGCCGGCCGTTACACGGCTGCGCGGGGGGCCAGACTTATCGCCTCCGGTCTGGCCGACCTTGTGACCTTTGGTCGTCCGTTCATTGCTAATCCCGACCTGCCCACACGGATTGCCGAAGCTTTGCCGCTGGCAACTGCTGATGCTTCGACTTTCTTCCGTGGAGGAGAAAAAGGCTACATCGATTATCCACGCTTCGGTCAACACCCCGAGGAGGGATAGACCTTAGGGGCTCGGAAAAATTGGCATTCCGTAACAGCTTGCCGAGTCCCTTGAAATTGAAAATTTATGGAGGTAGGAAAATGGAATACAAAACATTAAAGAAATCAAGATGTAATCAGAACATATCCGGCATTGGCCACATGGTACAAAAAAAACGTAATTTTGCCGGCTTATCGAAAGCAATGCGCATCGGATTAACGGTCATCATCATTGTATTCGCCATTGTTGGAGGGGGGACGAACAAAACTTTGGCAGATGACGCCATATGGGTGAAAACCTGGACCGCCAGCCCGGAACCCACATGGACCGGTGACTTCCCGCTTCCGACACTGTTACCTTTCAATTTGTGGAATCAGACGGTCCGTCAGAAGGTCCGGGTCAGTCTGGGTGGGGACAGGCTACGTATCGTCCTGTCCAATGAATATGGCAAAGCACCGTTGACTATCGAGTCGGTCCACATTGCCTTGCCAGGCTCAGAAGCATCAGCAATAGAGACTGGCACCGACACGGTGGTTACCTTTAGTGGTGTTGAGCGTTTGGTCATCCCTGCCGGCGCACCAGCGATAAGTGATCCGATTGAATTGAGCGTACCTGCGCTTGGCGAAGTGGTGGTTTCTTTTTTTGTTCCCGGCCCCATGCCCATCGAAACATTTCACTGGGATGCCCTGGAGATTGGACATATCGGGATAGGAAACCAGGTGAGCAACGGGTTTATCCATCAGCCGACCGAAACAACCACCCGCATCTTTCTCACTGATATTCTCATGCAGGCGCCTTTGAACACAAAAGTCGTGGTTGCTTTCGGCGACTCAATCACTGATGGAGCGGCTTCGGGTCTCGGAACCCATTCCAGCTGGCCGGATTTTTTGGCTGAAAACCTTGTTTTGAACAATGTAGCCGTTCTGAACGCAGGTATTTCAGGCGCGCGTCTGCTGGACACCCGTATGGGTGAAAACGCCATGGCCCGGTTCTCGCGTGATGTGTTGAGCGTGCTGAATCTAAAGACTGTTATTATACTCATAGGCATTAACGACATTGCCTGGCCGGGACATCCTTTTGCTCCCAACGCACCTTTTCCCACCAAGGAGCAATTGATTGCCGGTTATCGTCAGCTTATTGCAGCTGCCCACGCCCATAATGTGCGTATCGTGGCTGCCACTCTCACGCCGTATAAGGATGCGCTCAAGGATACGCCACTTGAAGGCTACTACACTCAAAAAGGAGATGACCTTCGCCGGCAGATAAATGACTGGATCCGTTTAAGTGGTGAATTCGACGCGGTTGTAGATCTGGACAAACAAATGGCCAGTCCTGATGATCCGCTCGCCATACGCAATGCTTGGCAATCCGACCACCTTCACTTTTCTCCAAAGGGGAATAAGGCGGCAGCCGATCTGATGACACTGGAAATTTTATTCGGAAAATAGAATCCCGAATTTGCTGTGTGGATTCAGGGGAATTGCATGTAACAAATATGTAGACTGGGCGCGCTTTTTGGTCTCAATGCAATGCAAGGATGGCCAAACCGTCCCTTTCAGAAAAAGTACATGGCCCGAACCCAGACAACATGTTATAACAGCCATGGGCTGACCTGGTCTATCAACACCCAGACTCAGCCCACAACGAAATAAAATCTGGTCAGACTAACGACGGTTCCGGAATGATTGTCAGTTCTTCGAGGAGTGTTCTATACGCGAGTAGTGGCCCTGACTTTGCTGAGGCAGCAAGGGCAGTTACATTAGAACTACGAGACAGGATCAACACATACAGGAATAAGGTATAACACCAGCATCACCGGATGAACCGGTGATGCTGGTGTTATATTGCACGACATTATGACAGAAAAGAAAATGAATCCCCATAAAAATGATAATATCCGCATCTGTCCTCATTGCGGTACTGAAAATGTCCGAAGAGCAGAAGTCTGGATGACAGGCATGAGCGAAAGAGACCCGCTTTTATGCTTCAATTGCAAAAAATATTTTTATGCCGATATTGACCCCGGTTCTTCAGAAAATGAAAAAATTTCAGGCCGGAATTTCAACACAGGTTTTTTCATAACCGCTATTCTTCTGTCGGGCCTTGTACTCTGGCTGAACCGGACTTTTGATGTATTAACCCTCAAAGAAGATTCGGGACGTATTGTTTATGAGATATTAGTCATTCTGATTGTCAGTTCAAGCCTGGCTTCGGGTAAAATAAGACAGAATCTGAAATATCTTGCAATCTGGGCCGGAATTTTTCTGATTATGATGACGGGATACTGCTATCGTCATGAAATGTCAGCTATAAAAGAAAAAGTCCTGGCGGAATTTGTCCCGGCAAAAGGCTTCCAAAAAATTCCGGATTCTATCAGTTTCCCCGTATCATCCGACGGACATTTCTATATACGTGCCGAAGTTGACGGAATTCCCGTCACTTTTCTGGCAGATACAGGTGCAAGCCATATTGTGCTGTCTCCGCATGATGCCGAAAAACTGGGTATCAAGAAAGACAGCCTCCGCTTTGACAGATTCTATGAAACCGCCAATGGAACTGTCCGGGGGAGTTCGATCAGAATCACCGACTTCAGAGCAGGGACAATTCATCTGAAAGAAATCGGAGCATCGGTAAACGAGGCGGAAATGCGGAATTCACTTCTGGGAATGACTTTTTTCAGGCGCATGAAAGGTTACGAAGTGAAAAACGATGTATTGACTCTGTTTTGGAAAGAATAAAAATGCAATATAATCGAGTAGATAAGTGAGTATGAAAGATAAACAGAAACCATAAAGCAATTTGTTGACTTCATAAAATATGAAATGGAGATAATTCGAGATTTACTTTCAAAAGGCGCTGAGGGTATTATTTTAGGATGTACTGAGATACCATTGCTGGTTAAAAAAGAAGATGTAGACGTTCAACTTCTTGATACAGCAATAATTCATTCTGAAGCTGCTCTTAAGACTTCCGTGAATTAAAATATTAAGCCAACCAGTCATTCCGGCGGACTCGCTGATGCTCGCCGGTGAATTTAACATTATGCATAATGTGTTAAGGACAATAAATATGAAAAAAAGTTCTTGACCCGTCTATTGGTTCACCCTTTAGAACTGTCATTGTCATGGCCGTGGCAGAAACTAAAACTTATAATAAAGGGGAAGTGTAATCATGCAACATCAATTGACCAAAGAAGATTGGGTTGATATGTTCAAGCAAATCGGACTGACTGAAGATCAAATGCAAAAATGGCATCATAATTTTGAAAAAAGCCACCCGGAGGGACACAAGGCTTTTCTTTCCTGGTTGAGGATTCCTCCCGAAAAGATCGTTGAGATCCGGGATAACAGCAAATAGAAGAAAAGTGGCGGCAGCATTGGCTGTCGCCACGCTTTCGAAAAAATGAAAATTTACTCCATTTCTCAACTGGCCAGACTGTTCGGTCTTTCACGGAGTACCCTGCTTTACTATGATCGAATTGGTCTTTTAATTCCCTCCGCTAGGTCAAAGGCCGGTTATCGCCTCTATACGCGAAACGATTATGATAGGCTTGACCAAATCTGCACCTTTCGCAATACAGGAATGGCCCTGGCTGATATAAAAAAAATGCTGGCCTCAGAGAATGCCCCAAGTGTAAAAATACTTGAGAATCGACTATGGGAAATCGGACAGCAGATAGCAGATCTGAAAGGCCAGCAGCAGGTCATAATCCGCCTACTCAAAGAAATGACAAGTGACGTTTACGGGCCTGTCATTGACAAACAGATGTGGGTAAAAATGCTTCAGGCTGCCGGCATGGACGAATCGGCCATGATGAAATGGCACGCAGAATTTGAATCCCGATCTCCAGGGGCCCACCATGACTTTTTACTATCTTTAGGAATATCGGAGATAGAAGCGAAGGATATTCGTTGCCGGTCTCGAAGGCTCGTAGACAGATAGCGGTAAGGGTTTGGAAAAGCCAGTGATACAGAAGCTATTCACTGGCTTGATAATCTTTACGGTTGAACTTTTCGGGGATTGGCATAAGTCGCTCCCCGATTTACATTGAAAATATGGTTTCCGTTCAGACAATAGGTGTCGATTCAATCAGAAACGTTTAGACGGTGGGATAAAATTAATTGCCAATGGCCCTATGTGTGGATAAATTAAACGTTTTGGTTTAATGCAATTTACGTTATGGTGTCTTCCAAATACTAATTTATACTTAATAAACAAAGAGGTGCTGCCATGCCAATTGCAGACAAGATGGTCGGAATTGTAAAATCCGCATCCATGATTCGAAAAATGTTTGAGGAAGGCATCCGGATGAGAGAACAGTTCGGGGCTGATAATGTGTTTGATTTTTCTTTGGGAAATCCCGATGTTCCCCCGCCGCCGGTGGTCAAGGAAACGATTCTGGACCTGATCAACGATGCCGCAACCTCCCACGGATATATGCCCAATGCCGGATACCCCTGGGTGCGCCAGGCCGTCGCCGATTACCTGAACGCCCAGTGCGGCGTTGGGATGACTGCGGATCTGGTGGTCATGAGTGTAGGCGCGGCCGGTGCGTTGAATGATACCTTAAAAGCCTTGGTCAATCCCGGCGAAGAGGTTTTGGTGCCGGCCCCCTATTTTGTGGGGTACAACCAGTATGCTTTTATTGCCGGTGCCAGCCTTAAAACCGTCTCTACCCAGCCCGATTTCCATTTGGATCTTGGCGCCATTGAGGCCGCCATTAATAAAGAGACCCGCGTCATGCTCGTCAATTCCCCCAACAACCCCACGGGCGTGGTCTACACCAAACAGGAGCTGGATGAACTGGGGCAGCTTTTAGAAAAGAAGAGCCGGGAGTTTGGTAAGCGCATTTATCTGATTTCGGACGAACCCTACCGCAAGATTGCCTATGATGTGGATGTGCCCTGGATGTTCGGCGTATATGACCATACCATTGTTTTGACCTCCTATTCCAAGGAACTCTCTTTGGCCGGCGAACGTGTGGGATATCTTGCGGTTCATCCTGCTGCTGAAGATGCGGCGTTGATTGCAGCAGCCGCCGGCGTGGCCAACACCATGATGTTTGTCAACGCCCCGGCCTTGTTCCAGCAGGTGGTGGGAAAGCTGCAGGGGGTTTGTGTGGATATTGATATCTATCGAAAGCGCAGGGACCTTGTCTGTGACGGGCTTGCTGCGGCAGGGTATGAGTTTAACGTACCCGAAGGTGCATTCTACCTGTTTCCCAAGACCCCCATTGAGAATGATGTGGAATTTGCGGGCCTGCTTAAAGAGGAGAATATTTTGGTTGTGCCCGGTTCCGGATTCGGCGGACCCGGCCATTTCCGCCTCTCCTATGCGGTACCTGAACAGGCCATTATAAATTCCATGCCCGGGTTTAAACGGGCTATGGAAAAGGTTTAAAAGCTAAAATAACGCCATTTTAACCACGGAAGACACGGAAAGTTAGGGCACAAAGCCCTTTCCGTGTCTTCCGTGCTTTCCGTGGTTAAGTCTAATTTTTTCAAGTTTAGCGATCCGATAGGGCGGCCTTGGATACGCCCTTTGTTTCTTTTTTCTCATACTCAAGAATAAAAAACAGAACCGCGCCGACAATCAGGGCCATGGTCGGTCCGGACCAGAATGCACTGCCCCAAAGCTTGGTATAGTTGGCTGACACCAGCGCTGCCGCCATAATGCCGGCAATGCCGCGCTGGACATTTGTGGTGCAAAGGGTCAGCGCAAGATAGATACACAGATAGCCCTGAATCAGAAGGGTCAGGCCGAATCCGATCAGCTTGCCGGGCAGGATGACTTGAACCAGCGGATGAAATACCATGGCCAGGCTCATGCCCCAGAAAATGGAGGTGGCCCCGCCCCAGTAGGAGGGCTCCTGTTCAGGTGTTGAGTGTTTATACCGGTTCACCACCAGGGCCTGGCCGCCTGTCCACTGGGGGCCGCAAAGAGGCAGAAATGGCAGGAAAAGGCCTTGAACGCCATTTCTGATGGCAGTGATAATGTGATTGCGACGAACTTCGAACACAATGCGTTCATCTTTGCGGGCCTCGTTGCAGTCTTCGATCATCGTCTTCAGCACCAGAATATCACCGAATGCCAGCACATAGGCGACAATGGCCAGGGAGAGCGCCGCCATCCATTGACCGGCAGACGGCATGCCCACGCTCATCACGGAAAAAGATGAAAGCATCTCCCCAAACGGGGCATCAATGATAATCCTGTCAAACATTCCCGAAGGCGGCGCAATTTCACCGGTGACCAGCCCAACGCAATATCCAATGATAAATCCGGGGGCAATCCCGAAACCTGCCACCCAGGTGAACAGATTTGATCTGGCCCTGAACCTCAGAGCCCGGGACGAGAACAGAATAAAAAAGCTGGCCAGAGCGGCCACGCTGAAGGCCACCGGCATTTTACCGATAAACGGCTGGCCCGGATCAAACACCCGCATCAAGGAGGCGAATCCTGCGCCCAAAAGAATACCGGACCGCATGGAGATGGGAAAGTTTTTGATAATCCAGCGGGTAATGCCGGTGATACCAAAGACCAGAAATATCAGCCCCACAATCACCTGCAGGGCAATCAGCGCCTGGATACGTTCCGGTCCGGGATCAAATCCTGTTAAAAAAGAGATATACAACGGCACTCCCGCAGTAATCCAGCCGCTGATGGAGGGATCTCCAAAAGAGGTATGCAGCAGATAGAAGAAATTGTTGATCACGACCATCAGCACCGCGATTTCAAGGGGGATGCCCAGCACTTTGACCATGGCCGCAGTGATTCCCAGCGGGATGCAGCTCAATATGGCGCCCTGGATAAAGTCTTGGTACTCAAGCCTGTAATGAACAAATGGAATGCGCAGCTTAAGCGGTCCCCCGGCATATGGCAGTTCATGTCCTTTTTCATGGGTGGTATTCATTTGAAAACCTCCTGGTAAAACAATTTGTCGAAAGTTGTTTGTCCGGCTGCGGCATCAATGGTTCTGCCGTCCGCACGGCGCCCCTGGGACCGGTAGCGCAACTGCCGGTCCCAGGGCTGAAGTATTTCGAGGATTAGAATTTCAGACCAACGCCGTAATCGGCAAAATTTACGGTTTTCGGTCGGGCACTAATCTATGCAGCGCTTAGCCGGCCCATGCGCAGACGCCTTTAATTCCCAACGATTTCAACAAATAAATTGATTTTTGTCTGATTTTTTGGCATGTTGCTGTCCGCAGAAACACAAGATGAAACCATTTGAGGTTAACTAAATGAACACAAAACGACTGATGCTGGGAAACGAAGCGTTAGCCTATGGGCTGCTGAAAAACGGTTGCCAGATGGCCTGCGCCTACCCCGGTACCCCTTCTTCGGAAATTTTGTCCGCAGTTGTTGCCCTGAAAAAAGAGATGGATCTGGATATTCACGCCCAGTGGGCCGTGAATGAAAAAGTGGCATTTGAAACCGCTTATGCAGGCGCCCAGGCCGGGCTTAGAACAACGGTTGCCATGAAACAGGTTGGATTGAACGTGGCTGCCGACCCTTTGATGAGTTCCGTATATTTAGGCGTGAAGGGAGGTTTTCTGGTGATCAGTGCCGATGATCCCGGCCCCCACTCCTCCCAGACCGAACAGGATTCACGCCTGATGGCGGTCATGGCCAAGCTGCCGGTGCTGGATCCGGATTCCCCGGGCCAGGCGGCAGAGCTTGCCGGCATCGCCTTCGAGTTGTCCGAAGCCTTTGAAATTCCGGTGATGCTGCGGCCCACCACCCGGGTGTGCCACTCCCGCCAGAGCATGGACGTGGAAAAAGTTGACATAACATGGCGCGAGGCCGCCTTTGAAAAAAATCCGGGCAGATGGGCAGCAACGCCAAAATTCCGCCTCCAGCTGCACAAGGAACTGGAAGCCAAACTTGCCAAAATCGCAGATTATGAACCCACCCGCCCCCGGCTGGTATCCGGCAGGGCCAAAGATGGTGGGCAAGCCATAGTCGTGGCCGGTGTGGCCGCGGCCAATGCCAGGGACATTATTAAAAAAAGAAACCTGGATATTCCCGTGTACCAGGTGGTTCAGCCCTTTCCCTTACACAAGGAGTTCATCAGACAAATGGACACCTACGATGAAATCCTGGTGCTGGAAGAAACTTGGGGCGTCATTGAGATGCAGCTGGCAGACAAAAACCGGGTTAAAGGTAAAAACACGGGCTTTATCTCTCCGGCGGGTGAATTGTTGCCCGAAAACGTGGAAGAACGAATCTGCGCCTTTGCCGGTGTGGATTATCAGGCCCCGCAGATTACCATGATGCCGGGACGGCGTCCCACCCTGTGCGCAGGCTGCCCCCACCGGGCCAGTTTTTATGCCATTAAAAAGGTTGCCCCCAAAGGTATCTTCACCAGCGACATCGGATGCTACACACTGGGCTGCAACCTCGGGGCCGTGGATACGGTTACTTGTATGGGGGCCGGCATAAGCCAGGCCGCGGGTTTCACCATTGCCTATGCCAAAAACAGGAAACAGCCGCCCGTCTTTTCCACAATCGGCGACTCCACCTTTTTCCATTCGGGTATTCCCGGGTTGATCGAAACCGTTACCAAAAAAATCCCTTACGTTCTGGTAATCCTGGACAACCGGACCACGGCCATGACCGGCCACCAGCCAACACCGGCCACGGGCCGGGACGCCTCGGGCGATGCCTGCATTGCCGTGAATATTCCTGACATTGTCAAAGGCTGCGGGGTGAATTTCATCAAAACTGCAGACCCATATGACCTGCCGGCATTTATCGACATTCTCAAAGAGGCAAGCGCCTATTGCAAAGAAAACGGACCGGCTGTGGTCATTGCCGAACATCCCTGTTTGCTTGACATGGACAAGGGCGAACTCAAGGCATCCTTTAAAAAAGTAATCGTTGATAAAGATATTTGTGACGGCTGCGGATATTGCGTAAGCCAGTTTGAATGCCCGGCTTTGAGTATGGACAACGAGACTGAACAGGTCTGCATTGACCCCGGCCTTTGCACCGGATGCGCTGTTTGTTCCTTTGTCTGCCCCAAGGGCGCACTTGTACTTGAAAACCAGGAGTAAATATCATGTCTAATAATCAGATTATCATTTCAGGCCTGGGTGGCCAGGGGGTTCTTTTTATAACAAAACTGCTGGCAGGGGCTGCCATGGCCGACAATCTTCCCGTACTCACCTCAGAAACTCACGGTATGGCCCAGCGGGGTGGAAATGTCATTTCCTATCTTAAGATCGGTGATTTTTCAGGGCCGCTGATCCGGCCTGCCACGGCAGATGCCTTGATTGCCCTGAAAGCGGAAAGCTTTGCCCACCATTCCTATTTTCTCAAACCAGGTGGCTTGGCCGTGGTGAACAGTTCCGATCCTGTTGAAGATGACAGGTACCGGGTGTTCTCCGGGGACGCCGCCGCTTTGGCCGAAGCGGCCGGCAACGTACGCAGCGAAAATGTAGCCATGCTGGGGTTTTTCCTAGGCGCCATGAAAGACAACACCCAGGTCTTCAACCCGGACAGTCTTGCCCGCATGATCAAGGAAAAATTCCAGACAAAACCTGCGGTGGCGGAAAATGTATTGAGCCTGCTTGAATCAGGCATACAACTATATGAAAAAAGGTAAGTTAATGAGTTTTATCCCTTCAAATATAACCGGCGAACAGATCGCAGATATTCAGGAGCAAGGTCTGAAATGGACCGTTTCCCACGCCTATAACAACAGCCCTTATTACAAAAATAAGCTCGAAGATGCAGGGTGCAGGCCCGAAGATATTAAACGCCTTGATGATCTGGAAAACCTGCCCTTTACGGATAAGCACGACTTTCTTAAGGACTATCCCTTTCCGTTGCGGTCTGTCCCAATGTCCGACATCGTACGGATCCACGGTTCTTCCGGGACCACAGGTAAAAGAAAGATCCTGTGCTACACAAGAGAGGATGTGGACAACTGGGCCAACATCTTTGCCCGGTGCTATGAGTTGGCCGGTGTGACCAAAACGGACCGGGTTCAGATTGCCGTGGGCTACGGGCTCTGGACGGCAGGTGTAGGTTTTCAGAACGGGTGCGAGCGTTTGGGTGCCATGGCCGTTCCCTTGGGGCCAGCCAACGTGGACATGCACATAGACATGCTTATGGATCTTGAATCCACGGTATTTTGCTCCACAGCTTCCATGGCCCTTCTCATGTCCGAAGAAATTGAAAAACGCAAACTCACGGAAAAAGTCAAATTAAAGACCATCATTTTAGGTGCCGAACGCCACAGCGCGTCCATGCGTAAACGCATCCAGGAGATTACCGGAGCCGAACATATCCATGACATCTATGGCATGACCGAGCTTTACGGCCCCGGCACAGGCCTTGACTGTAGGGAACACGCAGGAATTCATTATTGGGCCGACCATTTTATCTTTGAAGTGATAGACCCGGTGACCCTGAAACCGGTGCCTGTCGGGGAAGAAGGAGAGCTTGTGGTCACCACCCTGAAAAAACAGGGAACCCCGTTAATCCGGTACCGTACCCATGATGTCACCCGGCTGATCTCCGGGGCCTGTGCCTGCGGCAACCCCTTCCCCCGGCATGCCAGGATCTCCGGCCGAACAGATGACATGTTTATTTTCAGGGCCGTAAATATTTATCCCAGCCAGATTGATCATATCCTAGGCGACATTGACGGGGTGGGCAGTGAATACCAGATTCACCTGAACCAGGATGCAGACGGCAGGGATTATATGACCATCCGGGTGGAGCGTACCAATGGTGCCGGGGCAGGAGAAGACAACGGCCTGGCCGACCAGGTCTCCGGCCGGATCCGTAAAAAACTGCTGGTCAGATCCCAGGTTGAAATTGTGGATTACGGCGATTTGCCCCGGACAGAAAAAAAGAGTAAACGGGTGTTTGATACAAGAAACTAGAAACAAGAGGGAGAAGCGCCTTTGGCGCCCATTTTATATGTCTGCTTATAGTTTCCAGGTTTCTGACTTAATAAAATAACATTAAACCGCGCATATTTGAGATATGTGCCCAGTGGCGAAACGTGGAAGACGGCTTAAAAGGCAAGGCATATGGGTGGTTTTATTTTGATCCCGGGCCTAGCCCAAAACAAACAATGAAACTAAAGGCTCAAAACAAGACAAGGCTCAAATAGGCGCCGAAGGCGCTTCGCCCACTTGTTTCCTGTTTCTTGTCTCTAGTTTCTTGAACAAAGGAGTTAAAATGAAAAAAGTCTCATTATTTTTCTGTGTTCTGGCAGCGGTCGCCTTGGTTTCCGGTATCACCCCTGTAACGGCACGGGCCAAGGTCAGCTTAAACTATGCAAATTTTCCCCCTGCGCCCACCTTTCCCTGTGTACAGATGGAACGATGGAAAACTGAAATTGAAAAACGCACGGACGGCGCCGTACAGATCAACACCTTTCCCGGTGGTACGCTTTTGGGGGCCAAGGACATGATGGACGGGGTTATCAACGGCCAGGCCGATATCGGTTGTATCTGCATGGCTTACCAGCCCGGCCGTTTCACCGTGACCAATGCCACAAGTCTGCCCCTGGAAATTCCCGATGCCAAAACCGGCAGCCTTGTGCTTTTGGACCTGTACAACAAATACCAGCCCAAGGCCTTTGACAAGGTCAAGGTGTTGACCATGTTTGTCACAGCCCCTGCCAACATCATGTCCAAGGCGCCTGTGGCCGAGCTTTCCGACCTCAAGGGATTGGATCTGCGTGCATCCGGAGGTGCGGCTCAGATTCTTAAATCCTGGGGCGCCAACCAGGTGGGCATGCCCATGTCAGACACCCCCGAAGCCCTGCAAAAAGGTGTGGTCAAGGGCCTTTTTTCCTCTTTGGAGGTGATGAAGGATCTTAAATTTGCGGAAATTTGCAAATACATCACCATTACCGACACCGTGATCTATCCCTTTGCCGTAATCATGAATAAAAGCGCCTGGAACAAACTGCCCGATAATGTTAAGCAGGTCATGGACGGCATGATCGAAGAACAGGCGGCCTGGACCGGCGAATACATGGACCGGCATGTCAGCGATTCCATTGCCTGGTCAAAGAAAGAACACCAGGTCGAGGTGATTACGCTGACGCCTGAACAAAAGACCGAGTGGAATGCGCCACTTGCACCCATTACGGAAAGCTGGATCAAAAAAGCCAATGAAAGCGGTCTGCCCGGAGATCAGATTATAAAAGACATTAAAGAACTTATTGTGAAACGCACCGCAAAATAGCGATACACCCATGGAAACCATTGAAAAAATAAGCGATGCCTTAAACCGGTGTGCCGGATTCATTGCCGGGATCATCCTGGTGTTCATGATTCTTTTAACCATGGGCAATATTGTGCTGCGCAGGGTCTGGGTGCCCATCCGGGGCACCTATGAAATCATGGGATTTGCAGGGGCCGTGATCACGGCCCTTTCCATGGGCATTACCCAGAAAAAAAGAGAGCACATTCATGTGGACATTTTAATCAGCCGGTTTCCGAGAGGTGTCAAAAAGGCAGTATTTGCCGTGAACAATGGGTTATGCACCATTTTTTTTCTTGTGGCCGCCTGGTTTGTGGGCCGGCGGGGCATGACCCTTCTTGAAACAGGCGAGGTGTCGGAAACCCTTAGAATGGTCTATTATCCCTTTGCCTTTGTGGTCGCATTCGGCTGCTTTTTGCTGGCTGCCATGCTGTTTATTGATCTGGTCAAATTATTTATTCTAAAGGATTCCAAATGAGCCTGACCCTGGTGGGCATCCTCGGGATTGCCGTTCTGATGGTTTTGCTGTTCGTGTTCGGCATGCCCGTAGGCTTTGCCATGGCCCTGGTGGGCTTTGGCGGCTTTTCCTATATTCTTAATTTCAATGCCGGTGTAAACATGGTCAGCCAGGAGTTCTGGTCGGTGTTTTCCAAGTACGGGCTCACCGTTATTCCTTTGTTTGTGTTCATGGGACAGATCGCCTTTTATTCCGGGGTCAACGAACGCCTTTACAAGGCGGCGTATAAGTGGGTCGGCCATATACGGGGCGGTATTGCCATGGCCACCATCATGGCTTGTGCCGCATTTGCCGCCATCTGCGGGTCCAATACCGCCACGGCAGCCACCATGACCACGGTTGCATTTCCCCAGATGTCCAATTTCAGGTATAAGCCCATGCTTTCCTGCGGATCCATTGCCTGCGGTTCCACCCTGGGGGTTGTGATCCCTCCCTCCGTGGTGCTCATCATTATCGGCCTTTCCACGGAACAGTCCATTGCCCGGCTTTTTTACGGCGGCATCGGGGCTGGCCTTCTTTTGTGTCTGCTGATGCTGGCCTCGGTGTATGTGGTCTGCCGTCTGAATCCCGAATGGGGCCCGGCCGGTCCGAAAGCGGGTTTCGGAGAACGTATCCGGTCTCTTTCAGGTGCCGTTGAGATGCTGATTCTGTTTTGTCTGATCATGACCGGGCTGTACGCCGGATATTTCACCCCGTCCGAGGCTGGCGGGGCAGGGGCCTTTTTCGCCGTGGTCATCAGTCTGGTTCAGCGGACCCTTTCCTGGGAGAATTTCAAAAAGGCCATCATGGATACCCTGCGGGTCTCCTGCATGGTCATTATGCTCATCGCAGGGGCCATGATCCTGGGTAAATTTTTAACCATCACCCGTATTCCGTTTAACATGGCCTCGTGGGTGGCGGGCCTGAACGTTCCCGATCCTGTAATCCTGGCCGTAATTTTCGGCATGTACGCTATTGGCGGTGCCATCATGGATGCTTTGGCCCTTTTGCTGATCACCATTCCCATATTTTTTCCGGTCGCCTCCCAGATGGGCTGTGACCCCATCTGGTTTGCAGTGCTCATCACTGTGGTCACCACCCTTGGCGCTGTCACGCCCCCGGTGGGTGCCACCACCTATGTGGTGGCCGGTATGGCCAAGGAGAGCACCTTAAATGAAGTATTTAAAGGGGTTAGCTTTTTTCTGCCGGCCTACCTGCTCTGTATTGTGCTGTTGATGGTCTTTCCCTGGGTTATTACCTTTCTGCCGGGACTGCTGTAGGTGTCTTACATTCAGCGCAGATTTGCGTATGAGTTGAATATTTCAGGCTTTGGTTGACAAAAGGGTTTGCCTATTTTAAAAATTGAAGAGCGGATAAATTCTTCTACAACAGAAATTTTTGCTTCAAAATACCCTTGAAAAAGGAGGATTCAAAACATGGCGTTACGAATCAACGCGCTTCTTTTGGTAATTTTTACAGGCTTTTTTGTTTCGGCTTCTGACTGCGTTTGTGCAAGGTCTTTGCAACCTACTTTGGAAAGTGCCTGGCATGCCTATCTCCAGGCCAGCAGATCCGGAGATGAGTCGGAACTTGAAAAAACAATGTCTTCCTACAGCCTTTACACCTTGAAAAATAAACTGATTTCGGCACGGCGGTCGTTAACGTCCGACATCATAAAAAGTTTTGCAAAATACGGCCCCGATATTTCCAAAATGGAATTTGTCCGGTTGATTGAAAGAGAAGATAATGCAGGGCTTGTCTATGTCATGGATTCAGAAAAAAAAGACGCCGATGGAAATCCCACAGTGACTTTCAGTGCTATTAAATTTGTAAATGAGTCGGGATGGAAAGTGGAAGCCACCATGAATTGCGACCGGCCAAAATATCTGGTTGATGGCCGGAAAACAAAATTTTATCTGTCAGACCTGCGACCGGCTTGTGCCATGGACGGAAAGGTAAAACCTGCTCCGGCTCTGGTCCAAAAGCCGTATTCAACAGCGCTGCTTGATATATTCAGCTATGGGTATCAGGCTCAGGTTACGGTTAACGGTGTCCCACAGGAACCCGTCACAGCCAGTTGGTCCGGGGTGCTGATAGGTGGCCTTAACAAGAACAAAAACAAAATCAGCATTAAAATGACGAAGGTAGACACAGCCAAACAGAGCGTCCCTAAAATAAGAATTCGTCAGCTTCTTAAAAATCGTACAACACGGGAAGTTTTGAAGTTTGCACCCCAAAAAAATATTGAAGGGGTTCATACATTTACCGTCTCTGTTAGATAACTTCCTGTAAATGGAGGTGAATTATCATGACAAGCATGAAGAAAATACATAATTACAACGGGTTCTCCACGGAGTCAGACAATTCAATCTTCAGCCTGGAAAGCAATTTCGGCGCCCATCACTATAACAGGATTAACCTGGTGGTCAGAAGCGCCCAAGGTTGCTGGCTCACCGACGACAAGGGAAACAAATACCTGGACTGCCTGGCAGCCTATTCGGCCGCCAATCCGGGGCACCATCATCCCACCATTACCAATGCGTTGCTCAATGCGCTCACAGGCAATTATGCATCGGTTATCTCCAACGTGGTGTTCACTGACCCATTGGGCATTTTTCTTTCCGAGTGTGCGTCATTTGCCCCCCAGCTTGCCCCTAAATTCGGTGCGCACGGCAATAAGATCCTGGCTAAAAACGGTGGTGTGGAGTCCGTTGAAACGGCGATCAAAGCTATGCGCTACTATGGGTTCAAACAAAAAGGAATTGAAGACGGCAAGCAGGAAATTATTGTATTTAACGGCAATTTCCATGGCCGGACCCTTTCGGTGGTCTCCTTTTCTTCCAATAAAAAATACAGAGAAGGGTTCGGTCCTTTAACTCCGGGCTTTGTCTCTGTGCCCTTTGGGGATTTGGCCGCAGTAAAAAAAGCGGTGACCCCCAACACCTGCGGCATTCTTGTGGAACCGCTGCAGGGCGAAGGCGGTATGATTATCCCGCCCAGGGGATTTCTCAAAGGATTGAGAGAACTGGCTGACGAAAAAGACCTGTTCCTGGTTTGTGACGAAATCCAGGTGGGGTTGGGCCGTACGGGCAAACGGTTCTGCTTTGAGCATGAAGGCATTGTCCCCGATGGTTTAATCCTGGGCAAAGCCCTTTCCGGCGGCCTGGTGCCTTTGTCCGTATTCATGACCAACGCTAAAATCATGGATATGATTTTTTCCAAGGGGTCCGACGGTTCGACATTCGGCGGTTATCCCCTGGCCTGTGTGGCAGGTACCGCAGCCCTGAAAGTATTCCTGGAAGAAAAACTGGATGAACAGGCTGCAGAAAAGGGTGCACGATTAAAAAAACGCATTGAAGATATCGGCAAACGCTCTCCCCATGTCAAGGAAGTCCGGGGCCTTGGACTTTTCATCGGTATTGAAGTTAAAGACAGCAATGCCATGGAGTTCTGCCGCAAACTGATGAAGGAAGGACTTGTTGTCAATGACAGCCACGGCCACACCATCCGCATTTCTCCGCCCCTGGTCATCAATGATGCGGAGATGGATTTTATGGTGGAACGTCTGGAACGGGTTCTGGTTCCTTAAACGCAGTATCTGAAATGATTTCCCCATTAAAGGGCAGGGCTGGTCATATGACCAGCCCTGCCCCTTGTTTTCCTAGACAGGGTCTACCACCAGCAGCATCTGGCTGATTGATTGCGGTACTGGCCACCACAAATTCCACCACCCGGGCCGTATCCCCGGCCGCCCATGGGACCTGAGATATTGTACTGCCGTGCCTTGGTCCTCAGTTCAATCTGGGTCTTGCTGATATTTTCAGACAATGCCCTGGCTTTCTTGGGATCGGGGTTTGTTCCTGCCATCAATGCATTCAGCTCAGCCCGGTCGGCAAAGAGTGATGCCCGAAGCGCCTGGGTATCTTTGAAAAAGGCATCCAAGTCTTCCTGATTGACTGCGGACTGATTATTTAACCGGTTGCCATAACCGCGGTTGCCTGCGCCGGGTCCGTAACCGCATCCCCAGGCATATGCACTGACTGCAAAAAATCCCACGATAAAAATTGTTGTGACTGCTGTGATTGTTTTTTTCATGATAAACTCCTTTTAAGTTAGGTGGTTATAAAATTTAAGGTTTTAAAATATGTACATCGTTCGATCTTATGGACCTAATATTGCAAGTGGTATGCCAGAAGATATATTTATATATAACTACCTGTAATTGCATGGGGTTATATTTTTAGTGGTTTCTAACCATTGTAAAAAGGAGATGCCGTGATTAAAATTTAATCACTTTGCCGGATGCCGGTGATTAAAATTTAATCAGTGAAGCAGAAGCGTATTATGAAGTCAGAGAACAAAACACCCTATTTAAACCGGTCCATATCCCCTTGGGTGATCATTGGAATCAGTGTGGTCCTGGTGGGCGTGGTGGTTACCCAGGCCGCCATGAACTATAATCGTGAAAAAAAATATATGGGACAGATCCTTTCGGAAAAAGGCGCGGCACTGATTCGATCCTTTGAGGCGGGAACAATCACCGGCATGCTGGGCCGGATGGGAAGCGAGGCTCATCTGCAGACGTTGATGGAGGAAACGGCGGCTCAGGAGGATATCTCATATATCGCTATCACGGATCAATCTGGGATGATCCTTGCGCACAATCAAAAGGATAGAATAGGTACCTCGTTTACACCGCCCCTTTCCAAAGCGGATGCCCAGCCATCGGATCACCCCCAATGGCGCACGGTCAAGGGTCAGGGATCAAAATATTATTTTGAAGTATATAAAACGTTTCTGCCGACATTAAGAGGCAATGGGAAGCATCTGCATGGTCAGGGCAGAGGGTTCCGACGGCATATGATGGGCCGCGACCACATGGAAGAGTCCCATGAGTGTGCCCAGGGCTGGATCAGAGGCCAATCCCGGCAGCGCCTTTTAGATCCTGAAAACCGGCCGGCCATATTTATTGGGATGGACATCGCACCATTTGAACATGCCCGAAAAGAAGATCTTCAAAACAGCACTATAAGTATCGTACTGATTTTGTTTCTGGGACTGGGTGGCATTGTTTCTTTGTTCTGGGCCCAGAACCATGCCCGTTCCCGCAGGCTTCTTCTGGACACACGAGCATTTGCCTCCGAATTGGTAACAAGCCTGCCCATGGGGATTGTGGCGGTGGATGATGCTGCAAAGGTTATCTATGTAAATGAGACAGCCGCCAATTTTTTAAGAAAAAAGCTTGATCAAATAAAAGGTAAAAAGGCCGCCCAGGTGCTGCCGCCTTCTTTGTTGACACGGCTTGACCAGGTGGATAAAGGCGGTTTGGTTTCAGAACAGGAAATGAAACTGCCGTCCCACACGGGCAAAGCAATTCCGGTCACTGTAACCATTACAAAGATTGCCGGTACCCAGGGCAACTTTATCGGCCATGTTTTCATTATTAAAGATTTAAGCCGGATCAGGGCCCTGGAACTTGAGATCAAACAAAAGGAAAAGCTTGCGGCCGTAGGTATCCTCGCGGCCGGAGTGGCCCATGAAGTCAGAAATCCCTTAAGTTCCATAAAAGGTTATGCCACCTATTTCAGCAGCCTGTTTGATGCTCAGCCTGATAATAAAAAAGCCGCCAACATCATGGCTGAAGAGGTTGACCGGGTGAACCGGGTCATTTCGGAACTGCTTGAGTTTGCCCGGCCCATTCAACTGGAATTAAAGAAAACCAAGATTTTTGAGCTGGTGGACAAGGCATTGCGGCTGATAAAGTATGAGGCCGATCCGGCAGGTATAAAGATCATCAGTTCCGTTGAACCCAACCTGCCTGAAATTGAGGTGGATAAAGACCGGTTAACCCAGGTGCTGCTCAACATTTTTATAAATGCCATCCAGGCCATGCCGTCGGGCGGCACGCTAAGCGTCAACGTTAAGGCTGTGGAAAACAGGCTGCAATTTGATATTTCAGATACGGGCAACGGCATATCGCCCCAGGACCAAGCCAATATATTCAATCCCTATTTTACAACCAAAAAAAGCGGTACAGGCCTTGGCCTTGCCATTGCCTTTAAAATCATCGAAACCCATGGCGGGACCATCACCATTGAAAGCCTGAAAAATAAGGGCACCACCTTTTTGATTTCAATCCCCTTGAAACAAAACAAATTGGATCATAATGAAGAGGAACTGATATGAAAGGCCGATTACTGATTGTAGATGATGACACCGCCCACCTGTCAATGCTGGAAACCCTTTTAAAAAGTCTTTCTTACGACATTGAATGTGTCAAAGACGGTGCCGATGCCATCCGGCAAGTACAAAAAATGCCCTATGACCTTGTTCTCATGGACGTCAGGATGGCCAACGTGGGCGGCATGGAGGCGCTCAAAGAGATCAAGCACCTTAATCCCGCCATACCAGTCATTATCATGACCGCATACTCTTCGGTGGATAAAGCGGTTGAGGCCATGCGGCTGGGGGCGGATGACTATCTGACCAAGCCCTTGAATTTTGAGGAACTCAAGCTCTCCATTGAACGGGTGACCAAACATCTGCAATTGTCCCTGGAAAACAGTCAACTTAAAGAACAGTTGCTGGGTGAAGGAGATTTCTCCGGGATAATCGGTACAAGTCCGGCCATCAGAGAGGTCATTGACACGGCTAAGATTGCCGCACCCACCGATGCGAATATTCTGATTTCCGGGGAAAGCGGTACCGGTAAGGAGCTGTTTGCAAAGGCCATACACAAAAACAGCAAACGAAAAGAGAGTCCTTTGATTTCGGTGAATTGTGCCGCATTGAGTGAAACCCTGCTGGAATCTGAATTGTTCGGCCATGAAAAAGGGGCGTTCACCGGGGCGGATAAATCACGGGACGGCCTTTTCATATCGGCGGACAAGGGCACAATTTTTCTTGATGAAATCGGAGAGATCCCTTTATCCATGCAGGTAAAACTGCTCAGGGTCCTCCAGGAAAAAGAGATCCAGAAGGTGGGCTCCGATAAAGTGAAAAATATTGACGTGCGTGTGATTGTGGCCACCAACAAAGATTTGGAAAAAGAGGTGGAAGGGGGGAATTTTCGCCAGGACCTGTTTTACCGGCTCAATGTCATCAATGTAAAGGTGCCCCCACTGCGGCACAGAGCAGATGACATCCCTTTGCTTGCCCAAAAATTCTTAAACAGGTACACAAAAGAGAACAAAAAAGAGATTAAAGGGTTTACCCCCATGGCCATGGATGCCTTGGTCAAATACGGCTGGCCGGGTAACGTGCGCGAACTTGAAAACATTATTGAACGCGCCATTATTTTGTGTCTGGGGCAGTATATCTGTGAAAAAGATTTGCCTTCAAACGTGTTAAAGGATTATGAACCGGAAAATATAGTCGGCCATGGGCTTTCCGGGGGCGGAAAAACCCTGAATGAGATCGAAAGCATTGCCCTGATTGAGACGCTTAAGCAGACAAAGGGCAACAAAACCGAAGCGGCCAAAATTCTTAACATTACAAGAACAACGTTGAACAATAAGCTTAAGCGGCACAATCTGGACCTGGATAAAATTTTGCCGGAAAATCCATGATTGTAACGGTTAGAAATGAGTCAGACCGGACTTTATTGGGGATTTTTACACACGACAGTTTTATCCATGATGTATATTGGGGCCATTGAAATGAAACAACAAAAAGAAATACATAAGGCTTGAAACATTCTTACAAGTATCTTAGATTGAAAAAGTTATAAAAGCCATTCCCTGGTATAGGGTTAACGGTAAATGAGAAGTAATTGATACAAATTAGGAAACTTATGTCAGTTACAACTTGTCTTCGGCTGTCTGTAATCGTCTCTTTGCTCTTTCTGTCTTTTGGCTGCGGAAATGTAAAATCCCCCAGCCCTGCCCAGACTATTTCTAAACTTGAAAAGAGTCGCATAAGGGCAAAAAAAGCACGGGCTGACGTTTCTGATGATCCGGAAGAAAAAACAGCAGCGGCTCCTGTATCAAAATTACGCTTGAAACCTGTTCAAAAATCGGGTCCGCATGCTGCTCAAACGGCCCGGCAACCCATTTATTCTGAAATCGGCAAGGCCTCCTTTTACGCAGACAAATTTCAGTCCAGGAAAACCGCCAGCGGAGAACCCTTTAACCAGAAAGCAAAAACTGCAGCCCATAGACAACTGCCTTTTGGTACCAAGGTAAAGGTCACCAACAAAAAAAATAAAAAGAGTGTAATTGTAACCATCAATGACAGAGGCCCCTTTGTAAAGGGCCGCATCATTGATCTAAGCAAGTTTGCCTTCAGCCGCATCGGCAATACAAGAGACGGCACCCTGAATGTGGAAATTCAAATTGTCGATTAAAACGATTTTGATCAGCACGCTTTGTCATTAGTTAAGAATTTGTCAAATTGAAAAATCGGCTAAAGTCGTTAATACCTCTACTGGAAAAGCTCAAATGCAAAGCCTATGCAGAAATCTCAAAACAAATTATCCCAGCCGGATGATGCTTCATTCGAGCCGGCGTATCCAATACGTGATCATCACTTAGAAAAAGCCTCAAGGACATCATTTCAAACCCACTTGAGTCAAGCCGAAATGCGTCTAATGAAAGCAGGCGCAAGACGCAAACAGGTGTGGCGCACCATTCGAAGGATTTTTACATTCCTGTTGATCCTGGCAGTACTCTTGGGGGTGATTTATGAGCTTCAAACCTCCAAGCTTCAAGCGCATTATCTCAGCAGACTGGCGGCAAAGATCTGTGTGCGGGTTGATTCCGGAAAAAGTACGTCTGTTCAGTTTCCTACGGCAGGGCCCTATGATACGCGGCTTGGATATGTAGAATTGCCGACATTTCTTCGAAATCTCGACATCGCAGGTTACGACATCGAAGCCCAGGCACGCTTTTCTCCTTTTCTGCTTGAATACACCCAGGCCGGGTTTTATCCTGCGTACCGGGAAAAATCCAATGCAGGTCTTCGCATCGAAGACCGGTTGGGGCGCCTTATCTATGTCACTGCCTATCCTGAACGTATTTTTTCAGATTACAGCCAGATTCCGGACATCATCGTAAAAATTTTGCTCTACATCGAAAATCGTGAGCTGCTGGATCCACGCTACCCCCTTAAAAATCCCGCCGTGGAATGGAAACGCCTCACCGCCGCGGCCTTGGAGCTGGGGATTAAAGTCGTGGACAACAGTCGAAATGTTCCGGGGGGAAGTACCTTGGCTACCCAGATCGAAAAATACCGCCATTCGCCCCAGGGCCTGACACTTTCTGTTAAGGATAAATTTCAACAGATGGTATCTGCAAGCATGCGTGCCTATCTGGATGGAAAGGAAACCCTGCAGGCCCGATATGGCATTCTATGTGATTTTATCAACTCCATGCCCCTGGGTGCAATTACCGGGTACGGGGAAGTCATGGGGCTTGGCGACGGTTTGTATGCCTGGTACGGCGCCGACTTTACCCAAACAGTTCGCCTGTTGGCAGAGCGGCCCTTAAATTTATCCGGTTCAGACGTAAAAGCCAGGGCTGTTGCGTTGAAGCAGGTCGTCAGCCTTTTTGTGGCCCAACGCCGTCCATCGTATTATCTTTTACAAGACCATCCTGCCCTGAAAACCAAAACCGACACTTACCTTCGTTTGCTGGCCCGGGTTGGTATCATCACGCCAAGAGATCGGGATGCGGCGATCGAGGCACCTCTTGTTCTTCAGGAGCGGGTGGTGCTGCCAAAGGCCCAATCATTTCTCCATCGAAAGGCGCTCAATGCAGTCAGAGTCCAGTTACTGAACTTGCTGGATGTCGACCGGCTGTATCGGCTGGACCGTTTCGATCTCTCCGTTACCAGTACCGTGGACCAGTCCGTACAGCAGGAAACAACAACCTTGCTCAAAAGTTTCAGTGATCCCTTAACGGCCCAAAAGAATGAGCTATACGGGTATCACCTCCTCGGAGACGGTGATCCGTCCAATATTGTCTACAGCCTGACTTTGTACGAGCGGTCTGAAGGAGCCAATTTTATGCGCCTTCAGACCGACACGCTTGATCAGCCGCTCAATATCAATTCGGGCACCAAGCTGGAACTCGGCTCATCGGCCAAATTCCGGACATTGGCGACCTATCTTGAGATCGTTGCTGCCCTTCACGAACAGCACCATTCGCTCTCCCGGGCAGAATTGGCCGCAGTGGAGGTGGACCCAGCGGACGATTTGAGCCGCTGGGTGATCTCTTATCTAAGCGGATCTGGGGACAGGGCCCTTTCCGCCATGCTGAACGCCGCCATGCAGCGCAGCTATTCGGCAAGTCCCGAAGAGCAGTTTTTCACCGGCGGCGGTGTTCACACCTTTTCTAACTTTGACACGCGGCATGATGCCCGAATGTTTTCCGTGCAGGATGCCTTCAATCATTCGATCAACCTGGTATTCATTCGAATGATGCGAGACATTACCCAGTACTACAAATATCAGATCCCCGGGGTTCGGCAGCTTCTGGCAGATGCCAACGACCCCCGGCGGCACGATTATCTGGCCAAATTCGCGGATCAGGAGGGGCAAATTTTTCTTCAGCGGTTTTACCGCAAATACGCAGGAAAATCTTTTGATGAGGCATTTGACATCCTGCTGGAGGGAATGCGCCAAAACCCGAAAAACCTGGCTGCCGCTTTTCGATATATCAAACCGGCTGCCGGGCTCAAAGAATTCGAGGCGTTTCTTTCCGGTCACTTGAAAAACGGGCAGGCCGCCGGCAATCGTTTGCAGGAATTTTTTGAAATATCAGGCCCCCATGCCTATTCGCTTGTGGAGCTTGGCTATGTTACCCGGGTTCACCCCCTGGAGCTGTGGACGCTGGCTTATCTGAACCGGCACCCGGATGCCGGCCAAGGCGAAGTGATTCAAAACAGCGCGGCGGAACGTCAGGAGGTCTACACATGGCTGTTTAAGACCTCCAGAAAGAATAAACAGGATGTGCGCATCCGAGCCCTTCTCGAAGTGGAAGCGTTCAGTGAAATATTTTCGGAATGGAAGCGCTTGAAATACCCGTTTAACAGCCTGGTGCCGTCCTATGCCACAGCCATCGGCAGTTCTGCAGATCGACCGGACTCCCTGGCGGAACTTGTGGGCATCGTTTTGAACAAGGGCAAGTGGTATCCCACCATTCAGATCCAGAAACTTTGTTTTGGAGAAAAAACGCCCTATGAAACCAGGCTGGCCTATCAAAAAAGTGAGGGGAAGCAGGTGATGCACCCGGAAGTTGCCAAAGAGCTGCGCCAGGCGCTTTTAGGTGTGGTTGAAAGCGGTACGGCCCGGCGTATTCACAACGCATTTTTGCTTTCCGACGGCACCTATTTGGCCGTTGGCGGGAAAACAGGCACTGGCGACAACCGCCACAATATCTACAATTCGGACGGACAACTCATTGAATCCAAGGCGATAAACCGCACCGCCGTGTTTGTCTTTTTCATCGGCGACCGGTTTTACGGTGTTGTCACCGCCTATGTGGCGGGCCAGGATTCCGACGACTATACCTTCACAAGCGCCCTTGCGGTACAGATTCTCAAGGCCGCAGTACCGAAGTTGATGCCCTTATTAACAGGCGGTGGATAGCAGCGGGCCTCAGGTCTATTCCTTTTAAATAGCATTGATTTGTTAAAATGTCTTGACAACTTAACATGCTGTCAATTATGATGCGGGTATTATTAATTGAACGGTCCGCCGGATAATGCGTGAAATACAATTTCCGGGGGACTGCAAACTTGAGAATAAGACAGGCCATGCTGAATCCAGACTCCCCCATACCCTTGTATCATCAGATTTGTGAACAGCTCCAGTCCCGTATCCGGGAGGGGCTTTACCCACCCGGGCATATGATTCCGTCTGAAACGGAACTCTCAAAATCATATGGGGTAGGCCGGCCCACCGTGCGCCAGGCCATGGATCTTCTGGTGCAAAGGGGCTTGATCCAAAGAAAGCGTGGGTCCGGGACCTTTGTGAAGGAACCTTCGCCGCAAATTGATCTGTTTTCCCTTGCCGGGACCTCCCAGGCATTTTCAACCAAGGGGGTTCCCACACAAAAAAGAGTAATTGTGCCTTTGGAAAAAAAGACCGTTACAGGTGATGGTGCAAACCCTTTTCACGGCAAGGCCGCCTTTGCTATGTCCCGTTTGACCGTTGCCCGGGACGAACCTGTGCTGCTGGAGGATATTTTTTTGGATCCGGACTTGTTTGCGGGTATTGATCATATGGATCTTGGGGATAAATCCTTATCCCGGGTGGTGTCCGAACGGTTTTATCTTACACCCTCCGACGGTACCCAGCAGTTCCAGGTGGAACCTTTGAATGAACAACGGGCCTCTCTTTTGAGCATGCCGCCTTTAGATCCGATTCTGGTGGTTCGGCGGCTGTTAAATTTTCCCAAAGCGTCCGGCGCGATCTATTCAGTGCTGTTCTGCCGGACGGACCGGTTTGCTTTTTCCCAGACCATTAAAAATCAGATATAAATTTATGACCTTAATCAAATTGCCAACCATTTTACGAAAGGCAGATACATGAAACACCGCGGATATTACGGCCCCTTTGGCGGGGCATTTTTACCTGAAATCCTTGTGGCCACCTTTGAGGAGCTGGATGAGCGGTTCAGGCTGGCCAAAGAAGACAAGCGTTTCTGGGAAGAATATGAAACTTTGATGACAACTTACTCCTGCCGTCCCACGCCCTTGACCTATGCCGAAAACCTCACCCGGCACTTTGGCGGGGCAAAAATCTATATCAAACGCGAAGACCTCAACCACACAGGTGCCCATAAGGCAAACAATGTCATGGGCCAGGGGCTTTTAGTAAAAGAGATGGGTAAAAAACGGGTGATTGCCGAAACCGGGGCAGGGCAGCACGGTGTGGCCACGGCCACCATGGCCGCTAAGTTCGGTTTTGACTGCACCATCTACATGGGTGAAGTGGATGTCCTGCGCCAGCGGCCCAATGTGTTCTGGATGGAGCAGCTTGGTGCCACCGTGGTGCCGGTCACCGACGGTACCCGGATTCTCAAAGATGCCATCAATGAGGCATTCAGGGACTGGGTCACCAACATGGACTCCACCCACTATGTCCTGGGAACCGCCTGCGGACCCCACCCCTTTCCCGAAATGGTCTCCTGGTTCCAGTCCATTATTGGAAAGGAAGCCCGTACCCAGATCATGAAAGCCGAAGGCCGGCTGCCGTCCAAGGTCTTTGCCTGTGTGGGCGGCGGCTCCAATGCCATGGGACTTTTCCAGGGTTTCATGGATGATCCGGTTGAGCTTGTGGGTGTTGAAGCCGGTGGCGAAGGCATTGCCTCGGGCCGTCACGCATCCCGGCTTTGTTCCGAAGATGCCAGTCCCGGCATTGCCCAGGGGTATAAAACCTATTTTCTGCAGAACAGCGACGGCCAGATGAAAGAGACCCACTCCATTTCCGCAGGCCTTGACTATGTGGGTGTCTCCCCTATTCTTGCCAACATGCGGGATGAAAACAAAGCCCGGTTTGAATATGCCACGGACACCGAGGTGGTGGACGCCCTGAAATTGACCATGCAGATGGAAGGCATTATTCCGGCCCTGGAGTCTTCCCATGCCTTTGCCGGGGCCTTCAGGGAAGTCGGCAACATGTCCAAGGATGACATCATCATCATCAACCAATCCGGCCGGGGGGATAAAGACATCTTCACCGTGGCCGATGCCATTGGCGATCCCAAATGGAGAGAATTTATCTGTGCCAAAGCAGGAGAATATCAAAATGACTGATACAAAAACCCAGGCACCTGCCTTTCTGGAAACCTATATCCGTGAACAGCGAAAGAAAAAAGATATTTTGTTGATGACCCATATAGTCATGGGCTACCCGTCCTTTGACGCCTCATTTGAAATTGTCCGGCAGATGGTGGACGCAGGCGTAGACTTAATGGAGTTGCAGATTCCGTTTTCAGAACCCATGGCAGACGGGCCGGTGATCCTCAAGGCAAATCAGTCCGCCCTTGACAGGGGCGCCACTGTGGAACAATGTTTTGAGTTTGCCCAAAAAGTGTCTGAAAGTTTCGACATTCCGTTTCTGTTCATGACCTATGGCAACATCCTATATAAATACGGCATAGATGCTTTTGCCTCCCGGATGTCGGAAATCGGAATAAAAGGGGCCATTGTCCCGGATTTTCCTCCGGAAGAGGCGAATGATTATCTGTCAGCCATGAACAAACATGATCTGTCCCCGGTGTTTATCTTTTCTCCGGAGACATCGGACCAGCGTATGCAGATGATCGATACCCATGCCACAGGCTTTATTTACTGCCTGGCAAGAAAAGGGGTTACCGGAAAAGAAACTCAGTTTTCGTCGGAAATGGGGAGTTACCTTGACCGGTGCAGGCAACTTACCCGGCTGCCCACGGCCGTGGGGTTTGGCGTGAAAGAAAAGGCCGATGTCGATTTTCTTGTGGGCAAATCAGACATTGCCGTGGTGGGCTCCCAGACCATCCGGGAGGTGGAGCAAAAAGGAGTGGATGCCACAGGCCCGTTTATTCGTAGCCTGACATAATGAATCGTTTGATATTCAACGAATGATGTCATATAATGACTCTAAAGTGATATCAAAAACAGATTTCAATTTGGAGGGCATATGAAAACAATGACAATCAGAGGTGTTGAGCCTCAGCTTGCTGAAAAATTGAAACAGACTGCCCAGGAAAAAGGCAAAAGTGTCAACCAGTTGATCCTTGACCTGATCCAGGAACGTCTTGGCATGAAAAAACAGAAGTTGTATTCCAGGGAGTATGATGATCTTGACGGGCTTTTTGGCAGATGGAGCGAAACGGAATTTAAAACGATAGAAAACAACATCAGCAAAGAGCGGCGCATTGACCCGGAGATATGGGAATGAAAAAGGTGTTGATTGATACCAACATTTATTCCCTGGCCATGAAAGGAGATGTTGCCGTTGTCAGCCAATTAAGGAAAATAGACTGCATCGGGTTCTCAGCCATAAGCGTGGGAGAACTTTACGCCGGATTCAAAGGTGGCAGCTGGGAAGCGGCAAACCGGGATGAACTATACCTTTTTTTAGATTCCCCGCGGGTTATTGTTCTTTCTGTTGATGCAGAAACGGCTGAGTTTTATGCTTTTGTACTTCATAATCTAAAGAAAGCAGGAACACCCATACCAACCAATGATATATGGATTGCCGCCATTGCCTTCCAGCACGGATATCAAATGTTTACCCGGGATAAACATTTTTATTTTATTCCGGGATTGGTGCTGATTTGATAATGCATTCGCCACCTGTGATATTGCCATTTGGTTAAAATAGCATTGCGTCTTGATTCCTGATCCGGTTTGGGGTTTTATGATACAAATAAAGTGTTTGATCTGATATAACGGCCATGGGCCGACCTGACATATCAACTGCCAGGCATATCCCACAACAAAGATAGAAAGATCTGAGTAACCTGCCCAGACTTTCTTATAAAAGAATTAAAAAACCCCGAAGGAAACGTGCCATGAATGTGGATGGAAAACAGATGCGGCCCATCTGGTTTGATAAAGAGTCAAAAACCGTTAAGGTCATAGACCAGAGACGCCTGCCCCATGAATTGATAGTGGCAGATTTGACCACCAACGATCTGGTCATCCATGCCATTAAGGAGATGTATGTCCGGGGTGCCCCGTTGATCGGTGCCACAGGGGCGTTGGGAGTCTATGTTATTCTGGTGCAGCAGGGCAATCAGGGGGCGGACGATGCATGGTTTAAACGTGAATGTGCACGCCTTAGTGATGCCCGGCCCACGGCCACCAATTTGGCCTGGGGCGTGGACCGGGTTATGGAAAAAGCCCTCTCCGCATCCGGATATGATGCCCGGGTGGCCGCCGCCTTAAAAGAGGCCCTGGATATTGTGGAAGAAGAGGCGGTGAACTGCCGGAAGATAGGTGAATTCGGCCTGTCCATCATCAAAGAGATTGCTGAAAAGAAAAACGGTGAGCCCGTAAACATCTTGACTCACTGCAATGCCGGGTGGCTTGCCTGCATTGAGTACGGTACGGCCACAGCGCCCATGTACACCGCCTTTGATGCAGGTATTGATATTCATGTGTGGGTGGATGAAACACGACCCTTGAATCAGGGATCGCGCCTGACCGCCTGGGAACTTGGCAAACACGGTATCCGGCATACCGTGATCACGGATAATGCCGGGGGGCATCTCATGCAGCACGGCATGGTGGATCTGGTCATTGTCGGCACGGACCGCACCACCCGGGCCGGTGATGTGGCCAACAAAATCGGCACCTATCTCAAGGCCCTGGCTGCCCGGGACAACGATGTGCCCTTCTATGTCGCACTTCCCTCATCCACCTTTGACTGGACCATCACCGATGGTGTAAAAGATATTCCCATTGAAGAGCGGGATCCGGACGAGATTAAATACGTGCAAGGGGCTTGCGATGGAAAGATTTCATCGGTCCTGGTGCCGCCGGAAAACAGTCCGGCCGCCAACCACGCATTTGATGTGACCCCGGCCCGTCTTGTGACCGGCTTCATCACCGAGCGCGGCATCTGTGGTGCCACTGAAGACGAGATTATGGCATTGTTCCCGGAGAAAAAATAGGCTGCGCATGAAGACGCGGCCCAAACAGAGTTTTTTGGAAAACAGTTTATGACAACATCCCTCACAGACCTGGAAAAAAAAGTAATTTCACTGTTGCAGACCGATATTCCGGTCTGCAAACGCCCCTATCTTGTCATGGCAGAACAGATTGGGATTTCAGAGGAAAAATTTCTTGAAGTGCTCTCCGGTCTCCATGACAGAAATATGATCAGGCGCTTCGGTGCCACCCTCAAACATCAGAAATCTGGGTTTAAGGCCAATGCCATGGTGGCCTGGAAAGTGCCCGAAGAGCGGGTGGAAGAGGTGGGCCGTATTATGGCATCCTTCCGTGAGATTACCCATTGTTACAGAAGAGATCCTGCGTCCGGGTGGGATAAAAATTTGTACACCATGGTTCACGGGTCATCCGAAGACGAATGCTTTGCCATTGCTGCAAAAATTTCCGAGGCCACAGGTGAAAAAGATTACACCCTGTTGTTTTCCCGCCGGGAGCTGAAAAAAACCTCCATGCAGTATTTTGAAAACTGACCCGCCCCATATCCTTTGCGTTAACCCCTGGGTCCATGATTTTGCCGCCTTTGATTTCTGGGCCCGGCCTTTAGGCCTTTTCACCATTGCCGCCATCCTGCGTCAGAACCGGGTGCGGGTCTCCTTTTTGGACTGCATGAATCGGTTCCATCCCAGGAGAACAAAGCGTGTCAAGGTGTATTGGGACGGCAGAGGCCCCTTTGATAAAACCCCGATTCCTTTACCCGAGGTGCTTGAAACTCATCTGGGAGACACCAATGAAAATTTCACCCGGTACGGGGCTTTAATGGAGTGGATTGAACAGGATCTTTCGGCAATGGATCGGCCCGATCTGATTTTGGTCACCTCGCTCATGACCTACTGGGCCACGGGTGTGGCTGAAACCATTGATCTGCTTAAAAAGATTTTTCCCGGCGTGCCCGTGGTGTTGGGCGGTATTTATGCCAGCCTTTGTGAGACCCATGCCCGAAAATATTCCGGGGCAGACCAGGTCATTACCGGCGCGGCCGAATCCGTCCTTGCAGACCTGGTTGAAACATACACCGGATTTACCCTGAATTACATCCCGGACCCGGCAGACCTTGACGCCACACCTTTTGCCGCCCTGGATCTCCAGGATACCATGGCTTATGCCCCGATTCTGACCTCCCGGGGGTGCCCCTTTTCCTGCGAATACTGCGCCTCCTCCTTTCTTGAACCACGGTTTCGCAGGCGCTCCCCGGAAAATGTCTTTCAGGAAGTCCGGCACTGGTACACCAATTCCCAGGTGAAAAATTTTGCCTTTTACGATGATGCGCTTCTGATCAATCCGGAAAAATACGCGTTTCCCTTGCTTGAACGCATCATTGATGCAGAAATGAACATTTTTTTCCACACTCCTAATGCCCTGCATATAAAAGAGATTTCGGCAAAAGCAGCTGATTTGATGCTCAAGGCTGACTTTAAAACCATTCGCCTGGGGCTTGAAACTACCGATTTTTCAAGTCATCGCCACGACATTAAAGTTAAACAGGATGAATTTTTTACGGCCGTGGAGAACCTGCGCACAGCAGGGTTTGCAAAGGACCAGTTGGGGGCTTACCTCTTGTGCGGATTGCCTGGCCAAAATCTTGATGAGGTGGAAGAATCCATTGCTTTGGTGAAACGCTTAGGCGTAACCCCGGTTCTGGCCTATTACACCCCCATTCCCCATACCCCCATGTGGGCGGATGCCGTAAAAAATGCCCGTTTTGATATCACGGCCCATCCGGCGCTGACCAACAACAGCCTGTTTCCCTGTGTGCGCTCGCAACAGGACCTGGAGCGCATTTCTCAATTGAAAAAAATGGTGAAATAACGTATATCCCCCTAATCATGATAGTATTTGATCTGGAATGCATTAACGGCCATATTTTTGAAGGCTGGTTTGATGACCGGGACGATCTTAACCGGCAGCAAGAGCAGGGCCTTTTGCAATGTCCTGTGTGTGATAGCTTCTCCGTAAGCCCCAAACTGTCTGCCGTGGCCATACGAAAATCTGCCTCCCCAAGCCCTGCCGGTTCCGGCCGGGAGATGGCCTCCCAGGCCCAACTGGACGCCATGGCAGAGTTTGCCGAAAAAGTGACCCGGTACGTTGAAAACAACTACGAAGATGTCGGCTCATCCTTTGCCAAACAAGCCTTGGAAATGCATTATGGAGCCAAGGAATTTAAACAGATCCGGGGCACCACAACCCAGGAAGAGGAAAAGACCCTGGAAAAGGAAGGGGTTCCGGTAATGAAAATTCCAACTTTTATTAGAGATGACGAGGACCTCAATTAATTCCTTGTTTCCTGTTCCCTGCAATTCCAATTAAAAGCACGAAGGTCATTAAGATATTACAGCATGACACTTCGTGGTTTTCGTGACCTTCGTGGGAAAAAAACAAAAACACCCTTGCCTTTTTGGAAAAATGCAATAAATTTGCATTTATGAGTCGTTCATGATTCTGTCCGTTATGACGATATAAAATCTATCTAAAAGGAGCCTGACATGAAAAGGATTGTTCAGTTTTTTACTGTAATTTCAGTAATCGCAGTGCTCTACGGGCCGGTCTGGGCTAAAACGCCGGTACCCGTATTTGTCAGCATCGTGCCCCAGCAATATTTTGTGCAACAAATTGGCAAAGATAAAGTAGATGTTTCCGTAATGGTTCAGCCCGGGGCCAGCCCGGCCACATATGAGCCAAAACCCCTGCAAATGGCCAAATTATCCAGGACCCGCCTCTATTTTTCCATTGGCGTGCCCTTTGAAACGTTTTGGCTAAACAAAATTGCATCTGCCAATCCGGATATGACCATAGTCCATACGGATAAAGGGATAAAAAAAATGCCCATGGGTGTTCACCATCACGAGGGGGAAGAACAGGCCGAACACTATGATACCAAGGCTGAGACAGAAAGCGACCATGACCACGATGCTGATCACGGCCATGCCGGGCTGGACCCTCATATCTGGCTCTCCCCCAGGCTGGTCAAGATCCAGGCCGGTCACATCCTTGGTGCCCTTGCCGCCGAAGATCCTGAAAACAAGGATTTTTACACGGCCAATTATAATGCATTTATCAAGGAGATTGATGCCCTGGACCAGGATTTGGCCAGGATGCTGAAGGGCAAAGCCGGTATGCAGTTTATGGTTTTTCACCCGTCATGGGGGTATTTTGCCCGGGATTACAATCTGAAAATGATTCCCATTGAAATAGAAGGCAAAAATCCGAAACCGGCCAAACTGCAGGAATTGATCAAACATGCTCGAGACGAAGGGATCAACGTGATTTTTGTCCAGCCCCAGTTTTCAACCAAAAGTGCAGCTCTTGTGGCCAAGGAGATTAACGGACAGGTTATACCGGCCAACCCCCTGGCACTGGACTGGCTGGATAATATGAAAAAGGAAGCTGAACAGTTCAAGGAGGTCCTAAAATAGTCGAGATTCTAGAAAAAGCGCTGGTTACGGTAGAAAATGTGGATTTTTCCTACAATGGAGAGAACGTTCTTTCCGACATCAATTTAACCATCCGGGAGCATGATTTTATAGCCGTTATCGGTCCCAACGGCGGAGGAAAATCCACCCTGATCCGGCTGATCCTGGGTCTTCTTAAACCTGATAAAGGTAAAATCCGGGTGTTAGGAGAGCGTCCCGGCAAGCATAGCCAGGACCTGGGATATGTGCCCCAGAATGTCCATATCAACGATCATTTTCCCATTACCGCACTGGATGTGGTGCTCATGGGATGCCTGGGGACAGGCGGGCGGTTCGGGCAATCCGGACGGTCCAGAAAAGAGTGCGAAAGAGATGGGTTAGCCACCTTGGAGCGCCTGGGCATGGCTAAACACGCCCGCAAAAAGATCGGGGAACTTTCAGGGGGCCAACGCCAGCGGGTATTCATTGCCCGGTCTCTGATGACCCAGCCCAGGCTGTTGTTTCTTGACGAACCCACGGCCAGCATTGACTCAAGGGGCCAGGAAGAGTTTTTAAACCTGCTTGAAATCCTGAATAAGGATGTGGCCATTGTGGTGGTCACCCACGACCTGTTTGCTGTGTCCGGCTATGTCAAATCCGTGGCCTGCGTGAACCACGGGCTGCATTACCATTCCCAAGAGGAGATTAAAGGGCAGATGCTTGAAACCATGTATGAATGCTCGGTGGAAGATGTCTGCCGGGTGCAGGTGCTGGCCCAGGTCATGCCCGGGGCACCAGGACATAAAACTGCAGGGGGTGCCGATGGAAATCCTTAAATACGAATTTATGCGCCATGCTTTGGCCGCAGGGCTTTTGACCAGCATCATCTGCGGCATCATGGGTACCCTGGTGGTGGTGAACCGCATTGTGTTTTTGTCTGGTGGCATTGCCCACGCCGCTTATGGCGGGATTGGCATGGCATTTTATTTTAACTGGCCGATAATTCCTTCCACCATGGGGTTTTCCCTGGGCGCCTCTCTGGTTATGGCAGCCGTTACCCTGAACAACAGACAACGGGCCGATACGGTTATTGGTGTCATATGGGCCGTGGGCATGGCATTCGGCATAATTCTGGTGGATTTGACCCCGGGGTATAATGTGGATCTGATGAGCTATCTTTTCGGCAGCATTCTCACCGTGCCCGGATCAGACTTGGTTATTATGGGTATCATTGGTGCCCTGATTCTTTTTCTGGTTGTCTTTTTTTATAAAGAACTGATGGCGGTTTCCTATGACGAGGAATTTGCGGGTTTGCGGGGGCTTCCGGTGCGCGGGATTTACTTTTCCCTGATTGCCATGCTCGGGCTTACCGTGGTCATGGTGATCCAGGTGGTGGGGTTGATCATGGTGATTGCGCTGCTCACCATCCCGCCGTTTATGGTGGAAAAATATGCCCGGTCCCTGGGGACCATGATGGCTGGTTCAAGTTTGCTGGGTGCCTGTTTCACCATGGCTGGGCTGTATTTGTCCTACCGGTTTGATCTGACCTCGGGGGCTGCCATTATCATGGTGGCCGGCACCGTGTTCCTGGTCTCCCTGGGTGTTGAAAAATTCTGGGCGTTTATACCCAGAACGGTTCAGCATGCCGGAGAAGTCAAAAGGTAAGATCATGTGTATCCACTGTGATTACAGGGAACTGCTTGAAGACGCGGGTGTGGCATCCACCACCAACCGGATGCGGGTACTGGAAGTCATCGGCGGTAACAATTTTCCTTTGTCTGCGGCAGATATCCACGAAACCCTGGAGAGATCTGCCCACATCAACCGGGTAACCGTATACCGCATCCTGGATCTGCTCGTTGAAAAGCAGATTGTGGTCAGGATCGCCACCGGCGGCCGGGCCGCCTACTACGGCATGGCTCCCAACGCACATCACCCGGCACATCCCCATTTTTACTGCACCCGGTGCGGGCGCATGGACTGCCTGACACCTGAAGCCGTGAACATTGATTTTCAAGCCTTTGAAAATACCTTCCCGGGCCGTATAGATAAGTTTGAGTTGCGTATAGACGGCATTTGCAGAAACTGCCTTAAGAAAAAGGAGTAATCTGGCTTCCTTATTTTTAGGCTTGACAAGAGTCACTTCTCTGTGCATTGTTGATTGGCCGGACGGTTAATAGGTAGCAATAAAAACTACCACGAACGAATTTGTTATCTGCCTGGTTTGCCCACAACAAAACATAAAAAATGATGGAGATATAAATGAGCGTTCAACGTGCAAGAGACCCGGAAGCCACGAAAAAAGCACTGTTGGATGCCGCAGAGAAAGAGTTTCTTGAAAAGGGGTTCGGAAAAAGCGCCATGAGCCAGATCGCACGGCGGGCCGGCATTACAAAAAGTTTGATCCACCATTATTTTGGATCCAAGCAGGGACTGTGGGAAGAAGTTAAGGCCCGCAGATTTGAGGAGTATTATCAAAAGCAGATGGAGATGTTTGACCAATACGACAACTCCAACAGACTGGAGCTGCTCCGGGAATCCGTGGCCGTTTATTTCCGGTTTTTGAAAAAAAATCCCCAGTTGATCCGTATCCTGGTCTGGATGTATCTGGAGCGGGACCAGGAAATGTGCCTGGAAAAGGATAAAAAGCTGGTGGAAATCGGGGGAGCCGAATTGAGACAGGCCCAGCGGGACGGCTATATCCGCCAGGATATTGATCCACGGTTTATCCTGTTTACGTTCATCGGTCTTTGTCAGCACTGGTTTCAGGATAAGGAGCATTTTTTGAGCGATTTCGGTTCGGAAGGTCTGCCGGAAGATTTGGACGAGGCTTACCTGGATGCCGTCAGTAAGATTTTTTTGGAAGGACTTTTGCCGCGATAAGCGGCATTTTTTTGAAAATTTAATTGACCGGCCGGCCGGTTAAGTGCAATCGATTCAAACTGAACAGGAGGAAATCATGAAAACAAAGACCCGGCATCTGCATGTGATTTTCGGATTCATCTTTTTGGGGGCTGCTCTGACCTTATGGATATGGCCTCAGAAACAGCAGGCCTCGCCATCCCGGCAACACATTACTACTGTTGGCGTGGACAAGGTGGAGAAAATCACCACCCGGCGGACGATTCGGTTTTCAGGGGTTACCAGAGCCGTTCAACGCGCGGTGATGGCATTTTCCATTCCCGGCCGGTTGGTCAATAGACCGGTGGAAGTGGGATCCCGGGTAAAAGAAGGCCTTGAACTGGCCAGGATTGATGTCTGGGAATACCGGAACATGGTGAACATGGCCCGGGCAACAGTGGCGGAACTGAATGTTCGCGCATCCCAAGCCGGGAGAGATAGGCAACGTATTCAAAAACTGGCAGACGTGCAGGCGGCAACGGCCGAGGAATTGGAGCAGGTAACCGCCGCAGCAGATTCCGTTAATGCGTCGCTTTCGGCAGCAAGTGCCCAGCTGGACGAGGCCAAAAGGGTCTTGAACGAGGCAACGCTCAAGGCCCCCTTTGCCGGAACGGTGACTGCTGTTTATCTGGAACCTGGCGAATATGCCTCTCCGGGTAAACCGGTTGTGGAGTTGTCCGGGGACGGGGATATCGAATTGCAGGTGGAGGTCCCGGAGAACATGGTCATGACGCTGGCGAAAGGGGAATCCGTCTGCGTGATCCTGCCCATAGCCGGTGGAAAACAGGTCGCCGGGCGGGTCAAATCCGTAGCCCGGGCTGCGGCCGCAGCGGGACGCTTGTTTCCGGTTGTGGCAGCCCTGGAACCGGTACCCGGCCTTTCCGCCGGCATGACCGCAGAATTGGTCCTGGAAGTGGAAACCGAAGGGGAACTCACCGTACCTGTGAAGTCTGTCCTGAATCCGGGTTCCAGTCGCCCGTATGTTTTCTGCCTTGATGGAGAGGTGGTCCGCCGGGTGGCGGTGGCGCTCAGGTCATTCTCGGGTGACCGCGTCGTTGTCCGGGGCGGCCTGTCCAGGGGGAATCGTGTTGTGGTTTCCGGCCATACCATGCTCAGAGACGGTGAAAGGGTGAGGGTGGCATTATGAAAATTGTTGACGCCATTTTGAACCAACGCCGGCTGATCTTGACCCTGGCAGGCGTTCTTTCTCTGGTGGGCGCGTTCATGTGGACCACCATGACCCGTCAGGAAGACCCGCGCCTTCCCGATTTCTGGGGGCAGATCGTTGCGGCCTATCCGGGCGCGGACGCAGAAACCGTAGAACGCCTTGTACTGGAACCTATGGAAGACGCCTTGGCCGAAGTATCCGATATCAAAAAGATCGAGGCCACAGCGTATGACGAGGTCGCTGTGGTTTTCGTGGAACTGAGAGGGGGCACAGCAGACTTCTCGGAAGCCTGGGACGACGTGCGGGAAGCCCTTGAAACGGCATATGGGGAGTTTCCGGACGGGGCGGCCCCGCCGGCCCTGGACGACGACATGATGGACCAGGACTCCGTGGTGCTGGCCGTGTCAGGCGATCCCGATCCCTTGGTGCTTCTGGACGCTGCCCGGAAACTGAAGGACGGCCTTCTGGCCCTTTCCATGGTGAGCCGGGTGGAAATCGTTGCCGACCCGGGAGAACAGGTCACATTGGACCTGGATGACGCTGCGGCCCGGCGCATTGGCGTTGATGCCGTTCAAATGGCGAAGCTGCTTAATGCCCGGAATCAGATCATTGCCGGCGGCTCACTCCGGCTGGAAGATAAAACCGTTCGTCTGCGGCCGCTCTCCGAGTTTTCATCCGTGGCGGAGATTGCCCGGACCCAGGTTCTGCTTTCTTCAGGAAGTTCAATTCCCCTGGGGGAAATCGCCCGGGTTCATCTGGGACCGGAAGAGCCGACCACGTCCCGGATGCGTGTAAACGGTACGAGAACTCTGGGTATTGCCATAGTTCCCCGCCGGGAGATCAATCTTGTGAATTTTGGGCAGGCCGTCCGGGAGAAGGTCGATGCCATTGCGCCGGCCTTAAGTCCGGTCTCCATACAGGAGGTGACGTTCCAGCCAAAACGCACCGAGGCCAGATTGGGGGAATTAGGCCAGTCTCTCCTCCTCGGAATCCTGATTGTGGGCGGCATTCTGATCCTCGCCATGGGCCTGCGCATGGGCCTGGTGGTCGCCTCCGTGGTGCCCTTGGTTACGCTGTCGTCCCTGGCTGTTTTCGCCTGGGCGGGCGGCGTGCTTCATCAGGTATCCATTGCCTCACTGGTGCTGGCCCTGGGCATGCTTGTGGACAACGCCATCGTGGTGGCGGAGAATATCCAGTGGCGCCTGGACCGGGGCGCCCGCAACGGGGAGGCGGCCGGTGGAGCGGTCCGGGAACTGGCGGTCCCCTTGGCCGGTGCCACAGCCACCACCATGGCCGCTTTTGTTCCCATGCTGATTGCCAAGGGACTCACTGCGGAGTTTACAAAGAGCATTCCCATTGTCATCATGCTGACCTTGTCGGTGAGCTATTTGTTTGCCCTTCTGGTGACACCTGTGCTTTCCCGGATGTTTTTGAAACCAAGATCGTTAAAGGCAGTGTCGTCGGCTGAATGCTTGGGATCGAAACTGGCCCGTTTCGCGGTCCGGCGGTCCGGGTGGGTGATTCTGGCCGCCTTGGCAGCGGTGGCCAGTTCATTTGCAGGCGCCGGGTGGGTGCATCAGCAGTTTTTTCCGGCTTCGGACCGGAACCAGTGCGTGATGGACCTGAAACTGGCCGAGGGATCTCACCTGGACGCCACGGATGCAGCGTCCCAAAAATTAGAACAGGCCCTTCTGTCCCGGCCGGAGGTGGTCAAGGTCACCGCTTTGATAGGCAGAAGCGTTCCCAAGTTTTACTACAACATCAACCGGATTCCCTATAGCCCGCATCTGGCCCAACTCATCGTCGAAACACGGAAGAGGGGAGATTTGACAGGATTGTTGACCTGGACCCGGAATTATGTCGAGGCCCAGCTTCCCGGCGTGGAACTGGTGGCCCGGAAACTCAAACAGGGGCCTCCGGTTGGGGCTCCGGTGGAAGTTAGAATATATGGAAATGATCTGGAGGATCTGAATACCACCGCGGCAATGGTCGCCGGAAAGTTGAAAAAAATCGGCGGCGTCACAGATGTTCGGCACGATCTTGGACCTGGCGCACCAACGATTCGATTCAACATCAATGATGCGGCCGCGTCCCGCTACGGTTTATCCCGGGCGGACTTGGCCCAAGCCCTGTACGGACGGACCCGGGGGCTTCCAGTTGGTGAACTTCACGTGGGAGAAGATCCCATCCCGGTGGTGATCCGCTCATCCGCAGGAGAAAATCTGCCCATGGATGATCTGGCATCTATTTCCGTGGCCGCTCCGGATGGGCAGCTCATTCCTCTGGCTCAGGTGGCAAGCATAGAGACGGCCTGGCGGCCTGCTGCTGTAAGGCATTGGAACACCCGCAGGGTGGTGACGGTGTCGTCCCAACTCATGGAGGGATATACCTTCAGCGATATTTTGGCACAATTGGAACCCGGGATCAGGGCCATGGATCTTCCCCCGGGTGTGGAGATCGGGTTTGGGGGGGATGCCGAAGGCTCCGGAGAGGCCAATACTGCGTTGATGAAAACGTTTCCTATTGGGCTGATACTTCTGCTCGCTGTGCTGTTGGCTGAATTTAATTCATTCCGCTGCATGTTCATCATTTTGGCCACGGTGCCCCTTTCCGCTGCTGGAGTCGTGCCCGGCCTGCTTATCGGCGGGCAACCCTTTGGATTCATGTCCATGCTCGGCATAATCGCACTGGTGGGTATCGTGGTCAATAACGCCATCGTGCTGCTGGAAGTGGTGGAAAACCGGCGGCGCGCAGGAGCCGGTGTGGGCAAGGCCCTTGAGGATGCCGTGTCCCGCCGAATCCGTCCCATCCTGCTGACCACCGCCACAACGGTGGCCGGACTGCTCCCCCTGGCACTGTCGTCTTCCACCCTGTGGCCGCCCCTGGCCTCAGCCATGATTTCCGGACTCCTGGCTTCCACGTTGCTGACCTTGGTGGTGGTTCCGGCCCTGTACCGAGTCATGTTCAGTCCAAGATCGTTTCACCTTCCCGCCATGGGAAAGCGGGGCACTGGGGTTGTCATGTCTATGGTTATCGTCCTGGCAGGGGCAACGGCTGCCAGGGCAGACGGACCGATCCGTGTCTCTTTGACCCGGGCCATGGAGATGGCCATGGCCCGTCCGGCGGTTGCATCTGCGGATGCGTTGGTGCTTGCCGCACAAAAGGCGGCTGAAGCCGAACGCCGAACGGCGCTCTGGCCCGTCATTGGATCATCGGCATCCCATTCATGGCGGGACCGGGACCAAGCCATGGAAACACCCTTCGGGGCGTTTTTAGCTGGTGAAAGAAACACCAATGCCGCCACGGTCAAGATTTCACAACCGATATTTGATCCGGCCGGGCTTCTTTACTCGGCGCCTGCCGCGCGTGACGAAGCCCGGTCAGAGTCTTTGCGGTCGGAATGGCTCCGCCGGGAAATGGCCGCCGAAGCGGGGGATGCTTGTCTATATATCCTGGAGATTGATGCCCGGATTGACGCCACCGGAGCATTTTTGAAGAGTCTGGCCGCCCGGTTGAATGAGAGTCGGGAAATGGTAGGCGTAGGCCGGGCCTTGGAGGCAGATGCGCTTAAAATCGAGTTGGCCCATGACCAGGCCCAGCAGGATATGAGAGAGCTTAAGCGCTCCCGGGATATTGCCCTGGTGGCTCTGGCCCGGGCCGTGAATTACGACGGGCTCTTGGAACCGGAACCTGCCCCGGATCTGGTGAACCGCGAGTCTCCCTCTGCTTCTGAGGCATTTGACATGGCCCTGGCGCAACGCCCGGATCTGGCCGCCCTTAAAACCGCCATTGAGGCCCTGGAAAAACGGCGCTTGGCCGTGCGCGCAGGTGCTTGGCCCCGACTGGACGCCGACGCCGCCTGGGTTTGGAATGATCCCTCGTCCTATACGGAAAAAGAGTGGTGCCAGGTATCGCTCACCCTTACCTGGACGCCTTTCACCGCCGGGACCCGGGGCCCTCAAGCCGCCGCCATAGCCGCTCGCACAGATTCCCTTCGCTATGACCTTGAGGAAGCCCGGCAGGGCATAAACCTTGATGTGAAATCCGCAACTACCGCCATCGAAAATGGCCGGGACGCGTTTCGGGTGGAAGAACGGGGCGTTGTCCAGTCCGAGGAAACCCTGCGGGTAGAACGCGCCCGTTACCGGGGCGGCCGAGCCACGACAAATGATCTACTCGATGCCGAAGCCCAAGTCCGGGAACGCCGGACCATGCGTGAAATTGCCCGGCTCAGGATTGTCCGGGCCTGGATTCGATTGTGGATGATTACGGGGAAAGACAAACCTCCCTTTTGAAGTTTTACTTCTTACCCGTCATTCAATTTAATTTCCTGGGGGAATACCGGCAGGTACCGGTATGCAACCGAGATCAGGATGATGCCGTAAGCCACGGGCAGTATAGTCGTGGCCACTTCCTGCCAGCTTGGCACGTATAGCGCCCAAGTGTCAAAACTCATGACCGGGGCGGCCATTGTTTGGAGCACCATGGCCCAGCGGTTCAGACAGATGCCGATTACGCCCAGAATGAGGGCAGTCAGGCGCATTGCCGGATTTTCACGCGTGGGTTTGTAAATCAGCAGGAGCCCCGGGACAACTCCGCAGAACACGACTTCAGCGATTAAAATCCAATAGCCGTAGAAACTGTTGTTTGAATAAAAACGGCTGAACTCAAATCCGAGTCCGGGTGCGGTTACCGTTGCCCAGTAGATGGTATCAATGATCTTGGCAACCATATAACACACAATCATCCAGCCCGATATTTTTGCCAGAAGGTGAACCGTTTGGTCACTTATCAGCTTTTTATGGGTAATGGCTTCGGTGATATTTGTGACCAGTAATGTAAAGCACGGTCCAAACGCCGCAGCAGACCAGGTGTATAAAAAGAAGGTCCAGGGCCAGATCAGCAGGCCTTCCCTGACGGCAAACGGGCGGCCGAACATAACACCGGTAACCCCGCCAAGAGACCCCTGGTGGAAAAAGGAGAGAAAGGCACCGGTTGCTGCAAAGACAGCCATGACGCCGTGCATGTTGTGGCTTAGGTGACTGAAAAAAGAAATTTTGGCGGCTTGCCTGTTTTCCAGAATATTGGGGATGAATTCAATGGTCAGCACCATAAAATAAGCGGTTAGGCAAAAGGCCACTTCCGTCAGCATGGAGTGGATGTTGGCATGCCAGTAAATGAACCAGAAACGCAATGGTTGCCCCACGTCAATGGCAAGGATCATCAGGGCGGAACTATAACAGACAAACCCGATGATCACAGCAAAATTGATTATATTTTTAAGTTCTTTAACGTTAAAAATATACTTGAGCAGTCCTGTGAAAAACGCGCCGCCGCCAACTGCGATGACTGCCAGGTCTGCCCAGATCCAGAGGGCGAATCCATAGTAATCGTCCATGTTGGTTTGATTCAACCCCTTCCAGTAGATCAGTACCCAGGCATAAACTCCCCAAAGAAGAACAGCCCCCACAACGGTTAATCTGAAATAAAATTTCCCCATGGCGCAGCGTTTTGTTCCTTTGGGCAATAATCCGGAATCCATGTGTTTAATCTCCTTGACGACCATTTAAAGGATAAATAATCAGGTTTTTAGGGTCTATAGCACATGGCACTAAAGATTAACTAAATTGAGCTTTTTTTCGGATAAGCTTTTCATACAGTGCCTCCACATCTGGGCTGACCGGGCATGCCAACTCCTGCGCGGCGTTCCGGTAAGTTTGATATGTCTGTTTTACTTGGGTAAAACTGCCTTGATCTGAATGGAAGGCCATTATTTTTGTTGCTGCGGTTTCATTAAAAGAATCAATGCTAAGGATTTTTTGGTTGCAGTGAAGGGCATTTTCCATGTCATCCTGCTTTTCGTAAATATCAGCCATCTCTTTGAGCATTATCAGGTAATCTGAGTTGAATTTATCTCTTAAGCGATTGCACCAGTCCTCATATTGATCTTCTTCCAGAAATGATCCCCCATAAAGGGATAGGGCCAAACGGTATGATTCGAGCGCTTTTGGGGGATTGTCCCTGTTGGCCCTTGCCAGGATGAGCGCATCTGAAAACTGCTCTGAATCAATCCGGATTCTGCTGTCATCGTACAGTCTGTAGGTGTCTTTTTTGCGTTCAATATATGTGGAGGCCCTTTTGGGGAGAATCCCGGGTTCCAGGATTTTGCGAAGGGCGCTCATGGCCATGTGAAAGCGGCCGGCTGTTTTTTCCGGGTCAGCCTCGGGCCACAGCATTTCAATCAATACTTCCCGGGGAATAAAGCCTCTGGTTCTGTTGGCGGCAAGATACTTGAGAATCATGAGCGCTTTTGAGCTGTTCCATCTGGCCGGCGGGATCTCTTTATCATCAATCGTCAGTTTGAACCGGCCAAACAACTTGATTTTCAAGACCGGACGTTTGTTTGTCATATCTGCTTTAATAACGGATCTCAGGTAGGCATCAGTTTTTTTGTTCAGTGTTATCTGTTTTGAAGAACCGGACTTCAAAAGAGAATTGATCCACTGGGATTCTTTTTTAACAAACCGGTGGTAGTCTCTTTTTTCAGATAAAGCCAGACCTTGTGACAGGCACTTGAGCGCTTTTTGCAGCATACCGGATTTAAAGCAGGCTTTTGACGCCAGCAAATGGTTGCAGAACAGATGGAAATCCACACCTTTAAATTTATCTTTTGCACGTTCAAGACAATCCAAGGCGCTTGAGTAATTTTCTTCAAGAATATACAGCTGGGCAAGGCTGTTTTCAAAGATGCCTTCTGTGGAAACCAGCCCGTAACCCTTGATGGTGTCCATGGCCTTTTCCAGGCTTTGCCGGGCCGACTGCATATCCCCTCGGGCAATATCTATTTTATGCAGCAGCTCCCAGGCATGGGCAAGACCCCAGCGGTTTCCCATATCCTCGAATATCACAACACAGTTTTGGATCAGTTCAAGGGCCTGATCCGTTCTGTCAAGGGCGACACAGTTTTGGGCCCACATGAAATAGATCCATCCCCGGGTGCTGTCAAACTGGGATGTTTGATCACAGATCGCAATGGCTTTTTTTGCATATTCAATGCCCTTTTCATATTCTCCCAGCATAAAATAGTGGGAACTGAACTGATAATTGAGCAGGGATAAAAATGCCTCTGCGCCAGACTCAAGCGCTTTTTTCAGTATCTTTTTGCTAAGTTGATATGCCTGGTTAAATCTTCCTTTAATATACAATGTGTATGTATAAGCAACGTTTACGGAAATTTCAGATAAATTGCTTTCAAAACCGGAAGAAAGCCCCCGGGCTATTTCCCGTCCGGTTTTATAGTAGTTTTCCGCAGTTTCAAACTCGCATAAAATTGAGGAGAGCAATGTCAGGTAGGCCAGTGCGGTAATGTGAGTAAAAGAATTTTCCTGCACTTCTCCAAGCACCTGTTCCATAAGCAGCTTGGCTTCTTTAATATACCCGGTTGAATAGTATTGGGTGCCCAACTCAATGAGGCATTTGACCATTCTGTCTCCGGATTTTTGTTTTTTTAACAGCTGGTGGGCCCGGGTCAGGTTTTCCATGGCCTGTTTGTGCTTCCCGAAATGGGAAAAAAGTTTGGCCTGGGCCAGCAGTGATTCGGGATTTTTCTCAATAACGGATTTGGGTAGTTTATTTAAGCACCGGCCCAGAAAATTGACTTTCCCTTCCAGCAAAAATTTTCTTTCATGGGTTCCGATGAGGTGAATGGCGTCATCAAAAGCCTGGCCTTCTAAAAAGTGGTGGATGGCCTGAAAGACATCTTCTGTTTCGAGTTCACGGGCAATCCGGCGGTGCAATTGATTGATTTCAGGCCTGGAAAATGTTTGATGAAGCTGGTCAATTAAAAAATCCCGGAAAAGATGATGCAGGTAAAAGCCTGTGCCAACGTCATCTGTGGGAAAAATCATTAAATGGTCGTCAACCATTTTATTGATAATGGCGGCGGCATTATCTTCATGAAATATTTTGCTGCAGCGGTTTATGTTTATTTCGGCAAGGAGGGCTGCTTTCATCATAAATGCTCTGAAATGAGGCGGCTGCAGATCAAATATGGTTTCTTTGAAATAAGAAAATATATGTCCCGGGTTTTGTACGAATGAGTCAATTGCGGCTTTGATCTCTTCAGGCGCTTTTTTCTCCAGTGAATAGCGAAGCAGCACCAGACCGGCTGCCCACCCTCCTGTGCCGGCAAAGATATCCTTGGCAGAAGTTGGGGTGGGCAATATGTGATCCGAGAAAAAAAGTTTGATTTCCCCGGGGGTAAACGCCAGATCAGCTTCATCAATTTCAATAAGCGTTTCTTCTGCCCGTAGCTTTGATAAGCCAAACCCTGGATTTTTCCGGCCGATCAGAATTAGGTGAATATGATCCGGCAGGCGATCGATAATAAATTGTATTGCTTGATTGATGGCGGGATTGTCTCCAACCAGATGATAGTCATCCAGGACGATGACGCTGGGCTGTGTTACCGTCTTTTCCAGAAAAGCCAGCCATTCCAAAAGGGTCTCGGTGTGTTTTGTTAAACCGGTTTTTGAAACCGTATGCTGCATATCCATTTCATCAACACCAGAGCCGTGCTGTTTAAGAGCGGCATACAGATAGGCAACAAACACGGCAAAATCGTTATCCTGTTCATCCAGCCGGTACCAGAGGGCGTCAAGGTTCATTTGTTTAAGCGCGTCTGCAACCAGAGCCGTTTTGCCGTATCCGGCACCGGCACTGATGGATGCCAATTTTGCCGTTTTGATTTTGTTCAAAGACCGGACCAGCCGCTTTCTGGAAAGCGTGTGATACCGTTTGGGAACCTGAAGTTTTGAGTTTAGAATGTTCATGACCCTGCAACCCGAACGTTAGTCGTTGCCTGTTGAAGGGGATACTATAAAAATATGAACCGGATTTCAAGTTGACTGATGATAACGGATTTGGGAGGCCCGTCCATAAGCCTTCCTATAACGGCCACGGGCCGTCCTTGGTCTATCTACACCCGGGCTTCGGCCCACAACAAAGATAGAAAGAATCCAGTTAGTTGCTGGAGACTTTCATATAAACGTGAAATTAAAATGTTTTAAAACCGGTTTTGGTGATACTAAATTCGTTTCGGTTTATCAATCCTGACCCAACTCATCTGTCTCTGACAGTCCTTTCAGAGCCTGTTTGACCGTATCTTCTATCGCAAGGTGGACGGCCTCAGCGGCTAACTGCTGAGATTTGAATCTGGAAAAAAGATTTCCCCCGGTCTGGGAATTTCCCGTGGTTGTCTGGGTGAAGATAATATCATCTCTTTTATCATAACAGCCTTTGCATTATATTCCCGGCCTATTTTTAAAGCCGTTTTCCGGCCTGAGGCCGTTTCAAGCCTTACAGGGCAAGTGGTATATGAAAAACGGACAGGATCAACAATTTCCATGGCGGTTCTGCCATCCCGCCACAGCGCATTGAATCTCCTGTCAGCTGAACTCTTTCTATCAAGCAGCCGAGCCGGTTTTGTTTTTTGAAGCTCAGCAGTCAACTCCCGGCCAATGATACCTGAGACCCGATTATTTCCCTGTTGGGACGTCTCATTGCCCAAAGTACCACGAGCGATAACCTTTATTTTTGGCATTAAGACAAGAATATCATCTGATTCGTTTAACAATTGTGTTGTATTAGGCGGACAAACAGTTTCATCCGCCAGTGTCAGGCTTGCAGAAATTTTCACAGGCCGGGCTGTGTCAATTTTGATAACAAAAGGTTGAAATCCTCTTTTTTCAACCTTCAACCAGACATCTGCCGCTGTATAAAGAGATACTTCTTTTTTAAAAGGCGTCTCCCCAATAGCCGTTATGGGAGAACCGGACTGTTCTTTCTAAAGGTCAGGACTGATTCAATAGGGATGTCCGTTACCAGTCGGTCCGGTTGTTTGTGTTGCGTTATGAAAAAAGATTATTAAGTTATAAATCAACGTTGTTGGATTCGGTAATTATCCCGTGGGGAGAAATATAATTATACCAGTGAGGCAAAAGATGAGCAAAGCCATTATAATCAGCAAAACAGGCGGCCCCGAGGTTCTGGAGTGGAAGGATCATGATCCCGGTCGACCCGGCCCCGGCGAGGTGCTCCTGCGCCATGATGCGGTGGGGCTTAATTTCATTGACGTCTATCACAGGACAGGACTTTACCCGGTGGCTGAATCGCCCTTTATACCGGGCCTGGAGGGCGCGGGTATTGTGGAAGCCGTCGGGTCCGGTGTAACCGAGGTTAATGTTGGTGACAGGGTGGCCTATGCCGGCGTTCCCATGGGGGCTTATGCTGAGAAACGAGTTATTCCCGCACATCGTCTTGTCTCCCTACCCGAAGAAATACCCACAACACAGGCTGCTGCCATAATGCTACAGGGTATGACTGCCCGTTATCTCATCCGGGGGTGCTACTCGGTCAGTGCCGGGGATACCATTCTGGTCCAGGCCGCAGCTGGAGGGGTCGGGCTGATCCTTTGCCAATGGGCAAGGCATATCGGGGCAAAGGTGATCGGTACGATGGGCTCAGAAGAAAAGGCGGAGCTTGCCCGGGCCAACGGTTGTGAATTTCCCATCCTTTACAACCATGAAGATTTCCCTCAAAAAGTTAAAGAGATTACAGGCGGCCAAGGGGTTGACGTTGTTTACGATTCTGTGGGCCAGGCCACCTTCATGAAATCCCTTGACTGTTTAAGGCCCATGGGCATGATGGTCTCTTTCGGGCAGTCATCGGGGGCGGTGCCTGCTTTTGATCCCGGCATCCTTGCCGCCAAGGGCTCTTTGTTTCTGACCCGGCCAAGCCTTATGGCATATACTGCCCAGCGCAAGGATCTTCTTGATCATGCCAAAGATCTTTTTGATCATGTTCTCCAAGGGGCAATAAATATCCGGGTCGGCCAGACCTATCCCCTTGCAGATGCGGCCCTGGCGCACACGGAACTGGAAGCACGAAAGACAAAAGGGTCATCCATCCTTACCATTTAGAGAAGAGAGGCGAATAATGTCCGAAAACGCTGATTTAAATATCGTTTCAAACATTGAGCCCTTGGGGTTTAATTGGCCAACGGTTAATCCGTTTCTTTTTTGTGTTCATCACAAGGACGATTACCCGGCAGGAAACGAACAGTTGGGGCCTGACGCCCCTTTGGCGGGCAGGAATATCGGTCAGGATTTTACTGTAAAGGATGGGTGGAGGATGTACCATGGACAAAGGGTTCCGGGCTTTCCCGTCCACCCCCATAGAGGTTTTGAAACCGTTACCATTGTTTTAAACGGATTTGTGGACCATTCCGACTCCCTGGGAGCTGCCGGCCGTTACGGAAACGGAGATGTGCAGTGGATGACGGCGGGAGCCGGCATCCAGCATGCTGAAATGTTCCCCCTGATTCATCAGGACAAACCCAACCCCCTTGAGCTGTTTCAGGTCTGGCTAAACCTGCCCCGAAAGAAAAAATTTGCCACCCCCCATTACGCCATGCTGTGGGCGGAACAGATACCCATCCGCCGTGAAAAGGATGCCCAGGGCAGACCCATTGATATAAGGGTGATTGCCGGAGCGATCCAGGATACCGTTCCCCCGGGTCCTACCCCTGACTCCTGGGCCAATGATCCGGCCAATGAGGTTGCCATATGGTTGGTAAAAATGGGAGCAAATGCCAGATGGACGCTTCCTGCGGCGTCGGCGGGCATCAACCGGACCCTCTATTTTTATAACGGCGATACGATCCAGGCTGCCGGAACAATGATCAAAGATTACCATTCGGCTGATCTGGCTTCAGGTCATCCGGTACCGCTGAAAAACGGCGGCCACGAGGCCCATCTGCTCTTGCTGCAGGGAAAACCAATTAACGAACCCGTGGCCCAGCACGGACCTTTTGTTATGAACACCCAGGAAGAGATCAGACAGGCCTATGATGATTACCAAAAAACACGGTTTGGCGGATGGCCCTGGTCCCAACCAGATCCGGTACATGGTTCGGAACAGGGCCGGTTTTCCCAATATACAGACGGCAAAAGGGAAAACAGGTAATGCCGAGGTAACATTAACCCCAAGGCAAGGTGATCTGGACAAATTGTCAATGCTGAACAGATAGTTTCAGATTGACATAATTCCTGGTCTACCGCTGGTATCGATACTTCATCACTGACTGCATGTTACGAATCACCAGGAATGCTTCTTTAAGGAGGTTGCGATCAACGTGAGAAAGGTTGTCCGGTGACACAAAGTTGTCCATTTTCTTGCCGGCTCTGACCTGTCTTGCCTGGTGCTGAATGCGCAAATTGCTTATAAACTCAAGCGCATCGTGCAGATCCCCGGCACTGTCTTTAGAGATCGCTTTGCTGCTTTCCATCAAATCAAGGCGATCCAGGGTATTGATTGCGCTACTGCACTGGGCAAGGGCATAGACACGGACAAGGTCCACAATGGGGACAATGCCATTGAGCTTGATATCAAATGTTTGGTCGTGTTCTCCACCTTTGATTAATACAAAATTACGGAAAAATCCCAGCGGTGGTTGGTGGGAAAGCGCGTTCATTGTCATATGGGCCAGGAATATTTGATTGTCGCGGGTCTTGCCTAATACATGATCACGCAGGTCTTGAAACAGGTTGCGGTTGCCGTATATGCAACGTAAATCAAAAAAGACACTGGTCAGCATCAGGGCTTCGGGGTCAGGCCGGTCAATCCACTGATTGAAATTTTTTTTCCAGACTTTCAGAGATTGGCGCCAATCATAGTTGGTTGCCATCATGTCGCCGGGGCAGTAAATGTAGCCACAGGCGTTGAGTCCATCACAGACATGTCTGGCCAGCAGACTGAAGTATTTGCTATGCTCTTTTGGAATGTAATCATCCGCCAGGATCAGGATATTATCCTGATCAGTCTTGGCAATCTGTTCCTCTCGCGCCTGGGAGCCTGCGGCAACCCAGGCGTAGGCCACGGGTGCAGGCCCCAGTCTTTTTTCTGCCAACTGAAGCAGGCGGGTAGTGACGGCATCTGTGATAGACGTAATCAGGTGCCCTATGCTCATGGCTGTTGCTCCGGAGGCAATCAAATTGACCAGCAGCTCGGGAATCTTTGCCGTTACCTCCTTTATTTTGTCAATATCAGTGTGTTTGTAGATATCACCAATAATATAGACCGTAGGGCAGGTGTGCTGTCTGGTGAGATCCGTGGTGGTAATCATGCCCGCCAGGCGGTTGTTGGCCATTACCGGCATATGATGGACGTTGTAGCGGACCATTTGAAGCTGGGCTTTAAAAACAAAATCGCTGCTGTTAATAGTAACCGGGTTCTCGGTCATGATTTCACTTACTCTGTCGTTAAGGTCCAGGTCCTTGGCAATAACCCGGTTGCGCAGGTCACGGTCGGTAACAATCCCGATCAGTTTTTGTTCGCGGCGTTCTGGTTCGTGGTATATAAGGACTGAAGAGACACGCTTTTGGCTCATTACCTGGGCAGTCTCATGTATGGTGGCTGTAACCGGTACTTTGACCGGGGTGCGGCGTAACAGTTCCCTGACCGGTGTATGCATCAAGTTGAGCTGGGTCTGATCACTTTGACTGAACAGGCTTGTGGCTTCACGCTGCCGTCTACTTTGCACTTCATCGGAGGTATCGAAGAAACTGTGGCGCTGGACATTTTGATCGCAAATCCTGTATAGATCAGCAGCGCGGAGCTGATATACCAGGGTGTCCTCCATGGCAAATGCTTTGAGTTTGTCCCGGCTACCGACGTGGGATGAACGATATCCAAACATATCATTTTCACCGAGGCGGGCCTGCAGCTCACCGTCCGCTGTATTAAGTTCCACCTTTCCGGTACGGATCAGGTAAAGGTGATCAAATAGGGTTCCGGTCTCTGGTATCTCGGAACCTCTGCGAAAATAGCGTATCTGTATCTTTTCCGGCAAGTCGGACAACGTTTTTTCCGACAATAGGTCAAATGGATGGTTGTTTGCCAGAAAGCTGCGTATTTCCTGTAATTCAATATTCATCTGTCTTGTTTAATTCCTTTTAAACTGGCGAAAACCATCCTTAAAATTGATGATTAAGAAGTCATAAGGATTTCAGATGCAAGGCATCAAGGTTGAAGCTGTCGTAATCTACCACAAAATCTTGATAACGCCGAAGATAAAATTTTAATGGCTTCCCCAGACACCTGCTTCACAGGGAAAGTCTGGGGGCGTTGTCCGACCAAAAAACAGGGCCTGGTCGAAGGGTAGTCTTCACCTCAGCCCCTTAATTTGGTCTTCCAGATTTCCGATCCAGGTCACCAATAACAAAAGTAGCCAACGCCGCTTCAATAAAGGCTTGGGAAATATATGAATTGCATCTGAACGAGATAGAGGGTAAAGATAAAAATTTAAAAATTGGGGAAAGTACGTTTTGCTGGTGGATTCATCATTGGGAGTAGCTTGTGGGGAAAAAAGCAAAAAGAAGACTTAAAAAAACGATGTCAATCCGTAACACCGCCAACAGGCAATCGCCGTCCCCTATAGTAGAGGTATCAAAGGATTTAATGCCTCAAGGTGGGAATGAGGATAGAAGGCTCCTAACTACCATGACCAAAGAAATCTATATGCTGGCCAGATTGCATTATGATTTGTTGGATTCAAAAAAAATACATCGGGTATTTTTAAAACTTCGTTGTATGCAACATGATTCGTTTCGAGATAGATGGGTATGGCTGTACGAGGCGGAAGCCAAGAGATTGAAGTTCAAGGGCACGTATAAGGATATTCCTATTGAAAGAAGGCCGATCGTTCTTGGGGCTTTTTTCTTCAGGAACAAGGGCGAAATGGTTCTTGACCTCAATTCCTTTGATCGGGCCATCAAAGCAGTCGTATTTTTCGACAAATATTTACCAAGAAAGGCCGCTAAGGTTAAAGATATTACTGTTTTGAATAAGTTTCATGATGGTTCGAAAGGATTTGTCCCTAAACACCAGGACTATTTCGATAAGGGGCTGGAGGAAGTGATTGATCCCGATGGTCTGATCAATGACCTGAAGATGGCTACGTCCCCTATCGAAAACCCCATGGAAAAAGTCAATGCCGCATATCCTCGAATAATGGAAGAGTTTCAAAAATCTATTCCGGAAGTTGAACGTATGCCCATTCATTTCTATGAAGATGGGATATCCAGTCTAAAGGGGCGTCTCTCCTTGCGGGAAATAATTGCCATGCAACATTGGCAAGGAAATAGCGATTACTCGTTCAATAATGTGTTCGAGCAGATCTTGCCACTGATACTGCCATTATCGAAACCCGAAGAATAGAAGGGGAGAAAATCGAATCAGACTGATCATTAGGCCTTGATTATTGATTTATAACCAATGAATAAACCGGTGACGGGCTTAAGGAATCGACAAAAAACATGATATACATACCACCACAATCGATTATTTTCGCGATTCCGAAACATATCAGTAAGGATTATTGGGGAGGCAGATCTGATATAAATTCCAGGGCAAGATTAATATCAACCCAAGTTTTCGATTGCAAATTATAACTTATTGTAATCACGCGGATTGTTGTTTTTAAGTTCCTGGTTATGGCACTACTTTTGTCTAAAAATGTTTTTAATCACCGGCCCTGGATATAAACCTATCTCCAAAGCTTTATAAATTTTTTGTTGTCTGGGTTCTGGTCGTGTG
>NZ_KB893061.1 GCF_000373985.1 Desulfobacter curvatus DSM 3379
AAGCCTGGATACAAGCGTAGATGGACTCACCCAATTGAAAGAGCAGTCAAAAGGATATCGAACAAGATGGGTTAAGCGTAGGCAGAGAATTCTGTAGGCCGCAGGGGAGACCGCGCTCCCTGAAGTGCTGGTACAGCTTCGAAAGAGCAACTTGTGGACGCCGAGGGTTTTAGCGGTCACCGAAGGCAAAACTGAAGCATCCGTTAAAGGCAAGGATGTGAAGGTCCGCGCGGAAGCGAGTCTAACCGAAGAACCGGATGCGGGAAAACCGCACGTCCGGGACTGTGCGGGAGGCGCTGGGTGACCGGCGTTCCTACCGCGAGATCTGAAAAAAATAACGCTCCGTTGCCGATGTAACTTAAAGGAATTATGGTATAATGGAAAATAGCAAGACACTTGAGCAGATTATGGCTTTAGTCAAGCGTAGAGAAGTGATGATATCAGACCATGGATATGATGAGCTTGCTGAAGATTCAATTTCTGTTAAGGATATTATATCAGGTGTCATGAATGGTATTATCGTTGAAGATTATCCCGATTATTTTAAGGGGCCTTGTGTTTTGGTTTTACAAAAAGACAGTCAAGGTAATCCCATCCATGCAGTATGGGGAATACCGAAAGACTCTTCATCGCCTGCTGTTTTAGTTACTGCATACAGACCCGATCCAAACAGGTGGTTAAATGATTTTATGAGGAGAAAACAATGAAAAAAAGACATCATCAAAAACTAATCCATGAAGGACAGTATGTCGCTAAGGTCAACATTGAACTGGTTGACACTGACGATGGTTGGTCTCCCTATTTATCACTTGATGACGCACTAAAATTGGATGATGTTCGAGATGCTTTAAGACGAGGGGATGTAAAAACTGCCACGCAACTTGCAGATGTTTTTACTCTTACCCCAGTAGCTGTTTAATCATGACAGAGAATCGGGATAGGACTCCCCATCACTGAGGAGCCCTCCCACACCACCCGGCATATGGATCACGTACCAAGGCGGTTCGGCTGATTTAAGGAAGGGCGCATTCCCATTTTCACGGTTATGCAGCTAACAATGAAATATGTGAATTGGCCATTTGTTTCAGACAGTTCCATCGTCCCGATTTATAGTATGAGCGCAGCATGAGCATTTTCTCCGCATTTTCTTTATACCAAAAAATGCAGGGACCCTTGAGCCTCAAATTGACAACTCTTCGAATCGAACTTTCAATCGCACCACTGCCAATCGGCAAATTCAAGGGGGAATCTGGGGACACCATACTTATTTATTGACAGGAATTAGACTACATGCTTAACTCCATTTCATGGCACGAATGGCAAGGGCAGTGGCGCCGGGTTTTCCCCATCACATTACACAAAGGGGGAATAGACGGCAGCAGACATTTTTCAGCGATCAGGACTTTAAAGCCTATCTGGCTTTGATGGCGGAATGGTGTTTGAATTATAAGGTTGATATATGGGCCTATTGCCTGATGCCCAATCACATTCACCTTATTGCAGTTCCTGAAACCAAGGATGGATTAAATCTGGCCGTCGGGGAGGCACACCGGCGATATACGAGAATGATCAATTTCAGGGAAGGCTGGCGCGGTCATTTATGGCAGGGGAGGTTCGCATCATTTATCATGGAAGAAAGTTACTTGTTGGCATGCACGCGGTATATTGAGTATAACCCCGTCCGTGCCGGTCTTGTAAAACGTCCTGAGGATTGGAAATGGAGCAGCGCCGGGGCACATATGGATGGGAAGGATGACATTCTTGTCAAAACAAGACCCTTGCTTGAGATTGTTAATGCGCCGTGGGGAGATTTTTTATCTTCTGACATTAAAGAGTCTGAAATCGAATTGTTCAGAAAGCATGAACGTAACGGCCGACCGTTGGGAAAAACGACTTTTGTAAAGAAATTGGAGACTATTTTAGACAGACGACTCAGGCCAAAGAAGCCAGGTCGAAAGAAAAATGTGTAAAGTGTCCCCAGATTAATGTCCCCAGATTAATAAGTAGGTTATCTCAACGATTTTATGAGAGTTTTTGAGCTTTAAAAGCTTGACCTCAGATCCCCGTTCCGTTGGACTTACACGTAAGGAGATAACATGGGAACACAAAGTACTGAAAGCATCCCTGGGAAGGCTGGAAAATGGCTTGCCATGATTTCAGCAATATTAACGATAGCTTTGACGATACTTAATTCATATTGGTCCCGCGAGATTAGCAAAGTTGACCAAAATCTAAAAATAAGGGAATCTGAACTAAAGGAGCAGCAATTACTGTTAGATGCAGAGATCGTAGTTCACGCGGAATTGCTGCGATAGGTGATCAGACCGAAGAGGCTTTAACGAGGCTCTCAGCATTCTTAAGCAATGTACAAAAATAGGTGCCCATATGATTGCATTTCTTGAAATGTCAAACCGGCGTTGTTTTACGTGGCAAGGCCGGGAAAGCTTTATGGCATTGGCGGTGACTTTTTTTGGGACTTCGGAAAACTTGAAATATCAGATATAGCCATTATTCTTTACAAAATACAGGCATGGAAGATATTATGGTGCATAATTTTTCCAAACCGACCACGATTATCCAAACCGAAACGTATGAAAACAAAAAAGGAGAACTTTCATGGGATCTATTACACTTGGCGGCAACCCGGTAACTTTGGCTGGTGATTTTCCTAAGACAGGTGACAAAGCAAAGGATTTTACCCTTGTGGGGCAGGATCTGTCAGAAGTCAAACTGTCTGCGTATGCCGGTAAACAGGTGGTGCTCAACATTTTTCCAAGCCTTGATACCCCCGTTTGTGCCACAGGCGTTCGTAAATTCAATGAAACAGCAGGCACCAAGGAGAATACGGTTGTGCTCTGCATCTCAGGGGATCTGCCCTTTGCCCACAAACGGTTCTGTGTCGCCGAAGGCATTGAGAATGTTGTGACGGCCTCTGCCTTCCGTAGTCCCCAGTTCGCCCTTGACTATGGTGTGGCCATGCAGGATGGTCCGCTGGCAGGCCTTACGGCCCGGGCCGTTGTTGTTCTCAATACATCCGGTGAGGTGGCTTATACCGAGCTTGTGCCGGAAATCAAACAGGAACCTGATTATGACTCTGCGTTGGCTGCATTGTCCTGATAAGTCAACTATAGGGACTTGGTAAACAAAAAAATACAGCCCATTCGGAAACCGGCTGAAAAGATTATTTTCGGATGGGCATGCCTAAGGAATGAGTCCGAAACCACTTAACCTGGGGACGCCCGCGCTCCCGGATATAGCAAAAGGGGCAATTTATTTAAGAGGCGTTCCTAAATACCTCAAGGGGGGTTGGTATGGTCAGATTCTTAAAGTGGGTCATCGTAACAACAGGCATTCTCGCCGGTCTGATTGTCGGGGCTGCTGTACTGGTTCCCATGTTTGTGGATGTCAAAAAGTATCTGCCGGATATCGAAACCATGGTAACCCGGCAGACCGGACGCAGTTTTTCCATGGGGGATGATGTTAAACTCTCCCTGTTTCCCTGGGCGGGAATCCGGCTGTCTGACTTAACCCTGGACAATCCTGAAGGATTTGAAAAAGAGCCCATGATTTCGGTGAAAAGCTTTGAAGTCAGGGTAAAAGTCCTGCCCCTTTTGTTCAAGCACATTCAAGTAGAAAAATTCATTGTGGAGTCGCCCAGTATTGCGCTGGTAAGAAACAAGGCAGGGTTAGGAAACTGGGAACATATAGGCCCCCAGGATACTAACGGTTCGGATCAGGGTAATGAGGCCCAATCCACCCCCCAGGATACTGCTTCAAAACCACAAACAGACAGTACGGACCTTCCCATTGAGTCGCTTCTCGTTGACCGGTTTGCCGTCCTCAACGGGTCCCTTTCCTATGTGGACAAAGGCAGCAGCCTGTCCAAAAAGATTTCAGATATTAATTTAGATCTGTCCGGCATCACCCTTGATAAAGCCATTGACATCAACTTAGGTGCCAAATTGGACGGAAATCCCGTCTCTTTGACCGGAACAGCCGGGCCTGTGGGGCAAAACCCCGGTGCTGCGGATATTGATTTTGACTTGATGGTCAAGGCGGTGGACCAGTTGGCTTTTTCCCTTAAAGGCCGGGTGATTAAACCCATGACCGAACAGACCTTTAACCTGGCCGTTGATCTGGCACCATTTTCGCCCAAAAAGCTGTTTGACTCTTTGGGGCGTCCGTTTCCAATTAAGACCAATGATGCCTCAGCACTGGAAAAGCTTTCCCTGAAGGCTGCCGTCAAAGGGTCAGCCCAGGCTGTGGAGGTTTCAGACGGGGTCCTGGTGCTGGATGATTCTACCATGAATTTCAGGGGCCAGGCCCAGGCGTTTGAAAAACCGGACCTCAAATTTGTACTTACCCTGGATAAAATTGATGTGGACCGGTATCTGCCTTCGGCAACAAAAAATGATTCGGAAGGGGGGGCTTCACCCAAGATCGAGTCCTCTGCCATGGGTTCAAATAAGGGCAATGGAAAAGCCGGCACCGTTGATTATGCCCCTTTGCGCAGGCTGGTACTGGATGCAAAGGTGAACATCGGCAGCCTTAAGGCTGCGGGATTAAGCATGGCCAATATGACAGTTGCTTTGGTAGGCGAAAACGGGGTATTTACCCTGGATCCGCTTTCCATGGATCTGTACCAGGGAAAGGCGGGGGCAAAGGCCAGGATTGATGTGCGCAAAAAGAACCCGATGACAACCCTGCACCTGACAACCAGTAACGTTCAGGCGGGCCCTGTCATCCGGGACAGTATGGGCAAGGATATGATTGAAGGGGCATTGACCTCGGATATCTCCCTTTCCATGACCGGAGACACGCCGGATATGATTAAAGAGAGCCTGGGCGGCAAAGGGCAGCTTAAATTTATTGATGGTGCTGTTGTGGGTGTTGATATTGCCAGAACCATTCGTAATCTTGGCGCAGGCCTTGGGCTGGGCGAAGCCACCGCGGAAAAACAGAGGACCGATTTTGTCGAACTAAATATTCCATATACGGCTGCTAAAGGCCTTGTGAAAATTTCGGAAGCCACCCTTGTCTCTCCCCTGTTAAGGCTTGTTGCCAAGGGCCAGACCCGTCTGTCAAAAGAAAGTCTGGATTTCAGGATTGAACCGAAACTGGTTGCCACAATTAAGGGGCAGGGGGATACAAATGACCGTTCGGGGATATTGATTCCCTTTGATGTGACAGGGACGTGGGAAAATCCAAAGGTACGGCCGGATCTTGACGCCATATTAAAAAACCAGCTGCCCGACACCGATACGCTTAAACAACTCATTAACGGTGACAAATCGGACTCTGGTGAGAAACCGGATATGAAGGATACAGCCAAGGAGCTGATAAAGGGTTTATTGAATTAATTATAGGAGAATCGTTTAAAATGTGTAAAAAAAGAATCAGCGTTGCAGCAGTCGCTTTTGTTTTTACCTTTATTCTGGGGGGACTGGTGCCTGTTTGGGCCGGAAATTCCCTGCTGGATCAGGGCGCTTCATTGATTAACTCCCTAAACAAAAACGGCAGTGGTGAAAGCAGTAACAGTTCAGCCGACAGCCTGACCAACAGCGAAATTATTTCCGGTCTCAAGGAGGCGCTGGAAATCGGCGCAGAGAACGTTGTCGGCCAGTTGGGTGCTGAAAACGGATTTAATTCCGACTCCAGTATCCATATCCCCTTGCCTTCCTATCTTTCCAAGGCCAAGATGTTGATGGAAAAAGCCGGCCTGGGATCCTATGCCGAGGATCTGGAACTGAAGCTGAACCGGGCTGCCGAAGCGGCCACACCCAAGGCCAAGGCGTTGTTTGTAGATGCCATTTCCCAGATGTCCTTTGATGATGCCAAAAGCGTTCTCAATGGCGGGGATGATGCTGCTACTCAGTATTTCAAGGAAAAAACGTCTGACGATCTCACCGAAACTTTTACACCGGTGGTGGAGAAAACCCTGGAAGAAATCGGGGTAGTGAAATCCTATGACCAAATGATTGAAAAATACAAATCCCTGCCCCTGGTTCCCGATGTAAAGGGCAATCTGACGGACTATGCTGTTGAAGAAGCCCTGAACGGCATTTTTTATTATCTGGCAAAAGAAGAAAAGGCTATCCGGGAAAATCCGGCAAAGCAGACGACGGCATTGTTAAAAAAATTATTTAACTGATGTTTGAGCTCAAACTTTTTTTTAAGAAGAGGACGCACCTATGGTTGAAGTTGGATTTTTCGGAGCAACAGGAGAGGTGACCGGATCCATGCATGTGCTGGATACAGGCGTTGATAAGATTTTAATGGACTGCGGCATGTTCCAGGGCAGAAGAAAGGAGAGCCGGGAGAAAAATGAGAACTTTCCCATAAACCGGTCTGAAATTACGACCATGATTCTTTCCCACGCCCATATTGATCATTCCGGCCGGATTCCGCTGTTAACAAAAGATGGCTTTGCCGGTCGGATTGTCACCACCCGCCCCACCAAAGACGCACTGAATTACATGCTTCTGGATTCAGGGCATATCCAGGAATCTGATGCCCTGTACCTGAACTATAAGGCCCTGCGTGCGTTTCTGTATCAGGCTGAACAGTCCAAAACCAAACAGCAGATTTCCAACAAGGAAAAAGCCAAGATTAAAAAGCTGCTGAAAAAAGGCCCCCATGAACTGGATGTGGATGCCATTGCCGCACTTCACAAGGAGCACGGCCTTGACATGGTGACGCCGTTGTATACCCAGGAAGATGCATTGGAATCCCTCTCCTTTGTTGACGGATACCCATTTGATTCACAAGTGACCATCGGCCAGGGAGTCACTGTGAAATTTTATGTGGCCGGCCATATTCTCGGGTCCGCCTTTTCTTTGATCACGGTGAAGCCCGAACACGGCGGTAAACCTCTTAAAATCCTTTTTACCGGAGATATCGGCCGGTTTGAAAAGCCCATTTTAAAAGACCCCACCCTGGAATTTGATGAAGAGGACAGGGACATTGATCTGATGATTATAGAGAGTACCTACGGGGACCGTGAGCATGCGCCGGTGGCCGATCTTGCGGGCAGCCTGAAAGAGACCCTGATCCGGGCAATTGAACGGGGTGGCTCCCTTTTGATTCCTTCTTTTGCCTTTGGCAGAACCCAGGAGCTTATTTATGTGCTTCACCAGTTGTATGAATCCGGTACTGTTCCCAAAGTGCCCGTTTATGTGGATAGTCCTCTGGCGTCAAATATCACAAAGGTCTTTGGGGAGCATCCTGAAACCTATGATAGAGAAACCCATAAGATATTCCTGGAAAAGGGCATCAACCCCTTTTATTTTAAAAACATCAAGTTTGTTGAGTCTGTTGAGGAATCCATGCGTGTCACCCAGGACGATACCCCGCATATTGTGATCTCGGCATCCGGCATGTGTGAGGCAGGCCGGATTCTCCATCACCTGCGTTATAAGATCCATAACCCCAAACATACCATCCTTACCGTGGGGTATATGGCCCAGCACACCCTGGGCCGGCGTATTGAAGAACTCGGGTTGCAGGAAAATCAGGATGCAGACAAGGCACCGGAAGTTAAAATTTTGGGGAAATCCTATCCCCTGAGAGCCCATGTGGAAAAAATCGGGGGGTTTTCCGCCCATGCAGACCGCCATGAATTGATGCGGGTGGTTGCCGACTCCAATCTCCGGATAAAAGATATTGCCGTTGTCCACGGTGAAGCTGAACAGAGCGCGGCATTTGCCCGGCGGCTTAACGAGAAAGGATATAATGCCTTTATCCCCAAACCTGGAGACCGGTTTAAATTGCGGTGACTCACTCCTGCATTTTTGGATAGGCCGGCAGCAAAATAAACGGTTCCCTGCCGGCCGCCATAACTATTTATATATCTGTTTTTGCGTCCTCATAGATTTCATATACTGTTTTAACACCTGGAATTGCATCAATTTTAGATTGCACGTCACTCCTTTCTTCACTTTCGTACCATTTCTGCCAATCTTCCAAAGAGTCCCAGGTGCTGATAGCAACAATGTCTTTTGGTGGGTCTATTTTTTTTACATATCTGCTTGAAAGATAGCCTGGTTGCAGAGGAACAATAGTTCTAATTTTTCGTACCAGAGAGATCAGTTCTTTTTCCTTACCGGCATCTTCACAGATTCGTTTGATAAAAACTTTAATTGCCATGTCAATCTTCCTTTCGTGGTTTTTAAATTTCACTGCATAAATAAATTGTTCGACCTGAGCAGAATGATTTTTTTTCAACGTTTACTGACAATTTGAAATTTTTGAAATTACAGGTTTTGATTCTGTTGCCCAATGGGGTGCGCACAAAAATTATGATTACAGGATATTACCGAATAGACCGCAAATCTATATTATCAGACTACGAGAACCGCTAACAAAGATCAAGAAATATTTCAAAACCCTCTCTGCGATATTGGGAAGACGGCAGTATGGTTCAATTAAAAATCGGAATCTATCAGCGTTTTCTAAAGGCCAGCCGTTCGCTGATTTTTGCGGCCTTTTCGGACTCCACAAAAGCCAGAATCTGGGAGGCGGAAACCTCGCGCATTCTTAAAAATATTTCATAGGCAACGGAAAGTTCCATCTTGTTTACAATTTCTGCCGCCGCTTTGGGTTTCATGCTGGCATACATTTTAACCAGACGGTTCATCTTTGCCTCAAATGCGGCCGTCTCTTGCCGTTCTTTTGCGCTTTTCTTTTCTTCAAGCCGGGCCATATCCGCTTCGATCTGCTTTTTGAGGGCCGTCAGCGACTCTATTTTTTCATCAATCTGTGCCTCATAGGTTTCCAGTTCTTTTTTTTCCTTGGCAAGCTTTTCACTGGCTTCGGCCACGGCTTTTTTTTTATCTTCAAGGCCCTGGAGAACAACCTTGGCAGGATCGGGGCACTCGGGGCATTCCGGACAGGGAGCAGGCGCACCTTCTGTGTTTTCGCCTTCAGCCGATGCCGTTTCTGGTTTCTCCGGATCTGCTGCCAAAACCGGTGCAGGCTGACCGGAATGCATATATGAAACACCGACAAAGGCGATTGTAACGATAATCAAATTGACCAAAAGACCCACCACCCAGCGTTTAAGTGTGTTCATTGTTCACCTCCCTGGCCGTTTTCAAGGATGCAATTTCATCCAGACCCTTCTGCTCTTCCCGTAGCATTTCATGGGTATATTCCCGGTCTTGTTTTTCCCGCAGCCGCTCCAGTGATTTTTTGTCAATGGTTCTTTGTTTAAGAGCGTTTCGCTTTTCATCCAGAATTTTTTCAAGTTCGATTTTTTTGTTACGTTCAAGAATGATCGTCTGGTCTATGGCCGTAATAAATTGTCTGTACCGGTTGAACTGGCCTGCCCCCATCCCTTTTTCCACCAGGGTATCAAGCTGTTCCGTCGCCGAGATTCTGTCGTTTTGCAACCCTGTGATTCGCTGCTCACAGGCCAGGACATTGGCTACGGCTTGGGCCATTTCCTGCTTGGCAACCTGCTCAAGATGGCGTTTGTATTTTAAAAGGCTTTCCAGTCTGAACCGAAATTTTTTCATATATTAGGCCTTGTTCTTTTTGGGTTCAGTCGGGGCGCCCTTGATTCCCAGCGCTCTTTTCAGCCCGGCGACACTGGCCTGCATATCCATTTTCTGGCCAATATTCTGGCGCAGCAGCCGGTTGATGCCGGGCATCAGTTTTCTGGCCTGGTCCACATCGGGATCTGATCCGTCCACATAAGCACCGATGGTGATCATGTCCTCTGCATTTCGATATGACGCCATGATATTGACGGCTTTGTCCCGCATGGCCATATGTTCGGGTTTGCTGACATCCCGCATGACCCTGGAAACACTGGCCATGACATCAATGGCCGGGTAGTGTCCGCGATTGGCAAGATCCCTGGACAGGACAATATGGCCGTCCGTTATGGAACGGACCGTATCGCCCACCGGGTCGTTCATGTCGTCACCTTCCACCAGGACCGTGTAAATGCCGGTGATTGAACCGCCGTTTTCAAGGACGCCGGGGCGCTCTAAAAGGATGGGGATCTGCACAAAGAATGAGGGCGTATATCCGCGGGTAGTCGGTGGTTCACCGGCAGCCAATCCCACATCCCTGGAGGACATGGCAAACCGGGTAATGGAATCCAGCATGAGCAGCACATCCTTTCCCTGATCCCTGAAGTACTCGGCAATGGTGGTGGCCAGATAGGCCCCCCGCATACGGGTCAACGGCGGGGAGTCCGATGTGGCCGCCACGAGGACAGCCCGCTTGAGCCCCTCTTCTCCCAGGGTTTCCTCCACAAAATCCTTGACCTCCCGGCCCCGTTCCCCAATCAGCCCGATCACCACCACATCCGCATTGGTATGTTTGGTCATCATGCCCATGAGTACACTTTTTCCCACGCCTGAACCGGCCATGATGGCCACCCGTTGCCCCCGCCCCAGAGTGATCATGGAGTTAATGGCCCCGATGCCCACATCAAGAGGCTCTTTGATCATTTTTCGTTCCAGGGGCCCCAGGGGCTTTCCATACAGATAATAGGAGGTTGAACCTGAAATCGGCCCCTTATTATCAATGGGATTTCCCATGCCGTCCAGCACGCGCCCAAGCATGTCGTCACCCACCGGCACCATGGGGGAGGAGGCCACCGGTACAATCCGGCTTCCCATGCTGATGCCCCTGATATCACCAAAGGGCATGAATAATGCTTTTTCCTGCCGGAAGCCCACCACTTCAGCCATCACGGCCATGCCATGGTCATTGATAATGCGGCATACACCGCCCACGCCAAGGCCCAGGCTGTCCCCTTCGGCAATCAGCCCGATCACCTGGGAGACACGGCCTTCGGGGATCACGGTCCTGACCTTTTCCACGGCATTGGCATAAATGCTGAAATCCACTTTTTCAAAAAGATCGCTCATCATATCTCCATTTAGCTCCCCGCCTGGGCAATGGCGTCGTAAACCGCCTTGAGTTTAGACTCGGGATCTGTCGCAATGGTGGCACCGGCGCTTTCAATGCGGCACCCCCCTTTGGGAATCATGGCGTCGGTATTCACCGTGATATGGGTCAGGGAGCGTACAGATTCAAAAAAGGTCTCTTTAACCATTTCTACATATTCATAATCTTCTGCAGCTACATTCAGGGTGATTTCCTCCGGGGAGGCAAGCTGGGACAATGCGTCCAGGATTGTGTTCTTGATCACGGCATCGTCCGAGTCCAGTTTGGCCAGTACCACTTTTCCGGCAATTTGACAGACAAGTTCAACCAACTGGGTTTCATATCTTGCCAGCATGTTTTCCAGCATCTGATCTGCGGTTTCCAATGCCTGCCGGAAAGGGTCCAGGACCTGCGGCATTTCCTGAATAATCTCCTGTTTGCCGGCATCACGCCCCTCTGCCATCCCCTTTTCAAACCCTTCGGCCTCGCCTTTGGCAAACCCGTCGGTCTCGCCTTGTTTAAATCCCTCTTCCCTGCCTTTTTCCAACCCCTCTTCATAGCCTTTGGCATGGCCGGCAGCCTCTCCTTCTTCAAGCCCCTGGGCCATCCCCTGTTCATAACCTGCGGCAAAGCCCTGTTCTTCAGGTGTGGGGCCATCTTCGGGCTCATCCTCTTCTTCAGTTTCCGCCATGGGATCCGGGTCATTCTTTTTATCACTGTCGGCATCCACATCCGCGCCCTGGATCAAGGGTTCGAACAGTTCCTCTTTAAGCTGCTTGGTTACTTTATAAACGGCCTCAAATCCGCCTTCTTCCCTTTGAACTTCCAAAGGATCAAATAGAAGCTTAAACCGGTCAAAATCAGGCTCGGTATCCGGCGTCTTAAGTGAGATCTCTTCATTAAAACTGTCAAGGGCGCCCACATCAATGGCCTTGAATTCATCATCTTGTGACGACAAAGATCCCTCTTTATGTTCATCTTGATCAGACAAGGACATCATCCTTTCCTTTACCCAGGGTTATGGTGCCGTCGGCCTCAAGCTCTTTGGCTGCCCTGACTACGGCCTGCTGGGCTTCTTCAACCTCTGCAAGGCGAACAGGACCCATGGCATCCAGATCATCCTTGAGCATTTCACCGGCCCGCTGGGACAGGTTGGCGAAAATTTTGGACTTCATATCTTCGGTGGCGGTCTTCAAGGCGTAGGTCAGCTGCTGGCCTTCAACCTTCTTGAGAATTTCCCTCATGGCCGTATCATCCACATTGGTCAAATCCTCAAATACAAACATGAGTTTGCGTATTTCATTGGCCATTTCCGCATCATCTTCCTCAACATATTCCATAACCGCATCTTCGGTGGATTTGTCCACACCATTGATAATATCCACCAAAACTTCCAAGCCGCCGGCCTTGCCTCCGGGGCCGACTGCGCCACTGAGCTCATATTTCAACGCCTTATCCACGTCCCTGACAACGTCTTCGGAGATCTGGCCCAGCCGGGCGATTCTCATGGAGATATCGCCTTTGAGTTCATCCGGCAGATTCATCAAAATTTCCGCTGAAATCTCTGCAGGCATATGGGCCAGGATCATGGCGATGGTCTGGGGATGTTCTCCTTCAATATATGTAGATAACGTGTTCGTATTTACATTCCGGCTCCATATAAAGGGTTTGGCCTGTTTCTTTTTTTCCAAATCGTCCAGGATGGCTTTGGCTTCCTTGTCCTTCAGTGTCTTGGTGACCACATTCTTGATAAAGGAGTCCCCTTCAACAATCATCTTGGACTCTCCTTCAAATTTGACATTGAAATCAGCACACACAACCTTGAGTATATCCGGTGTAATCTGATCAACCTTGGACATTTCAAAGGCGATTTCTCCAATCTCCTGCTCTTTCATTCTTGAAAATACCTGGGTTGTATATTCTTCTCCCATGTACATGAGAAATATTGCTGCCTTTTGACAACCATTTAGGTTTTCCGGATCAATTGCTTTGGGCATGGAATTATTCCTCCTCTTCTTCCTCTACTTCACTGAGCCATCCCTTGATGATATTCACGGTCCTGAACAGGTCTTTTTCCGCATAATACCGGGCCCTTTCCTGGGCACTCATATTGGCTATATATGCGTTCCGCTCAGCTGCAGTCATTTTCTGGATGAAATCTTCTTTCTGCTCCTCGCTCATCATTTCAAAGAATTCACGCTGCTGATCCGCATCCATCTCAATAAAGGTAGGTTCTTTCTTTTCTGTTTCAAGCTGGGCAAGTTCTTCCGGTGAAGGCAATGCTTCTTGTTCCACCGTCACCTTGATATCGCGAACCGTTTTTATAATCGGCCGAATGATGAACAGGAACAATACAAAGACCAGCAGCAAATTGGCAATGAGACGCCCGTATTCCTTCTGAACCATGCGCCAGCCAGTAAGTTTTACCTGGGTGCCCTGCATATCGTCAATGGAAGCAAAGGGAAAGCACTCCATGGAAACCTGATCGTTGCGCTCCTCGTTATACCCCATGGCTCTGGTTACAATGCTTTGGAACTGCTGCATCTCTTCGGCAGATCTGGGCATATACACCCGTTTGGTGTCGCCGTTGTCATCTGTCTGGAATTCGTATTTACCGTCAATCACAGCTGCGACGGAAAGCCTTGTGAGTTCTGCCATGGGTTTCTGGGTTTCCCTGACCCGCCGGCTGATTTCGTAATTAACCGTATCATCATGCTTATTGACCCGCTCCTGGTTTTTATTCGCGGCCTGGTTTTCGTCTGTGATGGGGTTGACCGATGACGGGATACCGACCTGTTCATCAAGCTGAACCACCTTTTCAGCTCTGTTTTTCCGGCTGCGTATGAATTCCCCGCCCCGCTCAAACGGATCATAAATTTCTTCATTCATGTTATTTTTGGAAAAATCCATTTCCGAGGTAACCCGGACAATGGCTTTATCCGTACCCACGATGCGCTCAAGCATGGTCTGAATTCTGTGTGTCAGGTTCTCTTCAAACCGAACTTTATACTGATACTGGGCATCTGCAAGATTTTCTGCATCAATCCGGGCCTGTTCTGCTTCGGATTTCCCCTCAAACAGAATCCGGCCGGCAGTATCCACAATGGTGACAAGTTTCGGGGTCAGATCCTGGACCGAAGACGCCACCAGATGTGCAATGGCCGCCACTTCCTCTTTCTGAAGATCAGCGACCAGCTCCAGCAGAATGGATGCCGAAGGCTGTTTGGTCTCCTCCACAAAAACAGATTCCTTGGGCAGTACAATCATGACCTTGGCATCCTTAACCGCCTCAAATGCCGCAATGGTGCGTGCCAGTTCCCCCTGAAGCGCGCGTTTTTTATTGATTTTCTGAACAAACTCGGTGGTGCCGAACTCGCTTTTATCAAAAATCTCGTATCCAACTCCTGCGCCTTTGGGAATGCCTTCTTTGGCCATGGTCAGCCGGACATCATACACCATGGGTTCCGGCACCAGAATAGTGGTCCCGTCACCGGTCAGGCGATAGGATGTCTTGGAGGATTTTAACATTTCCACGACAGCGGCGGCATCTTCCTGGCTCAACCCTGAATATGCAGCTTTATAAGTGGTTTGATTGGCCCATACAAACATGGTGATAAACCCAGCCACCACCACCAGGACCAGTCCGCCCAGGAGAATTTTTCGGGCCATGCTCATCTCTTTGAACATGGTAATGATTTTTTGAATTACCGGATTCATTTAGCGGCTCCTGACAGAAATTATACTTGCATACGCATGATTTCTTCATAGGCACTCATGGCCTTGTTCCGGACCTGTGCCAGCACTTTAAGGGAGGTGGAGGCTTTGCCCAGCGCCATCATGCCTTCATGGATACCAAGCCTGCCTTCAATGACGGCCTCAACAGAATCATCTGCCACATGCTGATTATTATTCACTTCCAGGACGGCTGATTCCAGACGTTCCATGAATTCTGGGCTTCGCTTGGCTGCCCGGTTTGCCACAGATTCCCTGTACAAGGAGAGTTTGCCGGGGACTTGAGTGTTTATTTCATCCATTGGTTCACTCCTTTATCCTAAAATTATTTGCCGATCTCAAGGGCTTTGCTGATCATATTTTTTGTGGTGGAAAGCGCCGTGACGCTCGCCTCATAACTGCGCCGGGCCACCATCATGTCTGAGATTTCGGTTAAATGATCCACGTTAGGCATTTTTACATAGCCTGTATCCGGATCTGCATCGGGGTGGGCCGGGTTATACACCAGATGAAAATCTTCCTGGGACCTGACAATCTGATCCACTCTGACACCTGTGCCGTTATCCGGTTTTTTTTCATCCTCAAACTCAATGGCGGATAATTCAATGTTGCCGGACTGCTCCTTTCGAATTTTTTGCTGCACCACACTCTCAAAAGAGTCGATATCGTCACCTTTGAAGACCACCATTTTTCTGCGATAGGGTCCGCCGTCTTCGCTTCTGGTGGTATCCACGTTGGCCAGGTTTTCAGCAATGACGTTGAGTTTCATACGATGGGCGGCAAGGGCCGTTCCGCTGATTTTTGATGCATTCATTAAATCCATGGATTATTTTCCTCCCTCATCAATGGCATAGTTGAGTATGGTCATTTTACGCAACAGCATCTCGGCCGTGGATCTGAATTTCACATTGTTCTCCATCAGATTCATCATTTCCGTATCAATGTTCACCGAATCCAGGTGATAGATATCCACATCCTCGCTGTCCATACCGTTAATCTGCCCGGCAGACCCGTCAATATTGCCGGGTAGATGTTTTTCATTGGTTTTGTCCAGATAATCGGGTTCCGGTTCCGTCATGGCCCGTTTGAGCGCACTTTGAAAATCTATATCGCTGGGCGTATACCCGATGGTGTCCATGTTGGCGATATTGCCTGCGATCAGGTTATGCCGCCGGGTTGAGATGTCCATACTCTTTCCGATCATCTCATAAGTGTGCCCGAAAATTCTTGAATCGGCCATGTTAACCTCCGTGTTTTAAATTTACGCTCCGGGTCATTCAAAGGTGATATTTTTCTTTGGATATCCGGACAAGAGAGCCTGAATATCAACATTATAAACGGGAAAATGCAAATTACATGCCTGAAATAATAAACAGCGGGGATAATCAGAGGGGTTCTTTGTATTCGTTCAGTTTATTACGAAGGGTTCTGACACTGATTCCCAGAATTTTTGCCGCATGGGTCCGGTTTCCTTCGGTTTGATCCAGTGTCCTGAAAATCATTTTCTGTTCCATCTCTTTGAGGGAGCCTGCGGAAAAGTCCTCATTGGCAATGGATTCTAAGCCGGTATCATCATCGCCAAGGGGTATGTTTGCGCCATCATCCATGAGCAAATCCGAAGGGGTGATCATATCGCTCTCAGCAAGAAGTACGGCACGATGGATCACATTTTCAAGTTCCCGGACATTGCCGGGAAAGGCATGGGTTTGGAGCACGGAAAGGGCCTGATCTGTCAATCCTTTGACAGACCTTGCGTCAATCCTGCAGTATTTTTCTATGAAAAAATCGCATAAGGGTTGAATGTCCCGACGACGCTCCCGCAAGGGTGGGATAATCAGGGGAATGGTATTGAGACGGTAAAACAGATCCTCCCTGAACTCCTGGTTCTCTACGGCAGCTTTGGCATCCCGGTTGGTGGTGGCGATGACCCGGACATCCACATCCACGGGCTGGGTCCCCCCCACCCGGTCCACCACCTTTTCCTGGAGTACCCGCAGGAGTTTGGATTGAAGGTGAAACTGCATCTCGGTGATTTCGTCCAGAAACAAAGTGCCCTTATCAGCCAGTTCAAACTTTCCGGCTTTTTTTGCCAATGCGCCGGTAAACGCCCCTTTTTCATGGCCGAACAATTCGCTTTCCAAAAGATTTTCCGGCAGGGCTGCGCAGTTGATGGCGATAAACGGCTGATGCCGGCGGGCACTTTTTTCATGCAGAAACCTTGCAAGCAGTTCCTTGCCGGTGCCGCTTTCGCCCTGGATGAGCACCGATGCCGACGAATCCGCCACCCGGGCGGCAAGTTTGAGCATACGCGCCATTCCGGGGTCTTTCGTAATGATTTGAACCGCTTTATGCTTGATTGTTTTCTCTTTCTCCGGGGGCAAGGGCGCAACGGCAGTGGCCAAAGATTTTTTAACGCTCAGTTCCAGCTGTCTTGGGTCAATGGGCTTGATCAGGTAATCCAAGGCACCGTGCCGTATCAGGCTGACAGCATAATCCATCACAGGATCCGGAGTAAGGATAATGGTCTTTGGCACTCCGGTATCGGAATCAGCCGCCTGTTTGAGAAAATCCAAAGCGGAGAATCCCGGCGTACTATCGTCGGCCACAACCACCGCAGGTTTTTGGGAAAGCAGGTGGGTGAGCGCATCCGAGCCTTCGGGCACGGCATCAACCAGAAAACCCATTCCCTCGAACAGGTCGGTATAGGTCATGCGCTCTTTGGGGTTTTCAATGATGAGGAATAATCGTTGTCCAGACACGTTGGCAAAGCATCCTTATGAATTTATCATTTTTTCAGCCAGTCCTATCGTACTCAGCCGCTGCCGGGCAAGCCGGGCCCAGACCGAGTCGTAGGACTGTGCTACCTGCTCAAAAGTTTCTTTTGCCTTATCCAGTGCATTGCCTTTCTGGTAGGCGTCCCCCAGCAGGAAACCGATATTGGCCTTGGCCCGGTCTCCTTCTGAAAAATCCAGGGCTTTGGCAAAGGCATTGGCTGCCTGGCCATAGGATTTCATTTCCAGGTAAGTTGCCCCCAGCGATTTGTATGCGCTTGCCAGTATCTCGTAATTTTCGCCGGGAGATGCGGCGAACGCCTTCACTGCACGGGCCTGGAGTTCGGACGCCGTTTTTAAGTCTGATTTTTTCCGGTAAACGCCTGCGCGAAGCATGAGGATCTGCCCCTTCTCCAGTGCGTCTCCCCCCGCCTTATATGCCGAGACCAAAGTATCATTTGCCTTTGAAAAATTACCTTTTTCCAGATAGATTTGTCCGATTCGGGTAAGGGCCTCTACCCGGTTTTTATCCTTTGGGAATCTTTTTGTAAAAGCATACAATAGTTTTAACGCATCGTCATCTCTGCCGGACTCATCCATGGCTTTGCCCAGTCCAAACAGAAGTGCCGCCGGCCGCTCTGCTCTTTTATAAAGTTTATAGGCGGAAATCAACTGATTAAATGCCTCTTCATAAAGCCCGGCCCGTAAATATGCCCTGCCTACATAAAAGGGAATCAGTCGGCCCCCCATTTTATTTAACTTGACCTGTTCTCTTTCATACCTCATCAATACGGAGGTATATTCATCGGCCTTCAATTGTTCTTTGAACAACGCCTCGTAGGCTTTTTGCATGAGCTTAACCGCCTCGTAGCGCAACCCCCTGGGATGGGTGGACAACAGATCCTCAATTTCCTTGATGCACTTATCATACTCTCCATTTTTCTGATAAATTTCAGCCAGGCGCATCATGGCAATCCGGGCATAGGTATTTTCAGGAAACCGGGACTTGATCATTTCGTAAATATCAATCTTTTCAGCATCCGTTTTTAAATACCTGGCAATTCCAATGGAGGCATTGATATATCCCGGGGAGTCAGGATATTTTTCCCGGACCAGTTCGTACAGTTTGATCGCCTTTTCTTCCTGATTCTCCATGCCGTAAGCATCGCCGGCCTTACTTAAGGCCATATCAGGATCTTTGATATCGGGATAAAGATTCAACAGCCGGATGTAATTTTCCCGGGCGCCTTTACTTAAGCCCAATTCAAAACTGGCATCTGCCGTGTATCTAAGCAGGTCAGAAGATTCATAAACCTTTTTCACATCGTTTTTTATGACATAATTAAGAACACTCAACGCGTCATAATACCGCAGGTTTCCAAAAAGGGCCTTACCATACCCCACGCCTGCATCCGCTATATAGCCGTTGCTTATTTTGGACTCAAATACCTTTTTATACAGATTTAATGCTTTGTCGTTATATCCTCTGTCATTATAAATTTCAGCAAGATGATACTCCACCTCAGGCATACCGGAATAGTCGGGAAAGTCTTTGGTGATGATATCAAAATACCCTTCGGCGGTTGCGCTGTTGTGCAAACGGGTATGAATCAATCCCATGGCGGCATAAGCATAGGGAAGATAGCTTGATTTGGGAAAGGCGACCATGGCGTCCTGAAACATGCGTTCTGCAGTCAAAAGCCCTGCCGGGTCATTGTTCTCAACACCCATAAAATTGACATAGGCCCTTAAATAGTAGACCTGTTCCCGGCAAAAGGGGTTTTCTTCAAACAAATATTGCTCCAGAATGGCGCCGGCTTCTTTGTACAACTGTTTTTTAACCAGAAGCATCGCATTTTCGACTGCATTGGCCTGGCAACCCTGCAACGGATCATCGCCCCGGTACATATCGCTGATATCGCCCTTAAAACGGCTGGCCTGGCGGGTTGGCGGTATATAAAGCGGTGGTTCCTTTAGTCTCTTTTGGGCTTTAGCCGGGCCGGAATCTTTTTGGGTGGCAGTGTCGGTTTTTTGGACAGTATCGGGGGGCTGTGCTTTTGCTGCCGGTCCGGCTTGGGGCTCGGGCGCAGGGACTTGTATTGCCGGATCACCAGTGGCCTGGGCAAGGGCTTGTTTCTCCCCGGGCTCTGTTGCCGGAACTACCGCCTGTTTCTCAGGTTGGGAAACAGCAGGAACTGCCGTTGCTGAAGGTTTCATGACAGTCTCCGGCTGGGGCGGCGGGGTAGATTGGGGAACGGAAGGCGTAAGCATTTGGGTTTTGTTTAACACCACCGTCAACTGGTTATTGGTGGCATCAAAAGAGAATTTAATTGTTTCTTCACTGGCGTGCTTGCCCGTCACCATCAGGGCGACCACGTTGCCTTCAAGGGTTTCCACATGGACGGATTCAAGATTGGGATTATCCTTTCCGCCAATGACAAGTCCTCTCGTAAGCGTTGCATTTTTAATGGCCACCAGGACTTCCCGCTCTCCGACACGGATAACTTTTACAGGCGCTTTTCCGGTCATATCAACCGTCACTGAAAAGGGATGATCCTTGACATGGATTGCTTTGACAACGGGGTGTGCGGCCATGGTTGTTGCTGTTTGAATGAACACGCAGAAAAATACGGTCCAGGCCGATGATAAAACCTTCAGGTATGTAGGGATTAATTCTCTCATGGCATATTAATATCCAAAAGGGTTCATGGTTGGAGAATTAAACAGCAAGTAATGTGCCATACCCAGACTTATTGTGACTTTCATATAAACAGCCATGGGCTGATCTGACATATCAGCTGCCAGGCATAGTCCACAACAAAGCTTGAAAGATCTGAGTAACTTACCCAGACTTTCTTATAAAAAAACCTGGACAGGATGTGGGGATTTCCGGCGGCAGGTGTCAAAAAACCGGCATCTCATCTTCCGGTTCAATATCCATTTTTTTTATCTTCTCAACCAGGGTTGTCCTGTTCATTTTCAGCATTTCGGCGGCCTTGGCTTTTACCCATCCGGTTTTATTCAAGGCATGGGTAATCAACGCCTTTTGATACGATTCCACTGCCTCATTAAAACCGATGTCGTTCCGGAATACGCCAGCCACACATATCGGGGTGGCATCTGTCCCGGCATCGGTCATACAGCCCGGCAGATCAGCTATGCTGACGGTATCTGTTTCCACCAGGACCGACAGCCGTTCCACCAGATTTTCCAGTTCCCTGATATTGCCGGGCCATTCATAGGTCTGAAGCACCTGTTTTACCGAATCTGGAAATATTTTGGGCTTGTATTCGGTATTGCGCCGTGCGAAACCGGACTGGAAATGGTCCACCAGGGGCATGATATCTTCAGGGCGTTCCCGCAGGGGCAGGATTTTGATGGGAATCACATTAAGGCGGTAATACAGATCTTCCCTGAATTCGTTATCCTCTATGGCGGCGGTCAGGTTTTTGTTGGTGGCGGATATTACCCTGATATCCACCGATATGGTCTGGGAGCCGCCCACCCGCTCGAACCGTCTTTCCTGCAAAGCACGTAATAGTTTTACCTGCAGATCCGGGCTCATGTCTCCGATCTCATCCAGGAAAATCGTCCCTTTATCGGCAATTTCAAATCGTCCGGTCCGTGCCCGGTGGGCGCCGGTAAATGCGCCTTTCTCATGACCGAACAACTCACTTTCGAGAAGTTCGCTGGGAATGGCCCCGCAATTGATTACCACCATGGGGCCGTCTTTTCTTGCTGAATTTTTGTGGATGGCCCGGGCAATAAGTTCCTTGCCTGTACCGCTTTCTCCCGTGATAAGCACTGATGCGTCAGAGCGCGCAACTTTACGCACCCGTTCGAGCACGGCCATCAGTCCTTTACTCACGCCGGCAATGCCGTTGCGGTTAAAACCCGATGCATTTCTCGGCGATACATCAACAGCGCCTGTTGTTTTTTCGGCAGTTGCTTGGACCATAGGGCTTTATTACTTAAGGATCTTTTTGAGTTTGTCGGAAATCGCCTCTGCCGTAAACGGCTTGACCACGTAATTGGAGACACCGGCTTGTACGGCTTCTATGACGTTTTGTTTCTGGGCCTCTGCCGTGACCATCAAGAAAGGTGCTTTTTGGTACTGGGTGCTTGCCCGCACCTTTTTGAGCAGTTCCAGGCCTGTCATTTTGGGCATGTTCCAGTCGGAAATAATCAGATCAATCTCCTGGCTTTCAAGGACGTCCCACGCCGTTGTTCCATCATCGGCCTCCACCAGATTTTTAAAACCAAGCTGTTTTAAAATATTCTTCAGAATACGGCGCATGGTCGCAAAATCGTCAACTATCAAAATCTTGATGGATGTGTCCATTGCCACATTTTCCTCCTTAATTGGATTGAAACCCATCTTCTATCTTTCAAAACATACCTCAATTGTAAATTCTCCACCATCGGTCTGGAAAGGGATCGCGATTTTAGGGCCATTCCCATAGTGCCTGATGGTATGTCTTCTCCCCGTGATCACTGATGGTATGGCAGCCTTGAACACCTTGCCTATTTCATCAAGTTCCCGCCGGGCCTGTCCTGAAATCATATTTGTCAATTCCCCAACGGCATCGGCGATATCATCGTTGAGCGTGTCTATTTTTTCTCCGAACATGTTGGAGACAACCGTTAAAATACATTTTTCTTCAAAGGTTACGGCAATGGTGCCTTGGGCGACGCCGGTCAGTCCCATGACGCCGGTCACATCACCCACGGCGATATTATCTTTTTTTAAATAGGGTTTTCCCGCCGAAACCGTTATAAAAGCCATTGTTTCCAATACGTTAATGGTTGCATTGATGAATGGATTTATCAGTGTAACATCCAATGAACAACACCTCCAGCCAGTTTAAATTTCACCCGACAACCTGATTTATATGACGTCAGGGCAATTAATCAGAGCCTTCAATATTATACAAAACCAACGTTTTCAGATGGGTATACGTATCTACGTCCATGGACTCAAACTCTACAGCGAATCCGGCGTCCGTGTGCCTGACGATTCGTCCCTGAATTTCCAGTTTGAGATCGTCTAATCCTCCGGACAGATAAACATTCACCTGGCACACCGTGTCCAAGGATGGTCGCTTGTCTGTCTTGACAAACACGCCCCTCTGGCTCAAATCCTTTGAATGGGCCTCAAACTGTACTTTTTGTTCGGACTCATCAAGCATATGGATTTCGATTTTGGTTGTAAAAAGTACCCTGGAATATTTTCGCCTGTCGTCTTTGTCTGAAATGCTCAATGCAATTTAACTCCACGCTGAAAGATATAAATTGTTTTAACTCAATAAATTTCTAGGTTAGATTAGCATATTTCATTTTCAGGCTCAAGCCATTAAAAATCATCCGGCAGGTCTTGATTTGCCACCTGCAGGAAAACATCTACCACATCAGGGTCAAACTGGGTACCTGAATTTTTAATTATAATGTCGATGACGACATTCTTATCTATTTTTTTCCGGTAGGCCCTGTCCGAGGCCATGGCGTCATAACTGTCGGCAACCGATAATATCCTAGCAAGCTTAGGAATCTGTCCGCCTTTAAGGCCGTCGGGATATCCCCTGCCGTCAAAACGTTCGTGGTGATGCCGGATAATCTGCGCTTCTCTGCCCCACAGCCCCAGCTTGCTTATAATATCAGCGCCGATGGCAGGATGCTCTTTTATTTTTTCGTATTCATCTCCGGTAAGGCGTCCGGGCTTTAAAAGAATATCATCCCTGATACCTATTTTACCGATGTCATGAAGGCTGCCTGCCACATTGATCATGTCCAGTTCTTCTTCAGTACATCCCATTTCCTCGGCAATGATATGGGCGACTTTGGCTACTCTGGTGGAGTGCTTGCGGGTGTAAAGATCCCGGACCTCAAGGGCCGTAACAAACGCAAACAGGGTTGAAAACAAATTTTCATATATATTTTCATATAAAGCGATATTCTCAATTCCCGAGGCGGCTTTCTGGGTGATAAAGTTTAAATAGTAAATATCCTGCTCTCCAAAAAAACGCGGTCCTTGGAAAATATACGCCGAAACAACACCGAAAATTTTATCCCGGATTTTCAATGGCGCAACCATAAAGGAGCCCACCTGACCTTCCATTGATGGGATGCCTGTCGCATTTGTGATAAGACAGGGCGTGTAAACGCTTCCCAGCGACTCTATGATAAATGTTTTTTCCTGTTCGGGAATATCTATGGAATGGGATACCGGGCATTTTTTATTTTTCGCACCGGCTTTGTCTACAAGGACCAGGGAACTGTCCTGTTCTGAATAAACATGAAAGAAGACCCGGTCCGCCTTGAGTTCTTCGACGCCTAACCGGACGACCTTGTTAAAAATTTCGTAACTGGAATCAATGGCGGCAAAATCCTCCATGATCCGGTTTAAGGTGTTGACTTCCGCTACTTTTTTGACCAGCTCGTTGTTGAGCCGGCGCAGGCGTTCCTGACGTTCCACCTCTTCCTTTAGGATCAGATTTTCAACAAAAAGCCCGCGTTCCCGCAATATCCTGCGCAGAGTCAGCTCCATCTGTTCGAGGTTCACCGGCTTGATCAGGTAATCCACAACGCCGTTTTTCAGGGTCTGGATGGTATTTTCAAGGGAAGGATACCCGGTCATCACCACAACCGGCAGCGTACTGTCAATATGGCGGATTTGTTCGGCCAGTTCGAGTCCGTCCATCACAGGCATATTGATATCGGTGAAAACGCAATCTATTCTTTCCCGGTTAACAATATCCAGGGCGTTTTCCCCGTTTCCTGCAGTATATATCTGGTAGCCTTTTCTTTCAAAAAATCCTTCGGTGACATCCAGAATGCCGCTTTCGTCATCCACCACTAGGATTTTAATATTGTCCTTGTCCATCCATCTCGACCTGTTGTTAATCGGAATTCACCTAAAATTTACATGTATACGAAACCCCATCTTTTATCAACCAAAATCAAATTGTCTAAGATTCCAACGAAGTCTGCGCAAAGAGAATTTAATTTGCATTTTTTGTATTTGCTAAGAATAATATTCTTGACTTTGTGTAAAACAGAGAATATCCTTTCACAAACATAAAACTTATGTGATAAATTTAACATAAATTGAATATTATTGGTATGGATAAAACTGACCTGGAAATTCTTAAAATCTTGCAGAAAAAAGCCAGGATCCCCAATGTTGAGGTTGCCAGAGCCATTGGTATGGCCCCGTCTGCAGTGCTTGAGCGAATTAAAAAACTGGAGGCAAAAAAGATTATCCAGGGCTATGAGGTGCGCCTGAACCCGGATATGTTCGGCGGTGCCATGACCGCCTTTGTCAGCATCCAGGTGACCCGACCGTCCAAGATCCGGGAAACCGGCGAACAGTTGGCAACCATTGAACAGGTCCAGGAAGTCCATTATCTGGCAGGTGGAGACGCCTTGATGATTAAAATAAAAGTGTCCGGCAACAATGAGCTGGACGAACTGATACAAACCCGGATCGCCGATGTGAGCAGCGTAAAGGCGACCAAGACATCTATTGTGCTTTCCACATTTAAAGAAAGCGCCAAGATTAAACTGCCGGATGACGTCTAATTTAAAAATAAAGGAATTATTATCATGCCCATGTCACCTGAATTCAAAGAGAGGCTATCAAAGGTGGTTCTGGATGCCGTAGCAGCCTTTGGCAGCCCTTTTCACATCTACGATGAAACCGGGATCGTTCAAACATGCCGGGCCCTGAACAACGCATTTGCCCCTATTGACGGATTCAAGGAGTATTTTGCCGTAAAAGGACTGCCGAACCCCACGGTGATGGCGCTTCTCAAAGCCCAGGGGTTTGGGTTTGACTGCTCTTCTGTGCCGGAAATAGAGCTGGCTCGTAAAGTCGGAAGCAATGCCGACGATATCATGTTTACCTCTAACAACACCACCCGGGCACAGCTGGAAGCGGCCATGGACAATGGCGGCAGCATCATAAACCTGGATGATATCTCCTTGATTGCAAAACTGCCGGCTGTACCTGATTTGCTTTGTTTCAGATACAATCCCGGCGCGACACGGCAGGGGAACGACATTATCGGTAAACCTGAAGAAGCCAAATACGGTCTGACCCGGGACCAGATTTTTTCAGCCTATGGCCAGGCCCTGGACCTTGGCGTCAGGCGTTTTGGTCTGCATACCATGATGGCCTCCAATGAACTTAATTACCAATACATGATTGACACGGCGGACATGCTGCTGGAGCTGGTGGAAGATGTAAGCAGTGCCCTTGATATCCGGTTTGAATTCATTAATATCGGCGGCGGGTTAGGCATTCCCTACACCCCGGATGCCAAACCATTCAATCTGGAAGGTATGGCCGGCGGCATTATCGCTTCCTTTGAGGCTTTTAAAGCGAAAAACGGCTGGGTACCCAAATTGTATATGGAAAGTGCCCGGTATATCACCGGTCCTCACGGTGTCCTTGTCACCTCGGTGATCAATCATAAAAATACCTACCGCAACTATGTGGGTGTGGATGCATCCATGTCGGCATTGATGCGCCCCGGGATGTATGGGGCATACCATCACATTCACATCCATGACAAACCGGAATCAGCCCCCTTAAAAACAGTGGATGTCGTTGGTGCACTATGTGAGAATAATGACAAGTTTTCCATTCAAAGGCAATTGCCCGAAACCCGTGAAGGCGACATCCTGATTATCCATGACACCGGGGCCCACGGACATGCCATGGGATTTAACTACAACGGCCAGCTTCGTCCCAAGGAACTTCTGCTTAAAACCGACGGCAGCATTGAACTGATCCGGCGGGCAGAGACCATGGATGATTATTTTGCCACATTAAATTTTGAGCCCAGAGCCATCACACCGAACCAAGGCTGATGATCAAAATAAAAATAATTGATTATCAATCCAAATTGTGGTTTGCTTTAGCCTGTATATGGCCTAAAAATTTCGACTCTGGCATTGACCCGGCAGGAGAAATAGCATGGATTTAAAACAAGTCTGTCCTGATAAGCTACTCACCGCACAAGCAAGTGTAAAAAAGATTCGCAATGGTTCACGGGTATTCATCGGTACAGGATGCGGAGAGCCCCAGCACCTGATCCGGACCATGGTAGAAGACCGGTCCCTCCAGGATATTGTTGTATATCAGATGCTGTCAACCACCCTGGCGGAATATCTCAATGACGACAATTTTTCGTCCCGGTTTTCCATTAAGCTGTTTTTTATTTCCGTTCTGATGCGTAAATTTGCATTTGAAGGAAAAATTGACTATATCCCGGCCTACTTGTCCCAGATTCCAAAGGTTTTCCGGAACAATGAAATCGGCCTGGATGTTGCCCTGGTTCAGGTGAGCCCTCCGGATGCCCATGGGTACTGTTCTTTAGGCATTTCCGTTGACATCACCCTTTCTGGGATGAAAAGTGCCCAGGTAACCATCGCCCAGGTCAATCCCCAAATGCCCAGAACCTGGGGAGATTCTTTGGTGCACATCGACGATATCGATTATTTGGTGGAATACGAAGAAGAGCTTCTGGAATCCCTGCCCAGGACCAAAAATAAAACCGTGGTCGAACGTATCGGACATTATGTCAGCCAGCTGGTGGATGACGGTGCTACACTGCAGATCGGTTTTGGGCATCTGCCCCATGCCATCATGCCCTATCTGGCCGGCAAAAAGGATCTTGGTATCCATACCCAGGTGATCACGGACGGCCTTCTGCCTCTATTCAAACAGAAGGTAATCACCAACCGCAAAAAAAATTTTCTCCCCGAACGGGCTGTTGCCTCCCTGTGCATGGGGTCAAAGGAATTATATAATTATATATCCGACAACCCCATGTTCTATTTCAGATCCTCTGAATTTGTGAACGATCCAAATGTTATTGCCAGAAATGATAACCTGATCTCCATCAGTTCTGCACTGGAGGTGGATCTGACAGGCCAGATATGCACGGACTCAAAAGGGTATCTGTTTTATTCGGGCATCGGTGACCAGGTGGATTTTATCAGGGGATCTGCCATGTCCAAAGGCGGGTTTTCCATTGTTATCATCCCGTCTACGGCCCAGAACGGCCAGGTCTCCAGGATTGTGACGCATTTAAGTGAAGGTGCCGGAGTCGCCACCACCCGGGGTGACATTGACCTTGTGGTCACTGAGTACGGCATTGCAGAAATCCGGCGGAAAAGCATTTTCCAACGGGTTATGGAACTGGCCCAGATTGCCCATCCCAAATTCCGCAAGGAGCTTATTGAACAAGCCAAACAGCGCCATTATATTTTCAGCGACCAGCTGCCGCCCACAAACCAGGATCTGCTGTTCCTGGTTGCATATAAATACAACATGCTTTTGCCCAGCGGAAAACAGTTGGAAGTCAGGCCGCTTCAGCCCTCGGATGAATTCGAATCAAGAAATTTTTACTATTCCCTCCAGGAAGATTCCATCTATTTTCGCTTTTTTAACCGGCGCAAAGTATTCTCAAGGCGCATGCTCCAGCAAATGTGGGCCCAGGTGGATTACAGCCGGAATATGACCCTTATCGCCCTGATGCAGCAGGGCAAACGCAAACAGATTGTGGCAGTGGCGTCTTATGCGGAAGTGGACCCCAAGAATGCGGAAGTGGCATTTCTGGTGCAGGAGGAACTGCATGGTCAGGGGATTGCCACCTTTATGCTGAACTGCCTTGAAAAGATTGCCCGTAAGAACAATTATTCCGGTTTCACAGCCCTTGTCCTGGCCGAAAACCGGAAAATGATCAGTGTGTTTAAAAACACTTACCCCCATGCAGAATTTATACGGGGGGAAAGTGGTGAAATTGAAGTGACCATGCCCTTTGACATGAATAGAAAACCGGATATGGATGATGATCAGTCCCTGGAATAAATATTTATTTGTTTTTTGCGCTTAATTCGGGAAAATCCCAGTAAAAATACTCTTTGACAGGCGCTTTTTCAACCCCTTCGCTTCCCCGCCGGTCAGCTTCGGCATCCCGCAAGTCAATACGGCGAATTTTTCCGGAAATGGTTTTTGGCACTTTATCAACAAATTCAATTATCCTCGGAATCTTAAACTTGGCAAGAATATTCATGGTGTGCCTGAACAACGCCAGGGCCAATTCCCTGTTGCCGGTTTCACCCGGACTGAGAATAACATAGGCTTTGACCAGTTGGTACCTGTTGGGATCAGGCGTTCCCACAACTGCGGCCTCGTCTACGGCAGGGTGTTCTATAAGCGCACTCTCCACTTCAAAGGGGCCGATGCGGTAATCGCTGGATTTAATGACATCATCTGCCCGCCCCACAAACCACCAATACCCATCGGCATCAAAGGACGCCCTGTCTCCGGTGTAATAATACGGGTCTACAAATACGGCATCCATCTTTTCCGGATTGCCGATATACTCCTTAAAAAGTCCCACCGGCATCCATTTGTTTATTTTTACAACAATGTGCCCCACCTGATCCGGTTGCGTAATTTCGTTGCCGTCATCATCTGCCAAGGCCACATCATACATGGAAGACGGCATACCAAAAGATCCTGCCCGCATATTTTCGGCCATCCATGGCGGATTGCCGATCATGGCCGTGGATTCTGTCTGCCCGTAAAAATCCCGGATACGGGTGGCGGTGAAGCCATGCCAGCGTGTAATGACTTCCGGATTTAAAGGTTCTCCGGCAGACACGGATTGACGCAGACAGCGCAGGTCAATACCGTCAAGGTCTGCATTTACAAACATGCGCCAGGCCGTAGGCGGCGCACAAAGGGTTGTGACCTTTTGTTTTGCAACTGCGTCAAGGTAAGTTTTTGCATCCAGAGAATCAAACCGGAAGGCCGTTACTGTGGCCCCGACATTAAAGGGCGCAAAAAAAGAGGACCAGGCCCATTTACCCCATCCGGGCGCACTGAGATTATGATGGGTGTCATCGGGTGTCAGCCCAAGCATGACCGTGGTTGACAGATGCCCCACAGGATAGGAGACTGCCGTATGCCCCACCCGTTTCGGCAGGCCGGTGGTGCCGGAGGTAAAAAAGCAGAACAAGATATCATCGGATGCTGTGTCTACGGCATCCGCCGTGTCAGATTCACTTTCCACCTCGTCGTAGGAGATCCAGCCCGGGGCCTTCCCAAGCACCAGTTTAACCTTGGGGACAATACCGGTTTCCCGGATAGCGTTTTCAATAATGTCAACATTGGCCATGTCTGCCAGAATTACATCCGGTTTATAGGTGCCAAACCGGAATTCCAGTTCCCTTGCGGTCATGGTGGTGGCTGTGGGCACACTGACAATACCGGCCTTGATGCAGGCAAGGCTGGCAAACCATATCTCAGGACACAGGGGCACCATCATATACATATTATCTTTTATGCCAACGCCCCTGTTTGCCAGAAAATTGATCAGCCTGTTGGCCCGGCATGACAGGTCAAAATAGGAAAACCGGCTGGATTCAAGGGTGGTCAGATCTTCATACACCAACGCTGTTTTATCCGGTGTCCGGGCCACATGAATCCCTTCAAATACCTGGCTTGCCCAGTTGAATGAATCCGGCATTGTCATGCTGTTCAAAGAATCAAAAAATGCCTTTACCCGGGCCTGTTTTTCAGAATCATCCGGCATCCGGTTGATATGGATGATCTGTTTGTAAAGTTCTCTCATGCTCTGGGAAACACTCCTTGCAATCCAAATTAATCTTATGTATAGCTGAGCAAAAAATATTGATTCTATAATGGATCATCCACGGGTTTGTCAAAATATTTTGCGCAACAGGCTATTACAGAACGTCACTTTTTGCAGCAGCCTGCCAAGGCCTGTAAATCAAGGAGCCCTCCTCATGACAGATAATCCTCCCGTTTTGATACTGGCCCCTTTGCAGGGGGTCACCGATGTGGTGTTCAGACAGGCGTATGTCCGGCATTTTTCCGGCATTGACCAGGCCATGGCCCCGTTTATCTCCACCATGAGCAGCAGGCGCCTGAAACCCTCCCGACTGAAAGACGTGGATCCGGCCCTGAACACAGCCCTGCCTGTCATCCCCCAGATTCTGGGTAATAATCCGGATGATTTTATCTATCTTGGGAATTACCTTTTTGACATGGGCTATGCCCAGGTGAACTGGAACCTTGGATGCCCCCATTCAAAGATTGCAAAAAAACTGCGGGGCTCGGGCCTTTTATCCCACCCGGATAAAATAGACGCCTTCCTTTCCCGGGTCATCCCGGCCATGAAGCCCACGCTAAGTGTTAAAATCCGCCTGGGCCGTAAAGCTAAGGAAGAGATCCGGGACCTGATTGCAATGTTTAATACCCACAAGCTTGACGAAATCATCCTGCATCCCAGAACCGGGGAGCAAATGTATACAGGCGCTGCTGATGTTGACGCATTTGAACAGGCCATGAACGACTGTGGCCATCCCATGGTATATAACGGTGATATTGTGGATTTGGTATCATGGGAAAGAATCCGTCAGCGTTTTCCGGAAATCAATCGTTTCATGATCGGCAGGGGCATTCTTTCCAACCCATTTTTGCCCGAGCAGATCAAAGGGGTGAACATTGATTCCAAACACACCGACGCCCCAATACATGAACGATTAAAAAATTTTCATGCGGATCTTTTTAACAGTTATAAACAAGTCTTTTCTGGTCCGGGGCACCTTATTGGACGCATGAAGGGATTCTGGAGCTATCTGGGGCCTTCCTTTGAAAACAGCAAAAAATCTTTGAAAAAATTGCTCAAATCAAATTCGGAGCAGGGTTACTTAGACCGGGTCAATGAATTTTGGGACATGAGCTTAAACTTCGGCCCGGGCAGGATAGAATGACACGTCGGCCCGGATACCTAGTGCCCGACCGAAAATCGTAAATGTTGCCCCCGCCTTGTACTCGTGACATTTTGATGTTGATGCCGTTCTTAAAAAACTTGGGGCTTGCTTCTAACTGGGGCAACCATAACTATCATAAAAGCTTAGGAAACCATGTAACAAATTGAAGAAAAAATTTGCAAGCCTTCCCAGATGATGTTAACAATTTTATTGTTGATTCTCTAAATAGTTATCCAGAGCTGGTCATTTTTATTTTTTAGAGGGTATCCTGTTAAATAGTGGTTAAAAAAAAATCAGGAGGAATAATGACTCAATCCGATCCGAATAAACTGTATATTGATGCAGACAATAGAGTCAGTGCCGCAGGTGAGCAACCACGACCGAAAAATGCTGCAGCTTTTTTACAGATTCCGGCAGCGTTGGAAGATGAAGTGAATGCTTATGTTAATAATTTAGCCAAGGAAAAGAATATAGAATGGGAAGATGAAGAGGGTGGAGACAAATCTCTTTTTCAATCACAAGGATGTTTTCTCGTTATATCTTTGGAAAAAATTGAAGCGGTAATGAATGCAATCAATAATTGTTTTTCTTTGAATGAAGGTGATATGGATGAAATAAAAAAAAATTTAAGACAAGCCATGAATATTATTAATGGTATGTAATTTAAAATGAACGCGTCATTAAGTGATGATACCGGGGTTTGGGGACATGTTGGATTTTTCAACTTAGTCTTGTTAAAAATGGCATCCATGTCCCCGGGATTCCAAAACGTGCTATTCCATTAAATTCCAGAGCATTGCAGCTTGCGGCGAAAACCCCTTTCCCCGGGCCTGGTTTTCCAGTCCGATCATACCCATGGCCGCAACATCCATGTTCACCGGACCAGTAGGCTGACGCAGGGCTATGGTCAGAAGATAGGTGTTGCATAGCTTGCAGACGCTCACCCGTTCTTCGTCCTTGGCAGGGCTGTCCTGGTCGAAAAAATATTCAAGACTACTCTGTTCATTATTTTCGCATCGGGGGCAGGTGTGGCGGCTAAATCGCCATTCATGGGCGCATACAGAACACTGCAGCCAACGCGCCTCCCCTTCACCGATGAGCCCTGCAACAGCCGGGAATGATCCGCACATCGGGCAGTGCCCGTGCGGCCACTGATGGCCCTCTATCAGAGGGGAGAAGGCCCGGGCCTGAATCTCCTTGAACGGTTCGGCAATCTGGGCCAGGGCAAACCTGAAAATGTCAGGACTGGTTCCTGCCCGGGCAGCAAATGCGGTTATGTTTCGGGTGTAGTTCTTCACAAACGCCTGGACGCAGTCGTCGGCATCAAGGCTGTCGTCCGCAATGTTGCGTTCAATTGCTTCAATGTCCGCCCCAATGCCTGAAAATGCCTCTGCAATGGGCGGTAGAATCATGTGGGCTGCCTGTTTAAACTCCTTTTGGAAATCCATAAGACCTGTGATGGCAAACAAATGCACCCCTTTGGAAAAACGGATCCAATCAGATTCAGGAATATCTGGTTTGTTTATCTCATCTTCAGACAGACGTTCCGTCAATTCAGCTTTTGCCACAAGCACGGGACCAAATGCAGAAACAAGTGAGGATAACCCAGGTTTGCGCACCGCCAGGTCGTCAAGGGCTGTTTGAATGCCTTTGGGCGTTTTTTCATGGCAGATACGTTCATTTTGATTCATAATGTTTGACCTCCTTGTGTTTTGGATATTAAATAGAAAGAGCCGCCTCATAGCCCCCATGCACCGCATCGAACGCCGTACCCACCTTTAAGGCATCACCCGCGACACGGTACTCAATGCCGAGTTGTTCAGCGATTTGCGCCAATGGATTGTACGACACCGCGCCGGCAGCCACCACAACTGTGTCAACGTCCAGGGCAGTGATTTCGCCATCTTTTTCTATTTTAATGCCTGCTTCCGTGATTCGCAACACTTTAGCGGCGATGACGGTTTCCACATTAAAACGCTTAAGATCCTGCATCATTCCCCACCGTGTTGATTTACCTATATCCTTTCCAATTCGATTTGTCATCTCAATGAGATACACTTTTTTGCTGCCTCGGGTGGCCATGTCAAAAAGTGCTTCCGGAGGTTCGGCCTTGTTCACCAGCAGAAACTTGATGGTTTCCGCCGACACGGTGCCTTTTTCCGCAAGGAACAATGCCGTTTCAACCCCCACAGCCCCGCCGCCGATGATGGCCACATGTTTGCCGGTTCCCACCTTGCCTTCAAGGACATCCCAGGCCCCTGCCACATGGGGGAAATTCATGCCGGGGATGGGCAGTTCAAGGGGCATCGCACCAGTGGCAAGGATCAGGGTATCGGGTTTTTCCTTTGAGATGCGAGTCTTGCCGACCCTGCAATTTAATACAACTGGAACTTTTTCCACAGAGAGCTGGGTTTCAAGGTCATCTGAAAACCGGGCAAAGGACTTTCGGCCCGGTGGAGCGGCCGCCAGGTGGAGTTGACCGCCCAGGCGCCCGGAATGCTCATACAGGGTTACATCATGTCCACGCCGGGCACAGGTCAGCGCGGCAGTCATACCGGCAGCCCCGCCGCCGACCACCATTACTTTTTTGGCCGCCCCAGCGTTATCTGCCTTGCCCCGGTACTCATGCCCGGCCAAAGGGTTGCAAAGGCACTCCACATGTCTTAGCCTGAACAGATTGTCAAGACAGCCCTGGGCACAGGCAAGACAATGGACAATCTCCTTTTCTCTACCCTCACGAGCTTTTTTCGGCAGATCCGGGTCTGCGATCAGGCTGCGCCCCATGGCAACCATGTCGCAAAATTTTTGATCAATCATCTCCCTGGCGGTTTCAGGATCATTTATCCTGTGACTTGCGATCACAGGGACATCTACAGCGGCCCGGATATCCCGGGCAAGATAACCGAATGCGCCTCTGGGCACCTGGGCCACAATCTGGGGCACCCGGGCTTCATGCCATCCCACATTGATGCATAGGGCATCCACAGGCCCTTTGGACAGTTGCTTTGCATATTCAATAAGATCCGACCGTTCATTGCCTCCCGGCATAAAATCATTGCCGTTCATTCTTACGATCAAGGGATAGTCCGGCCCCACGGCATCCCGAACCGCCTGGGCCGCTTCCATTCCAAATCGCATGCGGTTTTGAAGGCTGCCGCCATATTCGTCGGTGCGTTGATTGGTCAGCGGAGACAAAAATTCGGAGATAAGATACCCCGTGCCCGACAGAATTTCCACCGCATCAAACCCTGCCTTTTTCACCCGGGTGGCGGCATTTGCAAAGGATTCGATGGTCTGCTGTATCTCACTGATTTCAAGGGCTCTGGGTGTCTCCCTTGTCATCTTGGACGCAACGGCAGACGGGGCTACAGGCTGTTTGCCATTAATCAGAAATGAAAAATTATACCGGCCGGCATGGTTGATCTGCACGGCACAACGGCTTCCATTTTCCCGGATGGTATCTGCCAGCCGGGTCAGTCCCGGGATAAATTTATCATCATGGGCACCAATGTTCCGGGTGTTGCCGGACAGTTCGTCCACCGTTGCATACCCGACACAGACCATGCCCGGCCCTCCCTTGGCCCGTCTTTTGTAAAATGCTACGATTTGATCCGTTACTTCATAATTCTGTGCCATGCCCAGGTGCATGGCCGGCATGTAAATTCTGTTGGGAATGTTTAATTGATTGATTTGAATGGGAGTAAACAGGGGATCTTTCATTGGGCTTCCTTTATCGTTTGGGATTCACCTCGCTTAAGTGGAATATCCCATTTTTTCATGTGCTTCCACACAAGAGTCCTGCTTTTCCCAAGTTGTCTTGCCACCTCAGCCTTATTCCAGTTGCAGGCATCCAAAAGCGATACCAGACGTTCCCGGGTCAAGGGTGCCGGAGAAAAGGATGGCTGATTTGAGAGTGAGGCGCTTTGTGGCGGCATCGCATAAGATTGATTCTGGCTGTGAATCTCGTCAGGTAGATCGGCACACGTTATTTCCCGGGTACGGCAGAGCACAAAGCCATGGGCAATGGCGTTTTCCAGTTCCCGCACATTTCCCGGCCAGGGATAGGCCATCAGCGCTTTCATGGCCTCCGGGGTTACATTCCGGATGTCCATGCCCTCGTGTTTATTTCCTTTTTCAATGAAGCTGCGGACCAGCAAAGGAATATCCTCCAAACGCTGACGTAACGGCGGAAGCCGGATGGGAAAGACCTTAAGCCGGTAATACAAATCTTCACGAAACGCGCCCTCCCGGGTCAGGGTGCTTAAATCTTTGTGGGTGGCAGCAATAATTCGGATGTCAATTTTCTTTTTCCGGGTGTCTCCCACCCGCTCAATTTCCCTCTCCTGGAGTACCCGCAGCAGCTTTACCTGCATATAGGGCGTCAGTTCCCCGATTTCATCAAGAAATATGGTGCCGGTGTCTGCCTGTTCAAATCGCCCGATCCGGTCTTTATGCGCACCGGTAAACGCGCCCTTGACATGACCGAACAATTCACTTTCCAACAGCGTTTCGGACAATGCCGAGCAGTTTACCGTTACCAGGGGGCGCTGCTGTCCTCCGGTCGCTTCATAATGTATGGCCCGGGCCACAAGCTCTTTGCCGGTGCCGCTCTCCCCCTGGATCAGGATGGTGGCCCGGCTGTCTGCTGCCGCCCGGATGGCATGGAACACCTTTTCCATGGCCGCTGATTTTCCAATGATATTGCCAAGGGCGTAACGCTTTTCAAGTTCTTGCTTGGCAGAGGCTTCCCGGGCCTTGATGGCTTTGATTTCCGTTAAATCGGTCAAGGTTTCCACAATGCCCAGCACATTATCTTTTTCATCCCGGACCAGTCTGGCGTTCTTGATCACCGGCACATCATAACCGTCCTTGTGCCGGATAAAACACTCCTTGGCTTCTGTTTTGCCGTGCGTCAGTACCTTGCATTGGGATATATCCGCCGGGTTTGTTTGATCATAACACCGGCTGCACTTGATCAGGCAACACTTTTGCCCTACTGCCTGTTCGGCGGTGTAGCCGCTGATCTTCTCCATGGCCCGGTTCCAGGCTGTAATTTTACCGTCCTGGTCCAAAGTAAACAGTCCTTCAGCCATGGCATCTAAAATATGGTTTAAAAAATTAAGGTTCCAGATCCCGTGGTTATTCATATTTCATCCGTATAGTTACTGTTCGACACCGGGTAATGATAAAGTAACGTTACTTAACAATCAATTGTTATCCTCAAACCGATTGTTTTTTTTCTTTTTGTCTGTCACCTGACAGGCATCGCGCATTCAGGTGGATACACCCATTTTAGGAAGAATATAAATTTGAAGCAGCAGATAAACTGCAACAAACCCGATCATAATCAAAAATTCCATTCACTATCTCCTTCCGAGTTACAATGTTTGATAATTTTACGTCTGTGGTATATGGTTCTGGTCGGACGCTCTTTAATATTTAAAGTTCGACCGGAAATAAAATTTTAACATACCAACGCCTGATTATGGAGGCCTCATGGCTGAAATACAAGATATTGTACTGATTTACATGGAAGACGCCCCTCTCAGTTTTGCCAGAATTGAAGATATTGTGCCGGACCATAAAAAAGACTGGTATCAGATCAGATTGCTGATGCTTCAGGTTCCAGTGCAGGTCGTTACCTGGATTTTAAAAGCGGAATACATCAATGGAGAGGTCTTTTCCATGAACGGCAAAAGCATGCGGCTGGAAAAAGTGGTTGCCCCTGTCCTGCCCGGTGAACATGACGACGAACCTGAAACATTACCTGAAAACGGCAAAAAGCCTGAATCACTTGAATCGGGTGATCCGCCCGAAAAAAATAAGGGCAACATCATCTCCTTTTCCAAACGAAAAAACCATAAAAACGGGCAGGAGCCATAGATTGACCGGCCCGACCGGCATTTTGTCCGCCTCCAGGCGTACGGATATTCCAGGATGGTATACCTCCTGGTTTCTGGATAGAATTGAAAAAGGCTATTTTATTGTGACCAATCCATTTAACAGGCAGTCCAGAAGGATTGGCGCAACCGCCAAAGACATTCATACCATTGTTTTCTGGTCCAAAAACTATGGCCCGTTCCTGGACTTGAGCGCCCATAAAATTTTAGCCCATAAAGGATTCAATCTGTTCTTCAATTTTACCATCAATACACCTCTAAAAGAGCTTGAACCCGGTTTGCCTGATCTGTCAGCACGTTTGGAGCAGGCACGGCGTATTGCCCGGGACTTCAGTCCCGTACAGATTGCCTGGCGCTTTGACCCCATCTGTTTTTATGAGAAGGGCGGCAAGGTGTTCGACAATCTTGATGCCTTTGAATATATTGCAGGGCAATTGTCACAAATGGGTATCAAAAAATGTATTACCAGTTTTTATGATCCGTACAAAAAAGTAGCGGCAAGAATCAAACGCATGGCTGAGCCGGGCAGCCCCATAATCAAATTCATAGATCCCGGCATGGAGCGCAGGGCAAATATTATCCGCAGTATGGCCAAATTCCTAAAACCCCTTGGCATGGGCCTTTTTTTATGCTGTGAAAAAGAATTGATGGACGCAGCAGGATTAGACACATATGCATCCCCGAGCGCCTGCATCAATGGGCGCCTTTATAAAACCTTATTTGGGGGGAATCCGGAAACCCGCGGCGATTATGGACAACGGCGTAAAAAGGGCTGTCAATGCACAAAATCGTTTGATATCGGTTCCTATGAAGACCATCCTTGTTTCCACAACTGCCTTTTCTGCTATGCCAGAACGGGCCTTGACATCACAAAACCGTCCATGGATTGACCCGCCCTGTCAATCCCCCAATTAGCCTACAATAAAATATGAAAATAAAAGACTTGGAAATTAACGGCATCACCTTTCTGGCGCCTCTGGCAGGGATTACCAATCTGCCCTTCAGGCAGCTGATAAAAGATTGCGGGTGCGCTGTGGTATGCTCGGAGATGATCAGTGCCAAAGGCATATTTTACAACTCGGGAAAAACGGTAACCCTGCTTAAGTCACAGGAAAGCGAGCGGCCTTTGTCCGTCCAGATTTTTGGGTCGGAGCCGGTGTCCATGGGGCAGGCTGCCGCATTTATCACTGATCTTGGCGTAGCGGATATTATTGACATCAATTTTGGGTGCAGTGTCAAAAAAGTTATTAAGCAAGGCGCCGGTGTCGCGCTGATGAAGGAGCCCGTCCTTGCCCAAAAAATTTTAAAGGCTGTCAGGGACGCTACACCTCTTCCCTTTACCATAAAAATACGCAGCGGGTGGGATGCGTCCGGGGATCAGGCCGTGAATTTGGCAAAAATCGCCGAAGACCAGGGGGTCGACGCCATTGCCTTTCACCCGAGAACCGCAACGCAGGGATTCAAGGGGAAGGCGGACCGGCACCTGATTGCACGGCTTAAACAGGCTATCCGGATTCCCGTGATTGGAAACGGCGATATCATTACCCCCCAGGACGCAGGCGAAATGCTTTCTCAAACAGGCTGTGACGCCGTCATGGTGGGAAGGGCGGCCATGGCCAATCCGTTCGTCCTTTCACAGATCGAACAGTATGTGGCCCATGGCACATTCACCCGACCTGAGCCTTGGGCCATCTTCAGGAAAATGGAAGCGCTGACCCAGGGGTATGTATCCTATTTCGGGGAAACCACGGCATGCAGAATGCTCCGGGGAAGGCTTGCATGGTTTATCCGGGGGTTGCCCGGAGCTGCCGCGTTCCGCAAAGAATTATCCACCCTTTCAAGCAGTGCCCAGGCCCTTGAGATGATCCGGGATTTCGAGGCGGGCCTCAAGGCTTGATATATTCGGCAGATCCCACGGACGAAATCCCCCCGCGGGGAGTGAATTCGCCGGTCACCTTCATGTAAAGGGGATTTATGACCGAGACCAGATCGTCCAGAATTTTATTCACTACATGCTCATAAAACATTCCGACGTTTCTGTATTGCATCAGATAATATTTAAGTGATTTTAATTCCACCAGATGGGCGTCCGGGCGGTACTCGATAATGATCGTCCCGTTATCCGGCAAACCTGTCATGGGGCAGACCGAAGTGTATTCGGGCTGGGTAATTTTAATATCAATGCTGCGTTTGGATTTATATGCATATTCAATGGGTTCCAGCAGATCCGATGTAATGACATCAGCCGTATCCACTGTAAAAGGGATGTCGTAGTGCTTATTTTTCATCTACACGCTTTCTTCGTAAATCTTTACAATTTTTACCCGAAAATTTATTTCTGACGGGTTGCCAATCTTTCGGAGATTATGTTATCATACACCATCGAAGTATTCAATATGCTTCGAAACAGACTGCCGACGACAAGCTTGCTTTTGATGAACATTTAATCGACAAAATCCTGATCGTGCAGTATTAGGATTTTGTTAAAATTTTTCTTGACAAGCGGTTTAAAAAATACGATAAGAGCGATTGCGATATACCCAAAGAAAATGAATTATTAAATCCTTATTATTGCTCGCATTAGTTGATTAAGGAAGACCAAGGCACCTCCCGGGCCGATAAAAATTTAAACATGCGGCATAAGGGGAATCAAGGAGAAAGAGGTTATTTATTATGAACGATTTTTTACAAAGCCTTCGTAACGGCCAGGCTGAGAAGGCGAGAACACCTAAAACAAGAAAGAATTTTGACAATTCGTACTATTCCAATACATCCCGGTTCAATTCATATGGGGGATCCGGTTATCCCAGTAATAATAGATCCCAGCAAATGAAACGTCCCATGCCTCCAGGAGGACCCCAGACACCCGGCAACCAGGTACCTGAAGATCCCAATACCGTTCTTTTGGCCGATATTCTGGATAATTTAGGCACCCAGGTTGATATTCTGATTAAAAACCAGGAATATATGATTACGATTCAGGAAAGAACTGCAGATCTTCTCCAGCGCCAGGCTGACGCCATTGAGATCATCATGGACCGCCTGAATCTTTCCCCGGACCAGGAGATGGATATCGCCCCGACGTTTGAGCATCATTATATATCGTCCCAGGCTCCGGATGAAGAAGAAGATGTTGACGGCACTGTGGAAGATCTGCTCAAAGCGGAGATGGCTGAAGAAGAACGCCGGAGGGCAGCAGCTCAAAATGTCAACCAAGACAATAGTATTGTAAAAAAACGCAGAAAGATTGTTACATCACCAACACCAGCAGCACCGTCAGAATCATCATCCGGTGAAGCCGTAGATCTGATGCCCAGAGAAGAGATTATGGAGATCATCAACACCATGCGTGAACAAGGGGCCACCTATGACCAGGTTGCCAAGTATCTCATAGATCTTGGACAGCCCACCTTTTCAGGTCGTGGAGAATGGCATGCCCAGACCATCCACAGACTGTGCAGCAACAAATAGCAATTAATCATTAATTGTACAAAAATATAAAAACCGACCGGATTCACTCCGGTCGGTTTTTTTTATCAGCCTGTAGGCGTACCATATATTCATCCCACTCCGCCGGCAACATTCGTTGCTTTTGAGTATTGCATTCCTTGCAGCAGGGGACCAGGTTAAATTTTTCCGAGTGCCCTCCCCGGGAAAGGGGAATCACATGGTCCATGGTCAACTCTTTGGGGGGAAATTTTTTCCCGCAATAGTGACATATCCCCACCGATCGTTTTCGCTTCCACCATTGGCTGCTCCGAAGCTGCCTGGCCTTAGCCCGTTCCTTTTTCAATACCGTATCGTCGGGAAAAGAAAAAAAATTTATGTCAGTCATATCGTCAGTCCTGTGTTTGGATGAAAAGTGGCCCGGATGCAAATTTTTCTGTAACACGGCTGGTGGATTATTTTTCGTTCAAACGCGTTAATATCCGAATTCACTGAGGTGGCGCTTATTGGACACCCAATCCCGGGTTACCTTAACAAAGAGTTTAAGCAGCACCTTGCTGCCCAGCATCTGTTCAATATCTTTCCTGGCGTTTGATCCGATTCGCTTGAGCATACTTCCGTTTTTTCCTATGACAATACCCTTTTGGGAATCGCGCACCAGATGAATGCTGGCATGGATGACGATCAGCTTTTTTTCCACGTCAAAAGCATCCACCGTTACAGCGGATGAATAGGGGATCTCCATGCCGGTGAGTCTGAACACCTTTTCCCGGATAATTTCGCTGACCATATATTTTTCGGAAACATCGGTAAAGGTCTCCTCGGGATAAAGGGGTGGCCCCTGGGGCAGGCGGGATTCCACTTCATCAAGGAGCAGATCCACCTGAATGTTTTTTCTGGCAGAGACAGGTACAATCGTCTCAAACGCATACATATGCCGGAACATCTCCACCTGCTCATATACAGCCGCTTTTTTGGCCAGATCAATTTTGTTCAGCGCCAGAATGACCGGTTTGCCCACGGTTTCAAACCGCTTTACGATCATCTTTTCCGACGCATAGTTCCGGGATGCCGCATCCACCATAAAAAGAATCAAATCCACATCGCCCATGGCCTGGACCGCCTGGTCCACGATTCGCTGATTAAGCAGGGTTGTGCTTTTGTGAATTCCCGGCGTATCCAGAAACACGATTTGGGAATGGGGACGATTCACGACACCAAGGATACGGTCCCGGGTGGTCTGGGGCTTTTTGGATGTAATTGAAATTTTTTGACCCAGAACCTGATTGAGCAGGGTGGATTTCCCGGCGTTGGGCGCGCCGATAATACCAACAAATCCCGAACGGGAGATCTTAGACATCTATTCTTCCTCCTGGTACCAATCAATGAGGTTGTGGATTTCATCCCATATGGTCTGGCGGCCCTGGCGGGTCTTAGCCGAAAAAAGAACGATCCCGTTCCGGTCCCGGTTAAACGCCGTGCAGGCGGCATCCAACTGCTTTAACTGTTTGGTTTTTGATAATTTATCCGCCTTGGTCAACACCAGAAGACAGGGCATCTGCTTTGATTCAAGCCAGCGGACCATATCAAGCTCTTCTTTGCCGGGGTCCCTGCGGATATCCATGAGCAGAATCAGCCCCAGCAGATTATTGCGCGTCCCTACATATGTTTCCACCATGGGCTGCCATTGTGCCCTGATTTTTTTGGACACCTTGGCGTACCCATATCCGGGAAGATCCACCAGGGACAATTCTTCCTGGGGCGCATCCCCCTGGGGCATATCTCCACTGACCAGAAAAAAATTAATCAGCTGGGTGCATCCGGGCCGGGAACTTGTTTTGACCATATCCTTGCGGTTAATCAAGGTGTTGATCAAAGAAGATTTTCCCACATTGGATCTGCCCGCAAACGCAATTTCCGGGAAATCGTATTCCGGATAATGGGCGGGCTTTACCGCACTTTTTATAAATTCAACGGCACGGATTTTCATGCGTACTTTTTTAAATATCCTTCCAGACGGTCCATTCCGATTTTAAGGTTGTCCAGGGAATTGGCATAGGAGAATCGTATATACCCTTCACCATTGGCACCGAAATCAATGCCCGGGGTAACCCCGATGTGCGCCTTTTCCAGGATATCAAATGCCAGGGCATAGGAATCGGTGGATATATGTTTAAAGCTTACAAAAACATAAAAAGCACCGGTGGGCTCCACCAGCATTGAAAGCCCCATCTCTTTAAGCCGCTTGATCATGAACTTTCTGCGCTCATTGTATGTATCGCGCATGGCCTGGGTTTCCTTATCCGCATCGGTCAGTGCTGCTGCACCTGCCAGCTGGGTAACCGAATTGGCACAGATAAAGAAATTTTGCTGCAGCACCTGAAGGGCCCGGATAAATTTGGGGGGCGCAATCAGGTAACCCAGGCGAAGCCCTGTCATGGCAAACAGTTTGGAAAACCCATTGAGAACAAATGCCTGGTCGGTAAATTCCAAAATGGAGTGGTCTTTTCCTTCATAGGTCAGTCCATGGTAAATTTCGTCGGAAACAATATACAGACCATGTTCTTTGGCAACGTCAACAATCTCCTTCATCCGGTCCTCGGAGATGACGGTCCCCGTTGGATTGGACGGGGAATTGATAAAAATAGCCTTGGTCTTCGGTGTAATTTTTTCCCTGATCGCTTCGGGTGTATAGATAAAGCCGTTCTGCTCATGCACCTTGACAAAAACAGGTTCCCCTTGGACATACCGGATGAAATTGGCATAGCAGGCGTAATGGGGGTCTGAAACAATGACCTCATCACCGGGGTTCAGCAGTGCGCTGAACACCAGAAGCATAGCCGGGGAGGTTCCGTTTGTTACAAGGATCTGGTCGGGATCCACATCTGTGCCGTAGATGCGTTTGTGATAATCACTGATGGCCCGGCGCAGGCGAAGATCTCCCAGGCTGTTGGTGTAGCTGGTTTCGTTCTGTTCCAGCGCTTCGACACAGACCCTGTTGACGCATTCAGGCACATTAAAGTCGGGCTCTCCGATCTCCATGTGAATCACGTCAATCCCCTGGGCTTCCATCTTATGGATCTTTTCCATCACGTCCATGGCAATGAACGGTTTCATCTGTTCACATCGTTTGGCCACAGTCATTTTCAGATTACCTTATTTAATGCACATTCAATGATACCTTCAGCACCTGCCTTCAACAGTTGGGGGATCAGATCCCGGACCACACTGTTTTCAACCACGGTCTCTACGGAGAACCAGTCGGATTGGTAAAGGGAGGCCACGGTGGGGGCGTTCAGGCTTGGCAGAAGGTCTACCACACCAGCAATTTTTGATTCAGGGACATTCATTTTAAGCATTACAAGCTTTTCTGCCACAAGAGCTGCCTGGAGCAGCATGGCAATCTGCTCAATTTTTTCCCGTTTTATAGGATCTTGCCAGGCGGTTTTATTGGCAATGAGCTGGGTGTTGGTTTTCATGATCTCGTGGATCACTTTTAAATTGTGCGCCCGGATCGTGCTTTCGGTCTCCGTGATCTCCACAATGGCATCGGCAAGGCCGGATACGATTTTGGCTTCTGTGGCACCCCAGGAAAATTTAACATTCACATTAATGTTACGGGATTCAAAAAAGCGTTTTGTAAATTTTACAAGTTCCGTGGAAATGGTTTTGCCTTCCAGGTCCTCAAGGGTGTTCATGTCGGAATCACCAGCCACGGCGACCACCCAGCGGGCCGGACGGGCTGAAACCTTTGAATAAACAAGATCAGCCACCACATGGACATCAGACTCATGCTCCGCCACCCAGTCAAGGCCGGTCAGGCCGGCGTCAATAACCCCGGATTCCACATTGATGGACATTTCCTGGGCCCGGCACAGGGCGCATTCAATGGTGTCATCATCAATGTCCGGGAAATAGCTTCTGCCTTCCACGTTTATTTTCCATCCCGAACGTCTGAACAGGTTGACGGTCGCATTTTGCAGGCTTCCTTTGGGAATGCCCAGCTTTAACTTCTTATTCATTATTTGTATACCTTTTCCGGGTCAAAGACCCGCTGTTCAACTATTTTGAATTCATTGTTTTCAACAACCTTGTAAAAACAGCTCTTGTACCCTTTGTGGCAAGCGGCACCGCCTATCTGGGTTACCTTAAGAAGCACGGTGTCATTATCACAGTCCACCCGGATCTCCCTGACTTTTTGAACGTGTCCCGAGGTTTCTCCCTTTTTCCATAATTTTTTTCTGGACCGGCTGTAATATACGGCATTGCCGCAGGCAAGTGTTTCTTCAAAGGCCTCCTGGTTCATATAGGCCAGCATCAGCACCTCACCTGTATCTGCGTCCTGGGCAATGGCGGGGATCAGCCCGCCGGTTTTGTCAAAATCAAGTTCCGGCATGACTCTTCTGTCTTCCTTATAATTTTGAGTGTTCGATAAATTGAAGGCGGCAAGTGCCGCTTGAAGCCGGGTCATTAAGGCGCCCAAACATTTGGAAGCACTTTAATATTATACATATTTTATCCGACCAACCATATCAAAACTTAAATATTTAATGGGTTGGGCACAAAATGTCAATTTGAAAATAGAATTAAGAAGGATTCATGGAAGAACTGCTATGGATCAAGAATGGTCAAAGAAAAAATTTTGGTCAAAAACCAGGTGTTTCCCCTTTCGAACCCGTTCCCGCAAAAGGCCCAGCTTTTTGTCCAGGCCGGACAGGCAGGCAGCGCTTTTTTTCTCCGCCTCTAACGTTTTGACCACATCGGCAATACTGCCGTTTTTTATCACAATACGCCGGTCGCAGGACAGCGCAAGCAATGGATCGTGGGTGGCAATCAGGACAATTTTGTCCTTGTTGAGCAGCAGGGAAACCGCTTTGACGCGGTCTATGCCCGCATTTTCAATTTCATCAATCAACACCACGGGGGATGCACTCAGATAGGCCACATCAGCGATCATCAGCGCCCGGGACTGACCGCCGGAGAGAGACGTAATGGCTGTGTCCAGGGAAAACGGTTCGCCGGCAAGCATGACGGCAGACTGGTAGATCTGCTCTATTTTTTCAGGAATATTGTCAATCAGGCGGCTTTCGGCATGCATTTGCAAAAATGCCTCCACGGTCAGATCCATAACAAAATTCATGTTCTGGGAAAGCTGGGCCACCAGTCTGAACTCGCCGGAAAAACGCGACTGTGCATCCAGCGGTTTGCCGTCCGGCAACACGTTTCGTCCCGAAGGGGTATCCCCCTGGGCCAGGCACTCAATATCCGAGAGAAGCTGGCTTTTGCCGGAACCGGTGGGTCCCACCACACTGACCACCTCACCGGGAAAAAGGGTGATTCCCATTGCTTCCGGATGCCCGTTTTTATCGAATCCGGCCTCAATGACCAGGTGATCCAGGCTATCATGGCGCTTGTGCCGGCACTGTTCCATCTTTGCAATAAATTCAAGAATCTGGGTGGACAGGGATTCGTGGTCCAGGCCAAATTTGCCCAAATGGTCCGGTGACAGGTTTTCAATGACCATGGCCAGTGTCTTTTGCCCCGGACAAGGATCAATCTCAAGGGCGCTGAAAAAATCCGTCAGATATGGATATTTTCCTATCAGCGTATCAAGACCAAGATTTAAAATGTCTCTATCCGTGTTCTCTTTTGTGTTCACGTTTCCCATCACGTAAAATCCATGGTTTTGACATTGCCGATCTGGCTGTCAGGCCCGATCCTGGTCTCTCCTAAACAATAGGAACACAGGGCGGCGGGCATGGTAAAACGAAGACGCATCCCGTTAAGTGAATGAATGGCGGGCGCTGTTTTAAAATGACCGGCAGCCAGAAGAGATCCCTGGCCCGTTAACCCATTGACCGGCAGTACCGCAGCCTTTGCATTGGCCTGGCGGACACGAAAGGAAAAGACTTCCCGTTCAGCCTGGGAAACAATGTCCCCCTTGGTCAGTACCACAAGATCGGCGTTTTTCAACATGGGGCCGATTTTTCTGGGTGTATTCACACCGCTTAAATGATCAATGACACACACGGCCAGAACCCCTTTAATATGGGGAGAACACCGGTTGCAAAGCCCTGCACTTTCACTGATCAACAGGTCAAAGCCCTGGCTGAGACCCCATTGCACACAAGCCTCAATATTTGCAATAAAGAAATGATCCGGACACAGCCCTCCGGCCAGCCCTTTTTTCACAGGCAGGCCGGCGCACTCATATCTTTTGTGATCGTCTCCGGTAAGGCAGTCGAACTTGATGATACCGATACGAAGCCCTTGGTCCGACAGCACTGCTGCCGTATGCAGGATCAAAGAGGTTTTTCCGCTTGAAGGCGGTCCGGCTACCGTTACCAGCCTGATAGACGAATCCGCTTTTTTCAATACCTGGTTCATGGAACATCAAGGAGCCAGGGGCGTGAAGATTTTATCAATTTCAACATTTAAGGCAGGCAGGTCATTCTGTTTTAAGAAATCCCACCCCAGCCATTTCAGTGGTTTTGTCTGGACATCGGCGGCCACATCTGCATGGGGCACGGGAAATCCGGCACCTGCAAGGATCTGTGCAAGCTGATTGCCCACAAGATAATCAAGAACCGGTTTGAGTTCCTCTTTTTTTTCAGGTTTGACCTGGAGAATGACCGGGCTTGCAAGGGCCCCGTCATCCGGCCATATCCTCTTAATTCGCTCCTGGTGGCGGATGCGGTCGGCAAAAAAAGCCGGCATCACATAAAGTGCACCCGGACCGTTATTGTCTATCCGGTTGACCATCTGTGCCGGATGGAGCCCTTCAAGCACATTGCCTGCCAAGGCCTCTAACCCCTTGTTGCCGAATTCCTTGAATATGGGCAGCAGAACCGCGTGACAATAAAATCCGTCTCCTCCCCTGATGATCAGGCTTTTTTTCCACTCCGGTGCTAGCATATCTTCCCAGGTGCGCGGCAGTTCTCTGTTTTCCAGCTTATCAAGGTTGGCGATCACCACCAGAGGATTTATGCACAAAATGGTATATTCGTTTTTGGGATCTAAAATTTGCGCATCTGAAAAATTGGGTCCGGCAGATAGTTCGCCATAGCCTGTAAAATGTCCCGGAGCTACAAAATGGTTGTAAAACCGCCGGCCTAGAAAAACATTAAAATCAGCTGACACAATAATATCAGGAAGTTCATCTTTGGATTCAATGGTGTCAACATAGGAATAATAAGACAGTTCCTGGTTTACATTCCCTTCAACCGCCGATTGAATGCCAAGCCCCTCTTGGGTTTGGAGTTCGTTTAAAAATTGGGAAAACGCCCGGCTAAAGGGCATTTTTAAACCACAGGGCATAAGCCCCAGAAAGCTCAAGTCTTTCTGGGCTTCCATGGAGGCCAGGCCGGGCGTGTCAATTACAGGCTCCCGGGCGATGGCGCCCTCAAGCATCTCAATGAATGCCTCAATGTTGATAAATCGACTTTTTAGCGCGGTGCCCAGGGTTAAAAACGGTGCAAGCACCCGCATGGCATCGTCGCTGACCAGGGCGCCCAGGCCATTTGCCACAAAAACCGACCGGGTCTGGGGAAAGCGCTGGATTATCTCATATATTTTCAAGTCTGCATGAATGTTGGTTGGCATATTATCCGGGTCTCCTTTACTATTTTTTTGATTATCGGGACACTTCTCATAATTGACAGCAATTCTAATGCCAGGCGGCTCAAAAACAGTTTCCACGCAATAACTTTGATCATAGAATGTTTGATTAAAGAAGACTACAGCTATAAAATTTTTTAATTTTTATTGTGGACGCCAAATTAACTTGTTGAATTGTAATCATGTTTTGTTGTGGGATGGGGATAGACGTTGATAGGCAGGGTCAGTTCATGACTGTTATAGAACCTTTGCGGTTTTTATGAATCAGAAGAGGTGAACAATAACAATATTGTCATATATGTCAGAGTGGGATTTGTAGCTTCAAAAATAAACACAAATTTGTTATTTAATGGTTTTGGTACATTTAAGTTACATTATTTGTGGATTGCATAAAAAGGCATCTCTCCGGATTTCACACGCTTGCTGAACACCCCCTCAATGTATAGCTCGACGCCGCGTTTCGGACAGATAGGCCTCTGCCTTTCTATTGCCATCTTAATTCTAATCTGATAAAAGCAACTATTTTATCAAAATATAATACTATTTCGAAACCTTATGACAAAACAACAAAGCCGGACCCAGATTTTGAAGAAGCGAAGCAAGAAGAAAGAAAGAAGCACATGGTTCTCCCTTTTCATGTGGCTATTCATCCTGCTCATCCTTGCCGTTATTGCGGGATGCGCCGCCATTACCGCCGGATTTTTTTATCTCAGCCAGGACCTTCCCCAGATCAATACGCTCAATGATTACCGCCCGGCCATTGTGACCAATGTGTTCTCCGATGACGGCAGAAAAATCGGTGAGTTTTACAAAGAGCGCAGAATTGTCATTCCGTTGTCGGATATGCCTGTCAATCTGCTTAATGCGTTTGTGGCGGCAGAAGATTCCCGCTTCAGGGAACACCCCGGCATTGATGTGAAATCCATTGTCAGGGCGTTTATTAAAAATTTTAAGGCCGGTACCATTGTGCAGGGGGGGTCCACCATCACCCAGCAGGTGACAAAATCTTTTCTTCTTACCCCGGAAAAGACGTATGAACGCAAATTTAAAGAGGCGATTCTTGCTTATAAAATTGAAAAAAAGCTTTCCAAAGATGAAATCCTCTTCCTTTATTTGAATCAGATTTACCTGGGACACGGCGCTTACGGCGTTGAAGCGGCGTCTGAAAATTATTTCGGAAAACATGCCAAGGACCTGACCCTGGCTGAATGTGCCATGCTGGCAGGCCTGCCCCAGGCACCCAGCAGATACAGCCCCTTTCATCATCCGGAGCTGGCCAGGCAGCGCCAGGTGTATACCCTGAACCGCATGAAGGAAGAGGGTATGATTTCTAACCTGGAGGCCACCGAAGCCCTGGGTGTCAAGCTTGATGTCAAACCCCGGAAAAACTGGTTCATTGAGCGGGTTCCCTGTTACACTGAACATGTCAGACGCTATGTTGAAAAAAAATACGGTAAGGAGATGCTTTACACCCAGGGGGTGAGTATTCATACGGCAGTGAACATTGAACTGCAGAAATTCGCCCGGAATGCCGTCAATAAAGGCCTGTCAGAATTAGATAAACGTTGCGGATACCGAGGTCCTGTAAAAAATATACCCGCCCTTCAGGTAACGGATTTCAGTCGCACCGTTGCCGAAGAACTGAACGGAAGTCGCCCGGTCAAAGGAGGGGTATATAAAGGGGTCGTCCTGGAGGTGGATGATCGCAATCAGCTTACCCATGTAAGGGTCGGTAATGCTACAGGAATCATACGGTTGGCCACCATGACATGGGCACGAAAACCAAACCCCAGAGTATCCTACCAATATGCCCAAATTACCAAGCCTTCCCAGGCATTAAAAACCGGGGATGTCATCTATCTGGAGGTCCTTGAGGAGATGACGGGGGAAGCGGAATATGAATTTGCTTTATATCAGGAGCCCATTGCCCAGTCCGCACTTCTGAGCATTGAAGCTGAAACCGGCCATGTAAAAGCCATGATCGGCGGAAGAGATTTCAAAGACTCCCAGTTCAACCGGGCATTTCAGTCAAGACGCCAGCCGGGATCCGCGTTTAAGCCCATCCTGTACGCGGCGGCCCTTGACAAGGGATACACGCCGGCTACAATTATTATTGACTCTCCGGTGGTATATGAGGACAGGCTGCATGACAGGGTGTGGAAACCCCACAACTATGCACATAAATTCTACGGTCCTACGTTGCTTCGCCAGGCCTTAACCAAATCCAGAAATATTGTCTCCATCAAAATCCTTCAGGATATCGGTATAGATTATGTCGTCTCTTATGCAAAAAAACTTGGGATCACCGCCCCATTCTCCCGGGATCTATCCATTGCCCTTGGATCTTCAGGGGTTTCCCTGCTCGACCTGACCAAGGCGTATTCAGTATTTTCCAACCTGGGATACCTGATTGAACCGGTATTTATTACTGAAATTTATGACCGGGACAACAGGCTTCTGGAATCTTCAAAGCTGATCCGTAAGAAGGTCATTGATATGGGTACGGCCTATCTCATGACAAGTATGCTTGAAAGCGTGGTGCAGGAGGGTACCGGGCAGAGAGTTAAAGCTCTGAATCGGCCCACCGCAGGTAAAACAGGCACCACCAATGATCTGCACGATGCCTGGTTCATGGGATTTACCCCCAGGTACACCACCGGGGTCTGGGTGGGGCTTGACCAGGGAGCACCCATCGGCAGAGGAGAGACAGGTTCCAGGGCTGCAAGCCCAATCTGGCTGGATTATATGCAGCATGCCCTGGAAGGCAAATCCGTTCGGGAATTCACAGTGCCCGAAGGTATCATCAGCGTTAAGATAGATGCCGAAACCGGCCTTCTGCCCATTGCCCAGAGCCAAAATGCCATTTTTGAATATTTTAAGGAAGGCACGGAGCCAACGCAGTATACGCCAAGTCCGGATGAGGTGTTGAGTACGGAAGAGTTGTTTAAAGAAGTTTTTTAGGAAAAAATGGACCGATATGGAGAGTCTGGCATTCTTTGAAAAGGATCTGGGACCCGAATTTCAGATTTTGCCGACATTGCAGCCATTATGGAAAATTTGGATCCACTTATCTCTGTAGATACTATAAATTTGTTAAAATAAAATTTAAATCAAAAAAATACAAAAAAATAGTTGACAAGCAATCTTAAAATGTATAGATTGCTCCTGTTTTTGGCACTGCCACGGGCCGTTAACTCAGTTGGCAGAGTATCTGCCTTTTAAGCAGAGAGTCGCTGGTTCGAGCCCAGCACGGCCCACCAACTTAATAAGTGCCGAAAGTTAAGTGTCCCCATCGTCTAGCCCGGTCCAGGACACAGGCCTTTCACGCCTGCGACAGGGGTTCGAATCCCCTTGGGGACGCCACTTTTACCCCAGTAAAAGAAACCGAGATGCCTTTGAGTAGCAACAACCTACTCCAGGGCTTTTTCGGTTTTTGGGTTTTGGGACTTATTTTGATTTCCTCAAACAGGTTGTTAAATACCATCCGAAGTTTCTCCGGTGAAGCATGACGTATTTCCTGGGACAGATTGTTAATAACTTCCCGGATGTCATCCTTTGATATTTCGGATACCTGGCTTTCTGCTTTTTCAGCCGCTATATTCTGCTCAAGGTCTGCCTTCTTTTCATTTAATATTTTCAATTCAGCTGCCAACTCACCTTCATCAATGAGGTTTTTCATGTGGAGGGCAATCAGTTTCTTGCGATGGTCTGCCACATCTTCTAATTGTTTGGTCATGGCCGTGAGCCTGGAGGTATCAACCGCTGAAAACCGCTGGTGTATTTTGTCAATGACCCGTTGAAGGTTGCCCACTTTTAATACCACCTGCGTCAACAGGGCTATCAACGCCTGCTCTACCATGCCCTGGGCGATGCCGTTGTTTGCGCACCTGGAACCGATTACGCTCTTTGAATTACACCGGTAATAACCACTGTCGCCCATGAAATTGGCACCACAGACACCGCATTTCAATATCCCAGTGAGGGGATAGGTCTTGGTGTTATATGGGCTATCCCGCAATCCCTTCTCCTTGTTGCTGATGATTATCTGGGCTATTTCTTTGCTAACTAACGGCTCATGGGTGTTTTCGGTGATTACCCATTCCTCCCGCTCCCGGAACTTCTTGCCTTCCTTGTATCCATCCGGCTTGCCGTTTTTCTTCAACCTTTCGTTGTGCCGGTTGAAAACGGTATGGCCAAGGTAGGTTTCGATGTTGTCCTCCATGGACTTGGCTGTCGATACCGCCCAATGAGTTGAACCCGTTGGCGTTGGCACACCTCTCCGATGAAAATCCGTTAGGATGGCTCGTCTTGGTTCATTTTTCGCCCGTCTCTCAAAGCATTCCCTTGCGTAAGGGGCCGTTTCCGGGTCCGGGGTTAGTTTGGTCTTGGTAATGGTGTCCCCGTTGCGGTGTTGGCCGATTGTGATGTCTTCCAGTTGATATCCAAAAGGGGCCTGCCCACCAGCCCGGTATCCGTTCCTGACGTTCTGCTTCATGCTGGCGACGCCCTTAACCTTGCTCTGCTGTGAATGGATGTAGTCCATGGCTGACATGATTTGTTCGAAGGCTTCATCCATAAAACTGCCGGTGTGGGGCATATCTTTGAATACAACCTCTATGCCATGCTTTTTCCTCAACTGCCACAGCAGAACATTCTTTTCTGTGCTGTCCCGCCCAAATCGGCTGGTGTCCTTACATAGGATAGTTCTGAACGGGGGATTGGCAGAGCTGGCTTGGCCTATCATGTCATCAAACTGCGGCCTGATGTCCCTGGTTGATGACAGGGCCTTATCTTCGAAAATGTGCATCTGGTTATATCCCTTGGAAATGGCATATTCTTGTAGTTCTGCTCTTTGTGCCTCGCAGGATACATCATGCCGGTCCTTGCTGGACCTGACATAAATGGCTATCCCTTTGATGTCTTGTTCTATTGTCATAGGTTCGCTCCTTTAATATGGATGCCACCACATCTTCAAATAATGTGGTGGCGTATTCAATTTTATTGTTCCTGGTCCGCCCTAGTTTTATTTTTGAGGATTGATACGACCAGTTCAATTATCATTTCCTCAAGTAATTCTTGGATTTTTTCATCTGATTTTTTTCCCAATAATGTTTACCCCACGTCTTTCAATTTCCCCGAGGCCTTTCCTCGGGCTTGAGGAGTTTTCTTCTCCGCCCAGTTTTTTGAGGTGGGCGCTCAAGCGTGGAGTTTACTGGGGCATAAAAACAAAAAACCCAGATGGCCACTTTAAAATCCCCCACCCGTGGCCGGGTCAAAATCCCCCGGCGGCAGAATATTGAGATCTAAGTTATTCTCTTAATATCTTCCATTTTTTCCTTTTTTCATCCCTCCCTATTGTCGCGCA
>NZ_KB893062.1 GCF_000373985.1 Desulfobacter curvatus DSM 3379
ACCGTCGCTAAACCAAACCCAAGAGCATTTGACACCCTCTGCGCACTTAATTCTTTCTGTTCCTCAAGATCATCTATAGTGCGGTCAAAATATTTTTTTAGGGCCACTATTGCTTTTTTCTCTTCTGGTGTAAGCGCTTTGCCTTGGGCCATGGCTCTGCTCCTTATTTTAGGTAAACTTCGGAGNGATTATACTATATGAAATTGATGAAAGTATCAAGTCATATGACCGGAACTATAGATATTTTAAAAGAACGTGGTTTTATCGACAACCAAACTCATGAGGAAGAATTGGAAGGTTACCTGACAAAGGAAAACAGGCATTGCTATATAGGCTTTGACCCCACTGCCGACAGCCTTCACGTGGGGCATCTGGTTCCAATCATGTCCCTTGCGCATATGCAGCGGAATGGGCACATCCCAATAGCCCTTGTCGGAGGGGATACAGGCCGTATAGGTGATCCTATCGGAAAAAATGAGATGCGGCAGATGATGACTTTAGATACCATTGAAAAAAACGTTCAAAGTATCAAAAAACAACTGTCGAGATTTCTTGATTTTGACGAAGGTAAGGCCATTCTGGCAAATAATGCCGATTGGCTTGCATCTCTTGAATATATTCCCTTTCTCAGGGATATTGGTCGGCATTTCAGTATAAATAAAATGATCAAAGCAGAAAGCTATCGCCACAGAATTGAATCCGAAGGTGGATTAAGTTTCATTGAGTTTAATTACATGCTGTTGCAGGCATTCGATTTTTAACACTTTTTGACGGGCATAACTGCATGCTTCAAATGGGGGGAAGTGATCAATGGGGAAATATACTTGCAGGTGTTGAACTGATTCGCAAAAGCAGACAAAAAACGGCATTTGGTATCACCTACAAATTGATTACCAAAAGTGACGGGAGCAAAATGGGAAAAACTGCTGGTAATGCTGTCTGGCTTGATCCTAAAAAAACATCGTCCTATGAATACTACCAATTTTGGATGAGTACAGATGACAGGGATGTGGAGCGTTTTCTATCACTTTTTACTTTTCTCCCTATGCCGGAAATCAAGCAGGTCAACAAATTGATTGATGCCGAATTAAATCAGGAAAAGAAATCCTGGCGTTTGAGAGCACTTGTCTGGCCCACGGCAGGGAAGCTGCCGTAAAAGCTCAAGCCTCTTCTTCTGCTGTTTTTGGGAATCGTATCATTTCTGAAAAGATTCTGCCTTCATCCAGCATCCCCAGGGAAAACAGCAATAAAAGCTCAATTGCACTACCTACAACCTGTGTGCCCTTCAAAAAGTTTGCGAAGGGAATTCCAGCCTATGAACTTTTCTTCCACACCGGGCTTACCAAATCTGGTGGGGAGGCAAGACGCCTGATTAATCAGGGTGGAGCATATATTAATGGAGAGACGATTGCAGCCTTTGATGTATTAGTTACTTCCGACCATCTTAAAGATGGAGAAATTATTTTAAGGGCAGGCAAAAAAAGGTTCCATAGAATTCAGATAGAAAAATAATAACGCCAGAAACAGAAAGGATCAGTCCTCAAAAAAGCGCTGACTTAAGCTGGGTGAAAGATTGAGGGCCAGGATGTTTCCGTGCACCTGCGTGGTCTTCACCCGAGCACCCTGAGGGGAAAAAATGAAAAAACTGGGAATCCCATACGGAAAAACAGCTATCGGACTCTGCGGCGGTGCCCATTTACCATGATGCCGGCATAACACATCAGGCCGGTGCTGATGGGGCTAAACGGGCATAATGCCCGGTAACCCAGCACGGATATATCCCGGGCATATGGCCAGGGCATCAGGGTCAGCCCGGCCAGGATGAAACAGGCCAAGGTGGCAACCTTCAATAATAGCGGATCCATTTTATATTTTTCCACGATATACTCCTTTCATAAACGGTCAAGACCTGCACCTCGGATTCCCTTCTGAAATGGACTTTTCATCCCCGGGCTCCTGGCGGCCAAACTGGTTGCACGGAAATCCCAGGATGATCAGGCCGTTGTCCTTATATTCCCGGTAGAGCGATTCCAGCGGTCAGGCCGCATTTACTGGCTGTATTAACCACAAGCCCCGCTTTTCCCCGGTAAACATCCATACTGACCGCTTTGCCCTACAGGCTGTCAGCCGAAAAAGCATAGAAGTCTTTATTTATTTTAAATTCCATCAGTTAGACGTTTTTATGAAGTGGTCCGGGGACGCAGGCATAAAGCATTGCCCCCCCCCCCGGATGTTTTCTTTATATTGTCAGGGGCACCCCTTATTGGTCCGAGTCACGCGTCTTTTGTCCCGGAAACTTTTTGGGGATCTGCCCATTGCGTAATATTGTTGCCGAAATGAACGTAAAGGCCGTCACTGTCATCCACCGGGATCCAGTATGAATCCACAATGCCAAGGGTGTCATTGTGGACTACATCTCTTTGGGCTTTGCCTTGCTTGCGCATCACCGGGGCTTTGCACCCCTTGCACATCCGGCCTGTCCCGTTCAGGGAGAAGCAGTTGATGCCGGGTTCTATCCCAAGGTCCTGGGCCACTTTGTTCACGGCAACGATCTCATGTTTTTGGTTCAGCAGAAGGACCAATTCCGGATAGTTGCCCCACATCTGCCTAAAAGCGTGGATAACGTGTGTGTTCTGTTCTGCCATTTTGATTCTCCATTACTTAAAAATTGATAAATTATCATTTCGGGTATATTATACCATATAATGAAAGCATGATAGCAGAATGGTTCTCTACAGTCTTTCATTATTGGCTACAATTATTATCGAATCGGGTAAATTATTATGTACTGGAGCATGACACTGGATCTTAAGGAATCTTTAGGGTGGCATTCCCATGAAGTATATGAGTTGCTGTACTGCCGAAAAGGGCGGGGACATATCATTTTTGACAATCAGGATATTTCATTTCAAGGCGGCCGCTTCATTCTCATCCTGCCGGAAAGCAGGCATCGATTCCTTTTCGGACAGGATGAGTCGGCGGATTTAAAAATTCTGTGCCTTACGGCTGCGGATGCTGCCATTCATCTTTCCTCCTCATTATCAAACTGGCTCCAAAATATTAAAAAGACCCCGGCGGTTTTTTCCGACCATGAAGAAAACAGTGAGTTTTCAGCTCTTTTTGACAAGATCCCGGACGCTCTCGGGGAGACAGAAAAAAAGGACCTTGATATTATCTGGGGCAGAATCGGTCTTATCCTGGCCATTCATTTCAAAAACCAGGGAGCAGGCGACATGGACAGCCAGGGACGTCATGGAGACACGGTGGATCGTATCTGCAACTGGATAGACGACAATCTGACAGAACAACTCACCCTTGATATAATCGCATCCGAGTTCGGCATGTCCAGAAGCTTGCTTACCAGGGAATTTAGAAAATTCACAAGCATCAGTATTGTTGAATATATGAACATGCGAAGGCTGCAGACGGCGGGTGCCATACTTTCGAAAACAGGGAAAAGCATTACGGAAGCCGCCTTGGAAAGCGGATTCTCAAGTATCGGGAACTTCTATCAAAAATTTAAAGCGTTATATGGTGTAACGCCGTCGGAATTTAAAAAACAGCTTGATCTTCAAAGATAGATGGGTGCTTTCATATTTGGTAGAAATATTTGACCAGCCACCAATGGTATCAAACCAATCTCTATAAAGAGAGTACTATTATGTGTATCGCCCGGTTTTCAATTCCTAACGATTCGATTTTTCCTGGGGAGTTCAATGATGGTATAAAAGCGGACTGTCAATGATCTCAGAAAGGCGAGAAATGGCAGAATTAAGGCTCGGTACTCTTATTTCCCGGCCTGAATTATTCCGAGCCGTTACAGCTACTCAAAGCGGGTGTAAATGGGAATAAAAATTATATTATCTAAACGTTGTCTTTCAAATACAATGGGCGACATCACATATCCGGTTTTAATATCCGGATGCTCCTGCATAAAAAGATGAAGACTTTTCAATTTTCCCTTAGGCCGCTTTTCACCTCTACGGGAAATATATTGCCATCATGGACGTATAAATAGTCGACTTCTGCAAAGCAAAAATAAATCCCTTGACGGAATAAACCCGGCAAGGGATTTGATCAGATGAATGATTTAATGCGGGCTTCCAAAGCCTCCTTAGGCAAAGCCCCTGTGACCTGATCGACCAGACGGCCGTCTTTCACGAAAAGCATGGTAGGAATGCTTTGAATGCGGTATTTTGATCCGGTTCCCGGATTTTCGTCCACATTAACCTTGGCTATTTTAAGGCGCCCCTTATACGTTTTTGCCAGACTATCCATTATGGGCCCCACAGCCCGGCAGGGACCGCACCAGGGGGCCCAGCAATCCACCAGCACCGGCAGGGATGACTGCATGACCTCCCGGTCAAAATTGGCATCCGTAACGTTTACAGGGGCATCAAAAATTTCAAGCGGCAAGATTGTTCCGCACTTGCCGCACTTGGGGTTTTCCGAAATCCTGTTTTCAGGCACCCGGTTCTTTGCCCCGCATTTCGTACACCGAATAATCAATTGGTTCTCACCCATGTTTTTTATCCCTCTTTCTTGATGGTTTTATTCCAATTTCATAAAATTAAGATAATTTTCGAATTAAAACCTTCAAGGGCATGAAGGAGATGAAGCTTAATTTTTCGGTCTATATTCTTCATGCGCTTCATGTCCTTGATGGTGAAATAAAATATCCAATAGGGCCCGGAAACATCCTGCCGGTCAGGGCAGGTCTCCTCAGTGCCCGCAACGGCAATAGCTTGAAAGTCCCAAAATCTTGGCCGGGGCACTGATGGTCACCCCGAAAAACACAGCAGGTTTGCCGGAATTTAAAAAAGTGGTAATGGTGCCGTTCACAATGGTGGACCCGGTGGCAAATATCATGTCACACCAGTCAAGGGCTTCCTCGAAGTTTTCCCCGGATTCTATGGGCACACCAAACTTTTCGGTGCCCACGTTGTCCGGGTCAAGATCCAGTACCCGCATCGTGTTCTGTTTGGCAAGATATTCCAAAAATCTGGGCTGAAGTCCGACCAGAAGAATCTTTTTCCCTGAAAACTGCGGTTGCTCAATCAGATTCTTGGCGCACTCCACCGGTTCCTGATCCTTGCAATGTATTGTTTTTTCACAAAGATCTAAGGATCTATAAACCGCATTAAGCCCTGCAATGAAAATAGCCCGGTCACTGGTCTTTGTGTGGTCCAATTCAAGCAGGCCATTTACAGACAAAGAGATATCCGTATACTCGTCTGTGAACGACTGCCCCACAGCCCCATCAAATGTTGCCGCCATCATCACCTCTTTGCCTTTGACAATGGGGTAGTCATCATGTTCCGGTGTACCGATGGCCTCTTCTACGGACAAAGGTTTGCACTTGATGTCAATTCTTTTGTCTGCCAGATCGTGGCGGACGATTTCTGATTTTAAGGCCTCTTTTAGTTGAATGTAAATGTCGTCGATATTCATTTAATTTCCTTTATTCAATATATTACCGCTTATGACTGTTCCAGCTTTCAACCAGGTTTGCGGCTTCGTGCCCTGGGTCATCTGCCTCAGATATCGCAGATACAACAAAAAATCCGGCAACGCCTGTCCAGGCAAGCTCCGGTATGTCGGCAAGTTTGACGCCGCCGCCAACCACGACGGGAATTGAACTGAGTTGGGCAAGCGTTGTAATATCGTCAATGCTTCTTGTAATTCTTTTTCCGTCTATATCAAGTCCGCTGTCCGGCTTGGTCGTTGTTTCATGCAGGGGGCCTGCGCCAAAATAGTCGATCAGGCTGACATCGGCATTTTTTATGTATTCGAACAGTTCATGGGTTCTGGCGGACAAGCCCACAACAGCATCAGGACCTAAATATTCCCGGCAGACCTCCACAGGGATATCCGTTTGGCCCACATGGATGCCGTCAACTTGTATTCCTTGTTTTTTTGCTGCCAGCGCCACGTCAAGGCGGTCATTCACCAACAGGGTCACAATGTCGGATTTGCCGGCTTGAGCGATGACCTCGGCCGCCTGACCGGTTAATTCAATCAATTCCCTTGCAGATGCCGTTTTTGACCGGACCTGCACGCATGTAAAACCGGCGTTCACGGCATCCCGGATAATGGGCGTCACAGGCCGGCCTTTGGTATTCTCCGGTCCCACCACAAAATATGCTGAAATATCCAGTTTACTTCTCATGCGCATCCGTCCCTTGCAAAATACCATTCACCTTATCCACTTTGGACGTCATCATGTCCGTAAATCCAGGACGTACATCTGCCTTCAAAACAACCTCCGTACGAATGCCTTTTTCGGCCAGAACAAATGTTGCGTCCTTTACCACCTTCATCACGTCATCCCAAGGGCCTTCAATCTCCGTGAACATGGAATTGGTTCGATTTTTAAGACCTGATTCCCTGATGATTTTTATCACTTGCGCCACCTCATTGCTAAGCTCATCCCCGGTACCGCTGGGGGCTATGGCAACTGCAACCAATGTATTCATATATTAAACCTCCTCAATCTCAAATGGGTTATCTGCAATTTCCCTGGGTTTTGCTTTATACAGCTCATCCAGAAAGTGAACCTGAAAACTTGCCGGGGCATCTGTTTTTTCAGCTGCGCGGCAACCGGCCAGGTTGTAAACCGCCGAACCCGTCAACGCCGCGATAAACGCGGATGTTGCCGTTGCATAAACAGCCATGACGCCCCCTAAAGAACAGCCTGAGCCGGTGATTCTTTCCATAAAGTGCGAGCCGCCATAACAAATGGCTGCAACAGTTCCATCGGTAATCAAATCCTGCTTGCCCGAAACAGCCACAGCCCCGCCGGTCCATATAGCCAGTGCCACGGCGGCATCCTTGGCCGCACTTACCGGGTCCTGGGAATCCACACCCCGGACATTGGATGTTTTTGTACCCCCGGCCAGCCCCCATAACCCGGCCAGGGCAATAATTTCAGAGGCATTGCCACGGATGATACTGGGTTTACAGGGTTTAAAATCCAGCAACAGCCGGGTACGAAGCTCACCAATGCCGATGGCCACAGGATCCAAAACCCATGGTTTTCCACTGTGGTGCAGCGTTTTTGCCATGGCGGGCAACGTCTTTTCATAGACCGGTGAGAGGGTGCCCACGTTTATGTAGGCGGCACCACCGGCCTGGGCCAGGAATTGGGCTTCATCCGGTAAATAAACCATGGCTGCCGAACCACCCACGGCAAGTTGGGCATTGGCAACAAAATTGATGGTCACGGTGTTGGTAACTGATCCTGCCATGGGATTGGTCTGCTTTACGGTTTCAACGGCATGAATTATTCGGGCTTGAATATCCTTTTTAAGACTCATGTGATCATTACTCCTTTTGCTGGTATTTCCCGGATCAAGTCCAATGGTATAATTTCAGCCCTGCGGTCTATTCCGCGGTTTATATGAAAGTATCAATAAGTTGCTAAATTACTTTCATGTTTTGTTGTGGGTTGAGCCTGGGTGCTTATAAACCAGGTCGGCCCATGGCCGTTAGTCCGTTACCCACAGACAGGCACCCATTTATATTTCTGCATTTTTTAACTTTTTTTGTCTTTCCTGTCACTTCTTTTTCACATGTAAACATCTCCAGGATATAAACCGGGTATAAAATAATTTGCCAGGCAATTGATCTTCTGATCAGCCGAACAGCTTTGGTAAACACGACATGCGCCGAATAGTGTGGGAGGATCTTAAGTGAAGAGGCGCCCTATCCGGATTATCTTTGATATGAAAGCAGGAAAACACCGGCAAAAATCAATGCAACACCAATCAAACCGGATAAGGTAATTCGTTGATCTTTAAATAATAAAAATGCCATCAATGTTATGACAATAATTTGTCCCGATTTGATGGCGGATGCATAGCCGGCATTCGGCGCCAACCGAAGCGCTTCAACATCGCACAAATTTCCAATAAATGCGAAAACAGATGCCAACAACAAGAAAAGTAAGGCAGTACAATTTATATTTAAAGGCGTTCCGGTCGTAACATTGTAAATCAGATAAGCCGGGGTGGTAAATGCAAATAAATATAAGAGGATAACAGAAGTTGGCAAATCATAAGTTAATTTCTTGAGACTCAGCGCCATACAAGCGAAGCTTATCATGCCAACCAACGCAAATATGAACCAACTTTGCTTTTCGAACATTTATTTTCACCTATAAAATAACGTTCTGTTTTACCGGGCGAGCGGCGCATCACAAAAACCACCGACAACAAATATACACAATTCTTAAAGCATATTATATAGATAGCTTCTTACCGATCCTCGGTCGTCTCTCCAAGAGCTATATCAACAACAGCTGCAGTCGGGATCTTTTTAGGTACTTTGGAGCACCCAGCCAGTGACTCTTCTGTATTGAGCAGAACAATTTCCAGTGATACGGATTCCCACACGATATCCGGGAATCTCAAAACTTAAATGGGTCATTATTCATATCTGTATCCAAAGACTCCAATAAAAAAAAATGTCAGAGCGCATAGAACTATACTGAACTAAAGATCGTGTATCAACTTTGTTAAATTGTGTAAAGAAAATATACTTTTCAGAACCCAAGACTATTTAATTTTGATCCTTATGCTGCTTTTCCCCCATCCACCCTGGACAAACATAAACTAACCGGTTATTTTAAACGGATGGTTAAATTTTTTCAAATTCTGATACAAAAAAATTTTAGGCAAAAAGGAATCAGCAATGGCGGATGCCGGCATCAGAGCGCATAAAAAAGACCAGTCTGTGCGCAAAATTTTAAATGCAGCGTTACTGGTTTTTGCCACCCGTGGATATAACGGCGCCCGGGTTGATGCCATTGCCCGCAAAGCCGGGGTAAACAAGGCCATGATTTATTACCGGATCGGAAATAAACTGGCCCTGTACCAGGCGGTTATCCATGACATCTACCAGGACCGGGCAGCACAGCTCCACAAGGACATCCAGTCCAAAGCCACGCCCGAAGACAAATTAACAACTTATATCGCCAGCGTTGCCGCCATCATGGATGCCCATCCCCATTTCACCCGGATCATGATACGGGAGATGGTGTCCGGGTGGGCCAATTTCGGCCCGGCTATTTTTGAAGAGGTGAGTGTGACCGTCAGGATTGTCCAGGCAATACTTGACGAAGGTGTGGAAAAAGGCGTTTTTGTACAAACAAATCCCCTTGCCGTTCATACTATGATCATTGGTTCGCTTATTCTGAATCATCTAACCCAGCCGGTGAGAAATGAAATCATGGCGGCCCTGGACCCATCAGAAACCCCAGCTGATATCAGTGGTTTTAACCAGCTTGTCCCCCAGGTGCAACACCTGGTGATTGCTGCCCTGCGTCCCGAAGCTGATAGCCGTGAAACATGAGGAAAATAAGAAGAGACTAAACATGAAGAAGACCATAATTACAACCCGGTCAATGTTTTTACTTATATCCGCTACCCTGACGCTGTCATGCCTGACGGGAACATGCCCGGCCCAGGAGCAGCTGACCGTGGACCGGGCGGTGCAGATTGCCCTTGAAAACAGCCTGCAGCGGCGCATGGCGGCAAAGGATGTTGAAATTGCCGATGAGGGGCTTGCCCGGGCCCAGGCCGAGTTTGGCCCCACTTTGACGCTTCAAGGAGGCCTTTACAGGTATAATGACACACCCACTATTGTGCAGACAAACCAGGGCCTGGCAAAGCTGAACAATGCCCTGTCGGACATGACTTATGGCAAGGTGCCGGAAACAAGCGTGCCCAGTGACCGCCGCACCTATTACGGCGGAGGGATCAAGGTGACCCAGCCTTTGTATACGGGCAATAAACTGACCGCCACCCGCCGCCTGGCCCAGGCCAACCTGGAAAATGCCCGGAAAAATCTGAATGCCTCGGACAATGATCTGGCGTTGTCTGCCAGAAAAGCATTTTACACCGTGATCCTGAGCCGGCAGATGGCCGGGGCCCTGGACGAGGCAGTGGAGAGCATGACCGGGCACGTCCGGGAGGCAACCGCCTTTCATGATCAAAAAATTGTTCCCAAACTGGATCTTTTGCGGGCTAAGGAAAAACTGGCGGATTTAAGGCAGCAGCAGTTATATGCCCATAATAATGTGGATCTTGCCCAGACCTCCTTGAACTATGTGCTCGGCGTGGACATGGATACCCGCTACACCTATGATGATACCCACCAGACCCTGCCCATGCCCCGGGATCTTAAGGCCTGTATTGAAACCGGTGAGGGGAACCGGCCTGAGATCGGCGCTGTCGATGCACAGATCCGGATGGCAAAAGAGCAGATCGCCATTGCCCAAAGTGGCCATCTGCCCACCCTGGCTCTGGTGGGGGCAGCCCACCGTTACGAACCTGAAAACGAGGATCCTTCCGCCCAGATCGGCATCGTGGCCAGCATTGATCTGTTTGACAGCGGCCGTACCAGCCATAAAAAAGCCCAGGCCGCCCGGGGGCTTGAAAAGGCCCGGACCGCAAAAAAGCAGATATTCAGGGGCATTCGCCTGGAGGTGGAGAAAGCATACCACGATGCCCAGGCCGCTTTTGAATCCATTGACGTGGCCGAAAAATCCCTGGATACGGCCCAAGAGGCCCTGGATGCCGCCCGGACCCGTTACCGGGTGGGGTTAAGCACCTCTTTGGAACGGCTGGATGCCGAAGTGTCCCTGACCCGGGCAAAAACCAATCATATTCACGCCTTAAGTATGTATAACATTGCGGTTGCGGAACTGGAACGCGCCATGGGAAAGGAGTAACCCCTGATGAAACAAGGCAGAAAAAACTTTTTTTTAACGGCGTTGGTCTTTTGTGTGCTATTCGTACTGACCGCATCCGGGTGTAACAATTCTCCGGACCAAGAAGGCAAACAGGCCTCGACCGAACCAGCACCCCTTGTCACCAGCATGACCATTTCCCCCCAAAATACCCGGCCGGCGCATCTGTTTTCAGGTGAGGTCCGGGGACGGTACGAGGCCGCATTAGGATTCCGGGTCCCGGGCAAAATCATTGCCCGCCATGTGGAAACCGGCACCCGGGTCAAGGCAGGCGATCTGCTCATGCAGGTGGACCCCAAGGATATCCAAGAAGCGGTGACGGCGGCCAAAGCCCAGGTGGATGCGGCCACAAGCCAGTATAATCTGGCTGCAGACCTGCTCAACCGCTTTAACGCCCTTTATGAACAGGATTACATGAGCAAGGCTGAGATTGACCGTTACCAGAACAGCGCAGACTCGGCCAGGGCGGTATTAAAGCAGGCCCGGGCCCAGTTTACCCAGGCGAAAAACCAGCTCGACTATTGTAATCTCAAGGCTGACGATGATGGTGTGGTCCTGGATATCCGGGCCGAAACCGGTCAGGTGGTGGCAGCAGGCATGCCTGTGGTCATCATGGCCAAAGGAGACCAGCGGGAGGTTGAAATCTTTGTGCCCGAGAACCAGGTGGCACAATTCAGCCCGGACGCCCCTTTCCACGTCAGTTTCTGGGCGCTTCCCGGCCTGACGGTGCAGGGATATGTCCGGTATGTGTCGCCTGTGGCAGATCCCATTACCCGGACCTACAAGACCCGCATCACCCTTATCAACCCCCCGGACACTGTTCGGCTGGGCATGACGGCCTCTGCGGTCAGTGCCACACCTGAGGCCGGCAGCAGCCGGATTTTTATCCCGCTGTCCGCTGTTTATCAGGCCGGCGATGCGCCCATGGTATGGGTAGTTGAAGATCACAAGGCCAGGCTGCAACAAATCAAGCTGGGTAAAGCCGGGCACGGCGAAGAGATCCAGGTCATTGAAGGTCTGTCCCCGGGCGATGAAATTATCACCACCGGCGTACACAAGCTTTCGGAAGGCCAGCAGGTCCGGACCCAACTCCCAGGCAAAGAGCGATAGAAATGAAACACTTCAATCTAACCCAATGGTCCTTGAACCACCGGCAGCTTATCTGGTTCTGTATTGTTTTAACGGCGTTGGCCGGCGTCTATGCCTACCAGGGCATGGGACGTATGGAAGACCCCAATTTTACCATACGCAAGATGATAATCGGCGTGGGCTGGCCCGGTGCGTCGGCAACCGAGGTGGAACAGCAGGTTACGGATAAAATTGAAAAGGAACTGCAGGATATCCCGGGTCTGGATTACCTTGAAAGCTATTCCAAGCCCCAGCAAGCGGTCATCTATGTCAACATCAAGGACACCGTGCATGCCGGCGACATCCGGCCCACCTGGCTTGAGGTGCGCAACACGGTCAACAACATGAAGGATGACCTGCCCCAAGGCATTTTAGGCCCCTATTTCAACGACCGGTTTGATGATGTTTACGGCAATATTTATGCCCTGACCTCAGACGGGTTTTCCTACGAACAGATGCGGGAAAAGGCCGAAGATATCCGCCAGGACCTTCTGAGGATCAAAAGCGTTAGAAAGGTGACACTGGAAGGGGTTCAGCCGGAAAAAATATATATTGAAATGGACAGCAAAAAATTGGCCCGCATGGGTATTGACCCCCGGCTTGTGGCCGCGGTCATCAAAAAGCAGAACACCGTGACCCCGTCGGGCATGCTGGAAACCTCGACAGATAATGTGTTTATCCGGGTTACAGGCCTTTTTGACAACGTTGCAGCCCTGCGGAAACTGCCCATCAGGGTGCTGGAGCGCACCTTCCGGCTGGGGGATATTGCCACGATCCGGCGGACCTATGCAGACCCCAGCGAACCCAAGATGTATTACAACGGGAAACCTGCCATCGGCATTGCCGTTTCCATGGAAGATGGGGACAATATTCTCAAACTGGGACAAGACCTTGAAGCGGCCGTTACACGAATCAAACAAAACATGCCCCTGGGGTTTGACATTCACCAGGTGGCTAACCAGCCCATGGTGGTCAAGGACGCCATTGACGAATTTATCAAAACCCTGGCCGAGGCCATTGCCATTATTATCGTGATCAGCCTTTTAAGCCTTGGCCTTCGTTCGGGTATGGTGGTGGCGCTTTGTATTCCTTTAGTGGTTGCCGCCACCTTTCTTTCCTTGAAAATGGCCGGCATTGACCTGCACCGGGTCTCTTTAGGCGCACTGATTATTTCTTTAGGTCTTCTGGTGGACGATGCCATGATCTCCGTGGAGATGATGGTGGTGAAACTGGAACAGGGATGGGATAAGGTAAAGGCCGCCTGCTTTGCCTACACCGTTACGGCCTTTCCCATGCTCACCGGGACCCTTACCACCTGTACCGGATTTATTCCTATTGGTTTTGCAAATGGCGTTTCTTCGGAGTACTGCAGGACCATTTTCCCGGTCATCGGCCTGGCCCTGATCATTTCATGGGTGGTGTCAGTCATGGTAACCCCGCTGTTCGGGACGTATCTGATCAAGGCCAATCCCACAAAGGAAGGAGAAAAGGAAAGAGACATTTATAATAAAGTCTTTTACCGGGTATTCAGGCGGATTCTGGTCTGGTGCCTGCGGTTCAGGTATGTGGTGCTGATTTTCACTGCCGCAGGTTTTGTTTTTGCCCTATACAGTTTTAAATATGTCAGGGAAGAGTTTTTCCCGGGCTCTGTGCGTCCGGAGCTGGTGGTGGATTTGACTTTGCCAGAAGGGGCCTCTATCCAGGCCACGGATAAGCAGGCCAAGGCCTTTATGAACGCCATTTCCAGCAACCCGAACATTGACCATTTTGCCTGTTATATGGGCTTTGGCGGACCACGTTTTCTATTGACCTTTGACCCGGTCATGCCCCAGTCGAACTTTGTCCAGCTTATCATCGTAGCCAAGGGACTGGATGAACGGAAACAGCTTGAGAACCAAATTCAGGAACTTCTGGACAATTCCTTTCCCAATGTCCGGGGCTATATCAAGACCCTCCAGATGGGTCCGCCGGAGCCCTATCCTGTGATGCTGCGCGTATCAGGACGTAACTATGAAAAGGTGCGAAAACTTGCGGACAAAGTCAAAGACGTGATGGCCGCAGACCCGAATTTAAAAGCGATCAATTTTAACTGGTATGAAAAGACCAAAAAGCTTCAATTACGTGTGGACCAGGACAAGGCCAGGATGCTTGGGGTCGCAAGTTCCGATCTGGCACTGGCCATTCAGTCCCAGCTCTCGGGCATCCCGGTCAGTGAATTCAGGGAAAAGGATAAAACCGTTGATATCGTATTACGCCTGTCCGCAGGCGACCGGCAGGCTTTAGATGATATCCGGACACTTCCCATCCATGTGGGCCAGGGCAGAACCATTCCCCTGGAGCAGATTGCCGACATCCGTTTCGGCATGGAAGAGGGCCTGATATGGCGCCGCAACCTGTTGCCCACCATTACGGTGCAGGCAGACACGGTGGCCGGCGTCACCGGCAACGATGCCAGCCAAAAAGTGTATGACGCCCTGAAATCTGTTCGGGAGGACCTTCCTGAAGGCTATGCCATTGATATCGGCGGCCTTGCAGAGCAAAGCAAAAAAGCCACGGGCTATATTCTGGAGATGATACCGGCAATGTCCATGATTATTGTGATTCTTTTGATGATTCAATTGCAAAATATCCCAAACATGATCCTGACACTTTTGACAGCACCTCTGGGACTGATGGGCGTGATTGCATCCCTTCTGATTTTTGACATGCCCATGGGCTTTCTATCCCAGCTGGGCATCTTTGCCCTGTCAGGCATTATTATCCGCAATTCGGTGATCCTCATGGACCAGATCGAACGCCAGGTGGTTGCCGGAGAGAGCCGGTACCATGCCATTATCAGGGCTACGGTGTTCCGGTTCAGGCCCATTATGCTCACAGCAGCATCCACCATCCTGGGTATGGTGCCCCTGGCCGTAGACAAATTCTGGGCTCCCATGGCCATAAGCATTGGTGGTGGACTTTTGGGTGCCACGATCCTGACATTATTCGTTTTGCCCTGCATGGTGGCGGCCTGGTATCGGGTGAAAGAAGCGTAGGAGAGGTCTTAAAACGCAAAATTAAACCACAAAAGGTTCTTGGAAAAAATTGGTGGGAAGGTCCCGGGGCATTTGAAAAACGTCCCCTTTTACCGGATCGCCGGCCTGGCCGAAAAACCGCAGATGCCCCTTTTCCATAACAAGTATCCGGTCGCCAAGTTCCCGGGCCTCGTGCAGGTCGTGGGTCACAAATAAGGTGGTCAGGCCGAACTGCTGTTGAACCCGTTTGAATTGTTCCCGCAGATACCGGGCTGTCCTGTAATCCAGGTGGGACAAGGGCTCGTCCAGCAGCAAAAGGTCCGGTTTGCTCGCCATGGCCCTGGCCATGGCAACCCGCTGTTTTTCTCCGCCGCTGATCTGCCCCGGGTAGCTTTTGGCCAGGTCTGTTATCCGGAACAGCCCAAGAAGGGTGTCAATTTCTTCCTGGACTTGATGTTTCTTCAGCCGCCGGGTCTGCATGGCGATTTTCAAATTCTGGAATACAGTCATGTGGGGGAAAAGATAGAGGTCCTGGAACAGATAGCCGATTTTACGGCGATGGGGCGGCAGGGTATGGACAGCCTTTCCCCCCAGCAAAATCTGTCCGGTATGGGGAGTAAACCCAGCCAGAACATTCAAAAGAGAGGATTTACCGGCACCGGAGGGTCCGATAAGCACCATCAATTCGCCTTTTTGAATCTCAAGCCGGTCAACACTGACAAACCGGGACTCAAGATTATCTACAATCAGATGGCTCATACGATAACTCCTGTCAGTAATTCATGGCTTTCTGGCGCACACCCAGCCATTTAAGCGCCATGAGCAGCACCACCCCAAGGCAGATCAGAAGCCAGGCACAGGTAACGGCCAGCTCAATCTCTCCGCTGGTCAAATTCAGGTAAACAGCAATGGGCAGGGTCTCGGTTCTCATCCGGGACGCCCCGGCCACCATCAAGGTCGCACCGAACTCCCCCAAGGTCCTGGCCCAGGCCAAAACGGCCCCGGCAAGAATGCCGCTGCGGGCCATGGGCAGGACAATGAAACAGAACACCCGGAGATCGGACAGCCCCAGCATGGCGCCGGCCTGTTCATATTTTTCGTCAATACCCTCAAAGGTGGCGCGCACGCTTCTGATAACAAGAGGCGTGGCAATGAAAGTCTGGGCCAGGACAGCTCCGGCCGGGGTAAACAGAAAATCAATGCCGATTTTTTGCAGCCACTGCCCGGCAATATTTGGCCCCAGCAAAAAGAGCAGGCCCATGCCGGTAACCAGCGGGGTCATGACCATGGGGATATCCAACAGTGAATCCACGATAAATTTGCCGGGAAAAGTCCGCCTTGCCATGAGATAGGCCACCGGAAGCCCAAGGACCATGGCGATCCCCACCGACGATACCGATGTCGTAAGACTCAATTTAAGTGCAAACCGGGCCTCTTGGATAAAAAGGATCCGGAAAAGATCGGTAATCCCCATCTGGACAGCCAGGGCATATAAAACCCCCAGAACTCCGAGACAACAAATAACAAGAATGCCGTAGAACAGACGGATCATTGGGGCAGGGCCACAAAACCGGACCTTGTGAAATAAGCGGTTCCCCGGGGGCCAGAAACAAATGCTTTGAACTGTTCTGCCAGGGTGGCATCTTTAGCGGTCTTCAGCACGGCAATGCCGATGATCTCCGGGGTGTAATATTTTGTGGGGATGTCAAACATATCCAGGGTATCCTGGTGCATAAAGGCATTGGCCCGGGCCACAATGGCGGCATCCACAGCCCCCTGCACCACATAAAGGGTAAGCTGATTAACCGTGGCGCCATAGACGGCCACATTATCCAGAAATTGTTTTTCAAGGCCTGCATTTTTAATTATATCCATGCTGGTCCGGCCCAGAGCCATAGCTTTGGGATCACCCATGGCCAGTTTGATGCCCGGTGCGGCCATATCTTCCAGGGTCTTAACAGCATGCCCCCCTTTCTTATTCACGGCGATCACCGGGGTGTGCAGGACCACCCGGCTGTCCGAAAGCACCAAGCCCCTTTCCTTGAGTTTATCGATATAAAAATAGGAACCCGGCATGAACAGATCCCCGCGCAGTACTGTCTGGTATTTGGCCATCTGCTTACCTGATCCACTATAGTCCACAACAACCTTGTGCCCGGTCTCTTGTTCAAATTGTGCAATGATTTTATCCGTGGGTTTTCTCAACCCGGCACCGGCATAAAGGAAAAGCTCATCTGCTCCGGCTTCAAGTATAAACAACAAAGAAATGCCAATGACCACCAGCCCCGGCAACAGTTTTTTCATCTTAAAATCTCCTACCCTAAATTAACAAACCTATGCTAAGGTTTATCAATGACAATTATACGCGTCAATACAATTTTAATTGATACAGGAATTATCGACCGGAAAGAAAAGGAAATCGGATGGTAAACAAGGCCCCGTTTGCCTGGCCCCTGTCTGGGGTAATGGTCCCGCCGTAATCCTTGATGATGCCGTAACCAATGGACAGGCCAAGGCCCGTGCCTTTGCCTGCCGCCTTGGTGGTGAAAAAGGGTTCAAATATTTTATCAGCGACATGGGGCAGGATGCCGGTGCCCGTATCTTCAATCTCAATGATCACCCATTTATCGGATACCCGTGTGGTCAAAAATATCTGTTTGGCAAGTTCAGGCGTCCGGTCTTTTTGTTCAAATTGCTCAAACCGTTCTTCAATGGCGTCCCTGGCATTGATCAGCAGGTTGATGAACACCTGTTCCAGGCAGTTTTCATCGGCCAATATCATGGGCAGAACATTATCCAAATTCTGCACCACCTCAATTTGCCGTAGCGAAAGCTGCTCTCTAAAGAGATCACAGGCCTTGACCAGGGCCCTGTTCACATTGGTTTCTTCCTTGGCGGCATCAGATTTTCTGCCGAATTCGCGCAGATGGTTAATGATTTTTTCTACCCGGTTCACCTGGCCGTCAATCTCCTCGGTCATGGTGGCCATGATCTCATCCGGAATCGGCTCATTGGCCTTGACCTTTCGCATGATATAGTTGGAAGCGCTCTTGATAACAGACAACGGCTGATTCAGTTCATGGGCAACACCGGTGGCCATCTCTCCCAAGGTAGCCATTTTGCCGGCCTGAATCAGCTGCTGCTCGGTAATGAGCTGTTCGGTGATATCCACAGAAATTTCCATCACCCTTTTGACCTTACCGTCAGCCCCGGTGATGGGTGCGGTTCTCAATGTCCAATAGCAAATTTGTCCGTTTTTTGTGACACCGCTTTGTTCGCTGTTATGGGGTTTGCCGTCCCGGAATGTCTCCAAGACAGGACAGTTGTCGCAGGGTTCGGACCTGTTTTTGTATGCGTAGTAGCATAAATCCCCCGATCCTGGGATGAAAGCGTTCCCCAAATTCCCTGTTGAACTGAACCAGTTCAAGGGCTTCATTCTGGACCGTAATCAGGCAGGGCACTGACTCAAACAGCCGCTGGTATTCCCTGCGCTGCTCATCAAGCACTTGCTCTTTGACCTTAATCTTCTTGGTAAGCTCACCTATCTCCCCGTAAGGAAGGCCTAACGCCCGGACCAATCGGTGGGCAAGGCTCTCTTTGAATTGTCTAAACAAGCTTGTTAAACTCAAGGACAAAGCAGGTACCTTTTTCAGAAGTGTCCGCCACCCGGATATCACCGCCGTGGCTTCGCATGATGCCGTATACGGTGGAAAGGCCCAAGCCCACCCCATGTCCCTCATCTTTGGTGGAGAAAAAGGGTTCGAATATATGGGGGAGAACCTTCTGGCTGATGCCTTTGCCCGAATCTTTCACATGGATAAAGACCTGTTGTTTGCCGGAATCAAACCCTGCGGTAAGCCACACCTGCCCCGGGCCGTCTATGGCATCCATGGCATTGAACATCAGGTTAATGAGGCACTGCTGGATCTGGTTGGCATCCGCCAGAATGTTCGGGATGCTATCTTCAATATCCACATGCAGTTGGATATTCTGGAGTTCGAATTTGTGATTGCTGATTTTTACGCACCGCTCTACCAGATCTTTGACCTGGACAGGACCGTAGGAAATGGGGGCTTTGCGTGAAAAGGTCAAAAGATTGGAAAGAATGTCCGAACACCGGCTGATTTCAGAGATGGCAATATCCAAAAAGCTTGAGAATTTGTCCTGTTTCTCTACTATCTGACCCTTGTCAAGCAGTTTGGCCATCAGCCTCAAATAATTAAGAATCCCGGACAAAGGGTTGTTGATCTCATGCACCACGCTGGCAGCAAGTTTACCCAAAGACATAATCTTGTCCTGGTGCAACGTCTTTTCCTGATCCGCCATCTCCCGTTCCATGCGGCGCATCTCGCGCAGATCCCTGACACAGAACAGCAAACCGTTGTCATCGCCGGCATCGGACATGACAGTGGCCGACACCCGGACCGGAATCTGATGCCCCTTGCCGGACTGCATCACGGCCTCTATCATATTGATCCGGTCCTTGCCCCCGTACCGCTCGCTTTTAAGGGCCTCAACAATCCGTTCATTTTCTCCGGCCGGCATCAGATCTTTCATCTTCTTTTTCCCCACCACCTGGGCTGCCGTGTACCCAAACATCTCCTGGGCTGCGGGGTTAATAATCCTGATGAACTCATCCATTCCGCAGGCAATGATGCCGTTCATGGAGCGGTTGATAATCTGCTCCTGGAATTTATACTTTTTCATCAAATAGCCGGTTTGGGAACAAAATCCCGGTTAATACTCAGTACCGGACAAAACGCCCCGCCCGCCACCTTAATGACCGTGGAACCGAGCACCGCTTTTTCCGGGTCCTTCTCCTTGGAATGGTGGGCCATGACAATCAGATCGGCATGACAAATTCTGGCAAACTTCAGGATCTCCACATGGGGGGCACCTTCCCAGGCGTCTATGGTATAGCCCACCACCCCGGCAAGCTTTGTTCCAAACAGGGACTTCATCTTTTCAACGGCCTCTTGAATTTGGGCTTCAATTTTTTCTGCAGATGGATATTCATCATTTTCCAGCAGGGGCATAGCATAAAAAATATGAAGTGAGGCGTTGTAAAACTTCGCAATTTCAAAGGCATAGTTAAAGGCGCAAAGGGCGGGCTCAGAAAAATCCATGGCCAGGACAATGTTCTGAAAGGCCATTCTAAGGCGGCCCCGGATCATTTCATAATCCTGGTGGATCTTCATCACCGTGGGAATGAGCAAATCCGGATCAAAGGGTTTGACCAGGTAATCCAGGGCACCTGTTTTCATGGCGCTCAACGCCGTATCAATGGTAGCATAGGCTGTCATCATAACCACGGCCATGGCCGGATAGTTTTGTTTTACCCGGGTCAAAAGGGTCACCCCGTCCATCTCCGGCATCTTGATATCCGTAAGCATGAGCTGGTATTGTTTTTTCCCAAGCATTTCAAGGGCTGCAGGGCCTGATTCCGCCATGTCTGCATAAAAGCCCTCTTCCTCCAGCCATTCCCTTAAGGAATCGCGCATGGACAGTTCATCATCAACAATGAGGATTGAAAAATTTTTCCGGTCCTGTTCCGACAACACCACGTCATCCACCGGGAAAATCGGCGGCACATCCGGGGGAACAATCATCACGGGGCATCTGGCCTTTAAACTCACCTTTTGCAGGGTGGAACCGGTCAGCCCCCAGATCCTGGGCTGGTTTTCCGCCACCCTGTGGGGACCCATGACAATGAGGTCCACATTTTTTTTCCGGGCAAACCGTAAAATTTCGTCCTGGGGAATGCCCGGCACCACCTGGACTTCGTAATTTTTAATTTTTGACAATTGGGGCGAGAAATAGTCTTCCAGCTCTTTTTTCACCTCTTCCACCTTGCCGCTGGGCAACAGGTACCGAATGGCGCTCCACCCCTCCTCGGGCAGGCCATAGGCGTGAAAGATAAACAGCTTCGACCGGCTGGGCCTTGCCAGGGCAAAGGATAAATTAGACGCACCCTTGCTTTCATCTGCAGGTGTTGTTGCCAGTAAAATTTTACTAAACATAACCATTCTCCTTTTACAAAAGCCTTGCGACAAGCTGTCGACTACAAATGGTAGCGGGTCAAGCAGTGGGTAAATCATTCACCGGGCAACTTTATAGCAGGACACAAATATTAGGTCCAAAACGAAAAAGATAGATTTAATCTTTACTTCACTATATCGAGTTGAAAAGATTTGTGTCAAGGGGATTTCCCCGGGTATCAGCCCATTTGACAGGTCATGCAGCCAAGAGACGGTTCTTTCGGCACATGACACACAATCCGCCGAAACAAGTGAAAAAATTTAGAATACCGGTAAACAAAACCGGACAGATATCATGGTTTTGTCATCTTTTTTTAATCAAATGCAGATTCAAGTTTCTTTGAACAAGTGCCGATTTAAATGATTCGAAAAAGATTAAAAAGAAAAATTTTACATTGAATTTACATATATCCTGCTGTATTATTTAGACATTATCATATAGATAATGCAACACTATCAAAAGCGGGGAGGTCCCATGAAACTTACCATCAACCAAAACCCAACGGCATTACTCGCCGCAAAAATGCTTGAAAAGACCAACACCGGGTTGACGAACTCCCTGGAACGAATCGCAACGGGCAGAAAAATCAACTCGGCGGCAGACGATGCCGCCGGCATGACCATTGCCAACAGCTTGAGAAGTCAATCTCTGGCGGCCGGCCAGGACATTCAGAATTTTAACGACAACGTCTCCATCACCCAAACCGCTGACGGCGCGTTGGGACAGATCACCGATCTGCTCCGGGATATCAGAACCCAGGCAGTGGATGCTGCAGGCGGGAGTCATTCCCAGGAGAGCCTGAACGCCATCCAGTCTAATATTCAAGGTTCTCTGGATGCCATTGATGATATTGTAGACACGACATCCTATAACGGACAAAATCTTTTGGACGGTGATTTCAACAGAAACGGATTTTCAATCTCGTCCGCGTATACATCAACCCTTGGCTCCCAGGAAACAGGCTTTTTGTCCGACATTGATATCACCACTCCGGAAGGAGCCCAAAAAGCCCTTGAAACCCTGGACCTTGCTATAGACCAGGTTGGCCGGAACCGGTCCTCGGTGGGTGCCACCCAGAACCAGTACACTTCGGATATCAATAACCTATCCACCACCCGGATCAACCAGATGGCCTCAGAATCTGAAATCAGGGATGTAGACATTGCAGAAGAAAGCATCATTCTAAACCAAATGAAACTGCTTAGGGATGCGAACATCTATGCCTTGAATAAATCCAATGATGCCCAAAATAACCTAGTGAACCTGCTGGGATAATTTGATTCTTGACAACAACATTGACGTTAGGGAGAACACATGAAAAAAGAAATACCTGCACTGATGCTGGGAATGATGGTTGTTTTCGCAGTGATATTATCCGGTTGCGGAGGCGGTAGTTACAAGTCCCAAACTTTGGAACAGGCACCAAACGTTCCCACCATTGAGAACGCTACAATTGAGTTGGTCCAAAAAGAAGCGCCTCTCAGCGCAGGTCCATATGCAACGGTTATTATAAACAACTTCCAAGCCTCTGATGAGTTCAGGCGCGATTATGCGGACGCCTTGAATTATTTCCAGCTCTCCCTGGTCAGCAATCTTAAAAGCAAAAATCTGTTTAAGCGTATCGTTGAATCCAACAGTGCCGTACCTGCGGGCAATTCACTTGTTGTGGAAGGTAAAATCCTGGATATGCGCATTGCCAGTTCCGGTGCACGTATATGGGCAGGGGCCATGGCGGGGTCTTCCTACATGGTTGTCTACCTGAAACTTAAAGATGCCGCTCTGGGCAACATTGTCCAGGAAAAGATCATATCCACTTCCAACAATGCTTTTGCTGCGGCATGGTCCGGCGGCAGCAATGATCAATCGCTGCCCATGGACATGGGGAAAATTATCAGTGAATATCTGGCCACAGTAATTCCCGCTCAAAAATAGCAACGGAAGCCCGGAACACGTTCCGGCGTCCGAACAACCAGACCAAAAACAGACTGGAAAAATTAATTTTCCAGTCTGTTTTATTTTTGATTAGAACCCCGTCAAGCTGTGAGCCCTGTTACTGCTGCTCCACATCTACAGCCACCTGGAGACGGTGGTTGCCGCCGCCAAGCACCGTGCCCCGGACCGGGGTGACATCCCCATAATCCCGGCCCCATGCCAGTGTAATATGCTGATCAATGGGCATAACATCGTTGGTGGGGTCCATATCCACCCACCCAACACCCGGGATATAAATGGAGAACCAGGCATGGGAGGCATCAGCACCCACCAGTTTTGGTTTTCCGGGCGGGGGCTGGGTGTTCAGATAACCGCTGACATACCGGGCAGCAAGCCCCATGGCCCGAAGGCAGGCAATGCCCACATGGGCAAAGTCCTGACACACCCCCCGTTTTATTTCAAAAGCCTTGGAAAGGGGTGTAGATGTAGAGGTGGCATTGGGGTCGTAGGCGAATTCGGTAAAAATCCTGTGGGTCAAATCAAGGGCGGCGCGAAGTACCGGGGTGCCCGGCGCAAATATTTCAGCAGCCCATTGTGCAACCGCTCTATCGGGCTGGATCATGGGAGAGGCAAAAATAAATTCAAAGGCTTCCAGATCCCTAACCGTTTCATACCGCATCATCGTCTCTTTCACCTGTTCCCAGGGAGGGGTCTGATCCGGCACCAGCCGGGCTGCCGGATGAAGCGCGACCTCGGCCTCAGCCAGGATATCAAGCTCGGAATGGGGGCTTTCCAGACAAATATTGACCACGGTATTACCAAAATAATCCTGGCGCATGGACCGTGCAGACGGTTCCGGTTTCAGAGAAACCCGGCTGTAGGTACAGGTCTGGTATTCTGAATTCCTGGGTATCAGCACCAGTTCACTATGGGACAGCGAGGCAGGCGACTCATATTGGTAATGGGTCCGGTGGCTGATTTTATATTTCATTGTTCACCATTCCGACCACAGGGATCCCCTTATTCTCAAACTGGCCATTGAGCTGTTTTTCCGTTTCAATCCGGCTTAAGTAGTGCTGGGTGATGCTGTCGGCAAACTCTTGCAAATCATTGTTCAATTTTTCCAAAAGCGTATCCAGGTTGGGCAGCACATGCTTTTGCCCAAGTGTCATCAACTCCTGTGTGTCTGCCAGGCGCAGCCGGGTAGTGAGATCCAGAATAATCTTTTCTTCCTTTGTCCGGAAAGGAAACGGTTGAGACCTGGGCAAATTTTCCAAGTGTACGTGAAGGGCTGCCAGCTGAAATCCCACAGATCTTGGATTTATCTCATCCAGCAGAAGCAGGTCCACCAAGGGTTCCATGTGAATGGTGGTCCGGTACCGGGTGTGATAAGTAATGCGGCTGTCCGCGACCTCCAGCACTGCTTCAAGGTCGTTGGCGTTCGGAATCGTATGCCCCTGGATCAGACTGCTCATGACGGTTGTCATGTGAAGGGCCCGCTCAATCCGACGGCCCATGTCCATGAACCGCCATCCCATCCCCCGGGTCATGCTTTCCAGGGCAAGGCCTGCAAAGGCAGACATGTTCAGGATAATATCGCTGAGCATTTCCAAAATCTCAGCGCTCTGATTTTTAGGATTGATCCGGACCAATCCTTTTTCAATGCGCCCAAAAATCTGCCAGGAATCATCAGAGAGTCTGTCCCTTACACGGTCTGCCACCTGGATGGCATTGTTCAGACAGTTAAGAATACTGCTTTGTATCTGAACCCCATAGATGGACCGGTATAACTCTTTTTCAATAAGGCTTACTGAAAACGAGGCATCAGGCCGGCCAAGATCTTCAGAGATAATTTTCAAATTGGCCATGGCTCTGAGAAAAAACGGCATTTCACTGACCTTGTCCAGTTGGGTTTCGCTGTGCACCCGCATCAAAACGCTTCGAATCACCCGCAGCATCCCCTCTGTACGTTCCATGTACCGCCCCAGCCACAGCATGTTATCAGCCACCCGGCTGGGCAAATCACTTCCCCTGTGAATTTCAAAGGGGGTGGAAAACCGGTGAAGCATGCTTTTGAATTCTGTGGGCCGCTCGGACAGGCACCATACATCTTTAGCCCCCTGCCCTTTTCCCCGGGTACCGGACAGAACAAGGGCCTCCGGGTCATTTGCCACCCGGGCCAGCCCGCCGGACATAACAGCAGTTTCCACCTGGTCGGAAATTTTTGCAGCCGCTGTGACGGCATTCTCCGTAATGGAAGAAGAGAACATACGCACAGCCGTGTACCTGTTTTTTACCCCCTGTTCGGACCAGACCGGTACGGTAAACGGTTCAACCGGATAGCGTCCTGCCCAGGCATAGGGCGTGGCCTGAATAGCTGTGATCAATTCTTGTTTTTTAGGACCGGTCAGGGACCGGGTATGCACCACCTGGGTGTGGGCCGGGCTAAATGCACTATAAAGGGTTATGGGCCGGGCACCGCTTTTTATCTCTTCCACCACCCGATGCTGAGTCTCCGGTATTCCCAACCAGAATGAATCCGTATTTTCAAGGATCAGGGGCTCACCCAGAATATCCCGGCATAACTCCGGCATCAGGGCAAACAAACCCGGAGACTCAAGCACACCGGATCCAAGCGAATTGCTTATGGCCACATTGCCTGCCCTAACCGCCTGAACCAAACCGGGGATACCCGGAAATGCCTGGCTTGTGCCCAGCAGGGGATCACAGGTATAATCCGGAATTTGACGCAAAATAACATCCACCCGCTGGAGTCCACCCAGGGTCTTGAGAAACACCCAATCCCCTCTGGTAGTTAAGTCATTGGCCTCCACCAGAGTATAGCCCAGATACCTTGCCAGAAAAACCTGCTCAAAATAATGGGTACCGGAAGGGCCTTCACAGAGCATTACGATGCGGGGCTCCTGCTGTCTTTGACCCGAAATTTCCATCAAAGACAAATTCAAATACTTAAAAAAAGGGGCCAGGCGCTGGACTTTTCTATAGTGAAACATTCTGGGCAGAATCCGGGTGAGGATCACGCGGTTTTCCAGGGCATACCCGGTTCCGGCCGGCGCCTGGGTGCCATGGGACGCCACCTGCCAGCGGCCATCGGCCAGGCAAATGAGATCCGAAGAAAAAAGGTGATGATCCGGGGTAACGCGATCCGGACCAAACCGGCACTGACGAAGAAATCCTGGATTGCCAAATATCAGCTCCGCAGGAATTAACCGGTTTCTGATAAAATCCTGGCGGCCGTAGATGTCTTTAAAAATCAAAGCCAAAAGTTTTGTACGCTGCTGGATGCCGTGCTCAAGGGTCTGCCAGGTATGGCTTGAAATGGGCAAAGGGATGGGATCAAGGGCCCAGGGCCGTTCTGTGGCGGTTTTCGGATTGAAAACATTGTAGGCAGATCCGTGCTCGTGAATAATCTGCCGCGCTTTTTTCCAGCGCTGGGACAGCTCTGCGGTTCCCAGACTGTTAAGATATTTTGCCAGTCCGTCCCAAGGGGGCTGCATCTTTCCGCTGCTTAGATCAACAGCGGTACTCCGGTTTAATATATCCGTGGTAAAAACCGGGATAACAGGTTTGGCCCCGGACGGTCCCGGGTCATCCCCGGGGATGGGTTCATTGGTCGGACGCATTCGGTTTTTGTCTATATCAACACTGTTCTCAACATATTCCTATCAAAGGGAATCTATCATAATCACCATAGTTCAAAAGGTATTAACCATAATTGATTCTTTCAAAAGACACAAGATTAAAAACCGGTTTTGCAGGGTAATCCTAATCAAAGGGTCTATAAAGCTTGACTTCCCATATTTTTCTCATATAATTTAAATAGCGGTTAGGGTTGACCTGATCTATCAAACACCAAAAGGTCATCCCACAACAAAACATGAAAATACTTCATCAACTTATTTGGACTCTCATATAACGGCCATGGGCCGGCTTTGGTCTATCTACACCCAGGATTCGGCCCACAACTAAAGATAGAAAGAATCCAGTTAGTTGCTGGAGACTTTCATATAAACAGCCACAGGCTGACCTGACATATCAGCTGCCAGGCATAGCCCACAACAAAGCTTGAAAGATCTGAGTAACTTACCCAGACTTTCTTATAGAACCGCAACAGGCTGACCTAATTTTTTCACCGTGGTTCGGCCTACAACGAAAGCGGCAAGATCTACATAGGTTACACAGACTTTCTCATAAAAAGTCATCATCATTAAGGCCATTAATACCTTTTGAGGAGAATGCCATGAAAGAAATTCTGATAAAAACGGTTATGACCCCCTTACTTGATTATGTGACCCTCAAGGAAACGGATACTGTTTATGATGTATTCCAGGTCTTGGAAAAAACCAAATCAGATAGCCGCCAATCCCACAGGGATGTTATTGTCGTTGACGACAATGGCAAGTTCAAGGGAAAAGTGACAATGCTTGATATTTTCAGAGCGCTTGAGCCCAACTATAAAAAACTGTTCCAAAACTATAAAGACGGAACACTGACCAAGGATTATGTGATTAATGCCATGCGGGATTTTAACCTCTGGATGGAGCCCATTAAAAGTATTTGTGAGCGCGGTGCCAATATCAAGGTTGCCGAAATTATGCATGTACCTGTCGAATTTGAATATCTCCAGGAGGACGATTCCCTGGAAAAAGCGCTGCATGAATATGTTATGGGTGTCCATCAGCCCCTGATCGTGAAAAACGGCGACACGGTCACCGGTGTCCTCAGATTCTGTGATTTATTTGAGGTAATCAGGGAAGAGATGCTGGCCTGCCCACTTCCGGAATAACAGCCATGGGTTGACCTGATCTATGGACACCCAGACTCAACCCACAACAAACAATGGAACTAAAGACACCAACAATTCAGGGATAAAATGGGCGCCGCAGGCGCTTCGACACCTTGTATCTTGTCTATAGTTTCATAAAAAATTTGCACACTACCCCTCCATGAAGACCGGGTGACTCTCTGATTCCTTGTTTAGTGTGCCAGGGAGGCGAAAAACGCAGGAGGGTCACCCCCCTAAAAGGGTTAGAAAAATACCCGCTGCAATCACAGTGCCGATAACACCCGCTACATTGGGTCCCATGGCATACATGAGCAGATAATTTTTCTTATCCGCTTCCATACCTACCTTATGAACCACCCTGGCAGCCATGGGTACGGCCGAGACACCTGCCGCTCCCAGCAGCGGATTAATTTTATTTTTGGAAAAAAGATTCATGAGTTTAGCCAAAAGCACCCCTGTCATGGTGGAAACCACAAAGGCAAAAAGCCCAAGGCAAAAGACAAATATCACCTGGGGTCTTAAAAAATTCTCTGCATTCATGGTGGCGCCCACGGGCACCCCAAGAAAGATGGTAACAATATTCATCAGTTCATTCTGGGCGGCGTTATGGAGACGCTCTACCACGCCGGACTCCCTGAACAGGTTGCCCAGCATAAACATGGCGATCAACGGCGCTGATGCCGGAACCAGCAAGATGATTACGAAGGTGGAGACAATAGGAAACAGAATCTTTTCAAGCTTTCCCACCTTTCTGCCCTTGGTCATGCGAATTCGTCTTTCGTCTGCGGTGGTCAAAAGCTTCATCACCGGGGGTTGGATAATGGGCACAAGGGCCATGTAAGAATAGGCGGCCACGGCACAAACCCCTAAAAGGGAGGGAGCCAGCTTGGTTGCCAGAAATATGGTGGTGGGCCCGTCAGCACCGCCGATGATACCGATGGTTGCCGCCGCTTTCAGGTCAAATCCAAAGGCCTGGGCCGCAAAAAAGGTGATGTATACCCCTGCCTGGGCCCCGGCACCAAGAAAAATCAGCCTGGGGTTGGCAATAAGCGGCCCAAAATCCGTGAGCGCCCCTAATCCCAAGAATATTACCGGTGGAATGATCTCCCAATGGATACCATACTCGTAAAATTTCCAGAGCAGCCCTTCATGGGGGGTCATAAGTCCGGCCAAAGGCAGGTTCACCAGGATGATTCCGAACCCGATGGGCAGCAGCAAAAGGGGTTCATAGGATTTTGAAACGGCAAGGTAAATCAGGGTCAATCCAATGATCCACATGACCACAATGCCCGGGGTGACATAAAACAAACCCGTGGTCTGAAACAGGGAATACAAATCGCTCATTTATCCCCTCCATGCCCTGCAGTTTCCTTGACTTTCTTTCTTGATTCCAGTGCGGTGACTGCCGCTCCTGTAATCTTGATGGAAAGGTAAAGAAAGGCCATGCCAGTGAAGACCCCCAAACAACCTGTGAGAAACACCCTGACCCCATCTCCCATGATTTATTCCTTTTCCTTTATCGCCGCATGGTCCCGCATGATTCTGGGCAGGATCATCTGATGCTGGGGACAGATGGATTTGGGATTCTGGTAGGCAGCACCTGCAAAGGCCTGCATATAATGCCGCAGGTCGGCAAGCCGTACCACCTCATCCACCATGCCGTGTTTTGCACAATATAATGGGGTGGACGTGTCCTTGTATTTCTGGGCAAGGGCGTTCATTTTCTCCACCACGGGTTCAAGATCCCGGCCCGCTTCCTTCTCCTTGACAAGCCGCCTTGCATAGGTGGCCACCGCAGCCGTCTCTCCGTGCATAACACAAATTTCAGTAGCACAGGTACCCAGGGTAAAGGCATTGTTCCGGTTGGCCTGGGGACCGCCCATGACATAGTGGGCAGCGGCCGTTCCTTTGCGCAAAATGGCAAGCATCATGGGAAGCCCCGACTGCTGGATGGAGTAGACCAGGGCCTGGCCCAAACCTAAAAGCTCGGCTTTTTCGGCAATATCTCCCACATCAATGCCGGAGGTGTCCTGGAACCAGATCACAGGAATCCTGTCCCGGCCGCAAAGGGTCACAAATTCGTTCATCTTTAAAAGCCCCTGGCGGTACAGCTTGGCACCCATACCGGGATAATCGGCGTATTCAGGATACCCCTTGCCAAGATACCCCTGGCGGTTTCCGATGCAGGCCACAAGCAATCCGTCCACCTTGCAGAGCCCGGTGTAGATCTCAGGACCGTAGTCGGGACGATATTCCATATGCTCGGAGCCGTCCACAAGCCTTGCTAAAATATCGTCAAAATCATATACGGTCTTGGAGGCGATGGGCAGAAGACGTAGGACCTCTTCAGCATCAAACGCAGGCGCCTTGGGCTGGGTCACCCTGAAAAATTCAGGATCATAGGCCGGCAGCTTTTTCATATAATCTCTAACGCCGTCCAGCACCTCTTTTTCTTCCTTGTACACAAAGCGAAAAAAACCGGTGTGATCATAATGGGTGGCTACTGATCCGGGCGGCTTTTCCCGGTGTTCTTTGGCTCTTTGGACCAGGGCTTCGGCCATATCCACGGTAAACCCGCCCTGGGGGGCCATGCCGCTGACAATGCCGGCGCCTCCAACGGCCATATTGCACTTTTCATGGGCAAACAAAACCGTGGGACTGATGGACTGGTAACCGCCGCCGGCAGGGTTGGTCCCGTAAATTGCCGCCAACACGGGAATGCCGTCCTGCTCAAGTTCGGCATGCCTGAAAAACGGGGTACCGGAACCCCTTCGGTCGGCATAAAATTTTTCCTGTTCGGTAAGCTTGGCCCCGCTGCAATTCACCAGCCAGACCAATGGAATATTGAGCCGTTTTGCAAGGTCTGTAACCCGCAAAATGTTCTCGGACTGACCAGCCAGCCAGGCACCGGCCATGACTTTATTGTCAAAACCGATCACAACCGCCCATTTGCCTGCAATTTTTCCAAGACCATCAATGACATTGGTGGTGCCCTCAACATTGTCCGCAGGATTATAAAGCGTATGAAGCGGGGTCCAAGTACCCGGGTCCACGATATACTCCAGGCGTTGCCATACGGTCATCTGGCCGCGCTGGTTGATTTTTTCTTCGGGAAGTCCTGCATTCTTAACCTCGTCCACGGCGGCTAAAATATTTTTTTCCGCCGCAAGCACCTGTTCGTAGTTATTCTGGGTACGCTTTATGGTCCCCTTTTTAAGTGCTTTGCCAAAGGGCGTCATGTTTTCAAAATAGGATTTCATTTATTTTTCCTTTGACGCCGGATCAATCGATAACAGCCAAAAGATCATCCTCTGCCACCGCATCCCCCTCCTTGACGACGATCTTAGAGATAGTGCCGGAGCAAGGCGCAAATATGGGGGTTTCCATTTTCATGGCTTCTATAACCAGAATTTCGTCGTCCTCTTCTATGGCCACGCCAGGTTCAACACTTAAGCTGACAATTTTTCCTGACAGGGGTGCCAATACGTCTTCAGGCATGTGTATCTCCTTATTTAAATAATTATCTGTTCGCTTTTCTGATACCCAACTGATCCAGGGCAATAATCCATTTGCAGATATTGGCGGAACCTTCCACCATGGCATAGGTGGGCGCATCCCGGTAATAACGGGCCACGGGATATTCAGTGGAATAGCCGTAGGCACCCAAAATTCTCATGGCGTAGTTGGCACATTTATACGCCACTTCGCCGGCCATGTATTTGGCCATAGCCACATCCATACCGTTGTTCAGCCGGCCCTGGTCCTTGGCCCAGGCCGCTTTGTGAACAAGCAGCCGGGCAGCTTCGATTTCCGTTGCCATCTGGGCGATCATGTCCTGGTTCATCTGGAATTCGCCGATTTTTTTGCCGAACTGTTTTCTCTGATTACAGTATTTCACGGCTTCGTCCAAACAGGCCTGGGCCAATCCCACGCCGCCGGCAGCTGCAGACAAACGGGTCTGGTTCAAAGATGAAAATACAATTTTAGCACCATCACCGGGTTTGCCAAGGATATTTTCCTTGGGCACCTTAACATTATCCAAAAACAGTTCCCCTGTGGGAGAAGAATGGGAGCCCAGCTTCTCCAAAGAAGAGGTTGTGACGCCGTCAAAATTTTTGGGTTCAATCACAAAGGCGGACAGTCCTTTGGAACCGGCAGCTTTATCCGTATAGGCATAGTAAAGCATGCAATCTGCCACATCGGCATTAGAAATCCAGGTTTTGTTACCGTTAAGCACCCAGTGATCGCCCTTGTCTTCGGCGGTGGAAGCAATGTTCATGACATCAGAACCTGCATCCGGTTCGGTGATGCCGAACCCGCCGATGTATTCGGCCGTGCACAATTTCTCCACATATTTTTTGCGGACTTCTTCATTGCCGTATTTATAAATGGTGTACGCACAGCCCAGCACCTGCATATTCACCTGGACCCGCAGGGATGAGGAGGCCTTGGCCAACTCCTCGGTCACAATCATGGCAGCCAGAAAACCCAAATCTTCACCACCATATTCTTCGGGAATCACGGTGCCGAAATATCCCATTTCCCCCAAAGGACGTATCACCTCTTTAATGGGCAAATAATGTTCCTCATCCCACTGGTCTGCAAAGGGAACGATCTCTTTTTTTGCAAATTTTCGGATCTCTTTCTGGAGCATTTGCAGCTCTTTGCTTAATTCAAAATCCATTTTATTCTCCCTGGCCTGTATTGAGGTGTATTAATCCTTAAAATTGTGATTCAGATAATGAGAGGTGGATGACTTCTCTGTTGAAATCATTATCATCATTGTTTATAAGAAAGTCTGGGTAACTTACTCAGATCTTTCAACATTCGTTGTGGGCTGGGCCTGGGTGCTGATAGACCAGGTCAGCCCATGGCTGTTATAATGTAAGTGATAATTAAAAATTATGGAACAAATTAATCCTGAAATTCGCAACACGGCCAAGGCGGTTTGTTATAATGACAACGGCGCCATCCTGATGCTCAAGAAAGTATATGAAGACGGTTCTTTTGTGTTCACCCTGCCCGGTGGCAGCCAGGAGCCCGGAGAAAGTATTGCCTCAGCGCTGATCAGAGAATGTGAAGAAGAGATCGCAGCCACTGTTGTACCGGGTCAGCTGCACTATATTTGTGAATACATCAAAACGTCCCACACACCCGGTAAACCTCTCCGGCATAAGGTAGAGTTCGGGTTTAAGTGCACGCTTCCTGCCGGCTACACCCCACAGATGGGGCTAAAGCCTGACTCCCACCAGGCTGAGGTCCTGTGGTTATCTCCGGACCAGCTCAAGACTGCTGCGTGCACACCTGACAGCCTGACTCTGTGCCTGGAACCGCACACCCTTGCCCCATTTATTCACTCGGATGCTATGATAACCAATCCATGATTGTCCGGGTAGCCTGATCAAAATCAGCACCCCCGGACAGAGCCAAGACCCGGCAGGGCGCAAGCAGATCAAGATACTGATCTTCAGACGGATTTTGGGGCAACCCCTTAGCAGGCAGATAAAACAACCCTGTATCTTTCATAATGGCTTGCAGCAGCGGCCTGTGATGGGCAAGCTTTATCTCTTCAGATTTCATGGGTCCTGCACCCAGCCGCCAGTTGAGCAGCACTAGCCTGTCCAATGGTGCGTTCAGCCGGAACCGGGCCGGGCCATAGCATTGATCAATCATCACATCATATTTGTGTTCCAGACGCCATAACGCTTCCTGGGGCAGCTTTTTAAAATCCGCCTGCTCTTGGGCCGTCAACACCCCGCAAAGAGATGGATTGTTCAGTGCAGTGCCCGGATTAATACGGGGCCATTTGGCCACACCGGACATCACAAGATGTCCCCCGGTTTTTTCCATCACCAGCCGGTCATTGGATACAAAATCAGCCCCGACATTCATCAGGTGCAGGGCCAGTGTGGACTTTCCCATACCTGAAAATCCGGCCACGGCAATACCAAGGCCGTTGCTGAAGACCGCTGCGGCATGGCCAAGCAGCCCACCTTTATTGAGCTTATACTCAATGAACCGGTTATTGATAAAGTTGATCACCTGATTTGGGTAGGAAAGACAGGGGCCTGCCACCAGATTTTGATCCCCGCCAAACACCATGATGATACCTGAGTTAACTTTCCGTACCACACGCCCGGTATCCAGCAAGGCCCACTCTTCTTTGATTTTTGTCTTTCCCGGGCCGGGTTTCTGGGGAGTTAACGGACAGCTCAGGGAGGGACCCGGGCCCTCAATGGCCTGGATATGAATCTTTACCCGGCCATGGGGGGTGCCCAGCAGCGGCAGAAAGTAGCGGGTAAGTTCTTTTTTAAACGCCTCACTGCTGCATTTGATTTCAATGGTACAATCATCCAGGGTCAACAGAAACGGTTCTGTATACCTGACATCTTTTGACAGTGAATCAACCAGATCTGCCAGATTACAGGCAGTCTCATTTTGAGATGGTGTTGATGACATAGGCGGTATACTCCTTTGCAGCGTCAATGGACCTGGCTTTTGACAGCCCCTTGAAACCACCAAAGGCGGAGACTTCAAAAACCATGGGCCCCTGGGGGGTCAGGGCCACATCCACGCAGGTAAAATCAAGGCCAAACAATGCCTGGGCGTTGCGGGCAAGTTCAATAATTTGCGGATCAGGATCAAATGCCTTGTACCGTCCGCCCGAAGCAGTGGTTGTATTCCACGCCCCTTCCCCACGGCAGCGGGCATAGGTAGACAGATATTTTCCCCCAAGGAACACAATACCAAGGTCCTGTTCTCCCAGGTCAATTTTTTGTTGGATGTACATCAAAGGGTTCGCCTGTTGAAACCGAAGAACTTTCCCACGGCAGGCATCACCTTTTTTGATGACACACATCCCTTTGGCTTTTGTGGAAAACAACGGTTTAAACACGGCCTGGCCATATGTATCCACAGCATCCACTGCCATATCCACATCTTCGGTAACGCTGGTCAAAGGCATGGGGATATTGCCGGCCTGAAGCGTTACGGTACATGAAATTCTGTTAAGAACCCCTAAAATTTTAGCCGGGCTGGAAAATATGGGCAGCCCCCTTTCTTCTAAAAGCCTTAAGATTTCCAGCCGGTCCAGTAATTGGGGGGAATAGGCCGTGCCGATCTTTTTTATGATCAGCGCATCCAATGTGCTTAAATCAATGTCTTCATACCACGCCTTCCCCGAAGGCATATCCAGACGGACGTGCGCCATGTCGATGAGTAATCCGAAGCCTGTGGCCTGGGCCACCGCATCTGCCAGCGCTTTGGATGACCATCCGTCCTTTACGCCCACAACACCAATTTTCATTTCAACTCCTCACGTAGAAACTGTTCCAACCGCTCTATCATCTGTCCAAGTTCAGGCTGCTTTACCTTTGCTGCCGCCTGTTTGGGCGCCATCCATTGCCGTCCCCTGTGCCGTTCCTGCCATTGGGATTCCGGCAGAACCTCGGCCACCTGTTGCGCATACACACAAACCGTGCATTCAGCGCCCCACTTGGGATAGGTGTAACTGCCAATGGCTTTTTCAGATACCGGGCCCATTACTCCGGCTTCCTCCAAGGACTCTTTGGCTGCCGATTCCTGGGCAGAAAGTCCCGGCTCATGAATCCCTTTGGGCACCACAAGATGTTTTCGTTTGCTTGACCCGATTACCAGAACCTGCAGCCCCTGGTCCGTCTGTTCAAAGGGAATCACGGCTGACTGGGTATAATAATAAGCAGGACGTGGCCTTTGTTCCGGGCCATCGGGAAAAGGAAAGGGGAATAGCGCCGGCAGATCTTCACAGGAAATTGAAAGCTGTGTTGACCACTTGCCGGATGTCACAGACGGTTGGATGTTTTTCAGCCGGACCAACGTATCTGTCTGCACAACCGGTAAATTCTCATGCGATCCAATCACCAGAATATTGTTGTCCGATTCTCCGGCTTTTGTGATTGCCGTGACTACCTGATTAAAATCCTGCCAATTGCCCATGTCCACGCGTTTTGCCAGGTACGTTCCTTTTCCCATGGCCTTTGTCAGCTTATGGGCAAGTTCCTCATACACATCAGCGTTCTGGTACAACACCCTATTAATTGGGATCTTTTGTCCGGCAAGATAGGCACCCACCCGTTGGCCTACCCGCTTTTGTTCGTCGGACAGCATGTCATCTGGCAGTTCACAGACATATAGATAAAGCTCAGATATCACAGGTACAACACCTCCTCCGGGAAAAGAAACGCCTGCCAGCTTTCTTGTCCCTCATTGAAAACAATCACCTTTTCAAGCAGGAAATTGGCGCGCATCACCATATCTTTTACAAATTCTGAGTTAAGCTGAAACCGGGTGGAGGTATAAAAGGACCGTGCCAGCGCAATGGCCAGCCGCACATCAAAGGTGGTGTCATGATGTTCATGGGCAAAGGTTTTCGCAAACCCATAAAAATCGCGAATGGCCATATTAATCTGGTCCCTCACCGGTGACTCAAATACAGGCAGGCGAAAATTGGAGATCAGGTACACGGCCACATCCTGGATATAGTCTGCGCTTTTGGACCTGTGGACGTCAATGAAATGTATGGTATCTGTATTTTCATCATAGATAATATTATTGACATTGAAGTCGCCGTGGATAAATACACTGAAAGGGGCCGGCAGCAGCCGTTCAATGCGCATGCACTTTTCCACCAGGGTGGCGGTGGAGTCAACTTCAAGGTCCCCTAAAGTTTGCTGCCTGCGCAGATAACTATGCACCTGGAGAATGGAATCAAGCCGTTTAAGCACCTGATCCATATACGAAGTTTCCATGGCGCCGACTTTTTTTGTCGATGGCCAGACTTTTTCTCCCAACACTTTACGTAACGCGTTCAAGGCATTGCCGGTCAAATTGCTGTTGTCACCCAGGACAATTTCCTGAAGATTATTGCCTGAAAAAAATTCCACCAGTAACGCGCCTGTATTTTCGTCCTCCTGGTGGAAGGTCAGGACCCTGGGTGCAAGTCCCGGGGCGATACCCTGCCACCTGTCAAGGTTCTCCTTTTCCTGCCCAATTTTTTTTAAGCTGCCTGTTTTAAATATGGCCTGTTTTGCAGGGCCTGTTGCCACGCTGGTGGGTTCATTGGCCACTTTACTTATATTACAGCCGGATCTTGTCCCCCAATAGGAGTGCAGGCTGAGACGGTCCAGGGAGATATCCATGTCGGATTTGGCAAGGGTCTGCTGCAGGGCTTCAAATTGCCGGATACGGATCTTTTCGCCAAGGATGGCAAACAGGATGGCTTCCCCGATCTTGAGCAAAGCGTCCCCGATTCGTTCCATATACCTGAAAATAAAAAGAATGGTGATATATGATTCTATGGATTCTCCATCACGGAGTTCAGCCATGATGCGTTTAAAATTTTTCAGATAAAGCCGGTCTATTTCATACTCGCAATGGCAAATACTCAATGCAAGGCCGATGTCCTTGTCATCCAGGGCCGGCAGTACCTGTTCCAGGCACTTTTCAATAAGGCCAAACATGGATTTGGCATCAAAGGTCAGCCACAGGGAACGGTCAAACAGATATTCCACCTGGCGAACAATGTTAACGCTGAAGCTTGAAATTTGCTGAAGGTTGGTACTGATGGCATGAACCGCCCTGGCCCTGTTCACCTCGTTTTGTCCGCGATCCGGCTGGGTGAGGATCAGTGAAAAATAGCCATTTTCAACCGTGACTTTCAGGTTGTCAATATAGCCTTCACGCTCCAGCACCCGCAATCCATGGGTCTGGTCAAAGCTATTGAGATAAAACGCGGTGGTTGCCACCTGCCCCATCACCTCAATAAGAAGAAAATGAATATCCTGGTTTGCCTTGGGTTCAATGGCCATGATTGATCCGGTTCATCAGGAAGAAATTTTCACAGGCTTGGCATCATCCTCGAGTTGAAACTCTTTTTTATCCGTCCACCGCATTTCCAGAGTCAACCTGTTTTTATTCCCTTTTTTGCGTGCTTCAATGGAAAAATGAAGCAGATTACGTATTTTAAGATCAATACAGTCATCCTCTGAGGTCAGGGTGATTTTGCCTTCATCAATGGAGCGGATGATCGATTTCAGATATCTTCGTACAGAAGCGACATCCTGGATCGAATCATATGAAAATTTTTGTTTTGCCATATATATAACTTTCCATGTCTATTTTCGTATAACGGCCACGGGCCGCAAGCCCACAACAAACAATGAAACTAAAGACACCAACAATGCAAGGCTAAAATAGGCGCCGCAGGCGCTTCGCCCTCTTGTTTCTTGTCTCTAGTTTCATATAAAATTCACCCCTTCAGGCGGGCAGCATACTCCCGGATGACCCAGGTCCGGTCCATACCGGCCTTGAGCAATTGCTTTTGAATCTGCATATCTTCCCATGCCGGTTGAAATCCTATCTCCCTGGCGGCTTTTTCCCGGTCCCTGGCTTCAGGATCTCTTACCTTTTCACTGAAATGGGTGTCATCGCCCATGAACACCAGCAACGGCCTTGAATTATTCACCTGCTTGTTACGCCGGTTTAAAACCGTCACCAAAAACTCCGTATATTCCTGGGACTGCGGGTTCCACACTTCATATCCGTCCACATCATAGTCTGCCAGAAGAATGGGCCAGAACTGTTCCGGATGGGGAATGACAATGCCGGCACCCAACGCCCTTGCCTCTTCAATCACTTCACTTGTGCGGTAAAAATAGCTTAACGGGAACCCTTCTTTCACCTTATATTTAACAGCCCGCAAAAAAGTTTGGGTACGATCAATCAAATCACGGTCATGATCCGTTCTCAAAAGATCCACATAATCGCGAATGAGCTTATTTTTGATAAACGCAGGCGGCACTGTATCGTAGTTTTCGTCCAGCAGTGTTTCCAGTTGCCGGGCCTGGTGTCTGGCCAGCTTGATGACCTCCGGTGTGGCACCGGTTTCCCTGGCTGCCCATTGCAGAATTTGGTCATCGGGCCGGGTCAATGCACGCAAATAATTAAAAAGCTGGGAAGATCTGTATGTAAAGGTGTGTTTAAGGATATTTTTAAAAACCGAGGCCTGCGCCAGCGTGTCTTTTCGGAAATGGATCAACAGTTGAACCTTGCTGTGAAACCCGCTGGAATAGCAGTCTACCTCCACGCCGGCATGCCCGCCATATTCCATGATCTGGTTGTGCTGGGTGGGGATGACCAACTCCTCCCGTCTATTGGGATAGAGGTGGTTCACCCGTTCCCGGATGAACTCAATGGGAATGAATTCCGGATGCCAGTGCACCGCCAGAACAGCCCCCTGCCGGGGATAGACGCTTTCTGGACGGGTTATCCACTCTTTTTGTGTGGCATTTAACTCAGTGGTAATACAGACATTAAACCGTTGCCGCTCTTTTTCATGTATGTCCGGGTGAATTGATTTCAAAAAGCACCTTGTTGCACAATTATGTCAATATGGATCTATCTAAAGAACCTGCAAGGCCAATGGGCTAAATCCATTTTCTTGCAGTCACATGTACCACATTTCATGGGAAAGGAAAACGTTGACAGTCCCGGATACACCGTTAAAATGCCCCACAATGCTCACATCTAATACAATTCTAACATACGATCTAAAAGCGCCTATGCTGCTTTGGAGGCGTCTTCAAGGGGAACAACCAGGGGGTAGCCCTTATGCCGGATAATTTCAACCGGCAGTCCGTAGACTTTTGTAAGCAGGTCTGAGCGGATCTCTTCAATTTTTCCCGCCCCGAACACCGTGTGATTTTTTAAACAGAGATACCGGTCCGCATATCGAAGGGCCGAATTCAGGTCATGCATGGTCATGATCACCGCAAGGTTGTGGTCCTGTGCAATATCCCGGACAAGGCTTAAAATCCGCGTCTGATTTTTTAAGTCCAGACTGGAGGTGGGTTCGTCCAGCAGCAGGATATCGGTCTCCTGGACCAGGGCCCTGGCAATGGCCACCTGCTGCAACTCTCCGCCGGAAAGTTCATACAGGTTTTTAAGGGCCATGTGGGTCAGGTTCAGATGCGCCAGCACCGACCCGACTTTTGCCAAATCTTCTTTGGTGGCTGTAAACCGCATATGGGGATATCGCCCCATGAGGACAGCGTCAAACACCGTAATCTTGCCTGCTTCATTATACTGGGCCACGTAGCTGATCTCTTTGGCAATTTGGCGAATATCCATGGCTTTTAAAGATTTATTTTTTACATGAATCCGGCCTGTTGACGGGGTTAAAATTTTATTTAGGCATTTGAGTAGTGTGGTTTTTCCCACGCCGTTGGGCCCTAAAATTACGGTGATTTCACCCCGGGGGATGGAAAAACTGATCTCCTCAAGAATTTTAACGGATTTATACTTAAAACCAATTTGGTCCACGTTCAGGATCATCTGGGATCGCCTTTAGTAATAAGGTAAATAAAAACCGGTGCCCCTAAAAATGCGGTAAAAATAGAGACCGGCAGCACATGGGGCAGCATAACAAGGCGCGCCGTCATGTCTGCTGCCAGAAGAATCAAGGCCCCGGCCAGAATGCATGCCGGCAGCAGAAACCGATGGTCGTCGCCGATGATGCGCCGCACAATGTGAGGGGCAACCAGGCCCACAAAACTGATAATGCCCACAAAGCTGATGATCAAAGCAGTCGTCAAAGAGGCGGCCAGCATACCGGAAAGCCGTACCCATTCCACCCGTATGCCGATGCCTTTGGCGCTTTCATCCCCAAGGGCCATGCCGTTGTAATCCCGGGATTTTACCAGGAAAAAACATAGCAGTACAAACACAACCGGGGCCACCAGCGCAATGTCATTCCAGTCCGCCCGGGCCAGGTCCCCGAACGTCCAGAACACCATGGCTGCCAGTTGCACATCATCGGCAAAAAATTGCAGCAGCATGGTTCCGGCGATAAAAAGGGAGCCCAATGCCACGCCGGTGAGCACCATCACCTGGGCGGATGCCCCTTTTTTGCCGGATATAAAGATGATGATCAACGCGGTGAGAATGGAAAATGAAAAAGCCGTTGCCACGGTGATCACCGGACTTGAAATGGCCACGGCATCACCGGAGGATGATGCCATCACCCCGGTGCCCATGATGATCACGGACAGTGCCGCCCCGAATGCGGCCGCATGGGAGATGCCCAGGGTGAAAGGTGAGGCCAAGGGGTTTTTCAATACCGACTGCATCACGGCACCGGAAACCGCCAGGCCCGCCCCGCTTAAAATCGCGATGACCGTCTGGGGCAGCCGGATTTGCCATACGATCAGATCCGCCTTTCGGGACGGCGCCTCCAGCATCAATGTCCGCACCACGTCCAGCAGGGGAAGTTTTACGGCCCCTTTGGACAAAGAGATGAGAAACAGTCCGACCATCAGACTGAACAGGGCAAAAAGCAACCAGGATTTTTTACGAATATACCCGACATAGGCCTTGGGCACACCGCCATGATCAAAATGCATGCCCTTTATTTTGACCCCAAATCAACCGGCTTGAATGCCGTGTTCCGGAACAGGGCATCCATGTCTGCATATACGTTGGCGGATAACAGAAAATCATAAATTTCGTCTGCTTTTTTGGCCGGGTCCACATCGGCAAACTGGTCCGGATATAGCACCTTTCCCACATACCAGGCATCGGCCAGGATGGAACCAAAATTCTGGGTGTACCAATTATAGGGCAGCACCCCGTATACCCGGCCATTTAGCACAGCATCCAATGCCTGGAATACAGGATCTGTTTTCAGTTCATAAAGCCCGCCATGGCCTTCTCCCATCTGCAGGGTGGAAAGGTCCAGGAACAAAACGTCAGGATTTTCCTCCAGCAGTTTCTCTTTGGAAAACGTTGACTGGGTGAGGGTTTGCATTTTAACTTCAGATGTCCTTGCAATGTTGGCGGCATTCACGAACTCAAAGGGCGGATAATTAGGTTCTGTGGACAAAAACCCATGGGGGCCTTTATGGGCAATGCCACCGACAAAACACGTCTTTTTATTTTCAATGGCTGCGGTGCGCTGGTTGAGTTCAGCGATCTGGTTGTTAAAAAAGCCGATCAGTGCCTCGGCCCGCTCTTCCCGGTCCAGCACCCGGCCGATGATCCGTAGACTGTTGTAAATAACATCCCTTTGAGCGGCAAGATTGCTATATCCGAGCACCACCACCGGGATACCGGTTTTTTGTGATAACTCAACCGGGTCATACCCCATGCCCGCATAGGTTTTAAAGATAACCTGGGGCGGTGTTGAAAGCCCCAAAATTTTTTCAGGATCATCGTTTCCCCTGAACTCACCGAATACCGGCAGCGTTTTGTACCGGGGATTGGCAATGGCATAGGGCCGTGCATCAAATTGATTCCTGGCCGTTTCCATATCATCCACCGCCACCACCAGATCCTGGGCATTGAGATAGGTGATCAGACGCAAGGCGCCCGGACCCGAGCAGATAATGCGGCTGACGTGGTCCGGTACCACTACTGTTTTACCCATGCTGTCCAAAATGTCTTTTGCATTTGCCGGAAAAACAGACAACATCAAAAACAGGCCGGCACATACCAATGCAAGTTTTGTTTTCATGTTAACTCCTTGAAATAAAAAAAGCCGCAAAGGTCCGACGCCTTTAAATTAAAAAGGATCTCGGTCGCCTTCGTGGCTTAGGATTTTGTATGTCGAACAAACACTGCGTAGCGGCTGCCTTCGGACAGCATTACGGCCATCCTATTTAACAGGTAATCAAGTGTCAAGGCAGATGTGGTATGGCGGGTCTGAATCGATAAGAATAATCCATGGATCTTTTACCCGAGGCTTATCGTTTCCCGGTACCATAATGATCAATGAACGCACGGACGACCGGCAAAAGCGTTGACAGATCATCATTCAGGGGATCAAGCACCGGCAGTTGCGTGGTTGTCTTCAATTGCTCTGTATACCCAATAAGGTCTTCCCGGCTGCCGCCTTCACCGTTCAATGTCACAGCAATCACCTTGGCCCCGTACATTTCAATGAGCTTGATCTCATCTTCGACCGTGGGCAGGCGGCAACCAAAGGCCTCCACCGTGTCAAAAAATTTTCTGAAAGGCGCATGCTGCAGGATCACCCCCTTTGCGCCAGCGGACACAATAAATTCCGCGCCGCAGGGACCTAAAGGATTGCGAAGAGCAGACTGCCCCTCCAGAATCATGAGGTCCGGATTGGATTTTTCCGCACATTCTACAATGGCCGCTTCAAGCTCGCCGCAAACAAAATCATTGGGTGTAGCATCCAAAATAAATCCATACGGGGAGCCCTGGAGCCAACCGGTCTGCCCGGTGAAAATAAATTCCGTTTTAATCCCCTTTGACCGGCACATCTGCATGAGCATCCGGCTGGTGGTGCGTTTACCCACTGCGCAATCCGTCCCCAGTACGGCGATTCTGGGCGTGGCGATCTCAAAGACTTTTCCGGTCCAGTATTTGAGCTGGTCAAAGGGTTTGCTGCGCCTGAAGTCAATGATCTCAACATTGTATTTTTCGGCGGCTGTCTTAAACGCTGGGATATCTGATAAAGGCATATGCAGTCCGTTTACAATGGAAATCCCCTGGGACATGACAGCCAGAACAAGCCTCTGCCAATCTTCATCCAGCCGTCCGCCGCACAGAGCCACCCCGATGACTGCATAATCCGGGGCTATACCGCCGGCGTCGGTGAATGCCCGGACACTGGGGAAAATGGGAATATCCCTTGGAATACCGTCCAGCACAACGCCGGCATCCTTTCCGGAATTGACCTCGTCAATGACGCCCAAGATCTTGAACCGTTCCGTTCCCCGCACAAGGCCGTGGGCGGTTTTGGCATCATTAAGGTGGAACAGCCCCCGGGTCAGGACCACGGCGGTTCCCATATAAGTCTGGTTACTATTTTCTATCTGAGTTTGGTTCATGGTATCATTTAATCTTTTTTGTGTTAATTGTTAAAGGATACGGACTCCCAAGCCCGGCCGATCCGTCAGACGCATCACTCCATCTTCAATGATAAATCCTTGATCCACCATGTCTTTGGCAAGATCCAGGCTGCCGTCAAGATCCAGGTATCGGGTGGCAGGGCTTGCAAAGGCAGCATGAAGGGCGGCGGCAATGCTTGCACGGCTTTCGTCCATGCACCCCCACATCAGTTTGATGCCGCAGTGCCGGGCGATCCGGGCAATTTCCAGGCCCTGTGCAATACCGCCGCATTTCATCAGCTTAATGTTGAACAGCCCAAAGGGCAGGGGTGGATGGATCAGGGCGTATGCGTCGGCAGGTTTGTGCAGACTTTCGTCAGCCATGGAAAAATTCCGCTCATCTTCGGACAGATCTGCCATGGCCGCTGTTTTGTTCACATGGAGGGGCTGCTCCACAAATTCCAGATTCGTTCCCTTCGTGCCTGCCAGAAATTTTTTATACTGCTCCACGTCGTATCCCTGGTTGGCGTCCACCCGGATGCGGACATCCGCATTGACGTATGCCTTAAGGCGGCAGACCCGTTCGATGTCCTGATCCACATCCATGCCTGTTTTTACCTTGAGGATCTTGAATCCCCGGCCGGTATATTCATCCGCTTCGGCCAGCATCTCGTCAAGGCTTTTTATGCCGATGGTGATGGATGTGGGCATGGCGGTGTGCACCCGTCCCAGGATCTCCACCAGGGGGCGGTTCAAGGCCTTGCCCATGAGATCGTGCAGGGCAATATCCATGGCTGCCATGGCTGCAGGCGTTGCCGCCATCTTTGTTTCCATGATTTTAAGCCGGGAAACGGCATCTGCCAAATCCATGCCTTCAAAAAGGGCGCATGCCTGTTCGTTTAACGCCTTCTCACAGGCATCAATACTTTCACCGGTGACATCTTCAGCCGGAGACCCTGCCCCGATGCCCACAAGCCCCGTGTCAGTTTCAAGGAGAACAAACAAATTTTCCACATGGGTGAAGGTATCATAGGCAATGGTGTAAGGCCGCGTTAATTCCAGGTTTTCCCTGAAAACCGTTACTTTTTTTATTTTCATATGATTTCAAATGATATGTTTGTTATGGTTGCATCAATTGAGGCCCGGCAGAGGTCATGTACCGTAATAAACACACATTTCATGACAAAGTCGGCACCAAATTTTGTCATTATACAACCGATGTCAACTGTTCTCTTAAGAATACATTAGGAAGCCATACAATGGAAAATGAAATTGTCATACATAACGGTACGCTTTTGACCATGGAACAGGGGTTGCCTGTCATTAAAAACGCCTTTGTCCGTATCAAAGGGGATAAAATTGCTGAATGCGGCCCGGCTGTTCCCGGTCGGAATTGGGAGGGGGCGGCCCTGATTGATGCCGGCGGCGGGATCATTATGCCCGGACTTGTGAACGGACATACCCATACCCCCATGTCCATGTTCCGGGGGCTGGCCGATGATCTGCCCCTGGATGTCTGGCTCCATGAGCATATTTTTCCTGCCGAGGCAAGGGAGATAAACCCGGAATCCGTGGCGAAATGGACGGCCCACTCCTGCCGGGAGATGCTGGCCGGCGGCATCACCACATGCTGTGACGGCTATTTTCTTGAAAGCCATGCGGCCCAGGCCATGGCAGACGCCGGTATCCGGGCCGTGGCCGGCCAGGGCGTGATTGACTACCCTGCCCCGGGCGTCCCTGATCCTTCCATCAACATTGCGCATGCCAAAAACTTTATCGAAAAAACCCGCGCCCTCTCTCCCCGGGTGACCCCGTCAATTTTCTGCCATTCCCCCTACACCTGCTCAAAACAGACGCTTACGGCAGGAAAAAACCTTGCCCGGGATAATGGGGTCCTGTTCCAGATCCATGCGGCAGAGACCCGGGCCGAGCCGGGTATGATCAAAGAGAGCAGAGGCCTGTCCGTTATCGCCTATCTGGACAGCCTGGGTATCCTTGATCCGGACACCCTTTTAGTCCACTGTGTGTGGCTGGACGAAAAGGACATTGAAGTTATTGCCAAGCGAGGGTGCGGGGTAATCCACTGCCCGGAATCCAACATGAAACTGGCATCCGGGGTAGCACCGGTGCCGGACATGACCGCAGCCGGTCTGACCGTGGGCCTTGGCACGGACGGGTGCGCGTCCAACAACGACCAGGACATGTTTTCCGAAATGGACACAGCCGCCAAACTGCATAAGGCGGTGCGCCTGGATCCCTGCGTTATGGATGCCCGTACCTGCCTGAAAATGGCTACCATTGACGGGGCAACGGCCCTGGGACTGGGGGATGTAACAGGTTCCATACGCCCGGGGAAGGCTGCGGACATCATCGTGGTAGACACAACCGGTCTTCACATGACCCCCATGCATGACCCCTATTCAGGGATAGTATATGCCGCAAGGGCTTCGGATGTCCTCTTGACAATGGTAGACGGCAAAGTGCGCTTTAAAAGATAATCTGCCTACCCTCCCCTTTGGGCCGCACAGACGGGCTATAATCCGTTAGCTGTAGCGGATCGGAATAATTCAGGCCGGATTTTTACTTAATGCAACCGGATCGCTTTTTGTGTATATTAATCGAATTTTTATCCAGAAAACATATAAGGAATTAAAATGAAAGTTGATTTAGATAAGGTCAGTTATGTGCTTGGACAAAGTGTAGGCGGCGATTTTAGAAGACAGGGATTTGAAATTGATCCTAAAATTTTTACGGATTCATTTATTGAGGCGTTTAACGGCAAAGAATCAGAAATGCCTGTTGGTGAAATGCGGCACATTATGCAAAATTTTCAAAGGGCAATGGAAGACAAAAAACAGGCAAAACGGATGGAATCAGAAAAAAAGAATATTGAAGCCGGGAACAAATTTCTTGAAGAAAATGGTAAAAAAGAGGGGGTTCAAACCACTGAAAGCGGACTTCAGTATAAAGTGATCATTGAAGGTACCGGAAAAAAGCCGGCTGCCACAGATACCGTTGAAACGCATTATGAAGGCAAGACCCTTGATGGTAAAATCTTTGACAGTTCGTACCAACGTGAACAAACAACAACTTTCCCCCTCAATGGTGTCATTAAAGGTTGGACGGAAGCGCTTCAGCTTATGGCTGAGGGATCAAAATACGAATTGTATATTCCATCTGAACTTGCCTATGGATCAGCCGGCAGTGGGGGAACGATTGAACCGTACTCGACATTAATTTTCACTGTTGAACTTGTTGCAATAAAATAACGGTCATTGGCCGACCTGGTCTATCGATACCCAGACTGAGCCCACAACGAGTGTTGAAAGATTTATCAAAACAAACCTCGGCGGCCCATTTTGATCCCAAAATGGGCTTTCCGGGATTAATGCACTTCCTTAAAAACGATTATGTATATCCCGCCATTGGATTTGATATTTTGATAGATACTTTCTCAGCCGATCCGAATCATTTGAACGTGCCTTTTTTTTTCTTGAGGCTGCAAAAAGAGTCCTGCCCGCCTGGGCAATATTCTTGGAAGTTTGGCAGGTCCGGATAACATCGGCAAGTTGTACTTTTTCAAATCGATCAAGCGCAGCCGTTCGTTCTTCCCCGATCAGATCCACCAATATGCCGTCATCAATTTGTTTCTGAGCTGACCCCCATCTAACGGATAGTCTATGAATTTCATCTTTGACGACCAGGTCCGTGATCCTGCCGCCGGGTGCAAGCGTTGCCATTCTGGTAACGGCGCCGTTAAGATCTCGAAAATTTGCAGGCCAAAGCGCTTCGGGGGAGGTTGCAAATTTTAGAAATATACCCCGGGCCTCTTTATTGAATGTAATGTGCCGCTTGGTTCTTTCGGCAAAACGGTCAAGTTCGTAGTTCAAATTCGGCTCAATATCTTCAGGCCGCTTATTCAGCCCCGGCATTTCAAAAGTCCATAGATTTATTCTGGAAAGAAGATCCTCCCGGAATCTTTTTTCCATGACATCTTGAAACAGGTCCCGGTTGGTCCCGCAAATCAATTGGAAGTTGCTATGGGCCTCGGTATCGGACCCCACAGGAAGAAACTGTTTTTCCTCAACAGCCCGGAGCAGCATGGACTGCTCGTCCAGGCCAAGTTCGCCGACTTCGTCTAAAAACAGCATGCCGTTATCTGCTGTTTTCAAAAGGCCGTCCCTGTCGCTGGTCGCCCCTGTAAAGGAGCCCTTTTTATGCCCGAAAAGAGCGGACATGGCCCCATCACCTCTCAAGGTCGCACAATTGACCTCCACAAAACGCCCCTTTAACTGGCGTCTGGCTTTTTTCAATTCATACACCCTTCTGGCCAGACGGGATTTACCGGCACCGGTGGGACCTGTTATCAAAACCGGGTCAACCGAATTGATGGCGACACGTTCGATTTGTTCAATCAGATTATTAAACGATGGATTCCGTGTTTCTATGCCGGATTTTAAAAAGGAGATATCATCTTTCATCTCCTGCTCGAATCGCATGGCAATCTGATCATACCGGGAAAGATCCAAATCAATGATTCTATATTCCCCGCTTAGATCATGGTTCCTTTTTCTTGGGGGAGGACTTGTCTGCAATAACCGGCCCGACAGATAGTTTGATTCAATGAGGAGGAAAAGACATATCTGGGCAACATGGGTTCCTGTGGTGATATGAATCAGGTAATCTTCATTTTCAGGATCAAAGTGATACCCTTTGGCAAAATCGTGCAACACACCATAAACCTCTTCAAAATCCCACGGATCGGTGAAATCGGTTTCAACGGGAATCACTTCCGTTTCCGGAGAAACATCCCGGATATCGTCTCTTATCCGCTTCATCAGGCGGGTATAGCTTTTCTGGTAAAGGAGCTCAAAGCGGTCTACCAAAAAATCGCTGTGTTGGCATATCGCCACACTTGGCCGCCAGTGTTCCCACCGTGATGCATTTTCTCCTCTATCAAGTACGGGGCCTAAAATCCCGATTACAACTGTCTTTTTCATATCTATTTATCTATATTGTATATAAAATTATCTATATTTTACAGAAAACCGATATACCATGTCAAGTTTCGAACCTCTCTAAATTTCGTTATAATCATTATTTTTCAGATAGTTATAATTTCAGTAAATATTTTTTCAGTAACTGGCACACCCGTTGCTTTACACAAAAAGCAGATGCCACCGGGCCAGCGGCACACAGTATTCAAGTAAAGTTGTAAATACTGAGTGTTCCGGACATGGGTTCTGCCGATGGAACGGCATCTGAATGGATAGCTCAATGGGTAGAGCATCGTGCAAAGGACACGAGAGTTGCAGGTTCGATTCCTGCTCCGGTAATTGGTTTACTTTAAAAAAGGTGGTATCAAACTCAAAAATGAGTGTTGTGCTTGGAGAAAAAGGGCTTGCGGATCGTGTTGTGAACCTGCTGTGATCTTAGCGCTTTTAAAGCAGTGAAAAGGAAAATATCATGCTGAGTATTAATGGAATGCTTGGAGAAGGTGGCGGACAAATTTTGAGGACATCCCTTGCCCTATCCCTGGTTACAGGCAACCCTTTTATAATAAAAGAGATCCGGGCCGGGAGAAAAAAGCCGGGACTGATGCGGCAGCACCTGACCTGTGTCAATGCCGCAGTCAAGGTGGGCAATGCAAAGGCAGAAGGTGCGAACATCGGCTCACAGTCTCTTAAATTTGAGCCACGCGCCATAACTCCCGGCAAGTATAATTTTGCCATCGGAACAGCAGGAAGCTGCACCTTGGTACTTCAGGCAATATTACCGGCATTGCTGGTGGCAGATGGGCCGTCAGAGGTCATACTGGAAGGAGGCACCCATAACCCGTTTGCCCCTCCTTTTGATTTTCTCGATCAGACATTCCTCAGGCTCATCAACGAGATGGGGCCGACCGTGTCAGCGTCGTTGATTCGCCCCGGTTTCTACCCGGCCGGTGGAGGGAAAATTAAAGTAGAGATTACCCCCTCCCCGCTTGGGGAAATAGATCTCACCCAGCGGGGTGAGATCTTAAATAAAACGGCGAAGGCATTTGTGGCGAACCTGCCAGAAAATATTGCAGCAAGAGAAATTAAAATAGTCAAAAAGCTATTGGGCTGGGAAGACTGTGAGATTGTGAACATCCCCTACTCACATGGACCGGGGAACGTGTTGACGCTGTCCGTGGAAAGCGAAAATCTAACGGAGGTGTTTACCGGGTTTGGGGTCAAAGGGGTTACCGCTGAAAAAGTCGCCAAAAGATGTGTGGGTCAGGTGAAAAGTTATCTGGCTGCTGATGCCCCTGTGGGGAAACATCTTGCGGACCAGTTGTTAATCCCTTTGGCCATGGCCGGTGGCGGCACATTCATTACCCAGCCACCCAGCCGTCATACAATGACAAACATTGAAGTAGTGAAACAATTTTTAGATCTGAATATCAACTGCGCAGAAATTGATGAGCGCCGTTGGCAGATATCAGTTGAGAAATAAAGAGGAATAAAAAAATGGAATGGGTAAAAAAAGAAGATAAATATAAAGTCCCTATTAAATCCTGGTGTTCAAATATCGAAGAACTTGCAATGAAACAAGCCGAAAACCTGGCCATGCACCCTGTTATTTTCCACCATGTATCGCTGATGCCGGACTGTCATCCGGGTTACGGCATGCCCATCGGCGGCGTAATTGCCGCAGACAATGCTGTTATCCCTAATGCCGTGGGCGTGGATATCGGTTGTGGCATGGGATCGATAAGAACCAACCTCCCAGTGTCCGAAACCAGCCGGAACAACTTAAGAGAGGTTGTTACATTGGTTAAAAAATATGTTCCCTGTGGGGAAGGCAACGCCCATAAAGAACCACAGACATGGGAAAACCTTGATGATATAGAAGCGTATGAGGAACGAGGATGGTACTCGTCCCATGTTAAAAAACTTGCCTTTAAAAATTTAGGCAGCCTTGGCGGCGGCAACCATTTTATTGAAATCCAGGCCGGCGATGACGACCGGATCTGGCTGATGAGTCACTCCGGCTCCCGGCATCTGGGCAATGTTATAGCACGCTTTTATAATGACATCGCTGTTAAACTGAATCAAAAGTGGCACGCAGATACACCAGGAACCGACTTGGCATTCCTGCCGACAGATACAACGGAAGGACAAAATTATATCAATGATATGAATTTTGCACTCTCTTATGCCCGGGAAAACCGCAGAAAAATCATGACTCGGTTTAAGGATGCCTTTACGGAGGTCTTCCCCGGGACTGAATTTGGAAATGAAGTTAATATTCACCATAACTATGCGGCCCTGGAAAATCATTTCAATAAGAATGTGTGGATCCATAGAAAAGGGGCGACCTCAGCCAAACAAGGAGAGACCGGAATTATTCCCGGTTCAATGGGAACCCCTTCCTTCATTGTCGAAGGTTTGGGTAATCCTGAGTCGTTCATGTCCTGTTCCCATGGTGCAGGGCGGGTCCTGGGGCGGCTGCAGGCAACCAGAGAACTCACACCCGAAAACTGTGACCAGGCCATGCAAGGCATCGTTTACGACCGCTGGAGTAAGGTCAGGCGCGGCAAAGCCAAGGGGATGTACGACCTTGGGGAAGCACCCCAGGCATATAAAAATATTGAAACCGTAATTGAAGCACAGCTCGATTTGATCAAGCCCCTGCATAAGCTTCGCCCTCTCGGCGTTGTAAAAGGGTAAAATAATCCCGGGGACAATTTTTTTTGGGGGGGAAGGGATAGTTCTTTAAAATTATGGTTAACTTTTTAAAAAAAGTTAACCAGTTTTGCCATTATAACCACCTGAAGAAATCAACAATTTTGTTTGTATTAATTTTTCGTATTAAAAAACAGTAAACTCCCTTAACGCAATAGAGCGACGTAGGTCTTATTAACTCCCAAATCTTTATTGGATCGACGTTGACTACTTTCGTTATTTCTGCCTGCTTGGGGATCAGGGTCGGTCAACTTTGATACCATGATTGCTCACCTCGTTTGTCGATAGCCAGAGATCTAAAAGTCAAGTGGGCTTCTGCGCTCTTTGATGGTTCTGGATTTCACGGTATGTGTATAAATCATTGTGGTTCTGACATCACTATGGCCTAAAAGCTCCTGGATAGTTCGGATGTCATAATTTGCCTGAAGTAGATGACTGGCGTAGCTATGCCGGAAGGTGTGTGCAGTTGCCCTTTTTGTTAACCTTGCTTTGTTGACTGCTTTTTTAATAGCTTTCTGAACGTGGGATTCATGGAGGTGGTATCTTCGGATTTCATGGCTACCCTCCACTTCTGTAAGCGTTTTAGCCGGAAAAAACCATTGCCATATAAATTCTTTTCCTGCATTTTTATATTTCTTCTCGATACTATCAAACATAAAGGCACCATCGTACTTATCGGAAAGGTCTTTCTGGTGCAGCGCGTGTACGTTATCAATCTGATGCTTTAACTCATCATACAGAACTTGTGGTATGGGAATCGTTCTGTCTTTTTTCCCTTTTCCGTCATGGACCGTTAATATTCCAGCATCAAAATTGAAATTATTAATCCGTAAGTTCAGACATTCGAACAGCCGCAAACCGCATCCGTAAAGCATTTTCACAACCAAATCATAAGGGTGCCTCAGAACCGAAATAATTGTGTTCACTTCTTCTATAGACAAGACCACCGGTATATATGGTCGTCTTTTCGCTCGAACCACGCCATCAATTTTTCCGAACTCTTTTTGAATCACGTGCCGAAAAAAGAAAAGCAATGAATTGAATGCCAGGTTCTGTGATGAAGCCGATACTTTTTTTCAACGGCAAGATGGGTTAAAAAACCTTTCACATCATTGACATTCAGGAGCGATGGAGATTTCGATCGGGTGTATGTCTGGAACTGTCGCACGTATAAGCGGTAAGATTTTAATGTTTTAGAGGAATAATGGCGGACATTGATTTCATCAGCCAATTGTTTAAATTCAGCCTCCCATGACTGTCCTGTTTCCATATCACTGATTGCATCAGGCTTTACAGCAGGGTTTGATGGTGTGATCGCAGACTGTATTTCAGGCTGTGGTGAATAAACGGCACGATTACCTTGAACTTCACCCTGATATGATTGCGGAGCCTCATTAATTTTATCGCGGATTATTTTACCTGCATCAGAGTTTAGATAAGTCTGCTTGCTTTGTTGTTCCCGGGTAATGAGCCCGAAATATATTTTTATTGCTTTTTGTGCCTGTTGCTTTTGAAACGTCGACTGCCTTTTTGAATGTAATTTTTCAATAAAATGGGGGACACTACCGACGTCAGCAGGATTGAACTTGTATTTATTGCAAAAATCCAGATAGTACCTCAACCATTTCACATAGTGCCAGTGCTCATTTTCCGGGATATTTCTGAAAATCAATTCCCGGTTATAAGCGGCCAGCACATTTTGATTAATCTGAATTAATGCCATTTGCTGTTTAACTCCACAATTTGAATGTTATCCCGTTAGAAAATTTTATAACACTGGTATAAAATGATTGTCAATTTTATCCTTTATTGATAAAGGGTTTGTACATGTTATTTGTTGGAGTTATACAGAAAAAAAACTACATAATCACTTGTTCACGGCGGCTCCGCCGCCGTGAATCGCGGTGCTGACTTCGTCCAGTACCTTGTCCAGTCGCCTCTGGCGCCTGAACAAGGTACTGGACCGGTCACTGCACACCGATCAATCAAACTATCGTTTGCTTGATCGGCGCACAGCGCCGGTCAGCACCGCGATTATTTTTTAAACCATGGAAGAAATGATCGCTGCAAAATATAATGTTTGGTGGTATTTATCTTTAATCCTACCTGCAATTTTAATGCTTGCTGCTACGTTTTGGCGTAATAGATATATTATAATTTTTGCTATCATTCTTTCATTAATTGGAACTTACATTTTATGTAATATCTCTGTACGTGAGAAATGGAAAACTCGATATGATTATCAAATGTCAATTACTTTGTCCGGTTCGCGTCAATTATCTTGTCCGGTTTTTTTATATCAATAAATGCTTTTTGAGTGCATAAATTCTGTTCC
>NZ_KB893063.1 GCF_000373985.1 Desulfobacter curvatus DSM 3379
GATTATCCATGGCTGAAAGAGCGTCTGTCCGCCCCCTTTCAACTCCGATTAGTGTGAGACGGCAACCACGGACAGGTAATCGAAACAGTTTCAAGCCTGGAATGGGGGAGAACTATGCCCGGACGGAATGAAAATCTTCGGTACAGGCCATGGTTTGTGTAGGAAGAACTACCTTTCCGATGCCTTCTGAAAGAAGGAAAGGCGGAATTTTCCCAAAAAGGAGTGGGCGGAACAACTTCGGCCGACCTTTTATTATTTATGCGTCAGCACTGCATTCATAAGTTAATTCTTTACAAGAGTGCTTATGTCTCTTATACTTTTGTGTTATTATAATGGCTCACCTTTTAATACACAATTTCATTACAGGTAATTTCATGGATTTTCGCAATATTGAGTCGTTTCTAAGCGTTGATACAAGTGAAGCCGAAAAACTGGGGCGCCTTTTGGCCAGCACCCTGGCATCTGATCTGGAAAAGATCCGCCGTAGTCTCCGGGATAGTGATGCGGAATCCATTAGCTTTGTGGCACATTCCTTAAAAGGCGCTTCCGGGAATCTGGGATTTGAAAGACTTTCTCAACTTGCTGCGGCTATAGAGGCCCGTACCCGGGCGGGCAGGCTTGACGGTTTGGATGGTTTTCTGTTGGAAATGCAGCGCCTTTTAGAAAAACTTGAAGGCAGTCTGTCGGGAAAGTAATATGGCGGACGTATATTCCATCCTTGTGGTTGACGACAATCTGTTGAATCTTAAGCTCATTGAAAAGGTGCTGACCAAGGAGGGGTATATTGCCCTCGTGGCGGACAATGGGCCTGATGCCAGGCGTATAGCGGCGCAAGAACATCCGAACCTTATCCTGCTTGACATTGAAATGCCTGGTGAAGACGGATTTGAGGTTATTCAGAAGCTTAAAAATGATGCGGCCACCGCCACCATCCCCGTGCTTTTTTTAACGGGTGTTTCCGAGGTGGATATCAAGCTGAAGGGTTTTGAACTTGGGGCTGTGGATTATATACTCAAGCCCTTTCATCCCCAGGAGGTCCTGGCCCGGGTACGTATTCACCTAAAACTTTCCATTGCTACCAACTCCCTGGTTCAGGATCAGGCCAGAAAGCTGCGCCAGTTAACCCAGGCCCAGAACGCCATGCTGCCAAGGCCTGAAGACTTTCCCGATGCCGGATTCAGTGTTTTTTATCTGCCCCTGGAAGAGGCCGGTGGGGATTTTTATGATATTTTAAATATTTCGAATCAGATTACCGGATATTTTTTGGCGGATTACTCCGGGCATGACATTGAAACCTCGTATGCGACTGCTTCGGTCAAGGCGCTTTTGGCCCAGAACTGCACCCCGGTGTATTCGCCCAGGGAGAGCATGAAAATGATCAATGACGTGCTTGTGGAAATTATGCCTAAAGAAAAATATCTCACCGCATGCTACATGCACCTGAATCGCGGCACAAGGGTCATGACTATAGTGAATGCAGGTCACCCCCCCGTAGTTTACATGCCCAAGGGGAAGGAACCTTTTTTCATCAAAGGCCAGGGGGACATCCTGGGCATGTTTGCCGATGCGACCTTCGGCATAAAAAAAATAGCAGTGAATCAAGGGGACCGATTTTTTATCTATTCAGATGGCCTGGTGGAATCCACAGAAAAAAAAATATCATGGCCGGAAGGGATAAAAAGGCTTTTATCCATCCTTGATGGGGTGGGCAAGATTGATCTTTCTGATGTTCCGAATATATTGATTTCCCGACTTTTTAACGGCGAGCCCGTACCCGAGGATGATATTGTTTTTTTATGCATTGAGGTGTGATGATGCCTGAAATCCTGGATTTTTATGAAATCAAAGAGGAGAAAAATCGTGTCTTCATACGATTTTCTTCCGCCATGGAACATATTGACACGGCCTGTGCCGAGGTCCTTCTTTTTCTTCGATCCAAGGGACCAAAGTTTTTCCCCCATTTGTTTGCCGTGAATTTAGGCATGCGCGAGGCCATGGCAAATGCCGTGCGCCATGGGAATAAATACGATTTGCGCAAGTTTGTTTCCATGGAACTGGACATAAGCCGGGATTCGTGGCTTCGTATAAAGATTTCCGACCAGGGACCGGGTTTCGATTGGATGCGCGTGCAGGATCGGGTGGCACCTGATGAAGCTGATCACGGCAGGGGCATGAGTATCATGCGAACCTATTTTGACCTTTTCCATTATAATGAAAAAGGTAATATCCTCTATCTTGAAAAACAGATCTTGTGATAAAATTAATTCCTCGTTAATACAATCCTAACCAATTCCTAATGATTTCAGGGTAAAAAACTAACATTAGTTATTCTTTTTTTAAAGCAGTGAAGGACTTTTATGAGCAATCAGCTTACCCGTGCCATGCACAAGATCAAAAAGGAGATTCTATCCCTTGGCGCCATGGTGGAAGACCGGTTTAAAAAAACCATATACGCCGTCAAGACAGATGATCTTGAGCAGGCCATCCAGATCATCGAGACCGATTACCTGGTGGATGCCCAGGAGGTTGAGGTCGAAGAGGAGTGCCTGAAAACCCTTGCCCTGTATCACCCTGTGGCAACGGACCTTAGACTGATTACGGCCGTGATCAAGATCAACACTGATCTTGAGCGTATTGCCGACTATGCCGCAAATATAGCCCGGCGGTTTAAGGCAAGCGGCCGAAATTCGAATTCTTTTCAATATGACTACACCGCCATGGCCGACCAGGCGGCAAAAATGCTTAAACTCAGTCTGGATGCCCTTGTCAGCCTGGACGGAAATCTTGCCTATAAAGTAAGAGAGATGGACGAGAAAGTTAATGCCATGCGCAATGAAGCCTACAGTGTCATGAAGGAGGCCATACTCAAAAATCCGGAAAAAGTTGAGGAAATCATCAATATGTATCTTATTTCAAGGCACATTGAGCGGGTGGGCGATCACACTAAAAATATTGCAGAGGAAGTCATTTACCTGATAGAAGGTGAGATTATCCGTCATTCTTGAATTTTAACAATAACGAAACACGGAAATAAAAAATGTCCAAAGAGACCATATTGATTGTTGATGATGAGGAAGACATTCTTGAACTGATAAAATTTAATCTCAAGGGTGAGGGCTACAATATACTTCAAGCCATGACCGGTGAGGAGGCCATTAAAATTGCCAAGCACTCCGGCCCTGATCTCATGGTACTGGATTTGATGCTGCCCGGAATTGACGGGCTTGAAGTCACCAGGTATTTGAAACATAACGATGCCACCACGGATATTCCCATTGTGATGCTCACTGCAAAGGGCGAGGAATCCGACATTATCACCGGCCTGGAACTCGGGGCCAATGATTACATATCCAAGCCTTTCAGCCCAAGGGAGCTTACGGCACGGATTCGCGCTATTTTGCGTCGCCGCCAGAAAAGTGTCGCCGACGCACCGGTCCGCGTTCGTCAGGAAGGAGATATGGTCATTGACCGGGCCAAACACCGGGTCACCATTGAAGGTAAAATTGTCGAACTGACGTTGTCGGAGTTTGAATTGCTCTCTTTTCTGGCAGAGAAAAAGGGATGGGTCTTTACCCGGGGGCAGATCGTGGATGCCATTCACGGTGAAAATTATGCCGTGACCGAGCGCAGCATTGATGTTATTATCGTCGGGTTGCGTAAAAAGCTGGGTACTTATTCATCCTGTATTGAAACTGTTAGGGGCGTGGGGTATCGTTTTAAGGAATAGGTACGCACCCATTCCCTGCCCTTATAATCACATAAACCAAAAATTGGGCAACACATCCCCATGTATCGTAAAAAAACAAAGCTGATTTGGCGGATTTTTCCATCATTTTTATTTATTACTCTTTTATCATTGACTGTGGAAGCTTGGTATTCCACCAGCTATTTCAAAAGTTTTTTTCTTGAAACCGCCGAGCAAGAACTGATGGTCAGGGCCTCTTTGATGCAGGACCAGCTTGCCCATGCCCTGTCTGTGGATGGCTTTTCTCCACAGCAGGTTGATGCCTTGTGCAAAAATATGGGAGAAAAAATTCAGACCCGAATTACGGTCATTCTGCATTCAGGGGAGGTAATTGGGGACTCCTTTGCCAGGGTGGAGACCATGGAAAACCACCGGGAACGGCCTGAAATTAAGACGGCATTTTCCGGTAAGAAGGGTATGGCAGTCCGCTATAGCCCCACCCTTGATAAAAAGATGATGTATATTGCCCTTCCCATTGATCAAAGCCGGTTCGATCCCGTTGTGGTCCGGACGGCCATCTCCATTTCGCATATCGACGCCAAGGTTGAGGCCATGCGCAATTCAATTGCCCTGGTACTGGTTTTGACCACCATGGCTGCGGCCCTGGCAAGCCTCTATGTTTCAAGGCGCATTACCAGGCCCGTGGAAAAAATGCGTCAAGGGGCCCAGGCGTTTTCCAAGGGCAACCTGACCAACCGGCTGTCCTATCCGGATACCATAGAGCTGTTCCAGTTGGCCGAGGCTATGAATTTTATGGCCTCGGAACTTAATAAAAAGATCATGGATGTCAGAAACCGCAGTCGGGAGCTTGAAGCAGTCCACACCAGTATGGAGGAAGGTGTTATTGCCATTAACGGCCAGGAGCAGATCATTACCGTCAATAAGGCTGCTGCCAAAATATTTGACTTCCCGCCGGAAACGTTGAAAACAAAGCATGTGCTGGAGGTCGCCAGGAATTATGATCTGCAGGTATTCATTAAAAAAGCCCTTGCCACCAAAGACCCTGTGGAAGATGATATTGTCATTGACGCAGATGATCGCATAGTGCTTAATATCCATTCCACAGCCTTATATGACGCCCAGGACGAGCGCATGGGCACCCTGATCATTTTTCGTGACATCACCCGGATGCGTTTGCTCGAAACCATGCACAAGGATTTTGCGGCAAATGTTTCCCATGAATTAAAAACACCTTTAACCACAATTAAAGGATTTATTGAGACTTTGTTACAGATGACCGCGGAGGATTCAGATGCGCCGGACCACGAGTCTTCCGCCCAGTACAGGCGGTTTCTGGACATCATTGAAAAAAACGTTAACCGCATGGTCAGCTTGATTGATGACCTTTTGGCCCTTTCAAGATTGGAGCGTCTTAAAGGAACCGATATCCAGTTTGAGCCCCATCCCCTGGCCGGTCTGATCCAAAAGGTCGTTCGGTTTTGCACGGACAGGGCCCAATCCCGGGGGATAACCATGGAAGTCCACTGCCCGGATACCATTACCGGTATGGTAGACCCCACGCTCATGGAGCAGGCGGTGTTTAATCTGGTGGATAATGCCATAAAGTACAGTGGTGATGGGACATGCATTACCATCAATGCAGAAATGAAAGATGGCAATATTGAAATCCGGATTAAAGATACGGGCCAGGGTATTGATGCGGCGCACCTGCCAAAAATATTCAACCGGTTTTACCGGGTGGATAAGGGCCGGAGCCGGGACCAGGGCGGCACGGGTCTGGGGTTGGCCATTGTCAAACATATTGTCCGGTACCACAACGGCCGCATTGAGGTGGATAGCCGGCGGGGAAAGGGAACGTGTTTCACCATTACCATTCCCGGGGCCACAGAAAAGGAAACGGTTTCAGGGTAGAGGGTAATCGCATGTAACTATCCTGCAGTTTAATATCATTTTTCAGTTACTCTTACAGAATTCAACTTGGCCTTTTGCAACAAAAATTTCCATGGTCTTGACTGACAGAAGAGTGCACATCCTTCTTTTTTTTCATTTTAATATACCATTTTTCTTCGCTATAAAGCTCATCCATGCACTCTGGGCACAGGCCATGACTAAAAGAAGCTTCAGAGTGTTTCTCAATATATGATTCGAGTTTATTCCAATACCCTTTATCATCACGAATTTTTTTACACTTGGAACAAATTGGGACAATCCCTTTTAAGGTTTTAATTTCGTCCAAGGCAATTTCAAGATCCTTAATCACTTTTTGTCTTTCTTTTTGCAGCTGTTTCCTTTGAGTTATTTCAATTTCAAGTTTATCCCTGGATACGGTTATTTTTTTAAGGTTTTGGGTCATATTATTGATCTCTTGAGCCAGGATACTGAACTCATCATTAGAAGGGACTGAGATCCGGGTTTGAAAATCTCCCTGCCCGATATTCTTCGTCCCTTCTATCAATAAGTTAAGGGATCTATTAAGGAATTTTGATATGATAAAAGAGAGTAAAAAGGAAAGGATAAAACTGCATACAATTAAGACAACACAAATCCATTTCAACTTGATGAGTTTGTTCAGCTCAGGCCCAACAGAATAATCTACACCAAGGATGGCAATTGTATCGTTATTCTCGTCTAAGATGGGAATACTTCCTGATAAGGATTTGTAGAAATCATCTGTTATCAATTCATTATGAATATATATTTTATGGTCGAATTTTGAAAATGGAACAAAAGATCGGAACAAAGTACCAATGGGTAGCCCCGGCCAACCATCGTCCGTTGCTTCAGCGTCTGAAGAGGCAAGATACATCCCCATATTGGGGGGCAAAGTATCCACTCCAATCATAAGATATGTTCCCATCATGCCCAGTGTAAACCCCTCATGGCTGGTTTCCTCATAATCCTCCAACAGAGGTACTGCATCTTTATAGCTGGCATAATTTATCATTTTAAGACGATGCAGAATCGTTTGAAAGTCTTCTGACGATTGAATAATTTTTACTTTTTCCGGAGGGATACTTCTGGCAGTTCCACCTACCGGAAGTGCATCAATTACCTGCCGGTCAAATTCAACTTCTTCAAAAGCCTTTGTTTTTAACCGTTTGATGGCATTTCTACTGTCGTGATCGAACAGCATTGCACCGACACTGCCAACATCTCGAAGATTTTTCTGCAACAACCCTAAAATTGTTTGATGACTTGCCACATAAAAATAATAAACACCAAGACTGGTTAGGCCAACAGACACCAGACAAAATACAATTCGAATTTTCCATTGAAATGATAATTTAATTTTAGGTTTTCGCATACATCATCCCATAGATTATCAATTTTCAACAAGTTGAGTTTTAAATTATAAATTTTACTGGGCTTGACTTTTAACCATACAAGTACATGAAAATGTCCATTCTTCATGTACTTCATGGTGAATTAAGCAATGAAAGATTATTGTATCTCAACCTGAAAACGGTTTGAAGCGGTGTTTTTATTATAAGTCCGGGTACAGGGCCCGGGTATTTTCTCCGAGCACCATCCGTTTCTGATCTAAAGTCAGCTGAGATTGGTCAATGTCCCTGTAATACCTGTCAGGGGTAAGTAGGGGATAATCCGTGCCGAACAGAACTTTTTCCAGTACCCCGGCCTTGAGGGCCATATCATAGATTTCCGGGTCATAAAGAAATACGGACGCAGCCGTATCATACCAGATGTTTTTAAGCCGTTCTTTCATCTCTTTTTTCATGATGTGGTAAAAGAAGATGCCGCCGCCCCAGTGGGCAAGAATGATTTTGTTGTCTGGAAAGGTCCTGGCCAGATTGTCAATCTGCCCAAGGGTAACAGAAGTTTTTCCCGGATAGTAATGACCCACAGGCTCATTGGTATGGATCATACACGGTAAATTGCCCTTGCGCCTGAGAACGTCCATCACAGGTTCCAGGAAGCGGATGGCCTGATCATCAATGCCGGACAGGTAAAAGGCCAGTTCTCCCACCCCGGAAAGCCCTGCATCAATACAACGTTCAGCCTCTTGTGCCGCACCTTCCCAGGACAGATCAAAACAGGCCAGACCCCGCAACCGTTTCGGGTGGGCCGTGACGGCCTCAATTATCGCATCATTGTTTCTTTTTGTGTATTCAGGGTTACGCCATGGAAATCCGAAAACAATGGAGACATCCACCTCATGTTGGTCCATGGTTTCTATCAGTTGAGGCACCGTTGTAATTTTTGATTTTGGGGAATCATATAAAAGCGTGAATTCAGGTTCGCCGTCAAAGAACGGGGTCCTGTTATCTGCAACGGCCTGGAAAAAAAGATGGGTGTGGGAATCGATAATCACGGCATGACCTTTTTATATGAAACTAGAGACAAGATACAAGAAACAAGAGAGCGAAGCGCCTGCGGCGCCCATTTTAGCCCTGAATTGCTGGAGTCATTAGTTTCATTGTTTGTTGTGGGTTGAGTCTGGGCGTCGATAGACCAGGTCAGCCCATGGCTGTTATAAAGATTGAAAAAAACTAACAGGCAATATATATTAAACCCCCTGCTCAAACAAGGGCGAATAAGGGATGAGGTGATGGATTACTATCCGATTTTTTTAGATGTTAAAGACAGAGACTGTCTTGTGGCCGGCGGTGGGGCTGTGGGAACAAGAAAGGCATTTGGCCTTGCCCGGGCAGGTGCCCGGGTTACCGTGGTCAGCCTTGGGTTTTCAGATGAATTGTTAAATCCATCGTTTTCTGCCATCACTTTAAAAGAAAAAGAGTTTGAAGATTCGGATCTGGACGGTATGAGCCTGGCTTTTGCCGCTACAGATAATATGCAGTTAAATGCCGCGATACGGCAGGCGGCACAAAAGAAAAATATATTGTGCAATATTGCTGACGGCCGGGACAAAGGGGATTTTATTCTGCCGGCGGTGGTGGACAGAGGCGATCTGTTATTTGCCGTATCTACCTGCGGGGCAAGTCCGGCCCTTTCAAGACACCTGCGCATGGTGCTTGAGGCACATTTCGGTCCTGAATACGGCATCCTTGCAGCCCTTTTAGGCCGCATCAGAGCCCTTTTGCTGGAACGGGAACATGATCCCAAGGGGCACCGGAAAATTTTTCGTGCCTTGCTTGATGCCGACTTGCCTGAAAAAATTGCCGCGGGACAAACCCGGCAGATTGATGCCGTGCTTGCCAAGGTCTTGGATGACGGATTCAGTCTGGCAAGGCTTATGCCCGATTTCGGTACCAGGGAGTTGTGATGTTTATGAATATTCCTTTTATCCTTTTGCAGTGTGCAACGTTTTTTTACCTGATAAGCACAGCCGGGTATTTTTGTTATCTGTTTCACCAGAAGAATCGAATTCAGCAGACCGCCCTGGGCGCCGTGGGCATCGGGGCCGTGGTGCATCTGTTTGCCATTGTGCTGCAAAGCGCGGCACTTGGCGGGCTGCCCATCTACACCCTTGGCCAGAGCCTGTCCATGGCAGGTCTCTCCCTCGCCGCCATGTTCATTTATACCCAGTACCGGTTCCGTTTAAAAATCCTTGGGGTGTATGCCACGGCCATGATCAGTGTCCTGATGCTTGCGTCCATCTTTCTGCCCGAGGCGGCCAAGACCCCGGACAAGATATACAAGGGCATTTTCTTTTTCGGGCATATTATTCTTATTTTTACAGGGGAATCCATGCTTGCCCTGGCCTGCGGTGCTGGTATCCTTTATCTGCTCCAAGAGCAGGGAATCAAAGGAAAAAGTCCGGGGTTCTTTTTTAAACGGTTGCCCTCTTTGGATTTTCTGGATGCAGTTTCCTATACCTGTATTACCACAGGATTTGCTTTACTCACATTTGGGCTTGTCACCGGCTTTATTTATGCCAGATCCGTGTGGGGCAGTTTTTGGCGATGGGATGTAAAAGAGGTGTTTTCCCTGGGTGCCTGGCTGGTGTATGCGGCCCTTTTGCACCTGCGGCTCTATTCGGGGTGGCGGGGGCGCAACTCCGCGGTCATGTCCGTGATTGCTTTTATCATATTAATTTTTACCTTCCTGGGGGTGAATTTCTTCCTTGGCGGGCATCACCAGGGGTTTACCCAATAAGAACAGGACGCAGATTAATCCATTATGTCAAAGATAATTCTGATTGGTGCCAGCCATAAAACCGCGCCTGTGGAGCTCAGGGAAAAGTTGTCTTTTTCCCAGGAACAGGTTGAAACGGCCCTGGAATTTGTAAAACAAGAGTCAGGTATCAAGGAAGGCCTGGTTTTTTCCACCTGCAATCGTCTGGAATTTTTATATATCCCGAAAAACAGCGATGGGGAAAATAACGACAAAGTTGATGCCGTTCTGGCATTTATTTCTGAACTCAAGCAGTTACCTGTTTCAGAATTCAAATCATCCCTGTACATCCACACCGATGACGACGCTGTCCGCCATCTGTTCTGCGTGGCTGCAAGTCTTGATTCCATGGTGGTGGGAGAACCCCAGATCCTGGGACAGGTGAAAAAGGCCTATAAAACCGCCGTAAGTGCCGGTACAACAGGGGTATTGCTCAATCGTCTGATGCACAAATCCTTTTCCGTGGCAAAGCGGGTGAGAAAACAAACCGGCATTGGTGATAATGCCGTGTCCATTTCCTATGCCGCCATTGAACTTGCTCATAAAATTTTTGCCGATCTTGCCACCAAGAGCGTCATGCTCATCGGGGCCGGGGAGATGGCGGAACTGGCTGTTGAACACCTTATGGCCCACCATGTGGAAAAGATTGTGGTGACCAACCGTACATTTAAAAACGCTCTGGAACTGGCCCGTAAGTTTAACGGTCAGGCGGTTCAGTATGAGGAACGGGTATCCGCACTGGCAGATGTGGATATTATTATCAGCTCCACCGGGGCCACGGATTATGTGTTAACCCGTGACCAGGTCAAGGGCATCATGAAAAAACGACAGAATAAAACCCTGTTTTTCATTGATATTGCCGTGCCCAGGGATATTGATCCCCGGATCAATAAAATTTCCAATGCCTATGTGTATGATATTGACGATTTGAGAAATATTGTTGAAACAAATATCAGTCAGCGGGAACAGGAAACCATAATGGCACAACGGTTTGTGGAGGAGGCTTTGCTGGCTTTCCGCCGATGGTTGGATGAACTGGCCGTGGTGCCTACCATTAAGGCCATTAACCGAAAAATGACTGACATTGTGAATTTGGAATGTGAGAAAACCCTGGCCGGGCTGTCCCATTTGTCAACGGGTGATGCCGAATCCATCCGAAGGATGACAAGGGCCATTGCATCCCGTGCCATCCATGATCCCATTTTATTTCTGCGTAACACCGGTGATCACCGGGACGATTCTTTGTATTTGAATATCGCCCGGCAGTTGTTTAATCTGGACATCCCGGATCACAATTATTGAAGGTGAGTTAAATGAAATTGTTGAGGCGGTTGATCATCTTTTTACTGTTGTGTGCATGCTTGGTTGTCTTTGGTTATGCTTATTTGATCAATCATCAGGTGGCCCAGCGGTTCAAAGACCGGTTATGGGATATACCGGCTAAGGTATATGCCAGGCCCATGACCCTTTATCCTGGGTTACCGCTGTCCGTTAAATCCCTTGGGCAGGAGTTGGATCTGATGGGATATAGACGGGTTTCAACCCAGGCGCAGCTGACAGTGCCGGGCACTTACGCCAGTTACCAAGGCCGGTTTGTCCTCAATTGCAGGCCCTTTAATTTTGGAACCCAGAGCCGCCCCGTGCGGCGCATAGAGCTCATTATATCCCGCGGCCGGGTAACCGATCTAAAATCTTCAGACCGCACCGCAGACATGGAACAGTTGGACCCGGTGCTCATCGGGCAGTTCTACCCATCCTCCATGGAAGACCGTGTTCTCGTGAATACCGAGGGTATTCCGGCGTTGCTTAAAAAAACCATTGTTGCCGTGGAGGATAAAAATTTTTATTCCCATTACGGTATTGATTTTAAGTCCATTTTCCGGGCCATTGTGGTGAATATCCGGGAGGGCCGTTTTACCCAGGGCGCCAGCACCCTGACCCAGCAACTGGCAAAAAATTTTTTCCTTTCCCCTGAAAAAACACTGAAACGCAAGCTCAGCGAAGCGTTTGTCGCGGCAGCCATTGAGCGTCAGTTTACCAAAGAGGAAATTCTTGAAGCTTATATTAACGAAGTTTACCTGGGACAGGACGGTGCCAGGGCCATTCACGGGTTTGGTTTGGCTGCTCAGTTTTATTTCGGCAAGTCTTTGGAGCTGCTCTCCCCAGGGGAAACGGCACTGTTGGTGGGCATGCTCAAAGGACCGTCCGTTTACAATCCAAGGATTCATACCGAGCGGGCCACAGCCCGGCGAAATACCGTACTTGGCCTCATGGCTGACCAGAAACTGATTTCATCCTCCCAGCTGACAAAATTACTTGGCAGTCCCCTTGGCGTTATTCCGGTACCCCGGCAATGGCGGTTTCCCTTTTATCTGGATCTGGTTAAGCGCAGACTGCTCAAAGAGTACCGTGAAGAAGATTTAAAAACCATGGGGTTGCGTATTTTTACCCCGTTTGATCCGCTGGTGCAATTGGCTGCGGAAAAGGGCGTGGCCGATTTCATGGCCGGCAGGAGCTCAAAACTTCAGGCAGGTGTGGTGGTCACGGCCTGTGCCACCAATGAGATCCAGGCCCTGGTGGGGGGAAAGGAACCTAAATACGAAGGGTTTAACCGTGCCCTGGATGCAAAGCGTCTGATTGGCTCTTTGGTGAAGCCTGCGGTATATCTTTCGGCATTGGAACGGCCTGAAAACTATACTCTGGTGACCCGGATCCATGATGAGCCTATTTCGTTGAAAAGTGGCGGCCGTCTTTGGAAGCCCATGAATTATGATAGGAAATTCCATGGGGAGCTGCCCTTATACCAGGCTTTGGTCCACTCCTACAATACACCCACGGTCAGGCTGGGCATGGATCTGGGTTTGGAAACGGTTTTTGCAACCATGGGGCAGTTGGGATTCAAACCCAATGCCCCGCTTGTGCCTGCAATGCTTTTGGGCAGTTTTGAGATGACACCGGTTCAGGTTGCCCAGGTCTACCACACCCTGGCCTCGGGGGGATTTTATACCCCGGCCCGGGTCATAAACGCCGTTTATACCCCGGACGGAGAAACGCTTCAGCGTTATCCTTTGCGTATTGAACAGCACCTGGATCCGGGTGCCGTATTTTTGGTGGACAAAACACTCCAGGCTGTGGTCCGCGAAGGTACGGGGCGATCTTTGTCCAGGTGGCTTTCTCCGGATCTGGGCATTGCAGGAAAGACCGGTACCACTAATGATCTGCGGGATACCTGGTTTGCCGGCTTTTCCGGGAATCGCCTGGCCGTGGTCTGGGTGGGCAGGGATGACAACAAGTCCACAGGGCTGACCGGTGCCTCCGGTGCCATGCAGGTCTTTGGCCGGATTATGACACAGGTCCCCAACACACCCCTGACCCTGACCCCTCCAGAAAATATTGAGTGGGCGGTTATCAATCCCCAGACCGGGCTTGCTACGAATAATAATGTCCCAGGTGCCCTTGCCGTGCCTTTTATCCGCGGGTCTGCCCCTGTTGTTTCCGATCCTGTTTTCGACCCCGGTACTGACGTCGCTCCTCCATCCACGGCACCCCTTGGGCCCGACAAACAACCGGTGCAGAAAAAAAAGCCGCGATATCTCATTGACTGGCTCAAGGATGTATTCAAATGAAAAAATTTTGTTTTTATCTCATTGTCATGTCCCTTGTCGTTGTATCCGCCTGTGCACAAAAAAGACCTGTTTCAATGCCACAGTCCCATCTGCCGCCTGCATCCGTGCCTGAAATCGGCGGGCCTTCAACGGATCAACGCAATATGCCCGATGATTCGGCCGTTTCGGGTCAGGATGCGGGCCAAAACCCGCTTCTGTCTGCGGTCCGTCCTGTTCAGCGTCCCCGGCCCAAGGCGTTGGCCCGGATGATCCGGAATGCTGAAAATCAACTTAAAAACAGGCAGCCTCAACTGGCCTTTTCCACCCTGGAGCAGGCATTGTACATTGACGGTCAGGACCCGCTGGTATGGCACCTGATGGCAAGGGCCCAGTTTGACCAGGGAAATGTTGTCCAGGCGGTTTCCTTGGCCAAAAAATCCAATAGCCTGGCTGCCGCCTATCCGGACGTAAAGGAAAAAAACGCAGCACTTCTTCGCAAAGCCCAGGGCAGTGCTGATTAGGTGGCTGACTCAATGGGTGTCGTCTGCGAGGCTTCTATGGCCTCGCACAGTTCCCGATGGCGTCGTGAAAATATCTGAAAAGAGGTATCCCAATCAGGGTTGTCCGATTTCAGGATCTCCTCAAGCTCATTGGCCGCCTTTCTCAATGGCATCGCTCCAATGTAGGCGGCCTGCCCACGGATTTTATGAACCTGTTTGGCTGCGGTATCCGTATCTCCGGCATTCAAGGACGCCTGCACTTGTTCAAGGACGCCCTCATTTTCATCCATGAACAGATTCAGCAGCTTTTGAAAAAGACTTGCGTTACCGCCCAAAATTCTTAAAACCTCCTGGGGATCAATACCGGCAATCTTGGGCAAGTCGGCAGAGGGGGACAATGATTCGTCCGGAACAGATCCCTTTCGCGTATCTGCTTGTGGTGTAGACTGCAGAGGACAATTTCGGTTTTCTTTCATATTTCGTCGCAGCACATATATCAATTGTTCCGGATCCAGCGGTTTGGGTAAAAAGTCATCCATTCCGGCATCCGTGGCTCGTTTCTTTTCTTCTGCCGTGGCCCCAGCGGTGAACGCAATAACAGGAAGCGTAAGCCCCAGTTGCTGATATATGGCCCGGGTGGCTTCCACACCATCCATGACAGGCATCTGAAGATCCATCAACACCAGATCGTAATCGTCCGGATTTGCTTCCAGAACCTCGATGGCTTCCCGGCCGCTTTGACAGTCGGTAACAACAATACCCTCTGCTTCCAGAATTCGCCTTGTGATTATCAGGTTAATGCGGCTGTCGTCGACCAAAAGCAGTCGAACACCTGCCAACCTTTGGTCTTGCCTCTCCTGAATCGTCATGTCATTCGTGACATGCTGTAATTTATCGGTGTGGTATCCGCTTTGATTTTCTGAGATCTTTCCCGAAACCGTAAACGGCAGATCCAACCAGAAGGTGGATCCCCGACCTGGTTCACTTTCCACGCCGACATGCCCATCCATCATTTCCGCCAGTCGATGGACAATGGAGAGCCCCAGCCCGGTACCACCGTAGTTTCTGGTGGTACTGGCATCTTCTTGGCTGAAGGGCTTAAAGAGCCTTGATTGTGCCTCCGGTGCGATGCCCTTGCCACTGTCTTTGACCGTAAAGCGAAGAAGTATCTGGCTATCTGGAATGTCCCTTGAAACTGAAGTGACCGTCAGGCTGATCCCCCCGGCATCGGTAAACTTAATCGCGTTACCAATAAGATTGACCAGCATCTGTTTCAGTCGATGGTCGTCACCGTACACCCCTTTGGGAATGTCGGCCGAAGGCTCGGCCACCTCGAAATTCAAACCTTTGGTTTCGGCATTCACGGTAAAGAGCTGCCTGATGTCCTGCAGCAATCCGGGCAGAAAGAAATCACGGGGATCTATTGACAATTCCCCGGCCTCAATTTTGGAGAAATCCAGAATGTCGTTGACCAGGTCCAGCAGCTGCCCACTGGCCGTCTGAATGACGGAGAGATCGTTCAATCGTTCTGAATTGAGCGCATGCTGACTCATCAAGTGGGTCATGCCGACGATGGCGTTTAAAGGCGTACGGATCTCATGGCTCATGGTTGTCAAGAAACGGCTCTTGGCCTGGTTGGCGGCTTCAGCGGCTTTTTTGGATTTTTCCAGCTTTACCTGCATCGATTTGAGGCGCCGATTCGAATAAGTCATGAAGGCGATAATCAAGACAGCCGGCAACCCAAATAGAGCAATCCACCGTATGACGTCGCGCAACGAGAGTTTGTTTTCATATTTGACTGAAATCCACTTTCCCACAATCTCTGTTTTTTCATTTTCACCGAGGCTGTCTGAGGCTTTTTGCAGGATCTGTCCTAAAAGAGGTTCGTCTTTTCTTGATGCGATACACAGTTCCAGGTCGAAATTCAGCCTTCCGGCAATTTTGAGGGCCGTCATTGCATTTTTTTGCATGATATAGCCCACTGCCGGCATGGAGTCGATATAGCCGTAAATCTCTTTTTTTTGTACTTTTAAAAGACCGTCTTCAGCATTCTTGACGTCCACAGCGTTAAAATAGGGGTTTTTCGTTTTCAAAGGTTCTGTATATGCCGAATCTTTGATGATTCCTATGGGTCTGTTTCCCAATTCTTCGGCATCGTTGACAAACTGACCTTCTATCCTTGTCACGACAACAATAGGCAGGATGATATAAGGTTTGGTAAAATTCATGGCGTCATGCCTGCTGGCGACATCCATGGAAATCGGCAGAATGTCACATTTTTTTTCCCGTATATTTTTCAATGACTCTCCCCACTCTTGTGTGGGAACCAGCTGGAATTTTGTATTCAGCCTTTTTTCAAAGAGCTCTAAAAAGTCAGCGCTTATTCCATCATGCTTCCCTTGATCACTGATCCACTCATAAGGCCGATAATTTGGGGTAGTACAAAACTTTATTATGCCTTTTTTGTTAAGGTACTCACTTTCTTCCTTTGTCAAGTTTACCTTGATGTGTTTGTCGTTGGCGGCTGTCTCTTTGAATGAACCGAACCACTTGTTTTCCAAAGGTTCAATATCTCCGGGTGTCAGATTCGCGAACGCTTTATTGAGCATCGAGATCAGCTCCGGGGCATTGTGATGCGCCATGAAGTGGTATTTGCCGCTTTTACCCCTGTCCAGCTCCTTGAACCAGCCGGAAATTTTGAGATCGTTCAGGCCCATCTTTTTCAGATGGTAACGTATGACAAGTCCGGACGCCACCGTGGCATCTGCGGCTCCCCGTGAGACAGCATCGAGCATCTCCCTCATCCCATTGACAGCCAGTAAACGCACTTCAGGATGGTGTTTTGAAAGATATTCTTCGGTGTGCCATCCTTTTCCAACGGCCACTGTTTTACCATACAGCTGCTTGATATCATGGATATCCGGAGAATTAATTCGTATGGCAAAATTACTTTTCAGCCGCATATAGGGTTCCGAATAAAGACCGAATTTTTCTCTCTCCGGGGTTTTGGCCAGCGTATGCAACAGGTCAAGTTCATTTTTTTTGAATTTGTTTTCCAGTTGCTTCCAGGTGTAGCCATTAACATACTCAATATGTAGTCCGATCTTTTCAGCTAATATATTTAGTAGATCAATTGTGTACCCGGCCGGCTTATCGCCTACTGCAAAATCAAAAGGAGGGTAATCCGTCTCGTTGCTGGCCCTGATGGCCGGATGTTTTTTAAGCCATGCCTCCTCATCTTTGGTTAGCGGGATATGGGAAGGAGACATAATGACTTCTTCAGGCGACTGAAAACTATGAAGATCTCCGGGAGAAAAGAGAAAAGCAAATAATATCAAAAGGATAAATGTTTGAGGTTTTGTTAACATGTGAACTACTCGCTGATAAAGGGGGATAATTTCCATAACAGCCATGGGCTGACCTGTTTTTTCACCGTGGTTCAGCCCAGAACGAAAGTTGAAAGATCTGTGCTGGTTACATAGACGTTTTTATAAATAATTAAGTGTGTATACCGAACAATAGGTATGAAATCAATTTCTTATATGCGTTGGTCCTGATATTATGACAACTGGGGCTTTTAATTTATGCCGTAATCCTGTAAATATATCGGCTTATTTTTTAATCGTTAATAGTCCCGGTATTGCCGGGACACTTTCAGGAACGCGTATGTCCCCTATATTTGGCATTGATTTCGGCACCTCCAACTCTGCATTGGCTGTAAGTGTTGATAACCAGGTAAAACTTTTGGATATTGATCCGGGCAATCCCCTTTCAAATTCTTTGAAATCCATTCTTTATTTTATGAAGGAAGAGGGGCAGAATTTGTCCTTTGTGGGCTATGAAGGGGTCAAACAATATATCGACAACGGTGCTGAAGGCCGGTACATGCAGTCGATTAAATCATTTTTATCGGACATTTCCTTTCAGAAAACAAATGTCTACGGTAAAAATTACACCATAGAAGAGCTGATTGCTTATCTGCTCAAAACTATGAAGGAGCGGGGGGAAAAGATTATTGGCCGGGATGTGGACCAGGTTGTACTTGGCCGGCCGGTTGTTTTTTCAACGGACGGAGAACGGGAACGCACCGCGACACAGCGGTTGATAAAAGCCGCCCGACTTGCCGGGTTCAAGGAGATTGCACTGCAGATGGAGCCTGTGGCTGCTGCCCGGGCCTATGAGAACAGCCTGCCCTCCAACCAGGAACAGATTGTGCTGGTGGGCGACTTTGGTGCCGGCAGTTCTGATTTCACCGTGCTCAGGGTGGGCAATCCCCCGCACGCCGGGGACAGGGAAAAGGACATCCTTTCCGTTGGCGGGCTTTATATCGGCGGAGATGATTTTGATTCCCTGATCATGCGCCACAAGGTGGCAAAGCACTATGGTACGGATGTTAAAGTCAAATCCATGTTCAGTGATAATTTAACGGGATTGTCCCCGCTGGTGTTGAGCCATCTGATGCAATGGCACCGCATCCCATGGCTTCGGCGTCCCCGAACCCTTGGGAATATAAAAGAACTCAAGGTCTGTGCCTCTCTCAGGGACAAGCGCCTGCTGGAAAACCTGGAACGTTTGATCCAAGATAACTATGGGTATTTGTTATTCCGGTCCATTGAATCCGCCAAGTGCCGCTTGTCAGCGCATGAAGATGCAACAGTGGTGTTCAAGGATTACGGCATTGCCATTGAAGAGTCTGTCACAAGAACCGAATTTGAAGATATGATTCGGGCTTTGGTTGTAAAGATAGATGCCTGTGTGGCGGATACCCTTGTCAATGCAGGCGTTGGCCCGGAACAGGTCAATGCGGTGTTTCTGACCGGCGGTTCTTCCTATATTCCGTTGATCAGGGCCATTTTTCAGTCCCGGTGGGGGGCAGATAAGATCAAGACCTCCGACGCTTTCACCAGTGTGGCCTACGGGCTTGGCCTCGAAGCAAGCCTCATGGCGTCGTAAAAAGCATTTTACAATACAGGTTATACCCATGGAAATTTTATTATCTTCAATTGTGTTTACGGCGGATTTGGTGTTTCGAATGGGTTCGGTAATGTTTATTAGTCTTTTCGGGGTGGAGCTGTTCATGCAGATGGGGCTGATGCGCTACCTGGAACCTGTTGGAAAGCCTGTGGCAAGGGTCGCCCGGCTGCCGGCCGAAACAGCGTTTTGTTTTCTGGCGGCAATAGGTTCCATGATCGCGGCCCACACCATGGCCGCCCAATTCCATGCGGATGGACGTTTAGACGATCGTGAGCTGCGGCTGACCGGCATCCTAAACACGGTGCCTTTTCATCTAAAGGAGACCCTGACCTTTCAGCTCCCCATTGTTTTACCTTTGCTTGGGGGCCGTCTGGCCATGATTTACATGGCCGCTTTCTGGATTACCGGTGTGCTGAAACTTTGCTATGTGCTGGCCCGGGGACGGGCCTGGGGCAATGGCAGTGAGCCTTTGGAAACTGGAGAAGACCCGTTTTCAGCCTATGAATGCACACCGGGCGATGCGAATTGTCTTAAGCGCAGCTTTACCCGGCTTTTGAAAGACAGCTGGCATGCCCGAAAAAAAATGTTTTTCAAAATGATAGGTGTGTTGGCGGTTGTGACCCTGCTGGTTCAGGTGCTCACTGAGTCGGGCATGCTCTCCTGGGTAGAGTCGGGGATTGCTCCTTTGACATCCGCCCTTGGTCTCTCCCCGGCCGTTATTGGTCCACTCACCACCTACATATTCAGTCCGGTTGCGGGGATCAGTTATATGTCAACCCTTTTGACCCAAAACAGCATCACCGGATATGAGGCGATCACGGCCCTGATCGCCGGCGGTCTTCTTATGATCCCCATTACCCGCCTGCGCCGGACCTTGCCCCGGTATATCGCCATTTACGGAGGGCGCAACGGTGCTGCCATCTGTGTTCTGACCATGGCGTTCGGTCTTTTGTCCAGAATACTGGTTCTGATCTGGATACTCTTTTTTTATTAGTTTTTCAGTGAGTTAACGCTTTCGTGATAGGTGCTGTCTATCTTCCGGGTTAGGGTTTCTTTTCCACCGGAAGGCAGATAATAAATGCGGAACCCTTCCCAGGGCTGGATTCCACTCTGATATCCCCGTCATGATTCTCTTTGACAATGAAGTAGGATACAGAAAGCCCGAGGCCTGTTCCCACGCCCACCGGCTTGGTGGTATAAAACGGCTCAAAAACGCGTTTGCGTATCTTTTCGTCCATACCCGGACCATTGTCCCGGATTTCCATGCATACCTGGTTTTCCTTTGTTTGAAACCAGGTGCGGATAATGAATTCCGGTTCTTTTTGTCCGAATTCCTGCATGGCCTGTGCCCCGTTTCTGAAAATATTGAGCAAGACCTGCTGGATTTTGCTGCTTTCACAGGGTACCTTGGGGGTGTCACCGGCCTGGTATGCTTTGGTGATCCGGATCAGTTTGAAATCATACTCTTTTTTTAAGTTGTAATCCGTAGCCGCCAGATCCAGGGTTTTGTCCAGCAGATGTTCCACCACGTTTAAGGAGATTTGGGACTCCTCTTTGCGGGCAAAGGAAAGCATGTTGTCCACAATATCCGCTACCCTGCGTCCAGATTGGTTAATGGTGCCGATCATCCGGAAAATACCCCGGGATTCCATAAAGGCCTGGATAGCTTCCATTGACGTGCCGGCCTGTTCAGCGGCCCGGATATTGGCATCTATTTTTGAGTCCATTGACAATCGGCTTTTCATGACGTTGGCCGTCTGGAGCATGCTGGCCAAAGGATTATTTATTTCATGGGCCATACCGGCGGCAAGTCCGCCCACTGAAAGCATTTTTTCCGACTGAACCATCATCTCTTCAAGACGGACCTTTTCCGTCACGTCGTCAAGCCGGATTACAGCGCCTTCCACGCCGTTATCTATCAAAGGATAGATGGTGACGTCTTCGTAATGAATTCCGTTTTCCGAGGGCCTGGGATTTTTGCGCTTCCGGTGTACTTTCCGGGTCCGGATGCTTTCAAAGATTTGCTGCATCTGTGACGCCATCTTTGGAAGTACGTCTGAAAGGGGTTGGCCCTGGGCTGTTCCGGCCCGGATACCTGTGGCCTGTTCTGCAGTCTTGTTCCACTGGGTAACCTTTCCATGACCATCCACGCCGATGAGCACCGAAGGCATTGAATCAATAATATTGGACAAGTAGTTCTGCAGGCTGCTTAACCGGGATATTTTTTCCTTGATGGAGTCTCGCATGAGTTCAAAGGAATGGGCCAGTATCCCTATTTCATCCTTTCCGCCAAGATTTATTCTTTGATCCAGATCTCCTTTGGCCATTCGTGCGGAAATATCTGTCAGCCGGGTAATGGGGTATGTAAACTGGGCCACGACACATGAGAGAAGGATGGTGGCCGTAAGGCTGATACCGACCATAATAAAGAGCATGAAGCTGAAAAAGGTTTTGGCGTCGGCGTACTTGTAATCCAGCGGCAGGGTGTAGGCGATGCGCCATTCCCAGGGTGCAAACCGCTTAAAGGTACACCAGTACCCCACGCCGTTTAATTTATAGTCAAAACTGCCCTGTTCCGATTTGAGAATTTTTCGGTCTGATATGCCGGCAAGGGGTGCCGGGGTGCCGGGCGGCAGGCGAGGGCTGAAAACCAGGTTTCCCTCATGGTCAAGGATGAGCAGTTCAACGCCGTCTTTTTGATTTTGCACAACCTGAGCTATGTTCTCCAGAGCCTTTTTTTTAAAGTCCTGCTCATAGACGTCAACCAGTTCTGTTTTTTCGAGTCGCTGATGGTATGAACCCAGGAGGCCGAGGATTCCGTCGATTTTTTCTTCATAAATGGATTCCTGGCTTTTATCTATAGTTCGCCGTAGCTGAATGTCCGATAAGGCAAGCACGGAAAAGGTTGTCAGGACAAAGGCACTGACGATAAAAAAAAGAAGCTTAAACGTAATGGAGTGATATTTCATGGCAGGATTTCCCCGTCCTTTTCGACAAAATCAGCTTCTTCGATCAGTTCCATGGGAAAGACGATCCCCATGCGTTTGGCCAGCTTCATGTTCAAAAGCACCTTTGAGTATTTGTTGGTGGTTACAGGAATGGCAGAGGGCGCCGTGCCGTTCAGGATTTTCAAGGCGGTTTTTCCGGCCCACCATCCCTGTTCTTCACCCATTTTTATCCTACCCAAAAGGACGTACGCGATATCATTTTCACTGACGCCGCCAGTGATGATTCTTGTGCTTTCAAGGACAAAATCTTCCACCGCTTTAGGATTCCAGGCTTTGATACAGGAGCAATCAATCAATATCAGCATATCCACCTCATCTTGGAGCTTGAGATACACTGTTTTCCACTGATTAAAACTGGAAACCAGCCGCATCTGCCAATTTGTTATGTCTATTCTCTTTTTTAAATGGGCGATCTCCTTTCGGTTTGACAGGGTGTCCGTGCCGATGAGTCCAATCCGGTTCCCCCGGGAGAACTGTTTCATCAGGGCGATGGTTTCCGCATATGGGCCGGCTTCCACCATACCCGTGATGTTGGGGGCGGGGAAGCCGTACATTGAGGCATCAAAGTTGACCCCACAGAACACAACAGGCAGGTCTGAGTTGACATAATAGGGTGCGATGACGTATTTGCATGCATTGTCGTCGCTGGCCACCACAATGTCAGGTTTCCAGGTTTCAATCACGGACTTGGCCTTGAGTGCCGCCTTTTTTTTAAATGCCTCTCCCTGGTTGCGTTTGGTGTCCATACGCACGACTTTTACCTGAATCGGGCTAAGGGATGTGTCCGTGGTATTGCTGTCCGGGTCAATGTCTATGCCCAGGGCCTTGAACAGTCCTTTTTCAATACCGTCACTCCATTGATAGCCCTTGTGGTAAGAGTTGATATAAAGCAGTTTTTTTTGCGCCGTGCTGACCAGTTGGGCGTAGTCCATCAGGGTCATGGGAAATTTAATGCCAAGCTTTTTGGCCAGTGTCATGTTCAGGTAGATTCGAACCTTTTTGTTTGTGGTGACCGGGATGTCGCCCGGAAGCCGTCCATCCAGAATTTGAAGGGCGGTGCGGGCGGCATATTCCCCTTGCTCCTCACCGTTTTTGGCATAAACGATCAGGGCGTAGTCAACCATGAAGTTATCCATTGCCAGTGTGGGCACCTTTGTATGGGCATTGACAAAGGTTTTCATGGACTCGTGGTTGAATCCTTTGACGGACCGGAATTCCTGAATCAAGACCATGTCGCATGCTTCCTGGAGTTCAAGAAAATCCCGTTTGAGCTGATCAAAGGTCTTCGCAAGCCGGACATTGAACTGCACTTTAAATCTCTGGGTTAGTTGTCTTACTTTTTTTTGTTGGGTTTCCGTGTCCGAGGACAAAAATCCGATTCTGCCGCCTTTTGCGAACTGCTTCAAGGTGGCCAGGCCGGTGTCAAAAAAGGAGGTTTCCACCATGCCGGTGACGTTGGGCGCCGGGAAGCCATACATTGAGGCATCCCAGTTGATACCGCAGAACACGACAGGAAGATCCGTGTTGAGATAATACGGCACGATCAGGTATTTTGCGGCATTGTCGTCCGAGGCAATCACCACGTCCGGTTTGAAGGTTTCAATGCGTTTTTTTGCCCTGAGTGCCGCAGTCTTTTTAAATTCCAGGGCTTTGTTTCTTTTGGTGTCCATCCTGAATATTTCAAGTTCAATATCAGGTTTGGCATCCAGGATCTTATGGATGCCCCGGGTGACCTGGGTGCTCCACAAATATTCCGGATGATAGGAATCCACATAGAGGATTCTCTTTTTCTGGGCTGAGCAGGGCATCACCGCAGCAAACAAGGTCCAGCACGCAATTAAAATTATGGCAGCCTGTTTTTTCATGACGCTTTTTCCATATGAATTATCGTCCTTTGGGCGGCTGTTCGCTCATAGCGATGAACTATAGGCTATGGGAAGATGAATAACACAATTATATTTGTAAAGGCATCAAGAGGCAAGAGCAATTAATAGAATGGGTTTTCCTTTAGCCCATAAACTGCCGGACCCAGTCATTCACCGGATGCTGTGTGAGATCTTTGGGGGTGCCGGACTGGACAATACAGCCCCGGTTCATCAAGATGATTTGTGATCCGGCGGCAAAGGCCTCTTCATGGTCATGGGTGACAAAGATGGTGGTGATGTGCAGTCGGGATAAAATTTGTGTGAGCTGATCCAGCAGGTGTTTTCGCAAGACCCGGTCCAGTGCGCTTAAAGGTTCGTCCAGCATGAGTAGCCTGGGGCCCGGGGCAAGGGTCCTTGCCAGGGCCACCCGCTGGCGCTCGCCCCCGGAGAGTTCATCTATTTTGCGGTTTTCAAACCCTTCAAGATTGGTCAGCGCCAGCATCTGTTCGACAATTGGGATCTGTTCCTGTTTGGGCATGCCCTTCATTTTCAGGCCGAAGGCAATATTGGCAAATACATTCAGGTGGGGAAACAGGGCATAATCCTGGAACATCATGCCAAAATTTCGCTTGTGCGGGGGCAGATTCAGGATGGAGGCACCATTGAACCGGATATCGCCCGAGTCCGGTGCATCAAGCCCTGCAATCATGCGTAATAAGGTGGTTTTTCCACTGCCTGAGGGGCCGAGTACCGACAGGCGGCTGCCCCGGGGCAGGGCAAGGTTGATGTTGTTTAAAAAATAGGCGCCTTCTGCGCTGATTTTGTTTAGGCTCTGTATGATGAGTTCATGTTCCATTAAAACTGCTGTATCCCTTTTGAACTGATTTTTTCAATGAGGATAAACCCGGCTGCTGTGATCGCCATAAGCAGGGTAGCGATGGCCATGGCCTGGCCGTAATTCATGGCGCCCGGCTGGCCTAAAAACCGGTAAATGGCCAGGGGAATGGTCGGTGTGCGCGGACCTGCCGTAAAAATGGTGGCGCCGAATTCTCCCATGCTGATGGTAAAGGCAAACACGGCGCCTGCCGTTAATGCACCGGATATCAATGGCAGATCAATGCATCTGAATATTTTTCCAGGGCCGGCACCTAACATGGCGGCAGCTTCCCTGATGTCATTGGGAATGCTTTTCAGGGCAGGCAGGACCGCCCGTAGCACAAAGGGAAATCCCACCAGGGCATGAACCAAGGGGACAAGCAGTGCTGACGTGCGCAGGTTAAGCGGGGGCCGGTCCAGGGTGATGATAATACCGAATCCTAACGTGACTGCTGACGTGGACAGGGGTAGCATAAACAACGGGTCAAAAAAAGCGGCAAGGCCTTTTGCTTTTATCCGGTCCAGATGATTCAGGCAAAGGGCTGCGCACAGGCCTGTCACAAGGGCAATCATCAGAGCAGTCCCCGCAAAGATAAAAGAGTGTTTTATCGCCGTAAAAGGCGGGACATGGAAAATGGAGGTTGAAGGGTTGTCAAAAATGGCCCGGTAGTAAATCAGGGACAATTGCCCTTCATGGACCAGTGACTTTCCGGCAAGGGCTGCCAGGGGGAAAAGGCATAACAGGATGATAAAACCGGCAATCACTGTAACTGCTGCCTTTTCCCGGAATTTTTCCGGTGGTTTAAAATGGGTGTGGACGGCCTTTGGGGCAAAGCGGACCGCCTTTCTGGAAAAAGCTGTGTAAAAGCCCATGAGCACAAGGGTAAACCCGATTTGAAGCAGGGAGAGAAATGATGCCACCGGCAGGTTGAACATATATGCGGCCTGCCGGTATATCTCTGCTTCTATGGTGGAATAACCAGGTCCCCCAAGAATCAGAATGATACCAAAGCTTGAAAAACAAAAAATAAATACCAGAAAAGACGCCGCCCATACCGCGGGCATGAGAAGGGGCAGGGTAATATGGATAAAGGTCTGAAAGGGACCTGCCCCGAGCATGGCTGCCGCTTCTTGGGATTTGCCTCGCAGCCCCGTCCAAAAGCTGGTCAGAATTCTGAGCATGACCGAAAAATTGTAAAACACATGGGCCATGAAAATCAGAACCAAGGGGTGGCGGATATTCAACATGCCCAACCATCCGTTTTTGCCGAAGCTTGCGTCAAGGGCGGCGGCCACCACCACGGCAGGCAGGACAAAGGGGATGGAGGCGCACAGGGTTAAAAATTGTTTTCCTTTAAATTGGTAATGGGACATGACAAAGGCGCATGGGAAGGCAAAAACCAGGGTCAGCCCCGTGGATACGGCCGCCTGCCAGAAGGTGAACCAAATAATGTGGTGAAGACGCTGTGATCCGGTAACCTGATTCAAAAAGGAGAGATCAATATGAAGGTTTTGGGGAAAGTCCGGTACAAAGCTTCTTAGAAAAATACCGGCCAGGGGGTAAAAATAGAAAACAAGAAAAAATACAAGAGGGATAAGTCCCGCCAATACATAGGGGTGTGTATAGATCTTTGCTTTCACCGCAGCAGGTTTTCCGTCCATTCCCGGAGCCATTTATCCCGGTTTTGGTTGATGTCGTCTGTGGGCAAAGATGCCGGCGCATCCGTAATCTTTGCATGCTTTGAAAACACGTCAGGCAGCTTTGCCTTTGTGTTGGCCGGAAACACAAACATCTGCAAAGGGATATCTTCCTGGAATGTCTTACTTAAAAGAAAGTCCATGGCCTTTTTGGCAAGATCTGTATTGGTGCTGTTTTTTAAAATACCTGCAAATTCAATCTGGCGAAAGGCCGATTTATTCCCAATAACGATACCTGTGGGGGCTGTGGTCGTTTTTTGTTCGGCATAAAACACTTCTGCCGCAGGGCTTGAGGCGTAGGAGACCACAATGGGACGGTCTCCCTTTGAGGCGGCCGTAAATTGTCCCCAGTAGGCTTCCTGCCAGCCGTTTACCACCATAACCCCATTGGCTTTAAGTTTCTGCCAAAAAGCGATGTATCCGGTTTCCCCGAAACGGCTGATGGTGGCCAGAAGAAAGGCAAGGCCCGGGGAGGATGTGGCCGGGTTCTGGACAACGGTGAGATTTTTATATGCCGGGCGCAGCAGATCTTCAAGGCCGGCCGGGGGGGCAAGATGTTTTGCCTTAAACCATTTGATATCATAATTAAGGCATACATCACCGAAATCCACGGGTATCAAACGGTTTTTGTCATCCAGTAAAAGGGTCGTGTTAATATCGTCAAATCCTTTGGGGGTGTAGGCAATGAACAGATCATTATCCATGGCCCTGCCGATAAAAGTGTTGTCCACCCCGAAAAATAAGTCAGCCATGGGATTGTTTTTAGATAGAATCGCCTTATTTAATGCCTGTCCGGCATCGCCGGATCGTAATATCGTGATCTCCGCGCCCACAGCCTTTTTAAACGCTTCAAGTACGGCTTCCGACATGCTGAAACTGTCATGGGTCATGACAGTCAACTCCCGGCACAGGGCTTGGCCGGTGAGCATTGGCATGGCTAAAAATAAGCAAGCAATGACAGTGGCAACAGCAGCAGATATTCGCATTTCTTATCTTTTTCTTTTTTGGGGTTTTTGTTGCAGGTACCTTCCAATTACAATAATTATAAAGGATATGAAGATTGATTTTCCGCTATATGCTTCATGCGCTTCATGTCCTTCATGGTATAATAAAATATCCAAGGTTAAAATTTATGACATTGGCTGATCAGCGCCTTTCCGGCCATATATCTTCGGACATCTCCGTCAATTTGTATTTCTGAATTTTGCCCGAGGCCGTCATGGGATATTGCTTGATAAAATGAACATACCTGGGAATTTTGTACCGGCTGATTTTTCCCCGGCAAAAGTCCTGGATATCACTGGGCTCAAGATTTGTCCCCTCATTTAAAATGACAAAGGCGCCGACCTCTTCACCGTATTTCCTACTGGGAACGGCAGCCACCTGGACATCCCGGATCCCATCCATGCGGTATAAAAATTCTTCGATTTCCCTGGGATAGATATTTTCGCCGCCCCGGATGATCATGTCCTTGTGCCGGCCTGTGATGGACAGGTTACGTGCTTCATCCATGACCCCGAGATCGCCTGAATGCAGCCAGCCGTTCTCGTCAATGGTTTGGGTCGTGGCTTCGGGGTTATTGTAGTATCCTTTCATAACGCTGTACCCCCTGACGCACACCTCACCCTGTTGGCCCGGAGGCAGTTCCTTACCTGTTTCAAGGTCAATGATTTTGACTTCAAGGTGAGGCAGGGCCCGGCCCACGGTTTCCGTCCGCACCCGGATGTCGTCGTGCTGCCGGGTTTGGGTCATGACCGGAGAGGCCTCGGTCAGGCCGTAGCAGATGGTGATTTCCTTCATGTTCATTTTGTCAATGACCTTTTCCATGACATGGATGGGACAGTTGGATCCTGCCATGATGCCCGTGCGAAGGGTTGAGAAATCAAACTTGTTGAAAAGGGGGTGATCCAGCACGGCAATGAACATGGTGGGAACGCCGTAAAGACCGGTACATTTTTCCTGCTCCACCGAGGCCATGACCAAAAGGGGATCAAAACCTTCCAGAATTACCATGCAGGAGCCGTGGTTTACGAAGGCCAGCACCCCTAACACACAGCCAAAGCAGTGGAAGAGGGGGACGGGCAGACAGACCCGGTCATCCGGGCCCAGGTTTTGGTTGGCACCGATCCAGAACCCGTTGTTGCCGATATTGTAATGGGTGAGCATGACGCCTTTTGGAAAACCTGTGGTACCCGACGTATACTGCATGTTCACCACATCATGGCAATCCAGGCTATCCTGGCGGGCCTGGTATTCATCTTCGGAAATCATGACGGACAGGGCCCGGATTTCAGGGATGGTATACATGCCCCTGTGTTTTTCGGGGCCAAGAAATGCCACCCGCTTCAGATGGGGGAATTTTTCAGATTTCAGGTGGCCGCGTTGACAGGTTTTTAACTCCGGCACCAGTTCGTATACAGTGGATATATAATCCGTGTCCTGATATCCGTCGATGAGAAAGAGGTTTTCACAGTCAGATTGTGTGAGCAGATATTCAAGTTCGGCGGTTTTATAGTTTGTGTTCACCGTGAGCAGTACCGCCCCGATTTTGGCCGTGGCAAACTGCAAGATAACCCAGTACGGTACATTGGTGGCCCATATACCGACCTTTTCGCCTTTTTTAACGCCTAAAGCCATCAAGCCTTTGGCTGTTTCATCTACATAGGTGGCAAACTGGCGGTACGTAAGGCGAAAATCCCTGTCCACATAAACAACGGCCGGGTTGTCTGGATATTTTTCAACTGTTTTGTCAAGGATTTGGCCTAAAGTCAGGGATTGCAATGGGAAAGTTTCGTCCATATGATGCTCTATTCCTCAAATTCTTTTGTTGTTTTGTTATGGGCCGTGCCTGGGCAGATCAACACTGTTTAGGACAGCCCGTGGCCACATTATTCCGGAACATAAACCACGGCGTGAATTTCGGCCTTTTCTTCTCCCACACATGATACATAATGGGGAACCACTGAGTTGTAATAGATGGAGTCGCCGGGCTTGAGTTCATAGGTCTCATTTCCGTAAATTACCTCCACAACACCTGAAACAACAACAATAAATTCTTCGCCCTCATGGGAAGACAGTGTTTTGTTCTTTGCGGATTCAGGCAATATTTCAACAAAAAACGGCTCCATATGCCGGTCTGACTTTCCTTTGCCCAAGGCATAGAAATTTAAGGCCGGGGCCTTGTTTGTACCGTCGAGAACGGAAAAACCGTCTGCCCGTTCGGCCTTGCGGACAATGTAGGGGTCACTGCTGTCCTGGTCATCCAGAAAAGTGCCTAAACGCACACCCAGGGCCCGGGCAATTTTCATTAGAGGACCCAGGGGGGGGTAGGCGTCTTCTTCAAGCATGGCCTTGATAAATTGGGGGTCAAGGCCGGAAGCCTCGGACAAGGCCGGGATATCCATGCCCCGTTTTTCCATGAATGATAAAATCCGCTGGTTAACTTTTCCTGTTTGCATCTATCCTCCCAAATTATAGTTTCATAAGAAAGTCTGTGTAAGCTACACAGATCTTTCAACATTCGTTGTGGGCTGAAGCCTGGGTGCTGATAGACTAAGTCAGCCCATGGCTGTTTATAAAAAGTATATTGATATAATATATCACAAAATCTTTGTCAAAAAGTTCAAAAAAATCATTCCCTGATTGGGCATATCAGGATAAAAAATATAAAGCACTGTCGTCGATTTCGTGTGTCCCGCGATTTTGGAGCAGACTGTGCCGGGGTATGGATTTAATCCTAAAATAATAATTTTTTTGGAGAAAGAAGTATCGTTTTAGTCTATAACGATTCGATTGAATCTCAAGCGCAGATTTGTAACGATATATAAAAATCTGAGGCAAGATTCCGACCCATGGAAAAATTGAAAATGGAAACTGCAAAAGAAGAAAAACCGTATAGCAATAAGGTGCTGGATGCCTATGTAATCCTGATTCAGGAAAAATACCCTGAAATTGACATTGAGGACCTCATGGGCGAGGCCGGGATCGGGAACTACAGTAAAAACAATGATAATCCCCAAGGGCTCAGCCAGGCACAGATCAACCGCTTCCATGAGCATTTGCGCATACGTACCGACAATATGAAAATTGCCCGGGAGGCTGGCCGGTACGCGGTGACACCCGGATGCCTGGGGATGCTTCGCCGCCGGGTGCTACCCTTTGCCGGTGTCAGGCGGGCCTGTAAAATGATGGCAAAATATGCCGGGAATCTGACCCGGTCTGTTTGTTATCATATCAATTATATTAAAAAAAATACAATCGAGGTTGTGATCACTCCCAATGAAGAGATAAAAGAAGAACCCTTCCAGTGCGAGATCCGACAGGGATATTTCCAGGGACTTGCAGATGTTTTCCTGCATAATGAACTAACCGTGCGTCATTCGGAATGTATGTTCAAAGGGGGCAAGGTCTGCCGATATGAGCTTTCCTGGAAGAATTCTGCGTTTCCCATACTTGCCATGCTTTGTGGGCTTTCCGGAGTTGCTGCCATCGCAATGCCCATTATGTTCCGGATAACGCCTTGGGCTGTTGGGTACAAAAGCTTGTGGCTGATTTGTCCGGCCGTATTGTGTTTGGGCCTGGGGTGGGCCGCCCAATGGATGAAATCAAAGGCGCTTGTAAAATCTTTAATTGGGTTTCATAAGGCCAGGGAAGAGATGATCAATCAGGTTGAGCTCAATGTCAAAAATTCAAAGGCCATTGTCGAAATCGGACAGGTCCTGGGGATTGAAGATCCTGATGCATGTATTTTTAACCGGGCCGCAAATATCGTGGGGAAAAAGCTTCGGTATGACCGTGTAATGATCATGATTGCCGATGATGAGAAAACTTTTTTGTCCTATCGCGGCGGGTATGGGTTCACCGAGGTCGAAAAACTTTATATTAACGAATATCGCATCAGCCTTGGGGAGTCATCCGAAGGGGTATTTTACGAGTCTTTCATGGATAACAAAACCATGCTTGTGAACGATATGGCCTGGCTTAAACGCAAATTTCCCCAGAGTCAGGAGCTGGTCGACCGTATCAAACCCCGTTCTTTTATCATCAGCCCCATCGAAGTGGACGGTGCACCCATCGGCATTATGATTGCCGGAAATACGGTTACCCTCAGAAGACTGGACAACAATGACACCCACCTGGTCATGGCAGTGGCTCAGCAGATCGGCTGTGTCTACAGAAGGCAGAAGTGTGAAGCGCAGCAGGGTGAGTTCAAACGTCAAATCGTGCAGCTTCAGAAAATGGAGGCCCTTGGTGTTCTGGCCGGTGGTATTGCCCATGATTTCAATAATATTTTGTCCCCCATCATTGGATATACGGATCTGTGCCTGGCAATGTGCCCGAAAGATGAAAAGATGTTCAAATATCTTTACCGGGTGAAAAACGCATCCGGACGGGCCCAGGACCTGGTGGCCCAGATTCTGGCATTCAGCCGCCAGGGGGAAAAAGAGTATATCCGCTGCCATCCCGGCCCCATTATCAAGGAGAGTTTAAAGTTGCTGCGGGCCTCTGTCCCCGTAAACATAAAAATCGAAACGTTGATCACATCGGATTTTGCGCCTATTATGGCAGATCCCACCCAGATTCATCAACTTGTCATGAATCTTTGCACCAATGCCTATCATGCCATGGCGGGTAAAGGCGGTACGCTTACCGTCTGTCTGGATGAAATGCTGGTTAAAGAAAGCTTCCTTAAAGAGACGCGCCGGATGCTGCCCGGCTCCTATGTCCATTTGCAGGTGAAGGATACGGGACACGGGATGAGCCGTGCCGTCATGGACAATATATTTGAACCATACTTTACAACAAAGATAAAGGGGCGGGGTACGGGAATGGGCCTTCCCATTATCAAGGGTATTGTGGCCCGGCTCAAGGGCTATATCTTTGTGGACAGTACTGAAGGAGAGTGGAGCTGCTTTGATATCTATCTGCCCCAGGCCGCAGAAAACAGATCCGTACAATAATGGCGGATAGGGCTGCTCGGCGATAAGAATTTAAAGACTGAAAAAGGAACAGGTCATGAACTTTCTGGTTATCGGCGGTGATGCCGCCGGCATGAGTGCGGCAAGCAAGTTGAAACGGATGAACAAAAACGCGACGGTGACGGTGCTGGAGATGACCGAAGATGTCTCTTACTCCGCCTGCGGCATGCCCTACAATATTGCTGATCCGGACCGGGATATGGATGTGCTTGTGGTCAGGACCGCAGAGGTATTCAGGCAGAAAAATCAAATCAATCTCCTCACGGGCCACAGGGCGGAAAAGATAAGCCCTGAAGAGAAAAAGGTTTTCGGCACCACCATTTCCGGACACGCCTTTGAATTCGCCTATGACAAGCTGCTTATTGCCACGGGAGCCCAGCCTGTGATGCCGGAAATTGCCGGGATTGATCTTGACTGCGTTTTGCCTTTGAAAAATCTGGCCCATGGACGGCGGATCAAGTCCATTATATCAGAAAGAAAAGTAAAAAAAGCCGTCATCATCGGTATGGGGTACATTGCCCTTGAGATGTGTGAGGCATTTGAAAAAAGAGGGGTTTCGGTTTCCATGGTCAAACCGGGAAGAATTTTTTTGCCCTGGATGCAGGCAGACCTCTCCCGGATGGTCCAAGATGAGATAGAGCAAAAAAAAGTTGCCCTGTATGCGGGAAAGTCTGTGGAACGTATTGAACCGGTTGAAACCGGGGCAAAGGTGGTCTTAAATGATTTGACCCTGGATGCGGATATGGTGATTGTGGCTGCAGGTGTTGTGCCCTGCAGTGAACTGGCCAAGGACGCCGGGCTTGAACTTGGCGTCGGCGGGGCCATTGCCGTGGATCGCAGGCTTAAAACCAGTGACCCTGATATCTATGCCGCAGGAGACTGTGCCGATGCCTATCATGTGGTTACCGGCGAAAAATGCTGGATTCCCCTTGCCCTTCGTGCCAATCGGGCAGGCTGGGCCGTGGCGGATAATATCTGCGGGGTGGACACCGAACTGAAAGGCGTGGCCGGCACTTCAGTGTTCAAGGTGTTTGATCTGCAGGTCGCCAGGACCGGGCTGACCGCCCGGGAGGCAAACGCAGCAGGTTTTTACCCGGTGGAAAATATGATTAAAGCCCGGTCCCGGGCCCATGGCCATCCCGGATCCACGCCGATTTTAGTGAACATGGTGGGGGATAAAACCAGTAGCCGCCTGCTGGGTGTTCAGATGACGGGGACCGAGGGCGTTGCCCACAGAATCAATGCGGCCGCTGTTGCTTTGCAGACATCCATGACAGTCGCTGAATTTTTCCAGACCGATTTGGCCTATGCGCCGCCCTTCGGGCCGGTATGGGACCCGCTTCTAACTGCAGCCGGTCAGTTGCTGAAAAAAATGTAACAGTCCTTGGGTTGTTTTTCTTGCTTCTTTGCTATCTTTTTGGAAAAATGGTTTAAAGTCCAGGTGTAATAGTATAGTAAAAATAGAGATGGTAGGAATATCTTTTGCTTAATCGTGTTCATGGCAAAGCCGAGCAAAGATATCACAATCTAATATTTTGTATCAACTTGTGTCCATTCGTAAATAATTTTTGTCTTCGATTTTTTTTCTGGATGAAAAGTCTGATTTATGGGTGAACACGAACGCATGGATTTATGTGAAAAATGAAAACTAAATTTAGCGTTGTGCTGCTGGTATTCCTGTTGATGGTTTGGACACCGGCCTGTAAAGAAGCCGGACAGAAAACAGCCAAGGGCCTTCCACCTGTAAGTGTAAGCGTGTATAAAACAGTTGCCCAGGATGTCCCCATTTATCACACGTTTGTGGGCCAGATTTATGGTGCCAAGGATATTGCCATAAGAGCCCGGGTGGAAGGTTTTTTAAAAGGCGTTCATTTCAAGGAGGGCTCGCCTGTTAAGGCGGGCGACCTGCTTTACACCATTGAAAGCCAGCCCTTTGAGGCCCAGGTCGCTTCAATGGAAGGGCTTCTTGCAGAGGCCCGGACAAAGATGGTCAAGGCCAAACGGGATCTGGACCGGTACCGGCCCCTGGCAAAGATGAATGCTGTCTCTCAAAGTGATCTCGACGGGGCTGTGGCGGCCTATGATGCGGCAAAAGCCGGTGTGACGGCAGCCCAGGCCAATGTCCGAGCAGCCCGGATCCAGATGGGATATACCCAGGTCTATTCTCCCATTGACGGCATCATTGGAAAAACAAAGGCCAAGGTCGGGGATTTTGTGGGCCGTGATCCCAACCCGGTTATTTTGAATACCGTTTCCAACACCAATTCCGTTTTAGCCGAATTTTTTCTGACAGAATACCAATATCTTGGGTTGGCTCGTCATATCATGGCGGCCGGCCAGGAGGTGTTGGAAAGGGAAAAAGCCTCCAATACCGATATCCAATTGATTCTGGCTGACGGATCTGTTTACCCTCACAAGGGAACGCCTAATTTCCTGGACCGGCAGATTGATCCCACCACCGGTGCTATTCTGGTACAGGTCTCCTTCCCCAACCCTAACGGCCTGCTACGCCCCGGCCAATTCGGCAAGATTAAGGCTATGATCGACAGTGTCAAGGACGGCGTTCTTGTTCCCCAGCGCTGCATCACAGATCTGCAGGGTCTTAAAAAGGTGTTCGTGGTGGGTGAAGACGGCACCGTCAAGGAGCAGGATGTTACACTGGGACCGGATGTTGACAATTTTATTCTGATTGCAAAAGGCCTTTCAGGGGGTGAGTCAATTGTGTACGAAGGCTTACAGAAAGTTGCCGACGGGACCAAGGTGACGGCCAAACCGGTGAAGGTGGAACGTATAGTACAGGAAGAGAGATAATGGGTTCTTTTTTTGTCCGGCGGCCCATTGTCGCCATGGTTATTGCGATTGTGACGGTAATTCTGGGGGTTTTGTCCGTCTTGCAGCTGCCCATGGAGCAGTATCCCAATATTACTCCGCCCATTGTGCAGGTGCGGGCCAGTTACACCGGTGCCAACGCAACCAATGTGGAAGCCTCCGTGGCCACACCCCTGGAGCAGCAGATCAACGGCGTGGACAACATGCTCTACATGAAGTCGGTGAATGCCAATGACGGCACCATGACCATTAATGTCTCCTTTGAAATCGGCACGGATCCGGATATGAACACCGTATTTGTGCAGAACCGGGTGTCGGCCGCCACAGCCAAACTGCCTGAGGAGGTAAAGCGGTTGGGGGTATCCACGGAGAAATCGCTGCCCAATATCCTGATGCTGGTGGCACTCACCGACCCCTCCAACAAATACGACCAGACGTTTTTGAACAACTATGCCCTGATCAATATTAAAGATTCCCTGGCACGGTTGAAGGGTATTGGCCGGGTGGATGTCCTGGGGGGCTCCGATTACTCCATGCGCATCTGGATCAAGCCGGACCGTCTGGCCCAGCTGGACATGACCGTATCTGAAATCACCAATGCCATAAAGGCCCAGAACGTCATTGTTCCGGGCGGAAAGTTCGGGGCGGAACCCGCACCTGCCGGGACGGAATTTACCTTTACCGTGCGGCTACCCGACCGGCTGGCTTCCAAGGAGGCCTTTGGCGATATCGTCATCCGCACCACAGATACCGGCGCCCAGGTCAAAATCAGGGACGTGGCCCGGGTGGAACTGGGTGTGGAGTCCTATAATGTGTTCGCCCGCATGGACGGCAAACCTTGTTCCATTATTGCCCTGTACCAGGCGCCGGGGTCCAATGCCGTGAACCTGGCCGATGAGATCCGGTCGGTGATGGCCCAACTGTCCAAATCTTTTCCCAAGGGCATGCGCTATGACGTATCTCTGGATGCCACACTTCCCATCACCAAAGGCATTGACGAAATCATTGAGACGCTGTTGATTGCCCTGGCTTTGGTCGTTTTCGTAGTTTTTATTTTTATCCAGGACTGGCGGGCCACCCTGATCCCTACCATTGCTATTCCGGTCTCCCTGCTGGGAGCGTTTGTGGCGTTCCCGCTTTTGGGATTCACGGTGAATAACCTATCGCTTCTGGGGCTGGTCCTGGCCATTGGTATTGTGGTGGATGATGCCATTGTGGTAGTGGAGGCGGTCCAGGTCAATATTGCCAAGGGCATGGAACCTAAATCTGCCACGATTGAGGCCATGCGCGAGGTGACCGCGCCGATTATCGCCACCACCCTGGTCCTTGTGGCGGTGTTTTTGCCCGTAGCCGCCATGGGCGGTATTACCGGACGGCTTTACCAGCAGTTTGCCCTGACTATTGTGGTCTCGGTTCTTTTTTCCTCCATCAATGCGTTGTCTTTAAGTCCTGCCCTTTGCGGTTTGCTGCTCAAGGCTCCCAAACCCTACCGGGGGCCTCTGGGCCTGTTTTTTTCAATGTTTAATAACGCCTTTGACGCGTCCACCAATGTGTATACCAAAATTACCCGCATGGTGGTCCGCAAAGCGTTGCTCGGTGTGATTTTTATCATTGCAGTGTGCTGCGGTACCGGTGTTGTGGGTAAGCTTCTGCCCGGCGGATTTATTCCCACCGAGGACATGGGCTATTTCATGGTCAATGTGCAATTGCCCGATGCTGCATCCCTCCAGCGTTCGGACGCGGTGACCCGGCAGGTGGAAAAGATCATTGCCAAACACCCGGAAGTGGAACATGTGACCAATGCCACGGGTTTTTCCATGCTCTCATCCTCCATGGGCCCCAATTACGGGTTTTTGTTCGTTTCGCTTAAGGATTGGGATGTGCGGGATAAAACAGCCGATGAGCTGGTCAACGAATTGAACAAAGAGTTTTATTTCGGTGTTAACCAGGCCCAGGTGTTTGCCTTTGCCCCGCCGGCCATCCCCGGTCTGGGTACAGGCTCCGGATTTACTTTTATGCTCCAGGATCGCGTGGGAAATACTCCGGCTTATCTGGGACACCAGGCCGGCCAGTTTATCGCGGCAGCCAAAAAACGCCCGGAAATCGGCTCCATTCGTACCACCTTCAGTCCCAACGTGCCCCAGAAGCTGATTGAGGTGGACCGGGACAAGGCATTGAAAGCTGGCATCAATCTCAATGATATCTATACCGCCATCGGTACGTTTTTGGGCGGCTCCTATGTCAACGACTTCAACCGGTTTGGACGTCTTTACCGGGCCTATATCCAGGCCGAACCCGAATACCGGCTCAACGCCAAAAAGCTGGGCCAGTTCTTTGTGAAAAACAAGGCGGGAAAAAGCGTTCCTTTGTCTGCGTTTATCAAGGTCAAAGAGGTGTACGGTCCCGATTATACCAACCGGTTCAACCTCATGCGGGCCGCAGAAATATCCGGAACCCCTGCCCAGGGGTACACTTCGGTTCAGGCCATGGCAGCCTTGGAAGAGGTGGCTGGCGAAGTACTGCCCGATGATATGACCTACGCCTGGAGCGACATGTCCTACCAGGAAAAGGCCGCGTCCGGCACAGGGGCCATAGTCTTTGTATTTTCACTTATTTTTGTATTCCTGATCCTGGCGGCCCAGTACGAAAGCTGGTCTCTTCCCTTCAGCATTCTTTTGGGGACGCCTTTTGCCCTGTTCGGGGCCATGGGGTTTTTGTTCCTGGCGCGGTTTTTTGATCTGACTTACGAAAACAACGTATTTGCCCAGATTTCTCTTGTGCTGCTCATCGGCATGGCGGCCAAAAACGCCATTTTGATTGTGGAGTTTGCCAATATCAAATTCAACGAGGGGATGAGCCTGTTTGATGCGGCCATCGAGTCGGCAAAAATACGATTCCGCCCGATTCTCATGACGGCGTTTTCCTTTATTTTAGGAATTTTTCCGCTGGTGGTGGCTACGGGCGCCGGCGCCTTGTCCCGTAAAGTCATGGGTGTGGCGCTTCTTGGCGGCATGTGCCTGGCTACCTTGCTTGGGGTATTTTTCTATCCCATGTTGTTCGTGTTTATCGGCAAGTTGTGCCGGTATGAAAAAAAACGAGATTTGGCTAATACTCGATCATCAAGTTTTTAGGGAATTTGTTCAAATTCAAGGCGGAAACAATTTTTAACCGGAGGAATATACAACATATTTTGAGGATTAAAAATTGTTTCCAACGCCGAAGTTGGGCAAATTAACAAAAACTTGATCATCGAGTAACAAGAAAGCGTAAACGTTATGGTTATGAACAAAGTGTCATCCATTCCCGCATTGTTTATCGCCCTGGTCCTTTTGTCAGGATTCGGCCTGTCCGGCTGTCTTACGTTAGGACCTGATTTTAAATCTCCTGTGGTGGATGTCCCGGTGGCTTACCGGTTTGCCCCGGCGGCTTCCGGCAGTGATCAGGATTTAAAGTGGTGGGAGTTGTTCAAAGATCCGGTGCTTTATGAACTTGTGACCACAGCCCTTGAGAACAACCAGGATTTGAAAACGGCATTAAGCCGGATTGAAGAGGCCAGATTCACCCACGGGATGACCCGGGCGGATCAGTTTCCGGCTGTCGATCTTGGGGCCGGAGGTTTCGTGGGCAACTATTCGGGAACCCGGTCCACATTCACCAACCATAATTATTATGTGGCCCCAAGTCTGTCCTGGGAACTGGATTTTTGGGGAAAATTCAAGCGGTCCACTGCCGCGGCCCAGGCGCAGATTCTGGCATCGGCCTATGGTGCATGGGCCGTGCGCACAACGCTTATTGCAGATGTGGTGTCTGCCTATTACCAGCTTCTGGACTATCGCCAGCGGTTGGAGATGTCCAGGGATACCCTTACCTCCCGCCAGGACGGCCTGGATATTATTACCAAACGGTTTGACAAGGGGATCATCCCGGAAATCGATGTGAACCAGGCCCAGATTCAGCTGGAAGTGGCGGCCGGTGCCATTCCCTCCTATGAACGCCTTATTGCCAAAACCGAGCACCGGTTGAAACTGCTCACAGGCCGGCTGCCCGGGACGGTGCGGACAGGTATTACCCTGGATAAGCAGCCCTTGCCCCCCATGATCCCTGTGGGCATGCCTGCGTCCCTTCTTGAGCGCCGTCCTGAAATCAAAGAAGCCCTGGCTCTTGTGCATGCCGCCAACGAAAAAATCGGTGTGGCTGTGGCCCAGCGGTTTCCGGCCATCAGCCTGACCGGTGTCCTGGGGCTTGCCTCGTCCGAAATGTCCGATATTACCAATCATGGCGGGATATGGAATCTAAGCGGCAGCCTTCTAGGCCCCTTGTTTGATTTCAATAAAAGCAAATTCAGGGTAGAGGTGGCTAAGGAACAGACCCGCCAGGCATTGTTCAACTACCAGGAAGTGGTGCTCACCGCTTTTAAAGAGGTGGAGGATGCGTTAGTGGAAGTGGATACTTACAAAAGGGAAAGTGATGCGTCCCAGCGCAAGGTGGCTGCGGCCGAAAACGCGTATAAGCTTTCCTTTGAGCGGTATGACAAAGGGGTCAGTTCTTACCTTGAAGTACTGGATTCCCAGCGCACCCTGTTTTCCGCCCAGCTTGAGTATTCCCAAAACCGGCAGCTCTATTTCAACGCCTATGTCAATCTTTATAAAGCCCTTGGCGGGGGCTGGCTTTCCAAAAGGACTGATGCTGTGGAAAGTGGGGCTTTGCCTGCACAATGATGATTTTTGGTGCAGTGGACAGGATGTGAATTTTTCTGTTATAAGACAGGATTATGGACACTGCGCAATCCACATTACCTTCCTTTGAAGGCAACAAAAAGATCCAGGCTGCCCGGGCCTTTGTCGGGGAAACCCTGTGCCATATTTATCTGACGGGCAAGGCCGGTACCGGTAAAACTACGTTCCTGAAATCTTTACAGGATTTTTGCCCTAAGCAGTTTATTGTAGCAGCACCCACGGGTGTTGCCGCCGTAAATGCCGGGGGCGTGACCCTGCACTCCTTTTTTCAGATTCCGTTGGGGCCATATCTTCCCGGACAAAGTGATCGACCCCAGGACAACCGGCGGTTTTTCAGGTTCTCAAAGATAAAAAAACAGATTATCAACGGCCTTGATCTGCTGGTGATTGATGAAATTTCCATGGTCCGGGCGGATCTGCTGGATGCCCTGGATGCCGTATTGCGGCGGCTGCGCCGGGATGAGCGGCCCTTTGGCGGCGTTCAACTGCTGCTCATCGGCGACCTGTTTCAATTGCCGCCGGTGACCAAACCCGATGAATGGGATCTTTTGTCCAATTATTATGCGTCTCCCTATTTTTTTTCAAGCCAGGCGTTAAGCCGTTCCGAGTTGGTGACCATAGAACTTGATACCGTTTACCGTCAAACGGATCCTGATTTTATTCGCCTGCTCAATGCCGTACGCGAAAACCGCATGGACAGCCACTGTACAGATATCCTTAACCGGCAGGTGAGGCCCGATCCCCCGGACCAGGGGTATATTACCTTGACCACGCACAATCGAAAGGCTGAATCCATTAATAATCTCAAACTTGCCCGGCTTAGAGAGGAAGCGCACACCTTGACTGCAGAAGTGTCCGGAGATTTCCCCTCTTACGCTTTTCCCACAGGAGAACAGTTGACCCTTAAACCCGGGGCCCAGGTGATGTTTTTGCGCAATGACGCTTCCCCGGATAAAAATTATTTCAACGGCACCATCGGGCAGGTCACCCATGTGGGACGCGAAACCGTAACCGTGGCCTGCCGGGGCAGTGCCGGAAGGTCGGCCGGGGAAAGTGAGTCGGATCTTAAAGAAGGCCCCGTTGTGGAAGTCAAACCGGTGGATTGGGAAAATGTCACATACAAGGTAAACGAGGAAGATAAAACCATCCAACAGGAGGTGGTGGGGACATTCAAACAGTTCCCGTTAAAACTTGCCTGGGCTGTCACCATACACAAAAGCCAGGGCTTAACCTTTGACCGGGCTGTCGTGGATGCCAAAGACGCCTTTGCCCACGGCCAGGTTTATGTGGCCTTGAGCCGCTGTACCGGCCTTGACGGGTTGGTGCTCACCGCCCCTGTGCCGTCCCGCGTTCTGGGCACCGATCCGGTAGTGGTGGAGTTTATGAACCGGACGGCTCCGCCGGATCAGGACCTTGCCGGGATTTTCAGATCCGCCCGGGCCGCCTGCCAGCAGACCCTGGTACTTAAATGCTTTGACTGTTCATGTTTCAGGCGGTTGTTTTTTTATTTTTTGCGCCTGGCAAGGGACAACCGCAATGTGCTGCGCATCCCCGGACTTGGAGAGCCTGCGGAAATGGAATCCCGTGTCCGGGACCAGGTGTTTCAGGTGAGCGATAAATTTCAGATTCAACTGAAACAGTTGATGGCAAATGAGCCGTTGCCGGAGACAAGTGACGTTATTCAGGAGCGGGTGCAAAAAGCAAGTGCCTGGTTCGGCAATACCCTGGATCAGGTGTTTGGCCGTCTGCTTGAAAGAGGTGCCGTGGACACCGACAATGCAGCCCTGGCCAAGCAGGTGCAAAATGCCCTGGACAATTTAAAGCGGGAAGTCCGTGTCAAACAGGCCGGGATTTTGTCCTGTGCCGATGGGTTTTCCACGACCACTTACCTTCGGGCTGTGTCGTCCCAAGCCATGGCTGATGCACCGGGAACTCAGTCTAAAAAGAGTTCCGGTTCATCCACGACAGATTACACCGAACTGGATATTGCCCACCCTGAAATGTTCCAGGTCTTGAAGGAATGGCGGACCCGGACCGCTGCCGCTCAAAATGTAAAAGCATTCCAGGTGGCCCACCAGAAAGTCCTGGTCCAGATCGCCGTCTGCCTGCCCCGGTCGAAAAAAAGCCTGCAAGCCTTGAAAGGAGTGGGCCCGGCCACAGTGGAAAGCTATGGCGAGGAACTGCTGGCCATGGTGGATACCTATTGCAATGAAAAAAAGATCCCGGGCGATGAATCCCCTGAGCCGCGTCCTGTAGAACAGGCCTTAAAGAAAGATGCGGGAACCCGCAGTGATAAAGCTCCAGGAATTGATAAATCCACACCCCAGGCCAACACCCGGGATATCAGCCTGATGCTGTTTAGAGACGGCCTGCCAGTCGACAAGATTGCCGAAGAACGGGGGCTGGCCCCGACCACCATCCAGGGGCACTTATGTTCCTTCATTGCCAAAGGCGAACTGACTGTGGACCAGTTGGTGCCGGACAAAGAAAAACAGACAGCCATCGCGGCTATCGTATCGCCTGACAAAAATCTGAGCCAGATGAAAAGCGAACTGGGTGACGATTATTCCTACGGTGAAATCCGGGCCGTTGTGGCACACCTGGAATATCTTGAATCCAAGGATAGATAAGCTGTATCCCCGGATTGCAAAGTTATGTCAATTGTCTTTGAACAATTGGATTGCCGGAAATGCTTGGGGGGTCGGGGATTTTTAATTTATTCAAGAACTCTAACCCTTCTTCATCAACGCCGACGGCTATTTTAAAGTCCTTTAAGTGCAACGTGAAATAAACAAGGGTGGTGCTGACCGCCACCTTCGGAGAAAGGGCAGGGTACTCTTTGATGGACCGTAAAAGATCCAGATTGAATCCAACCTGGTGTCTTTTAAGAAACCGTTCTTTGAAGTTTGGATCCAGCCAGAGTACATTCTGTTTTTCGTCATAGGCCACCCTGCGGGCCTTGAAGTGTTTCGTGATAAAATAAAGTTGCATCTTCTTATGCTCCACCACTCAATTATTTTAGAATCTTCTGTCACTTATCACAATTTTCAGTTTGTGTCATTTTAGTGGTGGATCCGTATCTATATTCATAGCGAATTATTGAAGCGTCTTAAATGGAGACCTTTACGAATCATCCTGAAAAGTGGTAAGAATTTTCTATTGATATTATAGCGCGTTGAATATTCTTACTTTTTGAATGTTATCCCGGCAGATAAGTGAGTATGAAAGATAAACAGAAACTATAGATCAACTTGTTTGTTAATAAAATTATAAGGTACCTTATTTGTGGACCAGATCAAGAAAATTGAGTTGATAATACAGCTAAGGAACTCAGCACTTACTATGTGGGGCTATCTTATTACCGTTTCATTAGGTGTAACAGCCTATTTAGGTACACAAAACACCCCAATTGAACCCTTTGCCGGTATTGCCTTATTTGTTTTATACTCTTTGTTTGCTATTTCAAACGCTAATGCTTTGTTAACAAATTTTAAAAGCCGAAAAAGTTTAAGTGATTTTGAAAAGGAAAATGATAATGAGGTAATATCAAAATTTATTCAGTTAAATTCATTAGATAATAAATCAATTAAAATCAATATGATTTTCCATTTAATCATTGATGGCTGTGTAATAGCAATGCTTCTATTTAAAACTAATTGGAATTAAACAATAATATAAACAATGCACAATAAGTCGTTCAACATCGTTCCTTCGTCGCTTGGACGCAGCAAACGACGTTGCGCCAGTTTACTCTACGTTGGGCTCATCAAAAATATTTAAAGGAGGTTTCAATGAGTGACAATATTCAAAATATAACCCCAGAGATAGCTGGGGGCATAGCTGTATACGCGATGATGTCTGCTAATGCATATAAGTATAAATCTGGGCGTATACGTTTTGACCTAAAAAAGATAGGGTGGGAACAAGTAGATCTATATGGTGAACCGACTGAAAAACCTACAAAGAAATATAAACTATCTGGATTAGCATATAATATTTATGAAAAAATCGGTACAAACAAAGCAGTCTTTGCTTTTAGGGGGACAGACAGCAAAAATGATTATTTATGGGCAAATTTTTCTGTCCCACCTTTTAATTTTCAGTATCGCCAAGCAAGAAAGGCTGTAAAGAAATACTTATTAGAAAATAGTCATAAAAATGTTGTTGCTACTGGACATTCTCTTGGTGGAGGATTGGCATTAAGTGTGTCTGTCCACCATGGAATTAAAGCATTTACTTTTGATCCATCTCCTCGAGTATTCGATGGGATTGGAGATATGCATGAACCGGCTGAACGAATAATTGTTTATCAAAAAGGTGAAATTCTCAATGCAGTTAGAAAAATTTGGAAAAAAGACAATGAAGTCGTTGAGGAAAAAAATATCTATAAATGTGACTATTCTCAAATTTTTAAAGGTAAAAGCAAGCACCGGGGAGATCTATTGGCCAAAGGGATACTTTTAGACGGGGCCTCTGTTAATCCCGAGCTATACGAGGACTTAGCGTTTGTAGTGAAATAAAATTGCCCAACAATTAAATTCACATTGAAAATTAAAGGTGCGTAGCCTTTATCGGCAGAATTTAAAGGTGTTCGCGCGCCTTTAGTTAGAGGTGATTAACACGTTAGCCGGTGTGAAATGGATCAATGACAAGATCAAATAAAAGCCCATAGTCAAGCATCGTTAAAGGGAATTCGAGTACTGCGGGTAACATTCGGGTATTCATTGACGTGAGTACTCGTTCCTATGCAGCTCTTTGAACCGCCGTCATTGGATTTGGAACGTATCAACCAGCCTGGCGTTGGGCTGAAACGAAATTGAATGTTCTGACAGCATATCATAGAAAGACTTGATATCCTGAGCCATCGTTCATATATGACGATTGTTTTTTTTAGTAACATTAAATAGTTAGGAGAGTCATCATGAAAAATTATGGTGTATTAAAGGGTACGGCCATTGAGTTTAAGCGTGACAGTGACAACTCCCCCCATTCTGAAGTCCTCATGAAGGTCGGAGATGTTCAATACAGGATCGCAATCAATGTCCGCTCAAGTCGCGGTCCGGATTATCAACGCCTGATTGAATACCTGTTAGTACATGATTTCAGCCACCCCGCCCTTGACCATGCCCGAAGGCTCCCCCTTGGATGGAACGATTTGAAAGACGGCGCTGATGACGAGGCCGCACTGGATTACATCCGAAGCAATATGTTCCGGGCCTCTGACATGAAACCTGTCCCCCACCTTAAACCGGGCGCGGACAACGATCTGTTTGAATATATCGAAAACCTCCTGGGGCGGGCGATCAATGATACTGACGCCGTTGTATACGCCTTTGGTGAAAAATGGGGGCCGGAAAACAATAAAAAAGATGCCTATTTCAACTTCCTGCCGGGCAACGGCGTACACATGATTCATATGAATCAGGGCGGCAGCGGGGATAACCATGGGCTCTATCATGACGGGGCGCTGTTCATCGACTTTCCCCACCGTGGAACGGCATCTGCATTGTTTTTAAAATTTCAGAACCAGGTATGGCACACCGATGAAAAAGATTCCACCGCCATTCCCGGTGCGCCTGCTGTTCCGGAAGTGCCGATTCCGGATACCGGCCCGGTAAATCCCTGGCCTGTCATCGCTCCGGATTCACCCTATCAATTGGCACGGATCGTTGCCGCCATGGTAAATCCGGTATCTGATGACACGGGTCATGAATTTGTTACCATTATCAATATATCCGACCAAAAATTGAATCTGGACGGATGGACGATCCTTGACCGGAATGATAAAGCCGAACAGATTACGGGGTCCGTGCTTCCGGGCGAGGCTTTTGTCGCCAGGCTCTCCGGGGCCGGTGCACAATTGTCAAACAAAGGGGGGACCATCACCCTGCTGGATGCAAAGGGCCTGAAAGTCGATGGTGTCGCATATACAAAATCCCAGGCAAAATCACAGGGGATGCCGACTGTTTTCGTCTAAACCAAGATTAGAACGGAAGGCGAAAAGTCATGTAGATTTTGGCCGGGATGGGTTTTGAGAGTGATCCATGCCTATAGAGATTCATTCGCCGGCGGTTTTGTCCTGTGTCAGGGGCTTGGTGGCAAACGGCTTGTCCGACAGGGCCAGGGAAAAGAGGAATCCCGCCGCTAAAAGGATGGCGCCGCCGGCATAGGTATAGACACCCTGGTTCGTTGGAAAACGGTCCCGGATGATGGCGGCCAGTTGTGGCCCAATGATGCCGCCGGCAGACCAGGCGGTGAGAATGGCGCCATAGACTACGGGCATTTGAACCGGTCCGAAAACATCCAAAACAAAAGCCGGCATAGCCCCAAACCCTCCTCCGTAGCAAAGGAGTACGTAGCAGACCAGAGCGCCGAAAACCCAGGGTGATTTGATGAAGATAAGCCCGATAAATACGGCAATCTGGCTGCCCACCAAAAGGCGAAAGGCCTGGGCGCGGCCGATCCTGTCGGAAAGGCTGCCCCAGAAAAAACGACCGACACCATTGAAAATGGAACTGACGGCGATGAGGGTTGCGCCTGCTGCAGCCAAGGCCGCAGTTAAGGCAGCCGGATCAGCATATTTTGCTGTATAGGAATCGCGAAGCAGGCTTTGCATCATGGGCGACTGAAATCCGATGAACATGATTCCCGCTGAAACGTTACAGGTCAGAATCATCCACATCATGAAAAATTTGCCCGACAAGATACACTGGCGCCCTGTTGGGGCGTTGCCGTCTGTTCCCTGTCCCGGGGCTTCATTGGCCGGTGGCGTATAACCCGCCGGCAAAAAGCCTTCCGGAGGATTGGTCAGATTGTAAGCGGCGGGCAGTGTCAGAACGAGCATAACAATTCCGATCCAGAAAAATACCTGGGCCAGATTATTGTTAAAGGCCGTCATGAGAATGGGGGCAATGACCTTGGACATGACCAGGGCACCGAAACCAAAGCCCATGACAACCATGCCGGTAACAAACCCCTTTTTGTCGGGAAACCATTTGGCTGCCGTGGCCACCGGGGTGACGTACCCCAATCCGAGACCTGCGCCGCCGATGAAACCGTAACCGATATAGAGCAGAACCAGGCTGTGGATGCTTAGCGCCAGGGCGGCGACCAGATATCCGGCTCCGAAAAGAGTGCCGCCGGCTATGGCTAATTTTCGAGGCCCTGATTTTGACAATTTCATGCCTCCCCAGGCAGCGGCCAGGCCCAGACAGCAGATGGCCGTACTGAAGGTCCAGGCAACCTGGCTGTTGCTCCAGCCATAGGTGCTGACCAGGGGTTTTTGGAAGAAGCTCCAGGCGTAAACCGTGCCCAGGCAAACCTGCAGCAGGGTTCCAAAGATTGCGATTCTCCAGCGGTTAGGGGAGTTACAGCTATCATTCATTTTTCTTCGTTTCAATCAGGACTCCTTTCTTTTACCGATAATTTCTTCCGGCCTGACCCATTTATAAACACCCCTTGATACCCTTTCCAGCTTACCTTTTCTTAGAAGGCCGGACAGGATATTTCTAACCTTTTGCGGATCCATGTCCGATTTCTCAATGACTTCGGCAGCCGTTGTATGGCTTTTTGTCCGTCGCTTAAACAGGGTTTCAATGTCGGCGGCAGTTTTGATTTTTGCGGAAGCGGTTTTCCGTGCCGTATCAGCGGGCCGGGAGGATTTGTTTTTGGCCTTTGCAGCCTTTGGGCGACCAGATTTTACTTTCCCAACCCTTGATTTTCCGGGTTTGGCGGATGCTTTACCGGCTGGTTTGGTCTTTGCCGGCGGCAAGGGTGGCGATCCGTCCTGGTCAACCATATCAAGATCTATGCCGAACATATCCGACAGATTTTGGCTTTCTTGATCAATGATTCTTGAGGATTTTTTGCCAGATCTGATCAGAAGGTCTTTTTTGGTCTCTTTGACGGTTTCGGCCACCAGGTCGTTGACCTTTGCTTTTCTTAATACGAAGAAGAGACCCGGGTCCTGGTCCAGGCGAGCACCGATCCCATACAGTACGGCGGCCACATGTTTGCACATGACTGCCCAGTCCGGGCAGGAGCAATCCAGTTCAATCTCTTTGGGAGAGGGGAAAAGGCCTTTGCCTTTCTGGGTAAACAGGTCGCCAAGTGCCTTGGGGAATTTTCCGGCCATCAGTTGCTTGATGCTATCCATTTTTCCCTTGCACTCATTTTTGATGTGCTGCCATTGTTTTGGGGGGATAGGTTTAATGGTGACGGTGACCCGGTAGGGAGTGCTGGTGCTTCCCATGACCAGGCCGGAGACTTTGCCGGGCTGGATCTGAAGGTCCAGAACCGCCCCGTGCCGGACATAGCTGCGGCCCCGGCCGATCCGGTTGGCATAATCGGCGTACCGTTCCAGGTTTTTGTTCCAGGCTTTGCCCCACCAGGTTTTTGCAAGGGCCTGGCCCTCAATGACCACGGGCTGAATCCCGGGGTTTTTCTTTTTTAAGGCCGCAAGCTTTTTTTCAGCTTTTGCCCGTTTTTCTGCCACGCTTACGTATTTGGGGTACCCGTAATACATTGTTGGATTCCTTTTGCCTTTAAATCTTTATCTGCCGCCTTATTCCGGCAAGGAGAGTTGAAACAGATCGAGCAGGTCTTTATCATTCATTTCCGTGATCAGGCCTTCGGCGGACGGGGTGACTACCTGGTCGGCCAGGGCCTGTTTCTCGTTGATCATCAAATCAATCTTTTCCTCAATGGTGCCCCGGGTGACAAATTTATGCACCAAAACTTTTTTTGTCTGCCCGATACGGAATGCTCTGTCCGTGGCCTGGTTTTCCACGGCCGGATTCCACCATCTGTCAAAATGGACCACATGGTTGGCCCGGGTCAGGTTCAGGCCCACGCCCCCGGCCTTTAACGACAGCACCATAAAGGGGCAATAGGCATTGTCCTGGAATGTTTGTATCAGTTTTTTACGTTTTGCAACAGGCACAGATCCGTGGAGCACGAGTCCCGGGTGATGGAAAATGGTTTCAAGAAAGGCCCGTAAAGGCTCTGTCATCTCTTTAAACTGGGTAAATACGAGAACCCGTTCCCGTTTTTCATAAACGGTTTCACAGATACTGCCCAGGCGCATGAATTTCCCGCTGTGGGTGGCCTTGAAATCCCCGGAGCCTGTGATCTGGTCCGGGTGGTTGCACAATTGTTTGAACCGGAGAAGAAAGGAGAGCACCAGGCCTTTTCGCTGGATGCCCTCGGAGGTTTCAATGGCCCGTTTCAGGTCCTTGACCGCTTTTTTGTATAGCACCACCTGCTTGGGGCTTAAATCGGCAAATACCTTCATCTCCACCTTGTCCGGCAGGTCTTTGATCACGGTCTTATCGGTTTTCAGGCGGCGCAGGATATAAGGAAAGATCATCTGTCTCAGCCTGGCATATCCGTTGGGATTATCTTTCAGGGTTTTGGCAAAATCGGAAAATTCCTTTTTATTGCCTAAAAGCCCGGGATTTAAAAAATCAAACAAGGACCACAAGTCCGACAGCCGGTTTTCCACAGGCGTACCGGTCATGATGATTCTGTGGGCCGCAGGCAGGGCTTTGACGGCCCGGGTCTGCTGGGTGCCTGGGTTCTTAATGGCCTGGGCCTCGTCCAGGATCAGGCAATGCCAGGAATACTTGGCAAGCCAGGCGTATTTTTTCACCAGGGTGTAGCTGGTGATGACCAGGTCCAGGCGGTTCAGCTGAGTTTTGGTCAGCTTGAATTCCTTGTTTTTCTTAGCCTTGTCGGGCTGTGGATTCGATGATGTAAAACCGGGGTGGGCCACACAGGTTTTAAGACTGGGCAGAAACCGGTTGATTTCCGACTGCCAGTTTGAAATCAAAGAGGCCGGCACCACCAGAAGCGTTGCCGGGCGTTTATGGTTTGAAGGAAAAGTGCTCAGCCATGCCAGGATCTGGACGGTTTTTCCCAACCCCATATCATCTGCCAGACAGGCCCCGAATCCGTAGGAAACCAAAAAATTCAGCCAGTCTACGCCCTTTGACTGGTAGGGCCGCAGTTTTGCCTTGAAGCCTTTGCCCGGTGCCACCGGATCAACCTGCTCCGGGTGGGTCATCTTTTCCAGTACGGATGTCAGCCATGTGCCGTTGGATACACAGACATCCACCTGTTCGTCATCGCCGTGGCTGAGCATTTTTTCCGGAGCCAACCGGGCCCGCATGGCGGTTCCCAGGGTCATGCCCGGGGCGGCCAGATCCTCAATCCGGTCGCAGGCTTTCAGGGCCTGTCTCAGCTTTTCCGGGTCTACGGCCACCCATTTGTTTTTGATAAACGCCAGGCCCTGGGTCTGTTCCAGGATGGTTTCAACCTCCTGCCTGGACAATTCCAGATCGCCCAATCCTACACTGACCTTGAAATCAAGTATGGCATCCAGCCCGGCCAAGGACGGTTTTTTGTCCCCCATGGAGATGGTCACCCGGGGGGTGGAAGCGGTTGGTTTCCACCAGTCCGGGATCCGGCAGAGCACACCGCAAGCCTCATAATCCGGGATCTCTTTTAGAAAGGCAAACGCCTCATCCCCATCCCAGGCCAGGGGATGGAACAACTCGCCGGATTCAACGAGATCCGCCACGATCCGGCTTTTCTCAGCCGCTTTGTACACCGTGGATAAAAGGGTTAAAAGCTCATCATCGTCATGGGTTTCAATGGCATGTTTCAGGGGCAGGTGCTTGGGTTTTCCATTGGCCCCCATGCCTGCCGAATAGGTGGCCATAAAGGCAAAGGGCAGATTTGAATTTTTATTTTCCACCAGATGGAAAAACACCCGGCCTGCCGGATGAAGATCTGGGTTTTTTTCCCGGAAATAGTCGCTGACCCGGCCCTTGAATTTTTCAATGTCACGGGAAAACGCCTCATTGAACCCCTGCCACAGCCCCTCCAGCATGCCGACGGTTACATATTCGGAACCGGCCATCAGGGGGCAGGCTGAAATAAAATCGCTGACAAGCCCCGGTGGTACGCCGATGACAGCGTCCTGCCTCAGGGTTTCAAGTTCTGCAGTTTTTAACAATTCCCGGACAAAACAGCGGGAAAACCGCAGGAAATAGTCCAGGGAGGCTGAAAAATCTATAGGAAATTGTTTGAACCCCAGGTCGTACAGCCAGTCGCCTTTTCGATTTTCAGCGCTTTGAGCAATTTCTTCCAGGCGCTGTACCTGGTCCGGGTGGGGCGTGCCTTTTACCATTTCCCATTCAAGCACCAATGCTTGGTCCGGCATGACCGAAATAACCGGTTGTTCTTTAGTTCTGTCCGTCAATTCATTTTATCTCCGCCATCGTCATTCTCCGGCGCAGATATATCAAATCCTTAGATTAACAACAAGGGATGCCGTGGTGCGGGCAATCGCCATCATATAGGGCAACATTCTGTATTATATTGAAAACCTTTGCGAATCATCTCCGATAATGGTAAGAATTCTTCCATTAACATTCTATAAAATTGTAGCGGGTTGGATATTCATACTTTTTGAATGTTATCCCGTTAGATAAATGAGAATGAAAGATAAACAGAAACCACAGATCTACTTGTTCGCTTAAAAAAAATGGACATGAATTGGCTGAATGAAGCCGAGATCGAAAAAACAAAAAGGACTTTGAACCAGATTTTATGAAAAATAGGCTGCTTGATACGTGGTCAATAAAGGAAGGCTATAGGCTTATTGATACTTTTTCATAAACCCTTACCAAGTTTGTTCAAAGTATGCAGCTTTATCGGCTTCGAGAAACATTTTCATAGGGCCTTCCGAAGGGGTTTGGGCTCTTTGACTGATGGATGTAGTTTGGAACGGTTTGAAAAATATTCTTGGCAAGGCCGAGCAGCGTACAGAGCTTTGAACATTATACAAGCGAATCGGGATAGGACTCCCCATCACTGAGGAGCCCTCCCACACCACCCGGCATACGGATCTCGTACCAGGGCGGTTCGGCTGATTTTATGAATCAGTTCCCAG
>NZ_KB893064.1 GCF_000373985.1 Desulfobacter curvatus DSM 3379
GTTTTTTGCACAACGAACTGTTGGACTTCCATGAAGAGGTACCACGTATATAAAACTTTTATAGTATAAACCGACCGCCGCTGATGATTTAAAAAGTTGTCTTCTGTGCTTGAATTGTTATCCGAAAGAGATAGCTTTATTGATTTGATACCTTCAATTTGTAACGGTAATAAAAGTGTTGTGGAACAAAAAGCCATACAACCAATGGAACGCTATTCCCTTTTTTGAGGGGAGTGTTTCATATAAAAATAAAATACCGGATACTGCAAAAAAATGATTCCAATTCTTGATATCATATTGAAAGAAGTGATATTCCGATGTCATTGTGTATAACCGCCACGGACTGACCTGACCGATCAGCACCCAGGCTAAATCCACAAGAAAATTGAAAGATCTATGTAGATTACACAGACTTTCTTAAAAAGACAAGCGCCATAAACATGATTTAAAAATTAAGATAACGCCATGATACCGATCCGGCTTCTTAAAAAAATTGAACTTGGGCCCAGGCAGATGACCTTTGGATTTGACGACTCAAATGCCATAGATCTGGATTTTGTATATTCATTTATTGAAAAAGAATGCCGGACCCAAGGCCCAGTACCACTGCACTGCCTGATTGAAGCACAACACCTTATATCCAGGATACCCGAACCCCAGGATATCCTGCAGGCTGTTTTCTGGCTGGCTGAGGAACTAAAAATTCATCTGTATGTTGTAGACCATCCCGTTTCCCCCTTTCAAGCCAAACAGACGCTGCTCAAAAATGTGGACAGCACCATAGACATTGTAATCAACCAGCCGGTGGATGAAAACCGCTTTGCCCGGGCAAAGGATACAGCAGAAACGTTCCTGCCGTCTTTACCAAGGGATTCGGATCAATACACCTTTTCCCGTGCGGTTGCCAATGAACTCGAATCATGGCACACCCGGCTCACCGCATACCGGGACCATGCAGGGCAGCCAAACCTGCCGGGTAAATCCCTGATCAATAATTGCATAGTCCTCATGGACAGGCTGCTTGAACAAAAAGATTCCCATGCCATCATTCTGGCTCTTGTCAAATATCAGTCAAAAATACCGGAATTGGCGGGCAATGTGCAGATGCTTTCTGATTTTTATACCCACAAGTGCTCATTCTGGATCACCTTTGCCGAACAGATGGAAGATTTTAAACAAAACATGGAAATGATCCGTGACAACAAACAGATCCATTCAATTTACCGCAAACTCAAGGGAATACTCAACCATTCCCATCCCTTTGCCCAGGTTGAAAAAGCAGAACAGCTGTTGCCCGAACTAAAAGAATTTCATAACCGGATTGAACAGGAAAAAACGGAACGCCTTCGCAAAGCGTGTCTTGAACAGACCGACAAAATGATACGCAAACTGAGCGCATTGTTTGACACCTTTGACGCCGAAGATGAATACAGAAACAACACATTGCATGAACTCAGAGCGTTAAATAAAAAAATTGGGTCACGCCGGGATATGGATGAAATCAAAACACTATTCAACGATGCCAAAGACCTGTTCGTGGACATCATAGAGACGATGTAATAAGTGCTTTGTCCATGACCTCAAATATAAAAAAACATGGAGATCAATCAATATTAATTGATTCTTGGCATTCCAAGGCAGGCACAATTTATGGGAGTTTGAATAATCTTGGAACAGAGTTCAATCATATCCATTATTGATTTTTTTACCGATACTTTTATCTATTTCTTTCGCATTGTGTGATATAGCAATTATGAAATTTTTGAAACAATATTAATTCAAATCAACTTACTTTAAATTTAGAGAGTTACATTGACAATTAAGGGAAACCCTTAGGAAATATACCACCCCAAAAACCCACATATTTTTCTCACTAAAAAACTACCCAAAAAGCCTGTGAATGTTGACAATCAAAGCATTCGGCAATTTTATATTTTGGCATAAAATTCGCATAAAATTCAAGCAATCTGTTTATTATAACATGCATTATTTAGATAGGCTCAAGGTCAAAACAAAATTGCCATCTGCTTGTATTTTAAGCCACCTTAAGCGTTACGCCAAGGGAATAGATATTACCCAACATGCTTCTTGGCATGCTTTGGCAACAGCTTAAAATCCGGCGTATCTTAGGCCCATCGAATCCTAACCATAGGCCGAAAACAACGAGCGGCAATGGGTAAAAACACTTTCAGAAGTATTTTTTCAATAAAAGCCTGGGGATCATAATCAGGCAAGGAGTTACTTGATGACACAATCAAAAAAAATAGGATGGGTATCAGTTCTTTTCGTATTAATGTTTTCCCTGCATCCAGGTATTGTGGCGGCATCGGATTCAACAACAATTCCTTTTCCAGGAAATGGTTATGTGGGTGTTTGTTTACATACAGAAATACCTGTTGACCTGATGCAGATGATTTTTGCCATCACGGGTCAGACTGCAATGACTCATTGCTGGGTCACGGCAACTGTGAATGGGGTTCAGGGTGCTATCCATTCAGACGGTCGCATCCGCGAAGACGGCTTAAACGGTGTCCATTTTCTTTGTTGGTCCGACTTGTTAAATCTTTGTGCACAAGGGTCCATCCGGTTATTTAAGCCGAATAAAAAGGCCATCGGATATGCAGAACTTGAGGGGCTTGGTATCAATTTTTACGGCATCCCACCGTTTTTCATGAAATTACTGGCTCACCGGCTGGGAAATCTCATGATAAACATCTGGATACAAGAAATGCTTGCGTACTCCGGAGTTCCATATGATTTGGATTTCATGCCTTCGGATGATGAGATTTACTGCTCTGAACTACTGGCCCATGGATGGAACAATACAGGATCTTCTTTTGAACTGTTTCCATCGCAAAAAGCCGACACCCTGGACGGATGGAGCACGGTTGGGCCGCTGTTGGAACCCTTAGGATATAGCATTACCGAAGAGACGGATGTTTACAATATAACATATATCTTGAGCGATGAAATCCGCCCCTATTTTAAAGAAATAAGCTTAGATTAAACCGACAGAAAGACATTTTCCTTCCTAACAAACATCAGGCCACAGGCGCAACATAATGTGTCTGTGGCCCTTGCAGAAAAAAGGGACGTATCAAAATTTCAGCATTAGGATGGGTTGCAACAGAAATTACCAAAACAAACCTACTTTCCGGGCCGGACAAATAATGGTGTCGATTTGTGCAGACGAAATATAGCCAACCTCTTCCAACCGTTGCTGCACATCAAATCTCCCCTTTATTTACCTTCTTGTAATTGCCCCCCTAAAGAATTATACATAGCAATCACACGATTAAAAGGGCAAGCATATATATCCCATGATAATGGACGGCCCGGCCAGTTTAAATATTTAGGTGAATATCATGCCAGATGATGCCAGACAAAATGTACTTAAAGAACTTCTGGGGTTGCTCAGCCTGGAAAAAATTGAAGAGGATCTCTTTCGGGGCCAGAGCCAGGATTTGGGATACGGCGCCGTATTCGGCGGCCAGGTCCTGGGCCAGGCATTGTCTGCAGCCTCCCGCACAGTGCCGGACCATCTTTGTGCCCACAGCCTGCACGGATATTTCCTCCGGGCCGGAGATGCCGCCCGGCCCATTGTCTATATGGTGGAGCGCACCCGGGACGGCCACTCGTTCACCACCCGTCGGGTCAAGGCCGTACAAAAGGGCCGGACCATCTTTTCCATGTCAGCCTCATTTCACAAACTTGAAGAGGGATTTGATCACCAGGACCCCATGCCCGAGGTTAAAGGCCCTGACGGTCTGGAAAGTGATTACGACATGATCGTGCGCTATGCAGACAAGATTCCTGAAGATATCGCAAAAAAACTGTTGTATCCCAACCCCATTGAACTGCGGGCCGTCAATCCGGTAAATCCCTTCCATCCCGTTCCCATGCCCCCGGACAAGTATGTCTGGTTCAGGGCCACCGGTCCCTTGCCTGACGATGCCGCAACCCACAGGTATATGCTGGCCTATGCATCGGATTTTCACCTGGTCCCCACAGCCCTTTATCCCCATGGCAAAACCTTCTGGTCCCCGGACATGCAGGTGGCAAGCCTGGATCATGCCATCTGGTTCCACAGGGATTTCAGGATGGACGACTGGTTGCTCTACGTGATCCACAGTCCCAGTGCAGCCATGGCCCGGGGACTTAATCGCGGTGCCATCTACACCCGGGACGGGAAACTTGTGGCCAGCGTGGTCCAGGAAGGACTGATCAGAAGGTTGGACAAAAACAAAGTATAAGGTGAACCGTGTGTTTCACTGCTTTTCTGCAATCAAGCCGGCTCTGATCGTGCGAATCAGATTGGCAAGCATCAGTAAAATCAGTGCCCAGAACACCACCCAGGCGGCGGTGTCAAATTGCGGTCCGCCTGCAATGGCGGCATACACATAGGGCAACAGGGTATTAACCAGCACGACGAGTCCCCAGAAAAGGACCTTGGGCCATGCCATGACCCGGCCGCTCAGGGAGTTGACCAGCCGGGCACACCCCACAATAAATCCGGGCACGGTGATCATGTCAAGGAATAGAAATACCAGGGGATCTATCCCCCGGCTTTCCAGAAGGTCTTTGAATACCACATACTTTACAATATCGTAGCACCACAGAAAGCACATGCCCGAAACTTCATGGCACCTTCTAATTTTCATGATCAATTAAATATTGTCTTTAACCACATGAAAGGAAATTTTTGATGCAGTAACAGTGCTTCGGCCCGAATGAAGAAAACCAACAATCCAGACGCCCTGGAAAAACAAAATCATGCCCGGATGCCACAGGGCTTTAAATCCTTTATCCAGGGAAACGGCCACCTCGGGATCAGGGAAAAAGGCCAGGAGCGCAATAGTATAAGCAATGGCTGCCAGGGCCATGATCTGGTACATGGAAAATTTGCGTTGGCCCCTGAAATCCGCCCGGAAAAATTCAGACACCACCCGCCATACCTGGGTCACCACCAGGGTTTCCACAAGAGCGGTTCCGGCAAAGCCCCGGAGAAACAGCAAGGTCCCGGCAAGAGCAGATATCGCATAAATCACGGCGGTGATGATCTGGATGGGAATCAATGCTTCACCGGCCAGATCCGATGCATAGGCCACTTTTTTGGTCTCCCCTGTAAAGACCACATTAAAATGTTCAAACAGTTTGCGGGTGCGCCCGGTACACTGGTTCAACGGCTTGCCGTAACAGCACCCAAAGCTCAGGCAGGCAAGACGCCCCAAAGACTCCCCGAAGGTATACCCAATGCTTAAACAAGCCAGCATCACCGCAACGGGCACATGAAATTTAAAGGCTGCGCCCAACGTGGCATTCACCAGCATGATGATCCAGGGGGCGGTCACCACACCGGCAAACACGGCCCCGCCAATGGTCAGGGTGGCTTTTTTCTTTTCAACAATCCGGGCAATAATTTTAGACGCCGGAATGGTTACAGCCAGAATCAGAACCGTCAACAGCACCAAAACAGGGATGGGCATCCCGGCCGATGCGGCCAGAATCACGGCCATGATCACGCCAAAGGTATACGCATTGGCGGACAAAAGCCCGTACCAGGTCAAATTCATCCCCCGCCACTGGCCCTGGTCCATCTTTTCCAAGGGGAACGCCGCCACCATCTGCCACTTCTCTTTGGGCAGGGTTTTAAATCCCCAGCCCAGTACAAGACCCATCAATAACCCCAGCCCAACAACAAAAAAAACAGGCGTCATTACACATCTCCTAAAGATGCAGTTTCTGCACAAGCGCAGGCGTGGCCGATCCCTGAACGTACGGTCACTTCGGTTTCCACAAGGGGCCTGCCAAACCCTTCGCTGAAACGGCTGCTCACATCGGTGCGCATCTGGTTTTCCAGTAAATCTTTGGAAAAACAGATGCGCTGGTTTTGAAATATCACAATGGTTGTGGATGATCCCGGACGGTACAAACTTTTTGGGCACCCCTTTTTCATGAAAAGTCCGGGCATTACATTCTGGGGATTTTCATATCCCGTTCCACTGTAACACTGGACAATTTTTCCGATCATCATGGCCACCACTTCCACCATGCACACAAGCCCGCATCCGGTGCCCCCGGGCACATCCGTATCAATGATAGTGACCACCCGCCGATTCTTCGAATAGGGCGTCACCTCCCGGACCACAGCCCCGGGGTTGCAGGAATGAAAATGCCCGTCTATCTCATAAATATCCAATACAATTCCTGCAACGGGCGTATGATTATAGTGATATTTATCCGGGGTAAGCCGGGTCACAGCGAAACTACCCTGGTCAAAGGCGTAAAGCCACTGGGGTTTATCCCGGCCGATAAGCTCACAAAAATCAAAAAACTTGCCTTTGATAAACAGGACGGACTTTTTTGAAAAAGCCCCCACCAGAAGACGTGAATCAGCTGGAGAGACTACAGCATCAGCGTCTTCCGGCATGGGGCGAAGTTGTTCATACCGAATTTTGCGTTCAAAAACTTTTCGAAGGGTATCAAGTGCTGCAGGGTCTCCCACCACCTCATTTAAATCAATGCCATGGGTAGCTAGAAAATTCCCGGCATCACCCGGGGGAATCAAAAAAGGCAGGTCATAGGAAACAGCCCCGATCAGGCTGGACATCCGAGCCGAAATCATTAGACGAAACAAAAAAGAAGCATTTTCGCGAATCGGCGAATAAATGGTGCTGATAACGGGATCTGCTTTAAGGATCTCGGTTTTGACCTGCCGGGTTTTGCGGTCTATATATTGATGTTTCATAATGCAGGCATTATGCCCGCACTTTGTTTTAACCGTGTTAATTTACGACTAAAAGAATATGTGTGACGTATGAGAAAATCTTGAGATGTGCACAAACACCTATTAGGCGGATTTGCCGCTGATGCCGGGTCCGCATCCCAGCCGGCCAAACAGCGGTCCGCCGTTCCCCTCCGGGACGATGCGCCTTCCTTCACTGGCCGGACTCACCCTGCTGACCTGGGAGGCGGACAAGCCGGAAACCAATATAGTCGTACCGGAAGTCAGGAGGGATCCAGAAGCGGTTCGCTGACCGGCAGAACTCGGCGGAGAAGATCCACGACCCGCCGCGCAGCACCCGGAACGCACCATGTCCTATAGGGTCCTCAACCGTTTCTTCGTTATACTCCCTCTTATCATCCAAACACCACTCATATACATTCCCTGACATCTCCATTATTTCATAAGGACGTCTCCCTTTCGGAAAACATCCAACGGGACTGGTAATGCCGATTCCAGTTTCACGACAATTGGCCTTGTTCGGATCAAACACATCTGCCCAGGGATAAATTTTTCCATCCCTGCCCTTTGCCGCTTTTTCCCATTGCGCTTCCGTAGGCAGCGTAATGCATCCGGCAATATCCAGTTTCTCAGCAATCCATTCACAATACGCCTTGGCATCATCCCAGGAAACCTCGACAACCGGGTGATTGTCATATCGATTGTATCGCTTCCAGTCATCATCAAGATTCCGTTTTGTTTCTTCAGCGAACACTTTGTACTGGGCAACGGTTACCGGATAACGGGCCATGGCAAATTCCGACAGCACAACGGTATGCTGAGGGAACTCATTATCACGGGCTTCTGCATCTTTATCTTTGTCACTGCCCATCTGAAAGCCACCTGCCGGGATATCCACAAAACCATGGTTTTCTTCAACGGGCAGGTACCATTTTCCCTTGTCAAATCTGGGGTCCCCAAGGCGACTCAACACATTCCCCGCTGCCACACGATCGGCCGGTGCAAGCGCATGATCCGCACCCATGGCATCCTGCAGCCATTGTTGTACTTTTCGAAGAACGGTTTTTCCCAACCCCACCTGCTGAATGCTGACCAGACCGATCTCCAGCAACGCTTCTCCGGCGACAGCCGCCAAATGAAACGTACCACCCTCATAGCATTCGTCCACTTGAACACATTCCGATAAAAGATGGTTCACCAGAGAAACCGCATCACCCGGACGATCCTGACAGGCCGCATAACCAGCGGCCAAAACAAAAACAATCCGCCACCGGTCGGCATCCTCCCGGAGACGGCGGGCGGCCTCAAGGGGAAAATCGTTCATTCCCACCAGGTGACAGGCAGCCATGAACTCCTGAAAGGTCCGGTGGGGAAAGGTGTAGGCAGCGGGCTTGTGACGAATCAGCAAACCGACCCGGTCACGGATGTATTCAACCAGTTTACCGGCTTTGTTCCAGTCATCATTGAACATTTGGGCAAAATGCTGCCGCAGGTCTCCTTCCTTTATCTCACCGGTATCCTGGTTGTTTTTGCTTTGTGAATGGGCATCAAACGCGGCCGCATAAAACCCCGAATATAAATTCCGCATTTTCAACCCCGGTGTTTCAAGGGTCTCTAAAATCCCCTTTTCGCTACTGTAACGTCCTTCCCACCGTTCCATCAAAAGCTCCACCGTTTTTTGATATAACTCCACCCGGTCTTCGGGCAGTTGGCCCCGGAACGTATGCAGCAAAGCCATCACGGTCAGCAGCAGCGGCCGTTCTGCCAGACCGATCAGATCAGGCTTTACCGCCACGTCTTTGAGTTTTTCAGCCTTTGAATCGGCTTCGATTTCCGTAAAGCGACCCCGATGTTCCAATTCCCGGTACCATGCGCAAATAAAGGATTGGATTTGTTCCTTATTAAACGGCATCAGCGTGGTCTGCTGAAACCCGCCCAGCTGATAGGATTGCCCAATGTAAGCATAAATACGGCAGGTAACCAGATAACGATGCCACGTGAACTGGGCCGCAAAGGTATCAATGATGCGCACAATGATTTTCCGTTGACTTTCCGGGACTTCGTCCAACCCATCCAGCAAAAACAGGCAGGTGATCTTTTCGTCGAGCAGAAAGGCATTTAAAACCGGCCAGAATCCTGTCGGTTTTACGGTGTTTTCCAAATAATCGAGAAGAACATCTGCCGTTCCGGCTGCATCACGCCCGGAATTCAGAACCTGTGCCTGTACCGCAAATTCCCGTAAAACCACATGAACAGGAAACACCAGGCCGGTGGTCCAGGCCCCTTTGTTTTCCAATTGTGACAGCCATTTTTCAGAATCAGCCAGGCCGGCCTGGGCCAAGATATGGGTCAAATAATTAACCAGGGTCGATTTCCCCGAGCCGGGATCGCCCAAAAGAACCAGTTTTGACTCGGTGTCGATCATTTCCTGGGCCGAAATCCGCCGGGCTTCTTTTTGCCCCCGGAGATGTTTTCGAACCTCATCTTCCGATTCCGGCCGTTCCATGGTGGTTGTATCCAGGGCGGTATAAACCTGGGCCAATGACAGATTCTCACCCCGCCGCGGATCTGCGTAATCTTCGTTCATGGCGGCCCATGGCAGATGATTGGTTTTGATGGACAGGGCTTTGAAGTATTGCCCCAACAACGCTTCGGGATCATCCTTGCCCTGCTGAACCGTTACATTTTTTATGATCAGCGCCACCGCCTGATCCTTGGCAAAGGCCACATCCCCCTTGGTTTGGATGTCAATGTGATCGCCCGCTTTAATAAGCTTTTCCAGTGCGGCTAATACCTGAGGGTGATCTTCAATCTTGATGGCTGACATCACCTCTTCAAGTACAATCCGAAAGCCTTTGGATGTTGAATTTTTCTCCAACCGGCCCAAGGCATCACAAAAGTCGCTTTCAATACCAAACCCATCCTTTATGGTAGCTTTGAGTGTTTGATAAGCGGTTTTTACCGCTTGGGGAGCCTCATTTCTCGCCAGTTTTGAAACCGCCGACACAATGGCACGCACATATTGATTTAAGCGATTATCCATCATAACATTCCAGTAACCCCCTTTGTTTATTTCACGTTCACATCCCCTTTGATTTCAGCGTGATCCCCTACCACACCAACTTTGGAATTGATGATCTGAGTCGATATACTATGATCTTTGACAAATGCGACATTGTTGCCGCTAATGCGGATATCATCGCCTTTATTGACAACATTCACGTCACGGCCTGTGTGCCCTTGATCATCCTTTTCTTTCCTTTTTTTAAATATTTTTCCCAACACCCAACATACCGCAACCACACCAATACCTGAAAACATCCACTCCCAGACCTTATTTTCAACCAACCAATCCATTTCAGTCCTCCTTTTCTAAGAGCCTGTTTGGTACTTTTGCCTGAAGTATACACACAAAATAAAAGACAGACCAAACTTTCTTCCTAACTTTCCCGTAATGCCTCGATGATATTCATGCGCGACGCCTGCAGTGCCGGTAACAGGCCGCCGGCAAAACCCATGATCAGTGAAAAAGCAATGGATTTGTAAACGATTTCAAAGGTCAGATGAAAGGAAAAAGCCAGTTCGGAAAAGGTTTGAAAATTGGTTGTGGAAATGCTTGCAAACTGCAGCACAGAAGCCATAAGCAGCCCTGTAATACCACCGATCAAACCCAGAAAAAGCGATTCCGCCAAAAAGGCAGCAAGAATGCTCGTTTTCTGAAATCCCAGGGCACGCAGCGTGCCGATTTCCCCTACACGATTGGCGACTGCCGTATACATGGTGATCATGGCACCGATCACCGCACCAATGGAAAAAATAAGGGTCAGTGCCAGCCCCAGGATTCTAAGAAACGTGGCCAGTGCCTGGGATTGGTCCCGGTAATAGGTGGTTTCACGTTTGCATTCCACGGTCAGCCGGGGATCTTTTTCCAGACGCGTTCTGACTTCTGAAAATCGTTGAGGGTCTCGCAGTTTAAAAAGGATACAGGAATAGACGGTTCTTCGGAAAGCTTGCATGAACTGATCCACATCTCCCCAGATCTCGGAACTGAATCCGGTCTTTCCGGCATCAAAAACACCGACAACTGTCCAGGTTCTCATGCCAAAGGAGAGGGTTTCACCCATCCCGGCACCTTGAAACCGTTTGACAATACTTTCACCACCGATAATTTCAAAGGAACCGGGCCGGGGCAACCGTCCTGCAATCAATTTAATCTGGGGCCGAAGCTTGAGTGAATTTTTGTCGATGCCCCGAATGATAACGTTTGACGGTTTGTTGCTGCCCCGCTTGGACAGATTGATGAGCACCACCAATTCCCTGGCGGACAAACGTTGACCGTCGGTTCCGAATGCGATTTCCGGCTGGGTTTCCACAATGGAAGCCTGGAGGCGGTCGATGGTGCTCTGCATCTCGGAAGTGGAGGACTTTCTAAGGACGATGAGGTTATCTTCCGATCCGGTATCCACCAGGGTTTTTTTCAAGCCTTCGGACAACATCAGCAAGGCGGCAAAAACAAAGACCACCAACGCCATGCCCCCTGCGGTAAACACCGTGGTCAAACGCCGCGTCAGAAGGTTCCTTACACTATATAAAAAAGGAATTTTCAAAATACACCCCTTTTGTTCACTCTTCACTCCACCCGTCTCAATCCATCGGCAATACTGATTTTGCAGGCATGCCGGGCCGGTAAAATCGTTGCCAGTGTACCCACCGTCAGAGCCACCCCAAAATCCATATAGATCGTGGTGATATCGACGTTGAACACGGGAAAAATCGTTCCCACGGCATTGCTGAAAGCCCTGGCGGCAGGATAGGTTAAAGCCATTCCCAACAGGCCGCCGCTCAGGGTAATGACAAGGGCCTCTCCCCAGATCAACCCCCAAACATGGAGCGCACCGAACCCCAACGTTTTATAGATGGCATATTCACCAATCCGTTCACGCGTCGTCATGACCATGGTATTGGCCACAACAGCTAAAATAATCACGATGATCACCCAGGAAACGATCTGGATCACCCAGATCAGCGCATCACTCATGGCCACAAAACTCATCTGAAACGCTTTTTCCGTTTCAGTAAGGGTTTCGGCCAGGGAATTTTTAAAATTTTTATCAATAGCGGTGCAAACCTCTGCCGCCCGGTCAGGATCGGTCAGTTGGATGATGTAATATCCGACCTGATTGGCACGTGCCGGAGCCGTTTTTTTAAGGGACTCGTTAAGATAATCCCAATGAAAGAAAAACATCGATTGATCGATCGTCTGGTCCCGCCCCCGGTAGATTCCCTGTAATAACAGTTCCCAGTTACCGGGGAAAATCGTACCTTTGAGGGTGATGGTATCGCCGATTTTCCAGCCAAAGCGTTCAGCCAGTTTGACCCCGGCGGTACAGGCTTTGCGGTTGGTTAAAAAAGCCCTGAGCTGACCGGCCGGCAGAATGACTTCAGGGTAGAGGGCCAGATAGGTTTGGGGTTCCACGGCAAAGTTGGCAAAAAAATTTTTTCTCTCAATGTAAATCCCCCCAAACCAATTGCCGTAAGAAACCCCTTTAACCCCATCGGTTAAGCGGATTTTATCACGATAGGCCAGGGGCAATGGAAATACCAGTGAAATGGCGTTCCGGGTCACCAGGCGGTCTGCGGAGGATGCAGCCACACCGGCGGACCAAGCACTGATGACGGTGCGTATCAATCCAAAGGCAAGAATGGCGATACACATGGCAATGATTGTCAGGATGGTTCTCAGCTTGTGCCTAAAGGCATTCCGGACCAAAATCTTCAGTATATTCATGTGCCAGAACACCTTTATCGAGATATTGCACACCGTGTGCCCGTTTGGCGGCGCGCGGGTCGTGGGTTACCATAATAATGGTCTTGCCCAGGTCGGAACGAAGACGATCCAGGAGGCGCAGCACATCGTCGGCTGATTTGCGATCCAGGTCACCGGTCGGTTCATCAGCCACCACCAGGGTCGGATCGGTCACAATGGCACGGGCAATGGCCACCCGCTGCTGCTGACCTCCGGAGAGCTGACTGGGATAATGATCCCTGCGATCGGATAAATTAACCAGATTTATGGCAGCCTGCACATGCCTGTGACGTTCCTTCTTAGAAAGGTTGGTCAAAAGCAGGGGCAGTTCAACATTTTCAAAGGCGGTCAGCACCGGAATAAGATTGTAGAATTGAAAAACGAATCCCACATTAAGCGCCCGCCAGTCAGCCAGTTCGCGTTCCGAAAGCGTTGTAATATCCACACCGGCGACCCGGATAATACCGCTGTCGGCCTTATCCAGACCTGCAATAAGATTGAGCAGGGTACTTTTTCCCGAACCCGACGGCCCCATCAATGCCAAAAACTCCCCGACCCCGATGGTCAGGTTGATGTTTTCCAACACCGGTAACACCTGGCTACCGCGTCGGTAAGATTTGTACACCTCAATGATTTCAACCAAATCAGTCACGGATCACAACCTTCATGCCCTGCTTCAGGCGGTGGAGGGGTTTTAAGACAATAACATCATCTAACGCCAGACCGGACTTGACTTCAGTCATATCACCCAATTGCCGGCCCAAACGGACGGTTTTCTTCATGATTTTGCCGTCCTGCACCTGAAAAACAGTGTTTTCCCCCTTTGCTTCTCTCAAAGCCGCCGTTGGAACCGCCATGACCGGCTCTTTTTCGGAAACAGTCAGGGGCTGCGACAAGAAGGCCGCTTTGGCGCTCATTTCCGGCAGCATCTGACGGTCTTTTTCCAGAAATGCGATCTTGACCATCACAGACGCTTTGCTCCGATCAGCCGTCGGCACAATCATATGGACCCTGCCTTCAAACCGTGCCTCAGGCAGTGCATCCAAACGGATTTCACAGGGTTGTTTAACATAAACTTGACGGATATTGGATTCCGACACATCCACCTCGACCATCAGCGAGTCCATGTCCGCAATATTCACAACCGCAGCTTTGGAATCGGCAGCAGCACCCAGCGGTGTTACAATATCACCGATGTCGGCATTCTTGGTCAATACAAGTGAATCAAAAGGCGCTCGAATGATGGCATATTCCAGGTTCACTGCCGCAACTTGAAATGCGGCACGGCTTGCTTTAAGGGCTGCCTCCTGCGCCGATAGGGCTGCCCGGGCCGTGCGGTAGCGTGCCTCGCTGGCATCGCATTCCGCCCTGGAAATGTATTTCTTCGGCAGCAGCTGTTTATTGCGTTGATGGGAGCGGGTTGCATCGGTCAGCTCGGCTTTGGCCTGTTCGATTTTAAAGCGCACAAACTCAAGATCAGCCAAAGCCTGGTTACGGACAGCCTCAAGATCATCACTTTCGAGCCGGGCAATCTCCTGACCGGCTTTGACGGGACTTCCCTCTTCAACAGAGAGCGAAACCAGGCGGGCGGTTATTTTGGACGCCACCGCCGCTTTACGCTGGGCCACCACATAACCGCTGGCATTGAGCAGTGTATAGGCTTCGGAAGGATAAAGCCTGACAACCCGGGCAACATCCACTTTCACTGCCAATGTTAAAACGCCCTGGTAATACAACGCACCCACAATTATGAGGAGCACCGGCAGCAGGAGTAAGTAAACAAAGTGTTTTTTCTTTCCCCGGCGAGAAATACGTGATTTATCGATTTTGAGAACGGAAAGATCGTCGTTTGCCACAAAAACTCCCCTTGTGAAATATACTGATGATATTTAAAAATTGTTGGATTTCGTATCAAGATTTAAGTTGGAAGTAAAGGAATTTGGCTCATCGCGGATTAGTGTGTTCCTGAACGGAAACCCTTGTTCGGACGAGAAGTTGCCCGGATGCAATTTTTCTTGCAACACCGCAGAGGGGGTGAGTTTTTGTTCAAACACTAGCTATCTTGCCAGGACTGCATCTCCCGGCTGATAACAAGGATCATCAAAAAAATAAATTTTTTGAGCGTTTCAGGCGCACAGGTATCGTCCATGAAATCCTGACGCATGGACTTTAAAAACTTGAGTATATCCTGACTGCCCAGAATATGGCCAAGGGCCTGTCCGAAAGAGGGATCCCGGTACCTTGCCCACAGCTCCATCTGCTCAAAGGCCTTGCCGAGCAGGTCAAACCCCTGGCTGACATGGGCCTCTCTCAGGGTTTTTCCGTAATAGTTTTCAGCTCTTGTATTAAACAGTTTACCCGGCATGGACATGGGTTTATGCTTAGTAGAACCTTCAAGAATCCCCCGGGTGATCCGCCCCCATGCGGCATGGGTCTGGGGCCTATGGATCCGATTGTCAAGATCATCCAGAACGGACGCCCCGTCCAAAGCCGATACAAGGTCAGACGCGTCCGTTTGAATCAGGGAAATCAGGGCCCGCTGGTATTCGGAGACCAACACCCGGGTGTAACCGGGATACCTATGGCTGTACCTGGTTTTAGCGGTATTTTTCAAAATTTTGGTCAAAAACCGGTTCCGGGTCCGGGTTTTCACAAAAAAAGTGGGGATACCGATGGCTGTACAAAAGAATATCTGGCGGCGCTCGCTTTCAACAATCGGGGAATCGGGTATCATGGCATGGTCCACCTGCCGGGAATAGATATACTTCTGGGCCAGGGCAGTGATCAGCACCTGCAGATCGGCGGCCTTGCCCATATCCCTGACAACGTCTTCGAACACGCTGAAATAACGGTGTTCAAACCCGGAATACCCCATCTGGCGGTATTTCCTCAAGCGGACCAACTGGTACAGGGCCATGCGCCCGTCAAACACACCCATTTCGGTCAAATCTTTTTTAAGGTCGGCCTCGCTTTCCAGACTGCCGTTCAAGGCCGGACTCTGGAAGGTGCTCATCACCGAGGTAAAATAATCAATGAGCCGGCCATCCGGCACAAAATCCCCTTTCAACCTGAATATATTTGAAATCAGGCGGTCCAACCACACCGGACCAAAAGGGGTTAAAGATTTGCCCATGACCTTGAGATGTGCCTTTTTCTTCCACCGACGCCAGATCATGCGCAGATGGGTATGGATCAGTTCGTGGGGCATAAAGCCCAGGACCTGTTCCGGGTGAAACTCCTGGAAATCAAGCCTGTGGGGGGCAGCAGAATAGGTGGTGGCGAACAGGGGCAAAAAATGCTCCCAGATCTTTATGGCCAGATCGCCCGTATATTTTTCATCCAGGGCCGTAAACCCCGACCCCGGATCAGCCAGGCACCGAGACAATTTAGCGCTGCCAAGACTGATATGGGTGCCGTTATTGGCCAAACTGATATTAGACGTGTTGGGCAGCACCACAAGATTCGAATTGATAATACCGGCTTCCTTGAGCTGGGCCACGGCATTGATCTGGCTGCGGGACAACACCTTGTGGCAGACACTCATGTACTCTTTTTTATCTTCCCCCCGGTCCCATCCGGACAGGCACGGGCTCATGAATAATTCGCGGTAAAACGCATCTGAAATAATATCATTAAGACGTTTTTGGTCCCCGGGCGGGGTGGCGGAAAAGAAAACCTTTACCTTCTGGCCGTTTTCTTTGAGTTCAAATCTATTTCCGGCATAGGCCACCAGGGCCTGGGTCAAAAGAAAGCGAAGCAGGGTTTCGCCGGCAAGCTTTTCTCCCAAGCTCCCTGCCCCATCCGGTTTGACCGGATAAAAGGAAAAAAGTTCAGGCGAACTGTTGTCATTGGAAAAATGGGCGAGCATTTTTTCACCCCAGTTTCTTACCGGTTCCGGCACACCTTTGTCATCACCAATGGCATCGGCCAAGGCCAGCTTGAGCAGATAGGAAACAGGCACCCGAACCTGATTTTCACCATCTTTTTCAAATACGAAACAGGCGGCATCCCTGCGATATTCTGATGCGGGAATGGATTTATCTGACTTAAGATCCTGGTTAAACACCTGATTGGCAAACCGGTTGAGTACCCGGCGGGGAAACCATACCCAGGAATTTTCCCAATCCCGCCCATCCTTGTCTTTGAGCAAACGTTCCAGGGCGATGACCTTTCGTTGGGACGTTTCTCCGGTTCTGGCCTGTTCCACAAGATTCCGGTAATAATTGGACGTCTCAATGACCCGGGCCAGATCTATACATTCCCGCTTTCCGGCAACCACCGCCTGAAATTCATTTTCAGCACCTGCCGTGGCATCCCCGGCCATGAAAGGCAGATTCAGGACAAAGCTGTCAGCGGTCAGGTCACTCAGGCCGAAGGCTTCGCTGATCCGATCTATGCGCCGGGCCATGTCAGACGGCGTGAACACCTTATCTTCGTCATATTTTATGGCTGAAAACATGTTGGGGAGTCGTCCTATCAGGAATGTTTGTGACTATTTAACTTTAAGAAAGAAAGTAATATTCTATTATTATATTAACGTTACAAGGATGCTAAGATTCTGTGAAATCACTTTTAACTATCTATCTTTTTTCTTAATGCTTTAATCTTGCTGCGCCTGTTTTTCGAATCAAGGCGTCTGTTTTTCGATGCCCGTGTGGGCCGGGTGGGTTTTCTTTTTTTAACAGGTCTCAAAGCGCTTCTAATCAGTTCTGCAAGCCTTTCCAAACCGTTCTCACGGTTTTTTGCAGCGCTTCTAAAAGTCATGGCCTTGATCACAATAACCCCCTGCCGGGTAATGCGCTTGTCGTTAAGAGACAAAAGCTTTGCCTTAATCTCATCCGGAAGATTTGAGGCATGAATATCGAAACGAATATGAACACCTGAAGAGACTTTATTTACATTCTGCCCCCCGGGTCCCCGGGACCGGATGGGGTAAAATTCAATACTGGTGTCAGGGATGGATATATGATCGGATATTTTCAAATGCACCTTCCTTTATATTGGGGGCAAACAACTTCTAATACGGCGTACCCGGCCAACCTGTCAACAGGATTTACACATCGAAAAAAAAGCAGACGCAAATCACGGCTAAGTTAAATCCGCCGCATGTGTTAAAAGCATCAACTCCGTTTATTCACAGGCGATCCGCATTTCCTTTATAAAATCTCACCATGGCATTTTTATTGCTCTGTAAAGATAGTGTAACTGATAGTTCTTTTATGCTAACCGAATAGAGAAGAGGGGAAAATTATGACAAAGGAATCTAAAGTAAAATATTCACCCGGCGATTACGGTAAAAAAAGACTGAGCGCTGCTGCATGGGCGGACATCAATGTCAAAAACTGGCGCCAGGTGTCTGAAAAAAAATCCCAAAAACAGCCTAAGGGTGGTATTTTCCCCTGCATCTGCTTCTCTCGACAAATCGGAGTAGGCGCCCTTAAAATTGCTGATATCTTGTCCGAACGGCTGCCGTTCCGGGTTGTTGACCGGGAAATTATAGAATTCATGGCCAAAGAAAAGGATCTAACCAAAAAAGCCGTTGAATATTTTGATGAACGGTACCCCGGCATCATGAGTGAGTTGTTTACCATGCTCACCAGCGAAAAAACCTTTTTAAAAAGCGACTATGCAAGGCAGCTTGCCAAAACCGTAACCTCCCTTGCAGGAATGGAGTCCACCATATTTGTGGGAAGGGGTACCCACCTGATCTTACCCAGAGAAAACGTCCTGGCTGTCAGATTCATTGCCGGCCGTGAATACCGGATTTCAAGGCTGTCAGGGTTGCTTGGCATATCCTGGGAACAGGCTGAAGCCCGAATAAAAACCATGGACAAAGAACAGAAAGCCTTTTTTAAAAGTGTATACCAGAAAGATGCGGCCGACCCGGATGAATTCGACCTGGTCATCAACTTAAGACACCTTAAGGATGCTTCCCAGGCCGTGGAAATTGTTGCCTGTGCCTTTGAACAGAAATTTGGCTCTACATCGTAGCGATTTTGGGCCGAGCGCAGTCTTATCTTATGCCCGGCCCACAGACCTAATCAAGGCAAAAAACTTCAGCCCTCAAATGTTGATGGATATCCGCTTCATCAAGTGCGTACAAGCTGTCTATAAAATGGGGCAGAAAAAAGCCCGGGCCCGTCAGCTTGGATGCTGCCAGTTCCCCGGCAATCCCCGTAACAGCAACGCTTGCAACCGCAGCGTCAAAGCCGTTTTCAGCCACAGCGAAAAAAGCGGCACAGATGGCGGAAAGCATACAGCCGGTACCGGTTACCGCGCCCATGAGTTGAGATCCGTTGGAGATCTTAACCATTTTATCCGGCCCCAGCACCATGTCGGTGTTTCCGCTGACAACAAGGGCAGATGCGGATTCAAAAAGTGCGGTTGCACCGCTTGGCAAGTCATCCGCATCCCGGTCGGGCCGGCCGTGGCCGGTCAGGATGGCCCGGGCCTGTTCAGTAGAAATCCCGCTGTCCACCCCCTTAGTGGATGAATGGCCCGCAGCAAGGGCGCAGATTTCCGAAGGGTTGCCCCGGATAATTTTTGCCGGGGCAAGGGCGCAAAGCTCCCGGGCAATGTCCGTGCGGAAGGGCCCTGCGCCGGCACCTACGGGATCTAATACAACGGGTTTTCCGGCGTCCCCGGCAAGGGACATCAAGGATTTCATCACCGAAATCCGATCCGTAACCGGGGTGCCGGTGTTGATGCAAAGTGCGTCCGATACACCTGACATATACGCCGCATCATCTTCCGCCCAGGACATCATGGGTGACGCCCCAAGAGCCAGAAGCACATTGGCGGTCTGGTTCATTACCACAAAGTTGGTCACCACATGGACCAATGGTCTTGTATCGCGCAACGTGGCAAAAAGACTATACGTATTTTCGGCCAATTCATGGGCGCGCATATGATCACTCTTTCCTTTCCGTTCAGGCACTAATTATTGTTTCCCCGGCAGGGAGCTTAAACAAAATGGTCGGCAATCAATGATTTGTCAATACATTTTACCCCCCCCCAAAAAAAACAAAAAATCCTTTCAATCCGACACAGAAGGGGGCGGGGTTTCTGCATCTCTAAGTGTCTCGAAAAAGTTAAGGAGATCTCCCTCAAAGGGGAGCGCCTTCTGTGTATTGCGATCCACCATGGCGAAGGTCACATCAGCCTCGGCAACAACAGTGTCCGTGCCTTGCAGAATTATCTTTTGCCGAAGTGCGCCGCTCTTGGCGCCAAGATGTGAAATACATGTTCTTATTTCTAAAGTATCTCCTATACTGGCGGACTGTCTGTAGCTGATATTGATGTTGACGACAACAAAAGCACTCCCTTTGGGCCATTCCATGAAATTAGGGGTTTCTTCAAAAAATGCCCATCGTCCTTCTTCAAGGAATTCTATATATCGAGCATTATTAACGTGACGAAACATGTCAAGATGATATCCTCGAACCTTTATTGTAGTCCTATTAACCATGATTTTTGTTTGCTCCTATTATAGTAGCCGGTACTCATTGCGCTATGGGCATTCTGATTAGTGCATCCTTACATTCATCGTAGGTGCCGAAAACAGACGTTAAGTTGAGCCGCCAGGACCGACCGGGCCTTAAAATTACTGCAACTTTGGAGGTTAGATCTTGAAATCTTATTTTTCAAGATCTAACCTCATTTGCTTCGCGCAGGTTCCTATAGTTGGATTAGGACCCAATGTTTTCGGCATTGAATACGATTCTGTCAATTGGCAGCCTGTCAAGATTTGCAGGCAATTCAGGCCATTGATAATACAATGCATTATCGTGACGAAATAGATCAACAGGGAGGTCATGGTGACACCACCACACTATTTTTTGATTGCTGTTTATGCCCGGACAAGGGCATACAGCCTCCTGATTCAAGTTTTCGCCATCCCCAGGACATCTGCGCATGACAGATACCAAGACCTCCGGGACGTGCAAAGAATAGGTGTATCCGGAAAGATTCAATTCAATGCCTTGGGCCACGTTATTGAGCTCACAACGATGAATACCGCTATCCGTCAGGAATGAGATGGTTTCATGTTTGTCGATGGAGCAGCTTTTATAGTGTTGTTTTAATGCATTGGATGGCATCTTACGTTTCAAAACGCAGTGATGGCCGTTCACATGGCGGATCTTTCTTGGTTCGGGGGTGTGGTTGTCATCAACAATCCGAAGGATGCGGGGGTCCGAAATCTGTCCGGCAAGCAGACGGCCGACAACAGGTGTGCCGATTTTATGCCGGCTCAGATAGTACAACAATCCCCAATCCGAGCAAATCACTTCAAGTTCATAAAGAACAGTCAACAAACAATCAATGAGTTTCAGGGCTTTTTGTATGCCGGCGTCTGTTAAAAAGGGTGTGACCAGGCATAGCTTGGAAGACCTATGATCTGAAATATACTTGGCAAATTCAGATGCGGTATGTTGATGTGGGAGAAGATGCTCACATGTTTCGTGTCCGTAATAAAGTCGTACATCTTTGGGAATATTTTCCGTTTTCTTTCGCCAGTCATACCAATATGCGTATTCAATATTTTTCATAATTGCACACAAAAACGCATCCATAAATGTACAAGGATGTTGCCTGTATTTCTTTTTTATATGAAAGTTTCCAGCAAGTAGATGGATTCTTTCTATCTTTGTTGTGGGCTGAGTCTGGGTGCTGATAAACCAGATCAGCCCATGGCTGTTAATCGGAATCATATGACAATCTATAGTAGCATTTCTGATTTCTGCAAGATTTCCCGAAATAGCTGATATATCGTTCCCTGATGGTTTCTCTGATTTCTTCTGTGTTATCATTTTCCCGGAACAGTGTAATTGATTCAGCAATGAAACCAATCGCGCGTGTAATCATATCTATAGGATAGCCGCGTCCGGCAATTTTTAAACACCGGACCCCCGCTTCATAGAGTTCAGGTAGAAAACAGGCCGAGCAATGGGGGGAATGATAATCATCTACCGTCATGGTTTGAACTTTAAAAGCGCCTGTATGGTATCCAAGCAGGCAGCCGTGTCCGGCATAAGCTGTATCATGGGTTCTGGCTATGTACTGGCCATCGGTGTGAGAGGCTGTTTCATAATCAAATACAGCAGGAATATCAGATGGAAGACGCAATCCATGGTAGAACCCGCACATACTGTCAATGAACCGGCACTTCTGCATCATGGCCAGCATTTCGTACTCGATTTTATCCGTTTTACCGATCAAGTTTTTCACTTCATCTATTGACAAGTGGCGTGGGAGAACAACCCGCGACACACCTGTTTGCCGAAAAAAGTGAACACTCAAGTGGTTGAAGGCCCCTGCCATTATTGACAGGTGTCGTTCTAAACTTGAACCCTGCCGCTTCAACGCAAGCAGTAGAGACAAATCACTGACCAGAACAGATGTGCCCCCGACATCTTCCCATAGTTTAAGCAGGTTGAGGATTTCATGTTCCTGAATGCGAGTATATCCGACATTCAGTGTGAGTGCGATCTTCCGGTTGTAGTCTGAAGCCAGTTGCGCGACGCGGGATAATGCTTTAGGTGTGGTGATATGGGAGAGGCGTCCTTGCCGTCTGCTGACTAGGTCAGAGTCTCCGAAAATCCTTACCCACTCTTCAAACATCGCGCCACAATAAAGCTCGTCTGCGCCTGCCGCCACAGCTTTTGTGACGTCATCCTCCGATGAAACAGGCGCAATGATACGGAATGGTTCTAATTCAATAGTCATAAGCCGGAGTCGATCCGAATTGCTTGTCTTAACGTGTCATATGAAATTGCAAAACCATGTTCAGACAGGTCTTGCGTTGCAGTGAGCGCTGTCTGGAAATTGTCTTTGCGAAGCATGGACACTTTTACCGGTTCGATGGTGTCTGTTTCGTAATATTCAAGCAGCAGGAAAAGGGTCCGAGAAACGGCCTCATCAAGATAGTCGATGATCCTTCGCAGCTCATAATAACGATCATCATACTCGTTTCGAAATTTACATTGTGAAATGAGAGGCGGCAATGAGCACACAGCATGCATGGAAGGTGGTCCTACAGGGCTTAGCGCCATCGTCAGGTCTTCGTAGAATGCTTCAATTTCCTTGTTATGAAACGGAAGCCTCCTGGGGCCTGGGGTCCGGTCTAAATTCTCTTTTTGAAACTCTGTTTTGTAAAACATTGATCCGGGCATAGCATCCATCCGATTGATGGCGGATCGATAATTCAATAATTTGTATTTTCTCAGCGTACAAGAAAAGCGGCGTATGCTGTTCAGGGTAGAATCCGGATGAAACAGCAGCGTACCCGCCCCGACCTCAACATGATGCCTTTGTAAACGACGGATTAGGGGCCAGGGATTGTCCACCCATGGACGGCCCCAATTTTTAAAATCAGCCGGATTATCGGATTCAATGCCGATAAAAATATAGCTAAGGCCATTTTCACACAGCAGATCGATAATCTCATCATTCAATGAGTCGGGCCGAACTTGAATACTAAACGATATTTTTAGTTTTCGGCGTTTGAGTTCTTGAACGAATTTTTGGGCGCGCGTCAATGAAACGCGATTGGGCCCTAAAAAATCCTCATCAATGAAATTGAAGGAAGCGGCGCCAAAACGGTGATGCAGTTCAGCGATTTCGGCAACAATATGTTCCATGGATCGACCCCGCCAAGGAGCGGCTTGGGCGCGCCTTGCCCCAGGTGAAGCGCAGTATTTACAGGCACCGCAGCAACCACGAGACCCTTGAAGGGTGAATGCCCCCCCCATATTCTCGATATGGTGTGCAAAAGGGCGGAATGGGAAGTGGAGCGTATCCAAATCGTGGACCTGTGGTCCGGCAATGACGCGTTGGAATGATTTTGCCGCGGGTTTGCCGGTATACGGTGTTGAACCCCACGATTCGGCTAACTGCTCAAGCGCGCTTTCGCCTTCAAATCGAACCAGTATAAAGTCATCCGGAAGAAGGTTAAGTGCTCGATTTGTTTCAAAGGTAATAAAATTTCCACCTGCCAGCCAATACACCTTTTTTCCGTTAAGCGCTCTTTTAGTTTCATGATATATGGCTGTGGCAGATTCAACTTCTTGACCGGTCATGATGGAGAAACCGATAGCGTCCGGCATAAAAGAAGCTGCCCGGCGGGCAAGTTTTACTTCGCTGATTGAATCCAGGACTGCATCCAGCAGCAGGACATGGTCTCCCTTTTTCATCCGGGAGGCTGTCAAGTATTCGAGACCCAGCGGTTCCTGTATTTCAGGATCATAATAGGGGCTATGATTGCGGGGGCGGATAAACACCCAGCGAATTGTTTTCATACTTTTGTTTAGTTATACGATTCCAGGCGGTTAAGGGATTGCTCGGCAAATGGGCTGCCGAGTTTTGATGCTTTGCGGTACAGGCGTCTTGCTTCTGTTAAGTTCTTCTTTACACCGCTGCCTTTTTCATACATAAACCCGAGATTCCCGGTTGCTCCGGGATGGTTTTTGCGCATAGCCTTGCGATACCATTTGACGGCTTGTTGATACTCTTTTTTGCTTTCGTAGATCAGGCCCAGGTTATTCATTGCATCGGCATTGCCTTTTTTTACCGCACACAGGTACCAGTGGATTGCTTGATCGGTATTTTTATCCACCCCCTTTCCCATGTCATACATCCGGCCGAGGTTTTTCATTCCCACGTCATGGCCTTTTTCTGCCGCCATCCGATACCATTTTATTGCGCCGCCATAACTCCGGGTGACACCCATCCCTTTCTCGTAAATCACACCAAGGTTGTTCATCGCATCAGCATCCCCCTTTTTTGCAGCCTTTTGATACCATTCTGCAGCTTTGGCGCCGTTTTTTGTTACGCCCTTTCCTTTTGCATACATGACGCCCAAATTATACATGGCGGTGACATGGCCCTTTTCCGCTGCTTTCCGATACCATTTTACTGCAGTAGCTGAATCTTTTTGAACCCCTTCGCCATATTCATACATAATGCCGATGCTGTTCATGGCGCCGGTATGACCTTTTGCTGCGGCTTTTTGGTACAGCTTGAAAGCGGCGTCATAGTTCTTTACGGAATTATGGAAGTGTTGTGCCTTGTCGAATATGTTTTTATAATTGTTTTCTTTAATATTTGTTTTCTTCTGTGTGCGTTTTGTCTGATGGTATTTTTCAAGATCGATATTTGTTTGATAAAAAGTTGTGTATTTCTCTTTGATATTCAATTCAGACAAGGGTTTCAGAAGTTTAATAGCTTTGCTATACTCGCCGTTTATGCTGCGATACCAGGCCGCATTAAACGCAGCGATAGCGACATCATCTCTTTTTTTATTGATCTGAAAAACCAGTTCTTTTGCCCGGTCTGATTGACCGGACCGCTCCAGAACAACCGCCAGGTTGATGGCTGCCGGCAGGTAATCCGGCTGTATTTTGCTGAGAATTTCCAGTTCAAACTGAGCGATAAGATCATTGGAGAGATGTAATTGGGCAAGCGCCAGATTATTCCGTGCGTCCGGATACATGGGAAATCTTGACAACATTGCTCTGTAGATTTCTGACGCCTTGTCAAAGTCGCCTTTCAAGTAGAGGTCATCTCCCTGGATTTGATGCGAATCCCATGTCTTTGCCATGTATTTTTTCGCACGGTCGAAAATGTTTTTTTCTGTTACATTGCGTTGGTTCCGAATCCGTTGGGCAGATACGGCAGCCCAATGTGTCACTGCCTCCTGAACCTCTGCTGTTCTGCGATACAGGTTCAGATTTCGAAGAAGCGCTAAGACGCTGCTGTCTTCACTGCCCGAAGTTGTGTTTTGCAGTTTCTGTTCTATTTCTTGAATCAGACCTTGAGCAGACGTGTCAAATGGCTTTACCGGTCCGGAAGTATACATGGCCTTGGCTGTTTTAAAAGCAAAAGGGTCCTGACCAATGTTTCCGCCTTCAATGTTGCGTTCTTTTTTATCCGTGTTTTGGGGGGCAATTGTATAGGTGTTTTCCGCTCGGGCTGAGTTTTTGCCGACAAGTAATATGACAACGAATACTATGCAAAACAACAGGGAAATACATTTCGCATACCAATCTTCAGTGCGACTATTGTTACGCATCAGTGGACCGGGGCACATCGGCAACCTCCATAGCCACCGCCGCCTGAACTGGTATGCCCCACACACCCACATACCGGCACACAGCTGCAGACCTTATTGCCGACGCATCCGCATACCGGCACACACGTACAGACCTTGTTACATGAACAATAAGAGCCGCCAACAGGGGCGCAGGTAGATTTAGGGCGGGCAGAATCGGTGTTGGTCTCGGCTTTGGAAAAAAACGTTTCAAGGCCGGGTCGCGGCAGTTTTTTGTTATTGACGATAATATATATTTGCGGTTCCAAATCTTCCTGATCAATTTCCGGCAGTGTTTTTTGTATCCGGTCATCTGGTTTGTCGGGCATCATTTTCTCCGGTATCACGTGGTTGTATGTCTTCTTTTTCTATTGTCATCTTCAGCCAGGCAAGGGTCAGGGCCCTGTTTATCGTACAACGGTTTGTTCCTTGGTGGATGGTTGACTTGGAAACCTCAAACGCCTTGGACAAGCAGTCGCCGGCACAATGCCACTTGCAAAAACAGTCCTTGCAGAACGCCAGATTGTTCACCGTCAAATCCCTCAACTTTGAAATGCGGTATGCATCAAAATCAAATGTATTTGTGAGGGGATTATACTGTCCATAATGAAAAATGCTTGCTTTTGGATCAGTAGGTTCCAATACTTCGTAGCAGGAAGTCACAATCCCCTCGGGAAGCACTGTAAAACCATCTCCGGGTGCAGCACAAAATTTTGAGGTCAGCGTATCAAGGCGGGCGCCGGAATAAGTCACTTGAATCCCCAGTTCCTGACCGCGTTTGAACGCTTTTATGAAGTTGGTGATGAAGTCTTCGTCCAACGGCGGCGGCTCTTCACTGGTAATGCACCGCCCACAGTGCCAGACCGGTTCCAGTTGAAGATACATGAAATTAAATTGATGATGCAGACTTTCAACAATTTCCACCATCCGGTGAACACTGGCTTTGGTGATGGTTGATCGAATTCCGTATTTCAAACCCGCATTGTCGAAATATCTCAATGTGTCCCTTACCTGATCGAATGATCCACGGTTGTCCAATGTGGGACGGTTGTAATCCTGGATGCTTTTAGGCCCATCCAGGGATACATTAATATTGGTAAAGTGTTTGGCCATATACTCTCTTTGATGAAGAGACAAAAAGCCGTTTGTGGCGGAAAAGATCTCAACATCAAGTCCCTTGGACTCAGCCTTTTCTTTGGCGTACTCCACACAACGAACCATCATCCGCCAGGCGACTGTCGGCTCTCCGCCGCCATGAAATCCCACTGCAAATGCTCTGCTTCCGAGCAACCCGGCATTGTCGGCGCATAGGTCAATTGCTGCTTTTGCCACTTCCCATGGCATATCGATGCTTTTATAGCCGGCATCTGCATAACAATACCTGCAGCGAAGATTGCATCGGCTGGTGAGAAAAAGGGTTACTTCATGAGGGCAAAAAGTATAATTGTCAGGAAAGAGCGGGGGTTCAGGCATCTCATTACCAAACAACCCGCCATCCTTGAGTTGGTGAATTATTCCAATTTCTTTGGATGTAAGACCCTTTTCGCCGGTTTCCAGATATTTAGAAATCACATGGGCGGCTGTTGCATTAATGATTGCCGTGGTCCGCTGCAGTGGTGCATACAAGCAATATTTACCATCTGTGTATGGTATCAGGAAAAGTTCATCCGCGGTTCCCGATCTGTTAGGCATGGGTAGTTTCACTTTCAAAATAAATAGTGGCGTAAAACGGATCGCAAAGAAAACCGATCATACCAAGTTGAGCGACAAAGTATGCAATTTTTGCATTCAAAGGTTCATATTCCGGGATATTGAATTCAACTGCCACAGCTTCTGCAATGCCTTCAATAGTGTGCTGGCCGTCAAGTTTGTTGAGAATTGTCCGGCCTATCACGTTAACGGCGCATAACACCTCATCATCGCCGGTGGTGTAGCCAATGGTGGCCATATCCTGATAGCTGCCGGAAACAATATCTTTCCGCAGCTTCGGCAAAGAAGCGTTTATGATTGGATTAGAAAGGGCGGGGGGGCAATCCGGCCAGTGGTTTATTAAGAAAAAGCCACCGATGCAGACGGCAGCGCCCTGCCCCAAACTGATTAAAAAATCACGTCTGTTTAAATGGTTATCAGCGGTCATTGTATGTTTACCTTTTTGTTCGTATTTCATCCGGCGTAACATCTCTTCTCAACAATGTATCTTCCGGATATTCGATTGCTTGTTCACTCTCTTCGTGAAAAGGCTGCGATTCTATAGCGGAAAGGATTTTTGGGGGAAATTGTGTGACGGTAATATGATCAATTTCAACTTTCATTTTACAGTAGATCAAAAAGCCGACTTTTTGGCCCAAAAATTTTTCATAAGGGTGTTCAGCAACAAAATGACCATTGATATATAGTTTCAGTATATCGCCTGATTTCTCAACAGCCAGTGTGTTTGTCAAGTTTGATTTATTGATATAAGGGGATTTTGTCCAATTGATCATATTCTTCCAAACACCGTTTAATTCTTTGCAATATTTGAAATGTCCGTCACCCGTAATGCCAAACGCATAGAAATTGTCTCCATCTTTCAGCCCCCATACAATGGAATAGAAGTGGTCCTCTATACCGTCGATCTTTGTAATGGTGCTCTCAATTCGAAAATCACCCGATTCATTTATGTTGAAAAGCTCTTTCGACCAGGAAAACCAACCGCCGGCATCTCTTTTATGTTCGAAAAAATACTGGCCGTTCTGAATCCTGCATGCCACTTTTTCATCTGTTCCTTCAAACCAGCCGTTTTGATTATCGTTGAAGTGTTCCTCAAGTAGGATTATCTCGTCGGGGTTTCTAATAGACCAACCGGCCTTTTCAAGATGGTAAGCGGCTGACTGGGAGTTGCTGTTAGCCAGATAATATTCTGCAATCTTTACATGGGCTTCATTTTTTGAGTAGCCGGCTTTTGCACAATGGTTAAGAAAGGACAAATCATCACCATTGGTAAGGCGGTTCTCCAAAAAAGTTTTGTAAACTTCCTTTTTATTTGGCACTTGTGTTATGACGATATGCTCAATGTTAACCTTCATTTTATTTGTCAGGCAAACGCCGATTTTTTTTCCAAAAAAATGTTGGAATGGGCTTTCAGCAACCCGATAACCGTTAATGTAAAAGTTCAATGTATCGCCCACTTTGGATACACCTAACGTGTTGCGGGCGTTTCCCTTGTTGATTTGTGAGGATTTTGTCCAGTCGATAACCGCCTTCCATTTCCCTTCTTCAAATTTACCGAATATGTAACTTCCATTTCCACTGACCCCAAATGTATAGCAATTATCGGTATCTTTAATGCCCCAAGCCATATCATATGAATAATTATCGACACCGTCTATCTTCGATATGGTGTATTCAATTTTAAAGTCCTTGGATTCATTGATATTTACATCAAATTTGGGCCAGGAAAACCAGCTGCCCTTTCTTCTTTTATGTTCAAAGAAATAGCCCCCATGTTGGACTTTATTGGAGACTTTTTCATTTGTCCTTTCAAACCATTTGTTTTTATTGTTCGTGAAATGATCTTGAAACACGATCACCTCATTGGCTTTTATATAATGGTCTACAGCGGTGTCGTAATCTCTCCTGGCCAGGAAAGCATCGCTCAATAAGGCGTAACAGTCTTTCCGCTCTCCTCCTTCAAGTTTACTGCAATGCTCTGCCGCCTGATTTAAACGCCCTGTCTCTATCAATTCATTTACTTGAATACCTACACATCCGGGAAACAAAACAAGAAGGACGGCCACCCCCATATGAAACAGCACCTTGATCATATGTAATCTCACGCGTATCACCTCACAGTTGACTGTTATTTAAAGCTTCCATAAACGCTAAAAGTGAAATAATGTTTTTAAAAGCTTTATCCCGCGCCCCGCGTAAAATGATTCAAGTAGAGCATCTTTTGAATCGGTTAAAACATTAAATTTAATATTATTATCATAAGATTGCGTTTATAGCACCAGATATTGTGGGATTTGGATTATCCTTAGCTCTAACTTAAGTACCGTGCCCCCCTAAACTAAAAAAATTACCCGGGGCTGCCTTAAAAACCTGTGGTAATACTATCGGCGTCTTTGATATGATGATTGCAGCCCATGCCGGAAGACGGAATATGGTGCTTGTAATCAATAACGAAAATTCATTCCTGCCAAGTATTCGCCAGAGCGAATCTGTTCTGCCCTGTTATGAAAAATGGGAACCAATCCTACGAGATTAGGTGTCAATAACGACAATGCACATCCGGAAAAGAGTGAACCTGTTCTTGGGTGCAGATATGCCTGGCCTATGAAAATATCTAAGTTTTGGTTAAGGCATAGGCGTTCTGTGATCTCGGCCAAACTGCCGGTATGGTCACGGAGCCAATGACTAAGACAGATTATAGTGATCCGGTATCAATATTTTAAAGTCCAGTAAAGAGTTTTGATCATTTGGAGGAATAAAAATTCGATGTTCGAGTTTTTTGAATTTGACTGCCAAACAATCCTTGATTAAAATCAGGCCACTTTTTTCCGGAAGTGTTCCAAAGATGGTGCCAGCATCATTTAAGGAAAATGCGACTGCTCATATGTTTTGTAGGAGGATTGAGAGGATTAAGACTTGGTTCATACAAAGGTACGAAAAGTCTCATAGGAGTTAACACGCTTTGGATATGACAATCCTCAAAGGTCAGTTTTAAAGGTCGGTCTCCTCGTGATGATAATATGGATGTGTGACCCAACACTTTTCAGATAGAAAATTTTTCATTTATCGAACAAGAGCAAAGCCTAAACTAAAAACATCCTCTCGTTGGCTGTACTCGAGCATCTGTTCAGAATAGCCGGAATGGTACCGGGCATAAAGGTAGAGATCCAAGAACCCCCTGAACAAGGGAATCTGATCCAGAGGATAGGAGAGGTCGAGCCGGATGGTCCCCCCTTTTTCCCCGTGCCTGTAATGACTTCTCAATGCCAGTCCAGTCGGATCTCCTATGGAGGTTTCAAGATCAAAATAGCCCCGGTAGTCCGAAAGATCACCATTGGTATCATTGTCGTTGTTAACATAGATCCAAACTTTGGGGCTCACCTCCAAGAACAGATTCCGGCAGATCTTGAAGACAAGAGACGGTTGAATATATGCATAGTTAGTGCTTCTTGAATCATCACCCGAGCGGCCGTTGGACTCATGTTGATAACCGATCTTGAAACCTGAACCGATCAAAAAGGGCAGCTTCAGCCCCAAATCATCTTCGTAATAGAAAATTTCAGGCATGTACCGTGAATCCTCAAAAGGAGCGGAATCTGATTTTAGATCCCAGAAGGAATGCTGGGTATAGGCCAGATAAACTTTCTCCAGTGTATCTTTAATGAAGTTCTCTTCTTCATAATTGAACGGCTTATATTTAAAGGAAATCTGAAAGGAGGAATCCTGGGCGCCGGGGTCCACCCCAAAGAGGAAGAAGACCGGCTTGTAACTTGAAAAGTTCACAAAATAAGGCTGAATAATCGATTCGTAATGGTTCATGGGCCGGGTGTCCAGGTCAGAGACATCGGCCAGAGCCGTCTCGGGAAGATCCGTATAGACCAAGACGGCATTGGCCTTTTTTTGGCTGTCCTGAACGCTGACAATACCAGTAAGCCCCACAGGAATTTTCACCTGAAACCTGGCCCGTATAAATTCGTGGGCATTAATCAAAGTATCGGCACTATCTTCCATTACAGCGTCGGCTGTGACCGGTTCCATCCCTTCGGCGCTAAAGGCTATTGTCACTTTCCTGGGCAGTTGCAGATCCTTTGGTGTATTATTGGTAAACAATAGGGTGATCTGTGTTTGCCGGCCTGAAGACAGCGGCTTTTGCACAGATGAATCCGGGGCAACCAGCACAAACGGACAGTCCTCCTTAGACGCGTCGGATGATGCCTCCGCCCATAATGGTACCTGCCCTCCAAAAAAAGCCGGGCTGACAACTGCTGTCAATATTAAAAACCACCTCTTTATTTTCATCTTCCAACCTCCTTAATACCCCCCATTCCCTGGCAGGCACAACAAACCATGAACCACTTGAACTCATTATGAAATGGCCATAAGGAACTCAAAGGCGGAGAAGACTCTATCACACACAGTATAGGAGTGCAAATATCATGTTATCTGGGGGAGGCCGTACCAATGAAGCTGGTGACATCGGTGACAAAGTTGAATCTCAACTACCGAATTTTGATTTTTACATGCGATTTCCCGGAACACCCCAAGGCAAGGGAGGTGGGCAAGGCGGCGCCTTGCCCTTTTCTCATGAACTATACAACAGGAAAATTAGTTGACCATACGGTCGTGGCCTGCCCACTCTTTTTCCCGCAGCTTGAACTTCTGCAGCTTTCCTGTGGCGGTTTTGGGCAGGGGACCAAATTCAATGGACTTGGGTGCCTTGAACCGGGCCATATTTTCCTTGCAGAATGCAATGATTTCCGCCGGATCCGGGTTGGTTCCGGCCCGGGGTACGATAAACGCCTTGGGCACTTCACCCCATTTTTCGTCGGGCACTGAAATTACGGCCACTTCCAGCACATCCGGATGGGTGTACAGCACATTTTCGATTTCAACGGTGGAAATATTCTCTCCGCCTGAAATAATGATGTCCTTTTTGCGGTCCATGATCTGTACATAGTTGTCCGGGTGCATAACCGCAAGATCCCCGGAGTGGAACCATCCGCCCCTGAATGCCTCGGTGCTGGCCTCCGCATCCTTATAATACCCCAGCATGACGTTGTTTCCCCGCATGACGATCTCGCCCATGGTCGTGCCGTCTCTCGGCACCGGTTCCATGGTCTCGGGGTCCACCACATCCATGTGCTCGGCCACAATATAGGGCACGCCCTGGCGGGCCTTGATGCCTGCCCTGGCCATGGGAGGAAGATCATCCCATTTGTCCTGCCACTGGCATACGGAGTGCGGACCAAACACTTCGGTCAGACCATATGTCTGGGTGATGTTGGCCCCGATATTTTCCATGTTCTGGATCACCATGGGTGCAGGCGGTGCCCCGGCGGTCATAATTTCCAGACTGTTGGAAAGTTTGACATCGTTTTCCGTGGCATAAACGGACATACCGATGAGAATGGTGGGCGCAGCGCACAAATGGGTAACCCCCACCTCTGCGATAATCTTGTAAATTTCAGCAGGATCAACCTTTCTCAGGCAAACATGGGTGGCGCCCATGGCGGTGATGCCCCAGGTAAAACACCATCCGTTGCAATGGAACATGGGCAAGGTCCACAGGTATTTGCTGTCCAGGTTGATTTTAAACTCCAGCAACTCGCCCAAGGCGTTGATATACGCGCCCCGGTGGTGGTACATCACGCCCTTGGGCCGGCCTGTGGTGCCGGAGGTATAATTGATGGCAAGGATTTCGCGTTCATCTTCAATGGCCAGGGCAACCGGATCAGCCGGGCTGTCTGCCAGAAAACTTTCATATTCCGGGCCGTCCAAGGGCATGGAATCGTCAATGTCACAGATATTGATAAAGGTCTTTACGGCAGTAAGTTCGGGCACGACCTTGGTCAGCACGTTACCGAATTCATTATCCGCCACCACGACTTTGGCGTCGGAATGATTGATGATATAGGACATTTCATTGGCGGATAAGCGGATATTAATGGAAACCAGGGCTGCACCCAGCAACGGTACGGCATAATGGGCTTCCAGCATGGGTGGCGTATTCGGACAGATAAATGCGACCTTATCACCCCTGCCGACGCCATTGGCCTTCAGGCCATTGGCCAGACGAAATACCCGTTCCTGGAACCCTGCCCAAGTAAATGATTTATCCCCATAAATGACCGCAGTTTTATCCGGATAAACTTTTACGCTTCTATCAAGAAAATTGGTGGGGCTTAAAATTTCATAGTTAACACTTCTTTCCGACATGACAGGGCTCTCCTTATTATTGATAATGACAAATACGTTCCATGCCTCATTAACAACGAATCTTTTAATCGTTCAATCGGCAACGGTCTCATATTTTTATGGCCGACAACCTGAAGGAGACTAGGTTTAAAACCTACAAATATTTTCCATTAATTTTTACAATAAACCGAACAGCACCGCCGGCAAAGGTTCCAATGCTATTTTTTCATTTCATAGACCCAGTGTACGGCGGCCTTGACAAGTTCCGTATAATGTTTGAGCTGAAGCTTTTCCTTGATATTTTCCCGATGGGTGCCCACGGTTTTCATGCTCAGCTTCAGTCTGGCTGCAATTTCCTTTGAATCCAGCCCCTCACCCATGAGCCGGAACACCTCTATCTCCCGGTTGGTCAGGGTATCCAGGCTGAACCCCACGGCAGACGGCTTTCTTGAAATCATCCGGTTGAGCAGTTTTTCCTTGATCTTATCACTGGCATAGATATGCCCGGACAGGACCTGCCGCACCGCCTCCACCACCAGGGCAATGGCCCGCTGCTTCATTACATAGCCCCTGGCTCCGGCCATCAACGCCCGTTCGGCATACATGGAATCATCATACATGGACAAAACCAGGATCGGCAAATCCGGGCATTTGCTGCGCAGCTCCGCCACCAGCTCTATGCCGTTGCTTTCGGCCAGGGAAATATCCACAATCACAAGATCCGGCATATCCTGTTCAATGATCTGCCGGGCCTTTTCCGCCGTATTTGGGCACGCCACCACCGTCAGATCCGGTTCCCGGTTGATCAGTTCACTCATACCCAGGCAGAAAATGGGGTGATCATCCACAATGACAATTTGAGATTTTTGACGGGTTTGAATCATGCCGGGACATTCTCCTTTTTATCAAATTTGATCCGGGGCCGACGAACTTAAAACAACATGAATCTGTGTTCCCTTTGGTCCTGTATCAATATTGAACTGCGCATCAATGATTTTAGCCCGGTAAGCCATAATCTGCAAGCCAATGCCCCGGCCGGAAGGCTCGGGATCAATACCGGTACCGTTATCCGTCACACTCAAATGGATCAAACCATCCGCGGCATCCCGGACCAAAGAAATTGTTATCCGGTCGCAGTTTGAATGTTTAACCGCGTTGTTCACCGCTTCCCTTGCAATACGGTAAAGATGAATGGCACAGGAATCTTCCAGAATATCCACCTCCTCGTCCATATGGCACTCAAACCGGATACCGGGGTAATAGGCAAACTGATCGGCAATCTCTTCCAGGGCAGACTGAAATCCACGGCTGACCAGATGGACCGGGCAAAGGCCCCGGGCAAGCTGCCGGGTCTTTTCCACGGCATCTTCCATGAGCACGCCCATTTTCCGGGCAAGCTCTGCGGTGGGATCGTTCCGGGATTTAAGATCGTCCCGGATCACCGCTGTCAGCCCGGAAATACCGATGAGATGTGGACAAAGATCGTCGTGAAGCTCCTGGCCGATGTTCATCCGTTCCCGGTCTCCGGCCTGCATCAGCTGTTTTTCAAGATTTTGGGACCGGATAGTATCCATCTCTAACTTCTGCCGGGTGGTTTCAAGCTGGTCCATGAACCGGTTAAAATACCGGGCAAGCTGGCCGACCTCGTCCCCGGAACGGCTCTCCATCCTGGTGGAGTAATCCCCTGCCGTAGCCGTGCTGAACCGGGCCATAAGCTGACGAAGCGGTGTGGTAATGGTGCGGCTTATGCCAAAGGTCACGGCCAGCATGATGCAAAAAAACAACAGGGAGATGCTTATAAACACATTGCGGATGGTTTTTAACGGCTGATAAAGCTCATCCAGGTAGGATGACGAGGCCACAATCCACTGGTAGTCGGGAATATAATTGAAAATCACCAATTTTTTTCGTGCCCGGGTCTCCTGGGGATTTTTCCAGTAGTAAACCGACCGGCCCTTTTTGCGTTGCATCATGTCTTTGAGATATTGATCGGGCAATTCAGGGGTCTGAAAAATATTAACATCCTGCAAGGCCGGATGGATGATGGCCCGGCCGGTCCTGTCAAAGACAAACGCATATCCGCTTTGTCCGAATTTTAGAGAGAGAATGCTTTGCCTGAAATCCTGGACATTGACAAGTCTGATGAATTCAGACCGGTAAGCAGAGGCCGCAATGATCCAGTCCCAGGGTTCAAAATGGGCCATATAAAGGGCCTTAGGCCTAGGATTTTTCTCCCCGGGATTTTTCCATTCATACTCCAGATAGCCCTGTTTTTTTTCCATCATCTGCCGGGCAAAGGCGTGTTCGGCCACGTTGGTGCCGATAAGTTCGGTTCTTGGGTGTACGGCCACATCCCCATGGCTGTCCAGGCAGTAAAGATAGCCCGATGTCCCGATGGTCTGGCTTAAAATCACTTCAGCCGCCCTTTTGCGGGCATCCTCCCTGGAAATAGCACCTGCCAGGGCTTTTTGGTTCAAGGCGGTCAGTATGTCCAGATTCTTTTCCGCCACGGCCCGCAGATGATTTTTAATGGCGACATTCACGGACGTATTGACCATATTGTAAATCATGGCAGTGGTATTGCTCAGCTCGCTTTCAATGCGGGCCTCGATACTGTGGCGCACATAGACATAGATAAACAGGTTACACAAAAGCATGGACAGAAAAAAAATCAGGGCAAAACTGAAGAGAAACTTATACCTAATTTGAAGAGAGCTTAAAAAAAGCCGGAGCCCGTGGAATCTCCCCGGTTTAGTCCCTTTTGTCACATCTGTTGTTCCAAGTTCAGTCACGCCGCCGTCCCATCAATTAATTGTGCATGCTACCTGTTGTCAGCGTTAGGACAGGCAGGTATGGATTGTCAACGATAATGTTGATATAACAGCCATGCGCTGACCCGACCCAGCATAGGATAAAATAACCAAGAAGGCCAACAATACCATGAAATTCAAAAAAGTTATTGTCCGGTTCCATGCAGACAATATTGAACTTGCCGAAGAAATGATCTGCCATATTTTCTTTTCCTTCAATCTGAAAGGCGTCATCTGCGAAGTACCCATCCCTGAACCGGATGAAGGGTTTGGTACCCAGACCCTGAAACCACCTGAGCACAACAGCATTATCGGCTACCTGCCGGACACGGATGATTCCGATATCATAATTTCCAAAATCAAGGAACGTCTGGCAAAATTGTCGGAGATGGCGGTCCAGGTCGATGTTTTATCGGAGATCGTGGATGAAAAAGATTGGGCCCATGCCTGGAAGGAGTATTTCAACGTTACCCGGATTACGGACAAAATCGTGGTGAAACCCGAATGGAAGGAGTATACCCCGGTACCCGGTGAAATTGTCATCCATATTGATCCGGGCATGGCATTCGGCACGGGGACCCACCCCACCACATCCATGTGCCTGGCCCTTTTGGAAGAGTATGTACGGCCGGGCAAAACTTTATTGGATGTGGGATGCGGGTCGGGCATACTGATGATCGGTGCCGCAAAGATGGGGGCAGGCACCATGACCGGCATCGATGTGGACCCTGTGGCCGTGGATATCACCCGGCAGAATCTGGAAAAAAACGCAATTGCACCGGACCATTTCACCCTTGGGGCCGCAACGTTGGAGAAAACACCTGAAATCCAATACGACCTTATCTGTGCCAACATTATTGCCCAGGTTATCGCAGCTATCATGCCGGATATCGCAGCCCGCCTGGCACCGGACGGAAACGCCATCCTTTCGGGCATCATTGAGGAGAGAGTACCGGACATCTACACAGCCCTGGAAAGGCAAAATCTTGAGTGCGTCAAAAAGATCACCCAGGAGGAATGGGTGGCACTGGTGGTTTGCCATAAAAAAATAATCCGGAGATCCAGAAACCCGGAGATGAAAATAAAAAGTAAAAGCCATGGGCGGATTTGAATGCCCATGGCCTCTATTGTTTTTGTTTACATCATCGCCCTGTTGAGCCACAGGTGGCATATAATACTTAAGGCATAGCCCAAAGCGATCACCGGGGTCCATTTCAGGTGCCCCCCGAAGGTGTAGGTACCCCGTGCAGCGCCCATGAGCGCCACGCCGGCCGCGGAACCGATGGCCAGCATACTGCCGCCGGTACCTGCCGTCAGGGTGACCAGAAGCCACTGGCCGTGTGACATGGCAGGGTCCATGGAGAGAACGGCAAACATCACCGGAATATTATCCAAAATGGCCGACAGGACACCCACAAGGCTGTTGGCCCAGGTGGCCCCGAGATCCAGGTACATAAAATTGGAAATCAGCGCAAGGTATCCGAACTGGGCCAACCCGCCCACACAAAGGATAATGCCATAGAAAAATAACAGGGTATCCCATTCGGCCCTGGATATTTTCTTCATGAGATCAAAGGGTATAACATCAGATGAGGGGATGCAGTCGGTGTCACGGACCCCGAGAATGGGGTCGTATTTATTCGTTCGGTTCTCATGGCGCTTGATATGATAGGAAAACACGCCAAGATATCCAAGGCCCAGCATCATACCGGCGGCCGGGGGCAGATGCAGCACATTGTGGAAACATACGGCCGTCACAATCGTTGCCAGAAATAACCCCATAATGACCCAGGCCCCGTACTTCATGGTGACGGATTCGTCCAGGGCCTCGGGAACATCCTTGTCCACAAACAGGCTCATGACCACGGCCGGCACCAGCCAGTTCACCAATGAAGGGACGAAGATGGTAAAAAATTCGGAAAAGGCCACCTTGCCTTTCTGCCAGACCATCAGGGTGGTAATATCCCCAAATGGGGAAAACGCGCCACCGGCATTGGCCGCTATCACAATATTGATGCAGGCAAGGCTGATGAAGCCTTTATTATTTCCGCCGACAGCCATGGCCACCGCCCCCATCAGCAATGCCGTGGTCAGATTGTCCGCCACCGGGGAGATGAAGAAAGCAAGAATCCCGGTAATCCAGAAAATTTTCCTCAAAGAAAAGCCCCGGGAAACCAGAACCGCCCGCAGCCGCTGGAAAACATTGCGCTCTTCCATGGCGTTAATGTAGGTCATGGCCGCCAGCAAGAACAAAAACAATTCCGCATATTCAATAAGGCTGTGCTTTATGGCATCATGGGCGGTGTGGGTATCTCCGATACCGGTATAGGCCAGCGACACCAGAACCCATATTACGCCGGCGGCCAGCAGCACGGGCTTACTCTTTCTTAAATGGATATTATTCTCCAGGGGCACCAGGGCATAGGCCACAATAAAAAAAATCACCGCAATATATCCGAATGCGCTGTCTGTCAGTCCGGAGCCCGCAGCATGGGAGGCCTCTGCCTGGGCAAAAACCATGACCGGGAGGACCAGCAATCCGGTCGTAATAAGTATTGATTTAATTACATTTTTCATCTACGTCACCTCCACTATTCCATTGGGTTGATCGGCTGTTTACAAACCACATGATCTTCACGTCAAAACCGTGGACCCTCTTGCCGGCTTCATGATAGGATGCCCACATATTTAATGTTCCGCAGCAAAGAAAAAATTAAATGATAAAGAGCGAAATTTATTCGGTCAAATAGATAATATAGTAATTACTATTCGAAAAAAGCGAACAAAGCATGGAATGGCTTAACTATCATCATCTTTACTATTTCTGGACAGTTATGAAAGAAGGGAGCATTACTGCAGCCGGCAGCAGGCTCAGACTGGCGCAATCAACCATCAGTGCCCAACTGACCAAACTGGAGGAATCTTTCGGTGGAAAACTGTTCAACCGTCAGGGACGAAAACTGGAAGCCACGGATCTGGGTCAGCTGGTGTTTCAATATGCTGACAAGATCTTTCTTTTGGGGCACGAACTGATGGATCAGATTCACAACCGGCCCGTGGTCGGACCGCTTTCACTGAACGTGGGGATCGTGGACGTGGTCCCCAAACTCATGGCCAGAAAGCTGATTGAACCGGCCCTGTGTATGGAAAAAACCGTTCGCCTGGCCTGCCATGAAGGCAAGGAAAAAGACCTGCTGGCGGATCTTGCGCTGCACAATCTTGATCTGGTGATTTCCGACGGATTACCCAAGCCCGGCCTCAGCGTAAAAACTTACAATCATTTTTTAGGAGAATGCGGCATCACTTTTTTTGCCGAAAAAAAACTGGCGGAAAGTCTGCCCGAAAAATTTCCCGACTGCCTAGATAACGCCCCCATGGTAATGCCCATGACCATGTCATGGCTCCGGGGCGCCATCGACCAATGGCTTGACAATTTGTCCATTCGACCGGTGGTGGTGGCTGAGTTCGAGGACAATGCCCTGCTGACGGTTTTCGGGCAGGCAGGGGACGGTGTGTTCATGGGGCCCACGATTATTGAATCAGAGGTTAAAGCCCAGCATCAGGTGGAGATCATCGGTCGGTGTAACAATATCAAGGAGCGATTTTATGCGATCTCTGTTGAACGAATTCTTAAGCACCCGGCGGTTGTGGCCATCACCGACACCGCACGCCATTCAGTATTTTTCAACGCGTAATGCCCAGGGTCACGGCATCATCATTTTCTCTGGACAAACGATTAAATCCAAAAATGCCTGAACCCTTCAAAATTGATATCAAACAGCAGCCGGGTTATCTGCGATTGTTCCGTGGTCCGTTTGATAACACCTTGATTACCCGATATAGATATGATTTAATCTTCAGGCATTAACACGGTGTCCCAAGGGACATAAAAAATTGATTTAACGGACAATTTAGCGGACAAGGGGATATTTTGCCGGAGCTGAACATTGAAACCGTAAACCAGACAACGGCAATGCTTTTTTCAGGACGGCTGGATGCCCAGGGCGTAGCCCGATTATGGGATATTGCAGTAAAAACGGTAAAAAAAGCAGGGCAAACGAAAATCCGGATAGACCTTGAATCCGTTGATTACATGGACATGGCCGGTGCCACCTTTATATCCTATTTAAGCCGCCTGGCAGTCAGCACAAAGGCGGAACAATCCGACCTGGTGACCGGTGTCAAAAAAGAGTTCGTCCCCCTTCTGGATCTGGCTGAAAAATCAAAAAACGAGGCATCAGCCCCGCCGCCGAAGGTGGCCTACATTGAAAAAACCGGTAGAGATCTGGCTGCATCCCTTGAAGATACCAAGATGTTCATTACCATGGTCGGGCAGATCACGGTCGCTTTGTTTTCCTGCATTAAAAATCCGGGCCGCATCCGGTGGGCCGACACCTGGATGGTGGCGGAACGCTCCGGGGTCAACGCACTGCCCATTGTGGCGCTCATCTCATTCATCGTAGGTCTGGTTATGGCGTTTCAGGCCGCCATTCCCATGCGTATGTTCGGCGCGGAAATATATGTGGCCAATCTCATCGGCATAGCCATGATCCGGGAACTCGGCCCCCTGATGACCGCCATTGTGCTGGCCGGACGTTCGGCCTCCGCCTTTGCCGCAGAGATCGGCACCATGAAAATCAACGAGGAAATTGACGCGCTCACGGTCATGGGCATGGAGCCGGTCAGGTTTCTCATCGTACCAAGGATCATTGCCGCCACCCTGATCACACCGCTGCTCACGGTTTTTTCCAATTTTGTGGGTATCCTTGGCGGCATGGTTGTTATTCTTTCCTTTGGCTACCCGCCCATTGCTTATTATAATCAGGTGGTGGGATTTGTCTCCTGGGAGGATCTTGCCGGCGGGCTTGTCAAATGTTTTGTATTCGGTCTTCTCATTGCGGCCACCGGCTGCATCCGGGGGTATCAGACATTGAGGGGACCGTCCGCCGTGGGCGATGCCACGACAAGGGCCGTGGTCTCCTCCATTATTTTAATTGCTGTGTTTGACGGTATCTTTTCCGTCATTTACTTTTATCTGGGCATATGAACGAAACAATCATCAATGTCCGGCACCTTTTTGCCGGATACAACAACAACGCCATTATGGAAGATCTCAACTTTGATATCCAAAGTGGAGAGGTGTTTGTTATCCTCGGCGGTTCCGGCTGCGGCAAAAGTACGGTGCTCAAACACATGATCGGCCTGGTGCCGCCGGTGTCAGGCCAGGTTTTCATCCATGGCGAAGATATGATAACCGCCCAGGGTGAGGCACGCAACCGCCTGCTTGCAACCATTGGCGTAGCGTTCCAGAACGGTGCGCTGTTCGGCTCCATGACCGTGCTGGAAAATGTCATGCTGCCCCTCATAGAGTTTACGGATCTTCCCCGGGAAGCCATTGAAGCCATTGCCCGGGTCAAACTGGATCTGGTTGACATGGGGCATGCCCTTTATCTTCTGCCCGACGAGTTGAGCGGCGGCATGAAAAAAAGGGCAGCCATTGCCAGGGCCATGGCTCTTGATCCGGCTATCCTGTTTTTAGATGAGCCCTCTGCCGGACTGGACCCCCTAACCTCGGCCGAACTGGACCGCCTGATCCTGGAACTGGCAGGGTCCCTTAACATCACCTTTGTCATTGTCACCCATGAACTTGAAAGCATTCTGACCATTTCCGACCGGGTGATCATGCTGGGCAAACAGGAAAAAGGCATCATTGCCCAGGGCGATCCCAAAAAGCTCAAAGCGGATCAGTCAAACCCATATGTATATAATTTTTTTAACCGGAACCCCTAATAAATTTTTGGAATCCAACCCATGACCCAGAAAACCAATTATTTTAAACTCGGCCTTTTTGTCATCCTGGCCTTTGCACTGACTGCGGCCATGCTTATTGCCTTTGGTGCAGGCCAGTTTTTCAAGACAGAAACCCTTGCCGAAACGTATTTTAACGAATCGGTCCAGGGATTGAACATCGGATCGGAAGTTAAATACAAAGGGGTAAAAATCGGTGCCGTAAAATCCATTACCACCCCCACAAAGGTTTACGACATTGCCTCAAATTATGTGTTGGTCACCTTTTCCATGTCCGAAGACTGTTACGTGGGACAGACCGGGAAAAATCCCAGAGAACGGATGAAAAAAGCGGTAGACGACGGGCTTTCCGTATTTTTATCCTTTAACGGCCTGACCGGATCGGCATATCTGGAGACCGATTATAAGAAAAACGGACCGGATGACCTTGAAATTTCCTGGACCCCGGAAAACCTTTATGTGCCGTCCAGGTCCAGCAACATCAAACAGGTATCGGATGCAATCACCCGGGCCATGGAAACCTTGGGTTCCATGGATTTCAAAGAGATGAAAAATGATTTTTCGGACCTTCTCAAGGGCCTGAATATCACAAAGGTATCGGCCCAGGCAGAAAGCCTTCTCAAGGAACTTCGTCAGACCAACAAGGACCTGGCCAAACTCCTGACATCCGGCCGGATGAAACAGCTGTTGGCGGATGCCGGCTCATCAATGGCAGACTTTAAGCAGATTGTTCAGGCAGCAAAAATTCCCATCAAACAGACCCTGGCAGATATCAATAAGGCATCGGGCAGCTTCAAACGCATGGCTACCGGGCTGGAACAAGGCTATGAAGTGAAATTGACTGAAATGTCCGATAAAATGGATACGGTTTTGGCCAACCTTGAAAAAACATCCCGGTTACTTGAAAACATGATCTGGACCAATGCCGACGTCATTGAAAAAACAATCGGCAACCTGGAGAATACCACTGAAAACCTCAACCAGTTCACCCGGGAACTGCGTGAGTACCCGGGCAGCATTCTCATGAACGCCCCACCTAAAGCATCAACATCAGGAAAGGAGAAATAATTTGTTATGAACAGCCTTCGCCCCTTAACAGGTTTGCCTCTTTTCGTGATGATAACCTGCATATTAACGGCTGCCGCCTTTTTGGCCGGATGCGGGATTAAAAATGATTACACCAAAAAACAGATGTTCAGGCTTGATGCCGGCGACAACAGTCCTGCTGACCAAAGCAATCGGTCAACCGGAGCCCCGCTGGTGGTCAAACGCCTGGATATTTCACCGGAATTCAACGGCGCGGGATTTGTCTACCGGGTGGGTGAAAACCGGTTTACCCAGGATTATTATAACACATATATGACACCACCGGCCCGCATGATCAGTGATGTGATGCTTGAAGCCCTGGTCAACTCGTCCCAGTTTGCCCCGGCCCCCAACAACCGGATTCCGGACGATATCTTCCAGTTATGGGGTAAAATCACAGCGCTCTATTGTGACCGGCGCAATGCCTCCCACGTATCGGCTGTGGTGACCATGGCGCTCAACCTTGACCGGCTGAACAAAGAGGGATTCACAAAGGTTTTGTCAAAAACCTATTCCCGGCAAATCCCCCTGGGCAAAAATACCAGTCCCCAAGCTTATATCCAGGCCCTTAATCGTGGATTAGCCGAAATTGTCAAAGATATCCTGTCGGATTATCAAAACGTAACAATCCAAGCGGATAACCAATAGTTTTTTAGGATGTTTTTATATGAAATTTCGACCCTGCATTGATCTTCGGAACGGCAAAGTGGTCCAGATTGTGGGCGGCACCCTGTCCGACAAAACCCAGGACAGCCTTGTCACCAATTTTGAAAGCGCGCGGACTCCGGAACAATTTGCACGGATGTACCAGGCGGACCAGCTATTCGGCGGTCATGTCATTGCCCTTGGACCGGGCAATACCAAATCAGCACTTGAAGCGCTGCAAGCCTTCCCCGGAGGTCTCCAGATGGGCGGCGGCATTAATCCTGAAAATGCACACACCTTCCTGGACGCCGGCGCATCCCATGTCATTGTCACCTCGTATGTTTTCTCCAAAGGCCGCATGGACATGGACAAGCTCAAAAACCTGGTGAATGCCGTGGGCAAAAACCGCCTGGTTCTTGACCTGAGCTGCCGGAAACGGGACGGACAATTCTGGATTGTGACGGACCGCTGGCAAAATTTCACCGAAATGGCCGTAACCCCGGCTACTCTGGAACATATGTCAGCATTCTGTGACGAATTTTTAATCCACGGCGTGGATGTGGAAGGCAAAATGCAGGGTATCCAAAAAGAACTGGTAGAGCTGCTGGGGGAACACAGCCCCATTCCTGCCACCTATGCCGGAGGGGCAAGCCGGTTCTCAGACCTGGGCCTTGTAAAATCCCTTGGCAAGGGCCGTGTGGACCTGACCATCGGCTCAGCCCTTGACATCTTTGGCGGCACCATCCCTTACCAACAGGTGGTGGGCTGGCACAAGGATCAAATCTGATCCATTTATATCTAAAGGAAGCGGCAAAAGGCGGCGCATCAAAATACTGTTTGCATTGGCTCGGAATAATTCCGATTTGGGCTTTGGTTATACCTTATTTATACCTTATTAGGTTAGTACTTAGGTTCAACATTTTATGTTAATGAACTCGAAACAACTCAAAGAAAACCCACTTTATACATCAATAAAATTTAAACCTCGGCATCATCAATATCAAAAGAAATCAACACAGCGTCAATAAAAGACTTAGGCTTAAATAATACCATTTTGTGGGGTTTCAGATTCCTGCTTTCAAGGGAGCGACTGAGAATTATTGCAGTAAGCTCACGATTTCGTTTTTTAAATACCTGGCGTATCATATTTACATCCGGTTGGTTGGCTGTTATTGAAATCTTATCATGTTTTTATTCTTTTATAGAAAATAACACTTAACCACTTATTATACGATGAAAACGAACAAAACAGATTTTAATTTAAGAGATGCAACTAATGATGATATCGAATTCATTTTTCAGTTAAGGACACAAACTATGAAAAAAGATTTCGATAACACTTTTGGCTGGGATGAAGATGAGCAAAGGAAGAGAGCAGCGGATGAGATACAGCATGCTAAAGTAATAATGATAAATCAAACAGATATCGGTGTCATTAAGGTAATTCACAGGATCAAGGAACTGCATTTACACCAAATGCAAATCTTACCTAACTATCAAGGGAAAGGCATCGGTTCTCAACTCGTTAGTCAAGTGCTTGAACGTGCGAAAAACGAGAATGTCCCTGTAACACTTTTGGTTTTAAAAGGCGCAGCTGCAAAAAGGATTTATGATCGTTTTGGTTTTTCTGTAGTAAATGAATATGAGAATAATTATATGATGCGTTGGCAGCCCGAAAGCTTTGATGAAAATAATGATGGATAACGAATACAGGCAGGCCGTCCCGTGGATAGTAGCAGTTTTTGAAAATACTCGGTTTTTGAACCATTATCAGGAATCGCAGCCCCCCAAATGGTACAGAAACGCTGTGGTGCTTGTCATTGAAGGTGGTGGCTACGTTTGTTATTCCTGCCTGATTTCAAACTGGGCGTAGCGAGCCTGAATACCATAAGTCCTTGGTCAACTATGTGGTAAATTGAAAAAAATTGCACGTCTTCCCAGATGTTGTTAATGATTTCATCATTGATTTTTTAAACAGTTATGCATATCAGATTATTCTCACTTTTCGGATGTTATCCCGTTAGATAAGTGAATATGAAAGATAAACGGAAATCACAGATCAACTTGTTCGGCATCGGAATGAGGAAAAATATGTCAGTTTACATGATTATTCAGTCATCAGTTAAGAATGAAGAGAAATATAATCAATACATTGCCCAAGTCTCTCCAATTGTTGAAAAGTATGGCGGTTGTTATCACGTTCGGGGAGAAAACATACGGTCATTAGGAAGCTGGAATCCTGAAAGAGTCATAGTTATTGAGTTTCAATCTGAAGATCAAATACAGAATTGGCTAAAATCACCGGAATATGCTGCCATTGCCCCACTACGTGAAGGAGGTGCAGATGCGCAGGCGATTATTGTTGAGGGGTATCAAAAAGATTAACAGTCTCGAACAACACTCCACACTGGATTGGCAGGATTGGGCGGCCATATTTTTTTTATGGTGTATCGTTAAAACCTTTTTAACCACAGTTTCATTCCCTGCTTACCCGTATGGGTGAGCGTTCGGCAGAAAAATATATGAAAATAAGAAAAGCATCTAAAGTAGACAAAGAAAATATTTCGAACATGCATATTGCATCAATCAAGAAACTATGTTGCAACCACTATACTCATGAGCAGTTGAACGCTTGGACCAGTGTCCTAACTCCTTCGGTATACGATCAAGCATTGAAGGAAAAAGTAGTTTTAGTTGCATATGATTCACAACAGGATTTACTGGGACTCGGAATTTTAGATATTGAAAATTCAGAAATTAGCGCAATCTATATTAATCCTGATGCCGCCGGAAAGGGGATTGGAGCGAAACTCCTTAACGAACTTGAAATGACAGCTCGAAATAGCAAAATTTTTAGAATAACCGTTCATTCCACACTTAATGCAAAGGGCTTTTATTTAAAGTACGGCTATATAGATCAAGAATTAACGCTTCACAGTTTGCCGAATGGATCAAAGCTTGAGTGTGTACGAATGATCAAAGATTTGTCAGCGAATGCCAAACAACGGCATTGAGAACAAAAGCAAAAAGCCGCTGGCACCTCATGCCGGACGTTAACGAGCACATTTATATCAAAATCCAACCTCTGATTAAATCCTGGAAAAGCGATACGTCTATGATCAGTCGCTATTGATCAAATTTCCCGAACCCCAATATATGGTGTTTGATTTTTTTTGAAAAAATGAAAACTAATACCATAAATGCTCACCTTGAAATTTTAAAAAATCTTTACACCATTATAGAATACTGATACGCTCACATCAATATATGGCTTGGTTATACGTTCTTATACGTTCTCATTTTTCATGTTATACAGTTAGCTAATCGATAATAAATATTATCCAGATCTGTTGGATCGAATTGTTAGGCTCATATAATCGAAAGAAAGAGGGGAATTAACCATGCACACTTTCGCAGAAAAACCGAAGGCAGGTCATCAGCCTATCTCTGCCAAGGCTAAGGTTCCTGCTCGGTCACACTTCGGGCACAGCCATGAGGTGAATTCGATCCTTCAATTGCAGCGTAAGATAGGGAATCAAGCAGCCCAGCAATTGCTGCAAAACAATTCTGAAGAACGCAACACCTTATTTACTGGTTCAACATCGCCTCACTTCAGGCACGATTTTAGCCGAATTTCCATCCATTCTCCTTCAGCGGGAGAGATACAGACGAAACTGGCAATCAACACGCCGGGGGATGAGTACGAGCAGGAAGCCGATGCTTTGGCTGAACGTGTTCTTGGTGAGCCGATTTCATATGCCGGCCCCAGTGATGAGTCCCGGCTCGTCGCCACCCCTGGTATTTGGGCTGAGAAAGGGTATGGTGCGCCGCTTAGTGATCACGATAACCGTTTCTTCTCGACACGTCTTGGTATGCCCCTTGATCATGTTCGCGTTCACACAGATGAGTCTGCTGAGCGCACCGCCAATGCGCTAAACGCATATGCCTTTACCGTCGGTCGCCATATCGGTTTTGCACCAGGAGAGTATGCACCAGTAACAAGCCGTGGACGTAGGTTGTTGGCCCACGAGTTGTCCCACGCGGTGCTGCATGAGGATACAGGGCGGATTCACATGGCCGCTCGCTATTCGAGTTCTGAACGAACAGCAATGAGCAGCGGTATCGTGACGGGCGGCACGCTGGATACCACGGTTGCCACCGAACGTGGATTTGTGCCCGGTGACATCGTGTTCAGGATGGGCAGTTCCAGCCTGGGCGCGATTATTAACGAGCCCGTGACTCATGGAGGTATCTACATCGGCAACGGTTTGATTCACGATATGGTGGGATTCGGTAATCGCAATGTGCGGCTAAGCGATTTCTATCTTGAAGCGGATGATCCCAGCGTCATTCGCATCATACGATTCTCAGGGCCAAATGCCACACTGATCATCAGGCGCTTATTAGCCAATATCAACTCGCGCAGTTTTCGGCTGCCGACCGATGCAAAACCGTGGAATCTGTTTAGTTCAGCAACCGACTACCGAACCGCAACCTGCCTTGAATATTCACATGCGCAATTCCTTCATGCCATCAACGAGCTGAGTGCCGACACCCGGGTGCCTGCTGCTACCCGCAGTAACCTCCGGTCCGAGTATTTCTCAAGCGGATCGAGTTCTGCCAGGCACCTGATTTCACCTCGGTCCATATCCCAGTCCGGCACGCCCAATGCGCCGCCGGGACTTGTTGTTCATGGCTTGATTGGCGCAGCTGACTATCTGGCGGAGGATGTGGATTCCAGCGTGTTTGAGAATCGTTGGGAGGGCACAACGACGACCAGGGACTTCGGTACTTCGTGGTTTCCTAATCTCGTTATGACTGCCACCTTGCAGACTTTCACCTACCGGTCTTTTGTAGACAGCCGGCGCTATTTCACCGATGTTACAGTGCCCGCGCTTTCCTCAAGTACACCCGGCAGCCAGCTATTGATCGATGCTCATGCTGCGACTGGGGACGGCGATATCCGTAGTTTTGTCAGCAGTCATACTTCAACAGAGCTGAGGTCACTCCCGGTCGCCGAAAAAGTAAGAATGATCACGCGCCTGCTGGAAGGTTGGATTGCCGATGCGGATGTCGTTGCTGTCGAGTCCATTTGTTCGAGCGTTAGTACGAGATCGGAGATGGTAACCATTGATGCCCGTATCCGGCCGAAGCTTTTGTCAATGACTTCGATAGGACAGCGAATGCGCGTGAGAATTGCGATTAGTCACAGGCCGTAAGAGAATGGTTGGTCAATTCTTGTCTTAATTGAAAAAGAAAACGCACGTACGGAGTCACCCAATAACCTCTACAATCTATGTCAAGACCACTTTGCTTAGAATTTCCAAATGCGCTTTATCACGTGACATCGCGTGGAGGCCGGCGCGGAAACATTTATGAAAACGATGATGATCGACTAAGGTTTTTAGAAATCCTTGAAACGGTTGTTGTTGATTACAACTGGTTGTATTATGGCTATTGCCTGATGGATAACCATTATAATTTCATCATTGAAATACTTGATGGCAATTTGTCAAAAGGTATGCGCCAGCTCAATGGTGTTTAACCGAGCGAAGATCAGCGAGGAGGCGGTTATAAAGCTATTCAAGAAGGCCGTGGCGAGCGCTCCGTACCTGAAGGTCAAGTAGTCCCAAGGCGCGGCTCTGGATCGCGCGCTCGACGACATTATCGAGATGTTCCCACCGGCCACCCAATCGGGATAGGACTCCCCATCACTGAGGAGCCCTCCCACACCACCCGGCATACGGATCTCGTACCAGGGCGGTTCGGCTGATTTTATGAATCAGTTCCCGGGCAGATATAATCCTTGATCAATAAAATATCGTTCAGGCATGGCAATGGCCACCCATTTGATTTTACTCATGTGCCAATACTTTTTGCGGGCATTGCCGCATAGCATGGCATCCTGGTGAGCAATACCAAGTTTCTCAAGGTTGCGAACCCTGGTTTTGGGAT
>NZ_KB893065.1 GCF_000373985.1 Desulfobacter curvatus DSM 3379
AATTGACAAAGGCACCATTAACGGTTCCTTCGATAGTCCGTCGTGCGCAGTATGAGAATCTTAAGGCTCTTTTGGAGAAGCTTGAGACTGATAAACATTTTGTGGAACGTTGGCTTTGGGTTGAAAAAACGCGTATGAACAGAACAAGGAAGAAGCGTTATGAGTTAGTGAATTTGGACGATGCCGGACTACAAACTGCAGCTTGACAAACAAAAACTGGAGTTTTTTTCAAATTATCAAGATAAAAAATCCGAAAACTCAAGTATATAATTTTGATCAATTATTGTGGTATTTCTCCGCAATAATACTCACCCCAAATTTGGGGAGTGAATCTTCGCCGTGCAATTTAATTGCTTTTAATTAAACCTCAGGCTCTGCCTGAGCGACCCGAATAGTTCGGACAGTCCCAGCGAGATTGATAAGTGTGATAAATGTCCTTTCTTGGGAAAGCCCCCAAGGGGGAAAGGAAGGACCTATGAAAGATTGGCAAACACTATCAAACGTAAAGTGGGACTGCAAATATCATATTGTATTCGTAACAAAATATAGACATAAAACTATATACAAGGATTCGCCTCCTTTAAACACACATCGGCGGGAAAAGGCCACAAATTTTAAGATGTATACCCTTGATAAATCCCTGGGAACCAGCTAAACAAGTACCCTTCAAAAATCAATCACGGGGGTAGCTCATGAACAAACTGGAACTGTTCCAGGTGCTTAAAGACAGAACAGGGTTGAGTAAGCAGGAAGGTATTGGTGCGGTAAAGCTGTTCTTCTACAATCTCACTGAGGCTATGATCAACTGGGAACGGATTGAGATTGGGAGTGGCTTTCTTCATCTCCCTTACGTAGGGGTGAACACATTGGACCAAGTGAACAGCATAGAACACAAATTTGGGGTTTATTTTAAAAAATAAGTACTCATGAAAAAGAACTGAAAGTCTGTGTTCATAGTGTTCTATGTGTTCTTTTCTGATCAGTACCAAATCTTTGTACCCCACCATCAGTACTGCCTCTCATGGTCATTTTGGCCTGCCCGGGCAAGGGCGAATTCAGGGCTGTCCGTCTGCCATTTTGAAAAATATTTGGATGCCCACACCATTGCAAAGGCGATGGAGGCAGACCTTGATCATTGACTTAAATATTTACACTGTGTCTTTTCCGGGCCAAACAAGAAATGGTCTTTGAAGCATTTTTTCATATAGGTTAATATAGTTTTGGGCACACCGGCTGTGATTGAATTCCGTGACGGAGTCAATCATAATCCGACGGATCTGAGTCTCTTTTTCATTGGGATCAAGGGCAAAGAAATCCATGGCCCGGTCTATGGCCCAATTCAATCCCTGGGTATCGTGAACGGTGAAAACAAAACCGTTTCCGCTTCCCTTGGCCGGATCAAGGAGGGTTACCGTGTCATGGAGGCCGCCGGTGTCAAACGCAATGGGCAGGCTGCCGTAAATGGCCCCGATAATTTGGGGCAGACCGCAGGGTTCAAAGGAAGAGGGCATGAAAACAAAATCGCTGGCCGCAAATGCCTGATGGGAGATTTCTTCATCAAATCTTAAAATAGCTATTCGGTGCCTTAAACCGTGAAACCCGGCAATATCACGAAAGGTCTTATAATATGGTCCGTCCGCCACGGATACGATCTGGATTCCGGTTTCCCAGTAGCGGGATATGGTATGGTACATGATTTGAGACAGCAATTGACATCCTTTCTGGACCGGGTCCAGGCGGGAAGGCCAGAAAAACAAGGGCACATTCGGGTTTTGTTCAAGGCCCACAGTATCCTGAAAAGAAATTTTGTTTTTCTGTTTCATGCTGCGGTGATTCTTTGGCCCGTAATTAAATTCGATCCTGTTATCCACTGCCGGGTTGAATTCGGGTTCCGGTGCATTCAAAATACCTGTAGCACATTCGGCTTCCCATTTGTGGGCCAGCTCGGCCTGAAGTTCGGGCGCTACAAAAGCGTGCCGGTTTTCAACAATTTCCTGTAAAAACGACGGACTAACTGTATTAACATAGTGGGCTGAAAATACCCCTGAGCAAAGGAAGTCCACCCGGTTGGATATCCGGCTTTGCTCATAGCTTTCAGGCGGTTGCTGAAAGTAAAGCCACTGCCAGAAGGAAGCTGCGTCAATCCCCCGGTCTTCTATCTCGGCCAGGGTTGAGGTCATGGTATGGATATTGTGAATGGAAAACAGGCAGGGGATGTTATACTGCCTGGCCATGGCCGGGATCAGTCCGGTCATCCAGTCATTACAGTGTATAATGTCCGGTTTTACCCTGGGAATGATGTTGTTGATCACCTCCCGCTGAAAAGCTAGGGACACCATTAAATTTTTAGTTGAATCGCCGGAATAAACCTTCTTCTTATAAAGGAATGCCCGGTCCACGGCAAAGTGAATCCGTTCCTCGTTCAGGCTTTGCCTGATTTTTTCTATCTGCAGATCATGTCTTTGGGTGGAATAGTCATGATAGATGGAATGGTAATCAGGTATGGCTACATGAACATCACAGTTCAGGTCAAACAAGGAACTGATCAGGGCGGCCGAAACATCCGCCAAGCCACCGGCTTTAGCTGAATAGCCTGCGCATGACCCCATTTCTTCAGGCAGATAAGTCACCTCTGGGGTCACAATGAGAATCCTTGCTTTATCATGCATGTTTATCTCCCATTCACTAGCGTATTCATTCAACCATTATAACTTCTATGAACAACGGATAGGCCCCGGGTATCATCTATAGTTGTAAGAGCACCTTTCGTGCCTGACAGAACCAATTTCCCATAGCCTTGATACAAAGGAGATTGGCTTTTTACTTTTTAGAATGGGTTCAGGAAAGAGAGAGTCGGATCAATTTATTTTTCCGGGAGTAAAAATACTGGACATCCGTCCCCAGTGTAATCTCATGTAAAAAGATACTATTAATTTTAAAATAATACAAACGAAATCCTCAGAGAAGCGATTAAAGGTTGCACGCCAGCATTGGGCTGTTGAAAACAGTTTGCATTGGTGTTTTGATATCTCTTTCCGTGAAGATGAATCCCGTGTTCGAAAAGATAATGCACCTGAAATTTTGCTATTCTAAGACGGTCTGCGTTGAATCTTATTAGAAATGATCCAAATCGAAAGAATGGGGTTTAAGGCAAGCAGGAAGCGAGCTGGTTGAAGCCTTGGCTATCTCGAAGAATTGCTCAGGCTGAAATATTTCATGCGATTGCCCTGGTTATTCAGGGAGATTGACTTTTTATTAAAAAGTTTGTGTTCATACTGTTCTATCTGTTCTTTTCTGACCAGTACCAATCTTTGTACTCCACCATCAGTACTGCCTTTCACCAGAAAAATCCATCAGCACCCATCCTATTCAGCCACCAATAACGTGTTCGCTTTTTCATGGAAATAATGTAGGGGTACAAAAATGTGTTTCATCGACGAAACGCTTTTTCTTAAAATGTCGATTGACCCAACCAAGCTCAAAAGGTATGAAGGGCGTTTTAATAATGGAAGGATCTCATTGTGGCACTGACAAAAACTGATATTGTTGAGCGGATTGCAGAGAAAAATGATTTTAGGCCAGCCGAAGCAAAAAACGTGTTAGAAGAGCTTCTTGAAATCATAAAATTTACCCTTGCGTCAGGTGAAGATCTTATGATTAGCGGTTTCGGGAAGTTTAAGGTCAATGAAAAAAAAACGAGAAAGGCACGGAATCCAGCCACCGGGAATTCAATGATGCTGGACAAGAGACGGGTGGTTACATTTAAATGCGCCGGAAAATTGAGGGACAAAATCAATGGATAAAATTGACCCTAAATTTATATGGACTGACGGCACGAACAGTTTTACTGAAGGATGATCACGATAGCTTTGTCCTTTCTATCGACAGAAAAAGCCGGATCGTTATGAAGGATGCCGCTGTCATCCTTGAGAAAGCCAACAAAATAAGGAAGACTGTCCCAGGAGCCACAATCACGCTGGAAACAACAGCGCCTGTTTGCAGCAAATCAACGAAGTTTCTTTCAGACAATGGACTTGAGGTCAAATGCAACCAGTCATCCCAGATAAAAATGAATTCATCACGCTTACTACGATAAAGATGCCTTTTGGCAAATATAAAGGTTTGCGGCTTGTAGATCTGCCTGGACCCTATCTGGTCTGGTTCTCGCGTAAAGGGTTTCCAGAGGGTAAATTGGGCAGACTGCTGCAGACCGTCTATGAAATCAAACTCAACGGCCTGGAGTATCTGTTCAAACAGAAATGAATCTCTATACCGCTCAATACAAATATGCTGGTAATGACCGGCTTGATATTACCGTAAAAGGCAAAGATCCAATAGGCCGTTTTTTTGCGCCCACCTGGAAAATGGTCATGGGATCAAAAGAAGGAAAGATTTCCTGGGATGAATACAAACAGATGTATCGGGAGCTGATGCAGAAATCTTACCGGGAAAAGTCAGACGTCTGGAATGATCTTTTGGGCCGGGATGAGGTAACGCTTGTTTGCTTCTGCGCATCCAGGACGGACTGTCATCGGTATCTTCTGGCAGGATACCTGAAAAAACTTGGGGCTGAATATATGGGAGAACGGAATCAGCAAAGTTGCATCTGCACTACGGCTTCGCAGCGAGGGGCTTGGCCTTCGGGCAACCGGTCGGGTATTGGGATCGCATAAAGGCACCATTGCCCTTTGGGAGCAACTGTTTGGCGACCAGAAAGCAACGCTGATGTTGTATTCCTTTTGTCATGAATTTGTCTCCCTCACATTTGTTTGAAGGGGATAAGCTATACACTGTGGTGGGAAAGCGCACCGATCCTCCGGAATCCAAAGGATGGACCGCAGTCATCATGGAGCGAGCCAGCCGGTTTATTGTATACCAACTATGTGGTAAGAAAAATGCTGCATCAAGGAGAAGAACAAACACATACGCTAAAACAGAGCATGGCTTACAACGAACTCTGGATGTTCATCAAATCATACACAATTATGTTCGACCTCATTGGACTACCGGAAAGGTTCCGGCAATTGCTTTGGGAATCATGTCGGAAGCCTTGAGCCTTGAGAGCATCCTCACAATGCAAAGAGCTGCATAGGGTTCCATAATGTTGAGGACTCAAAACTAAAAATACATATTGGAATAGTTCGAGCCCAGTGCCAAAGGCACAGTATCGGCACAAACCCTCAAATTTTTGCTGATGAACCAGGCAGAACCTCCGAAAACACTTTTTAACATGGCCACTAAAGGCAGCAAAAAAGTGTATCTCATTGAGATGACCCCCTCACATTGGAAAAGATATCGGCAAATCAACCAGATGGGGGATGATGCAGGATCTTAAACGGTTTAATGTGGAAACCATCACCGCAGCTAAAGTGTCGCAGATCACGAAAACAGGCATCGAAATAGAAAAGGATATAAAAGATCTCCTGATTTGACCTTGGCGGGGTGTTGTAAAAAACAGACGGTGGATTTTGGCTCTCATACTTTTCTTGACATAGAGCATATTCCTATCCTAAAGTTATGTACCATGTACGATGAAAGAAGGCTCATGGAGTGTATCCATCATAGGACCTCCTCATGGTTGATGTAATGAGATGCACTGTTTTCCTGCAGATTGAAAGGATATGATATTTTGTAGCGTGGTTTACAAACTTTGTATCATATAGCATAGAAAAGCCAACAATCAATTGCTTTGGAGGCGGTAATGCGACACTTTTTAGATACCCGGCGGCCGAGTGTAGCCATGATGCTTTTTTTAATGTGTACGATCGGAATACACGCAACAGGATGTCAGCGGGAAGACACGATTAATAAAAGGTCGCTGGTTACCCAAACGCCGGAAATATGCACTCCCGGAGAGGCTGTTGACACCGATGGACATAGGCGCCTGGCACTGATTGTCGGTGTTGGTGAATACAAAAACGACAACATCCCCGATCTCAAAGGACCGCCCAATGATGCCCGCCGATTTTATGAACTTCTGACCGGAAAAAACGGGTACGCCTTCCCCAAGCAGAATGTCTGTCTGCTTCTCAATGAACAGGCAACTACCGAAGCGTTCAAACAGTTGTTTGACACGGCTCTGGTCGAACGAGCCCGTGAAAATGATGTGGTGGTGATTTTTTTTGCCGGTCACGGCTCTCAGGCTCGCGACAAAAATGGCGATGAACCGGATGAATGGGATGAAACATTAATGCTTCATGATGCCCGCACCGATGGTATTGGGGATCTGCTTGACGATGAATTCAATCAGATGCTGGGGCGGTTGTACCAAAAAACCCGTTATATCACAGTCATTTTGGATTCATGTAACGCCGGCACTGCGACCCGGGATCCCGCGGCGGCCCGTTTTTTCGAGCCCATGGCGGAGGACTCCGATGCGGCCCCTTCTACCACAACCGCAGATGGCGACCAAGGTGCCGGATGGGTAACAGAGTCGCTGGCAGGCACGGTGATTTTTTCAGCTGCGGCCGACAGCAATCCGGCGCTGGAAAAAAATGGAAGGGGAATTTTCACGGATGCACTGTTACAAATTCTGGCAGACGCGGGCAATCAAACCATGACATATGCCCAGGTTGCCCGGCAGGTTCCCCTTCTGGTTGCTGCGGAAAGTCCCCAGGTTCCGTATTTTCACGGCGATCTCTCCCGCACGGTTTTTGACAGCAAAACCCGCGATCGCCCGATCGCCTGGGAAGTCCTCAAAGCAGGTCCGCCGCTGGAGCTCGGTGGTCCGGCACTGCCGGGAATTGGAGAGGGTGCCGAATTGCGTATCTATGACGGTGCCGTTACCGGAGCGGACACCCGTGATCCAGGCAAATCCAAGGCGACGGTGGTCCTTACCCAGGTCACCGGGCTGAACGCCATTGCCGGCATCTCCGCCGCCGAACAGGATCATCCGGAAATTAAACCGGGTGATCTCGCAGTGTTGGTTCGTCCCGCAAACTCATATATTGCTATGAAAGTGCGTATACGCCCCCTTGGGGAATCCGGAGGAATTCCGGCAGAACGGGCACGTAAGATCAAAACGGCAGTGGAAAAGGATAAAGAGACCGGCCTGTCCATAAAGCTGGTTGAAGGTCCGGGTGATTTTGAACTGAGTTTGGGAAACGATAACCGTTTGATACTGAAAGGACCCGAGAACCGTATCCGCAATACTTACGCATCCGACACCGTCATCGCCGAAAATCTCAGACAGCATGCCCGTCAGCGCGCCCTGCTTCACCTGCGTGGTGACGGCGGATCGGATTTCACAGATAATGAGACCCTGAAAGTCAGCCTGATTCCGGCCTCAAAACAGAACAACTGTGCTGACGGTATCTGGAAACAGGCCGAACCTAACACGCAGCAGATCATTCCCCTTTGCCACGCATGGAATGTACAGGTCGCCTTGTCGAGTGATTCTCCTACGCCTCTACTGATCGGCGTGTTGATCCTTTCAACGGATGGAGGCATGTTTGCATTGCCCCGCGATGGCCGTAAAGTGAGGCTAATGCCGGGTGAAAGATACCGGTTCAATGCTTCCGGCGAAACCTTCATGGGGACGCCGCCCTTAAATGTACAAGACCGAATTATCGTTTTTGGAACTCAGGAAACCAATCCCGTCGAGTGGGGGCAGTTTGCGCAACCTGCCGCCAGCCGCTCTCCAGGCACTTCAGGTCTGCAACAGGCCTTGCATCGCTACTTTCAGAAAAGAAGACGCGGTATTCAAACCGCGGACGAAGGAATAGCTGAAAACAGTACCTGGACGCTGAGCTCAATTTCCCTAAGAGTTGAAGCAAATCAGCGATTTTTGAATACTGCAAGTGCCCCCGGTCAACCCGTTGACCTGCGTGAATACACCCTTACCCGTTTCGATATTCGGCCATACCTTCCCGATGACGAAACCACGGCTCTGTACAAGGTTCTTGAGCGGGCAGACAGGCTGGCCCGGGCCTCAGCCGGGGACGGGTACGGCTACCGGCAACATGCCTGGGACGGACCATCCGATGAAGATAATCTGCAACGCGGCATCGACTGTTCACGATCCATATGGTTTGCATTTACCCGTTCGGGGTTACCGTACAACAGAGATGACCAATACCTTACCACGGCCATGATGGTTTCAGACGACACGCTCATGCAGGATGAGTTTGATCTGTGTGATGACAACACGCCGTTACAAATCGGTGATATTCTGGTGTACCGGGATGACATACGCGGTGATGGACATGTCGTAATGGTCATTGATCCGGAAAAGCGTATTGCCTGGGGATCCCATGGATGGGACGGTAACCCGCGTATTCTTCCGGTTGAACCGGATACAGGGGTTGAATACCAGAAGATTAAATACAAGCAGGACTGGGAACGCTGGGACAGGAAAACCATGACGCGGAAGGCTTGCTGGCGATACCGCAGGTTTGCCGAAGAAATCGTTACTTACCGCGGCCAACCGGGTCTGAAAGCATTAAAGAATATCTGCAACGATAAACTCAACTGTGGCAGATAATCCGGATTTGGCCGTCACCATCATCAGCACATTGGAGGAATTTGGATGGAAGAATTTTTTCACTCTAAAGCCATGATGACACCGGGCGCTGTTGGAGCGACCACGACAATGATTACCGCAACGCTGACCAGTCAGTTCGGCCTGCCGGGCAACTGGACAGGCCTTGTTCTCAGCCTGCTGTTTGGGCTCAGCGTCTGGGCAGATAAGTCTGTTCCCGTTTATCAACGGATTATTTTTTACATTATAAATTCAATGACCATTTTTGCCGTGGCCATCGGCATCAATACAGCCGGCATGGTGATTAACAAAAGCACCGAGAGGAGCGTAGCACCGCATGTCATAGAGGAAAATCATTCGCCGGCGAAGCAGCAGAAGTTTTTTCAGGATTGGTTTCGATAACTAGGCCATGTTTAGACATACAATTCTCACTGATTGATACTGGGAGGAAGGCACGATGATTAATGTTACAAAAAGAAATCGGCAAATCGCGCTCCCCGCGGTGGTATCAATGCTGATGCTGCTGTTTTGCGCCTGTATTCCACAGGGGCAAAGACCGACAGGCGGGGGATTGAGCGGTGGCTCTGCATACCCCGTGATCGAAAAATTCGAGGCATATCCGCCCAAGGTTACCGAAGGGGGAACAAGTACGTTGCATTGGCGCACACGCAATGCGATTTCAGTCACGATTTCGGGGATCGGTGAAGTCCCGGCCAGCGGATCACGGGAGGTTACGATCGGGAAAGAAGGAACCTATGTGCTGACCGCTGCCGGCCGCGACGGCCGCACCGTAAGTCATGAAAAAAATATCGGAATGTATACGATCGCCGGCAATCTTCCCAAACCACCGATAATCGAAAAGTTCGAAGCGCATCCCCCCGGTGCGATGGCAGGTGATACCATTACGTTGCGGTGGCGTACCCGTAATGCTGTTTCTGCCGCAATTTCGGGCATCGGAAACGTCCCTCTCAACGGTGAACGAGCAGTGGCGCCCGGTATGACGTATGTGCTGACAGTTACCGGTTATGGCGGACAAAGCATCACCGCGGAAAGGGGGACTACCGTCTATCAACCGCAGGTTGTCGGTGAAAGCCCCAATCCGCCGCTGCGGTTGAGAGATGATAAACCGGTCATAATCCCTGGTGAAATCGTGAGGCCGAACAGACCGATCAGGGTGATTCCCATACGGGCACTACCGGCACCGATGTTACAATCACCGACCAGCGGCAAGCGTTTCAGCCACTATCCGCGCCGCACAACACTCCGATGGTCAACCGTACAGGGGGCAGCCGCCTACACCGTCGAAATCGACTGCTATGGCTGCTGCCGGGCAAACAGATGGTGCAAGGATATAGGACGCACACACAAAATGGTCAAATCAATCCGGTCTACGACCTACACTTTCAATTTTGTAGGTGCTCAGCCAGGCCGATGGCGGGTCTGGGCTGTGGATCAAAACGGTAAATCAGGGGAAAAAAGCGCATGGTGGACCTTCAGCTATACACGCTGAAAAAGGGATTGAATCCGGTATGTACAACTATCCCCTTAATCGTTGCGAACCGAGTCGGCTGAAGAAAGTATTTATGCCTGGCAATTATACGTTTACCTTGTTGCGGATTGCCTTAATTGTTTCGATGCTCTTTACCGCCTCGTGTGTAGCCCCAAAAAGACCGTCAGTAACAGCCCTTCCGGAAAAAAACCGAACAGCGGCAAATGCCCGGATGGTGGTACAGTTAACCCACGCCAATCATGTATCGGCCATGGATGTATCGGCCGATGGGCACTTTATCGTCAGTGCAGGTTGGGACAAAACCGTTCGCCTGTGGAATGCCCGTACAGGGCAGGAGATTCGCCGTTTCAAAGGCCATGCCGAGGTGGTTCGTTCGGTTGCGCTGTCGCCTGACGGTGCCCTGTTGTTAACCGGCAGTGCGGATAAAACGGCACGGCTGTGGGATACGTTCAGTGGCAGAGAACTACTGCAGTTGAAAGGACATACCCAACCGGTGACGGCAGCGGCCTTTTCTCCGGACGGCGCCTGGCTTGCCACCGGCAGCGAAGATATGACGGTGCGTCTGTGGAATGCTGACGACGGCCGAGAGATTCGACAATTAAAAGGTCTCAACGCCGAAGTTACATCCCTTGCGATCTCGCCGGACGGGCAGCGCATGCTTACCGGCGGCGGCACTACGGCTCAGTTGTGGAACCTGAAAACCGGGCGGGAAGTACGCCGTTTCAAAGGTCATCAGGGAGGTATCAGTGCGGTGGCCATTTCACCTGACGGACGGTATGCCCTGACAGGCAGTCTCGATAAAACCGCACGCCTGTGGAATATCAAAGCCGGGCATGAAATCCGGCGATACCTCGGACATGAAAAAGCGGTAACCTCGGTGGCGTTCTGCCATGGCGGACATGCGGTTGTCACCGGAAGCCAGGATGCAACGGCTCGTATCTGGAATACGCTTCAGGGCACGCAATACGGGAATGCCATTTCGCATACCAATGGGGTTACCGCCGTCGATACCTCTGCTGAAGAAACAGTCTTTTTCACAGCTGCAGGTGAAATTCCCCAAGCCTGGTCCCTGGATCTTTCGTCAGGAACTGTCCGGCACCTTCTGAATTTTGAAGGCAATTCTGACTGGGTCAGCGCAGTGGACTTTTCTCCTGACGGAAAGCGCTTACTGATCGGCACCTGGGACGATACGGCTGGACTGTGGGATGCGGACAGCGGCGCACAGCTTCAGCGTCTGCAGGGCCATACCGGTGATGTACGCGGCGTGACGTTTTCTCCTGATGGACAATGGATTGTAACCGCGGCGCGGGATGGTACCGCCCGCATCTGGAAAACCGTCAACGGCCGTGAATTTAAACGCCTGACAGGGCACAAAGGCGGCATTCGTCCGGTTGTGTTTTCAGCAGACGGGCGATGGATTGTAACCGGAGGAGATGATGGAACAGCCAGAGTGTGGGACACACAGACCGGCTTTTCACAGGTCAGTCTTCTTGGGCCTCATGAAGACCGTGTTTCTTCCGTCGCGTTTTCTCCCGACGGGCGCCGGGTTGTGACGGCCAGCAAAAACATGGTGCGTCTTTGGGACGTTGCCACGCAACGTATCATCAGAAGCTTTAAAGGCCACACACGGCTGGTCAACACAGTGACATTCTCTCCCGACGGACGCCGGATACTCAGCGCCGGCTGGGATCAGATCATCCGATTGTGGGATCCCCGGACCGGAACGGAAATCCTGAACTTTAAAGGTCACACCAATGGCATACACAGCGCCGTTTTTTCCAGGGACGGCCGCTATGTGGCAACGGGAAGCGAAGACAAAACAATCCGCCTGTGGGATCCGGACAGCGGTAAGGAATTACGCCGTTTTACCGGTCATACCAGCGCCGTCATTCAGGTGGCATTCTCTCCGGACAACCGTTTTTTATTGTCGGCCAGTGCCGATCAGACAGCCAGGCTCTGGGACACGGCCACGGGTGAGGAACTGTGCCAGTTAATTAGTTTTAGGGACGGAGGCTGGGCAGTAGTCGATAAAAAGGGACGGTTTGATGCTTCCAACGGGGGTGATGTCGAAGGGCTGCACTGGGTCGTCGGCCTGGAAGCAATCGCCTTGAGCCAACTTAAGGAACGCTACTATGAACCCGGGCTGCTCGCAAAAAAGATGGGGTATAACCGTGAACCTCTCAGGAACGTCGTCTCTTTTGTTGCCCCCGGATTATTTCCGGATGTTATCACGAAACCGCTTGACCCCAGGGACCCAAAGCTTCAAATTACGCTGGTTAACCAGGGCGGGGGTATAGGCCGGGCCATCATTTTGCTCAACGGCAAAGAAATAGTCAGCGATGCCCGGGGCGGCACGGTTGATCCGTCTGCCGCACAGGCCGTCTTGCCCCCCATTCCCCTGGCCGGCCATCCCTATCTTCTTACCGGTCAGAAAAATATCATCGAAGTTCGTGCGTACAACGCCGAAGGCTTTCTTTCCAGCCGGGGGGTTACGATCGCCTATCAGGAACCGGGAACAGCCCAAGAGGAAAAACCGGTATTGTGGGCAATCGTTGCCGGTGTTTCGGATTATGCCGGCAATGCCATTGATCTGCGGTATGCAGCAAAAGATGCCGAAGATATGGCTCATGCGCTTGAAATCGGCGGGACACGGCTGTTCGGGGCCGATCATGTGCGACTTACGCTGCTGACCACCTCAGACAAACCGGGACAGGCCGCCCCCACGCGGGAACGGCTCCAGGCTGCATTTGAAGCTGCAGCCCAAGCCCGTGCAACCGACCTGCTGATTGTCTATCTGGCCGGCCACGGTGTAAACTACGGGGGTCAGGACGGAGATTTCTATTATCTGACCCCTGATGCCGGAAGCGGCAACCTTGATGACCCAGCCATACGCGCTTCCACCGCCATATCGAGCAGGGAACTGACCGATATGATCAAAAAAGTGCCTGCGTTGAAACAGATTCTCATCCTTGACACCTGTGCTGCGGGCAGAGTCGTGGAACGGCTGACCGAAAAGCGGGATATTGCTTCCAGTCAGGTGCGGGCGCTGGAACGTATGAAGGATCGCACGGGACTGTATGTCCTGGCCGGCGCAGCGGCTGATGCCGTGAGCTATGAGACCAGCCGATACGGCCAGGGGCTGCTCACATGGAGCCTGTTGTTCGGTATGCGCGGTGCAGCCCTGCGTGAATCCCAGTTTGTCGATGCCGAACGTCTGCTTCATCATGCTGCGGATCATGTGCCGCAACTTGCCAAAGACATTGGCGGCATTCAACGTCCGGTGGTCGCAATGCCAAGGGGAGGTGCAAGCTTCGATTTGGGACAGCTTCTTGAAGAGGATCGGCAAAAAATCCGGCTTGCCGCCGTCAGGCCCTTGATATTGCAGTCAAACTTTCAGGATGAACAGCGGGTTATAGATCACCTGGAATTGGGCCGTCGTGTTAATGATGCCCTTCGTGACGTGTCGATGCGCGGTCAAAACACCGGGTTTGTCTATGTGGATGCAGCCGACTTTCCCGACGCCTATTCTCTGGCCGGGCGTTACTGGGTAAACGGTAATCTTGTGAAAGTTGTGGTCATGCTGTTTAAAAAAAATATACAGAAAGCATCGATTGCGGTTTCAGGTGATATCACCCGGCTCAACCGACTGGCTGCAGACATCATTACTGAAGTCGAACGAACACTTGAAACGCAGCCGGGATGAGGTTTTGCCCCACCAGAGGCTGTGGTTCCAACAGATGTTCACCGGCTTGACCCACTTATGCAACAGGATCAAAGATGCCTTGAACCGGTGCGAAGAATACAGCGCGAATGCTTTTTTGGACTAACTCATAATGGGAGGTAGGACGATGCAATATATACGTTTGGCAGGATTCATCATTATCGTAATGGCAAGTGGATTTGTTGGAGGCTGTAATAAGAATGTTGAAATTCCCTCCTACATAACAATGGATAAGCTTACCGCGGGCATTTTTCTTGAACCCGAAGAACGGACGGCCCTGCCTCCGGGGAGCACTCTGCCGGGCGTATATGACAAAGGGCTGCAGCTGACCAAAGACTCGGAAGGATTTCGAAGTCATCTTTATAACGATGCGGCCCGGTACTGCACCATCGCATATGGTCATCTGGTCAAATTAGCGCCCTGTGACGGTAGTGAGCCCGAAGAGTTCCTTCAGGGCGTCAGTGAATCCAAAGGCGCCCAAATGCTTCGAAAGGACATGGAGCGGGCTGAACTGGCAGTGTTGACAGCGGTAAAAGTGCCGCTGACGGATGGTCAATATGCCGCCCTGTGTGATTTTGTGTACAATGTCGGGGGGGGGAATTTTCGAAGCTCGACACTTCTCAAGGTTATTAATAAAGACGAATTTGAACGGGTACCCTTGCAGTTGCGCCGCTGGGTAAAAGCAGGCGGCAGAGAACTGGCCGGCCTGAAGAAGCGACGCGAGAGAGAGATTGAACTCTTCTTTGAAGATATCGGCATCCCCCGGGCAATACCCGCTCCGGATGAAATCCTGACACCGATTGACGTTCAACAGGGTGAATCGTAAATTTTTTGGTACATTCGGTTGCAATAACAATAAACATGAAAATGGAATCTTTTTAGCGGCTTACCAACAGAAAAGGACTCCAGTAATAAGGATGTTGATAGGCTGGGTTGTTTAGCAGCGCTTTGATTGCAGTTACCGATGCCTGTGCCGGTGTGTATCTATCGGCGGCGTTGTAGAAGGTCTGCATCCAGCTTGCGGTGGCGGAGTCATCGATTTTCCAGGATGACAGCAACAACGCATCGCCCCCTGCAAACAGCAGTCCCCGCATCATTCCCAATACTTCATTGGCGTGAGTGGCTTTGACACTGCCGGTCTCGCAGGCGCTCAGCGCAACCAGCCGGGCAGAATCGAGTGACAAACCGTACATCTCGGCAGCAGTTAAGCGTCCGTCGTCGACGCTGTCTTTTTTCAAGTGCAGATAAGACAGCAGGGGCTCGTCAGCAACGAAACTGCCATGCACTGCAAGATGCACGAGCTGTTTGCCTGAAACCGACGCCTTCAGTGCCGATTCGGTCATGAGTCTGTCGGCGACGATCATACCCCTGAAATGAGTCCCCAGGGCCTGCACCTCTCCGGGTGCGAAGCCAAGTGACGGGTCGGCGGCAGCAAGAATGCTCGGATTCCCAAGCGGCTGGGGCGCAGGCATCAGGCTCAGAATGCTTGCGCTGGGTGCGTAGGTGATTTCATAACCTGCGCCCACATATCCCTTGCCCGCGCTTTGGTACAATGCTTGAAACGGCAGGTAGTACAGATCTTCATGGGGGACGATCACCAAATGGTTTGATTTAACCTGGTCCATGATAGGTGACAGCAGATACAAATAGAGTTGGTGCGCCAGGTTCTCGTCATAGGGTTGCATCGGGTCGATGAGACTTTTCCGGAGCGCGGCAATCTTCCTCTTCAACTCCGAACGGGGCAGAAACACCGAATGTACGATCACCTTTGCCCGGGTGATATGCCAGATGAGCAACTGGCTATGGAGTGTGAGATAGGCAACGAGTTCACTGCCGTCGGCAGCCAAGGTTTTTTGCAAAGCGCTTAGAGAGACCGGTTCGGAACGTGTCAGGTGGTTCAAACGGGGCGCGCGTTTGGCGACCTCTGCTTCCAGTTGCCGGTACTGGTTTTGAAGCCGTTTGAGCGCCTGCTGCAGGCCAGATATGTCGAGCTTTATCTGGTTTACCCCGGATTTGATCGGCTTTACCCCTCGTTCGTCGTTGGCCGTTCCGGATCCCCCCGTTTCAAGAGAGGCGCAAAGTGGTGATACGGGTGCCATGTCACTACGTGCGGCAAACAGACAATTCTGGTATTGACTAATCTTGGCGCCCAGCGCGAGTTGGCGTCCATAGAGTTCGCGCTCCCGAGTTGAGGCTAAAGAGATCTCTTTGGTCTTGATAAGGTCCAGCATGACGCGTGACCGTGATCGCTCCATCAGTTCGAATGCCTCAGCGGTGCGGCCGCGTTGCAGCAGGTGCAGTAGTGCCGTGTAGTAAAAGTCGACTTTGTCCTCAATAAACGCGCCGCGCGATCGCTCTTCCTTGAGGGTGCCGCGATCCTGCTCGAGAAGATCCGTTGCACGCAGGTAGGATTCCAGCGCCCGGTCTGTATCGCCATTCATCTCACTGAACAGGCCGCGAATGTAGGCTCCCCGCGCATCGTTGGGCACGGGCAGGCCGCCTTGACTTTCTATCCAGGTCAGTAGACCCTTCGCCCAGACGTTGGGGCCCGCAACGAAATTGGGGCTCAGGAACACATCTTCTGCTGTGCGGGGTGAAAACAGATCGGTTTGCCTGACCAGCGTATGCATGCGGCGTTGACTCTCGATCATTTGTTTCCGAATCTTGAGACGACGCAGAAAGCCACGCGTTTGATCGGCGAGGGCATCCCAGCCGAGCTTCTTTGCAATGCCTTGTGCCGAACCATAGTCCCGTGCCGATAGCACGACTGCCTGCAGGCAGGGTTCAAAATCTCTTTGGTAATCGCACTTCTCTGCAACCTTCTGATACAATTCGGCCCGGTCAAGATAGCCGTAAAAAAGCAGGCTGTCGTCATCAACACCATTGCGGCCGGCAAAGGCGCGATTCAGGGAGTCTGCTGCACCGGCAATGTCACCCTGGGCAATCTGCACCTGCGCCAGCAGGTCAAGGCTGTCGAAGGTGCACTTGGAATCTTCCAGTTGATGTGCCAAAGGTATCGCTTCCCGGATCAGCGCTTTGGCGGCATCCGCTTCACTGTACCCATACAGCAGCGCCCGCGCATGGCCCAACAATGCCTGACAGAGCAGAGCCGGGGAGTTGGCCCGCTTTGCTGCTGAGGCCGCAGTTTGGTATGCGTTGACCGCTTCCTGCCATTGATCACGATAGCGGCGTACATCTCCGATTTTGATCAACGATAAGGCGCTACCGGCCAAATCATCCGCAACTTGAAACAGTTGCACGCTTTGGCCGAGTTCTGTTTCCGCGGTCGCAAGTTCGGAAATCAGCAATGTCCGGTCGAATGTACGGCGGAAATGGCTGATGAAGTGATCCAGGCGTGCGACCGCTTGTTGTTGCAGTGCATGTGCCTGCTTAGTATCGGCCAACGATTCGCCACCCAATAGAATCAAGCCGGGCAACAAGGCAGACATCAGCAACAAAGAAAACAATTTACGGGTGATCATAAAATATCTAAAAACTCCTTAATTATTACCCCACTGCTTTTAATACTGATTTTATAGAGCCGATAAGAAAAAAAATCGACCAGATAAGGGTGATGATCAAAACAACAATCCCTGCAATTGCGTCTGTAATGCTCGCAAGAAACGATGGAACAATATTATGGCAAAGCGAGACAATCACACCCGAAACAACTGATGTCACTATAACCAGAACAAGTCCCTTGTTTTCAATAAATCGCCTGTGTGACAGGATCAGAAGAACGGCAAAGACAAATTTTAGCATCATAATATAGCTGAGCATAAGTCTTGCGCCACCTGTTTCAAAATGCCCGAATACCGCAAGGTAAGCAAGGGTACCGAATATCGGTGCTACAAAGAGGGCCACCATTATTGCAAGTTTTAAAAGGATGTAAAAAACGAGGCCAATTGCAGTGAATATCATGATTAAAGAAAAAATAAGTGTGATAATGCCTTGGATTTTTCCCTGGATACGTTCAGGAATGAAAAGCGAAGCGCTGATTAAAAAAATGCTGAACATAACAAGCCCATCAAAGAATGCAAGACAGGGGATTCCGTACCCCGGGGAGGATATTGCCTGCCCGCTGATACCGATAAAAAAAGCTGAGCCCGCTTCACTGAAAACAATAATGACAAGTAATACTACAGAAAGAAAAAAAAGAGGTTTGTTTAGTTTATTCATGGGCAGTTTCCAAAATTATTTTATTTTTTTTGTGTTATAACTCAATTTACCGTTTTTTGATTTCTCACATAAGAATAATTGTTCTTTATCCTCTACCATAACAAACCTTGATCCGGGATTGGGCAATAGTATTAGGTTTCCACCTTTTTCAACAATAGCAAGGGAAACTGATTCCTGGTCTGCGTTCGAGGGCGGAAACCGCAAAGGTTCTTCCTGATTTGACAATTCTTCAATGGGACTCTCTTTAGCCCGATAGATGACTTTTCCGGATGCAGTCCCATTTTGATTATCTTTACTTCTGGTGACTTTTATCTTTAACGCCCTGAATGGGGTATCTTTCTTTTCTTTTATTAAAAAACGATATTCAGAAGAATGAAGCTGTTCGAAGGATATATCTGAAATTTTAATGCCGGGACTTAACCCTCCAATGACCGTGCTGAACATCCCCGGCCATTCATACTGACTGCTTTGTTTTTTCGCTTCTTGTTCCGTTGCAGCCGGTCTGTCTTCCCTGTCATTATATATGCCTGCTCCCATGGCGCATACGGTGACAACACCTAAAACAGCTAACAGAATGAAAAATTTTTTTTGGGGGCTCAAATTTTTTTCCTTTTTTTTATAAGAAAGTCTGGGTAAGTTACTCAGATCTTTCAAGCTTTGTTGTGGGTTATGCCTGGCAGCTGATAGACCAGGTCGGCCCATGGCCGTTATTCGGGTTATGCACTTCGCAATACTGTTATCTTAACAACTGATTGTCGACTTGAACGAAGTGCATAACCGATTTTGTATTTATTCAGCTCATTGCCGTACCCTGTGGACAGTATCGAGATTTTTCAGCAGCTCTTTATTCATCCCTGCTTTAAATTCAAGAAACGTTTTTTCCAGACGAACATATGGCGCACTGGTTTTTTCACCAAAGTATACTTTAACAATCTGATCCGGATCAATTTTGGTTTTACACTTGGGGTCCGTATCAACAACCACAGGGAAAACGGTTATAGGTCTTATTGCAGGTCTTGAAGTTACGGTAAGATTGCTAGGTGCGGCCGGAGCTACGGTTCTGGCGGAGATGGTATTTTCAATACTTTTTTTTGTTTTTTCGGTTGTAAAAACCTGATATTTAATTCCTTTGTTGTTTAAAAGTTCAAATGCCTGTTCATATTTTTTCCCTTTAATGCTGCACGGAATTTCAATTTTTACAGATTCAGGTTCAGGTTCAGGTTTGGGTTGGGGTTTATTTGAAATAACATACCAGATAATGCCACCACCGATAAGAATTACAGCCGCAATAACAGCTATAATCCACCATGGAAACGGTTTGTCGTTATTGTTATCGTCAATCGGGGCTTCCGATATGAGAATCTCAATTACAGGCCCTTCAGAAAAAATTTCATCGGGGTTTTCAACAGAGAAAACATCCAGTTTAAATTTATAGGAGCCGCGTTCTATTTCAGCCGGAATATTTACAGATACTGAATATTGATGGGTGTCGTTTTCTGCAAAGACCCTTTCACTTTCACCTTCTATTGTAAACCATGACTCATCCGCACCTTCTAAGGGTGATATTCTCGCACGGGCTGTCAGCTGAGTTCCCCTACTGTTGGTTACAGTATAAGAAACAGAACTTTTTTTTCCTTTTTTCAGCTCTATCTGGCTGTTCACTGTCGTTATCGCAAAATCTCTGGCCATAATATTACCTCCGTTTAGAAATTAGTGACGTATATGGAACTTTTTAAACAGGCGCTTACGACTCTATCAAAATTTTTGTTTCATGGGTTACATAAGCAGGTTTTTCTTTTTCAATAATCCGTTCAATAATATGCAGCATCGGTACTGCATTTTCAGGTACATTTATTATTATATGAAAGGGTAAAGGCATTCCTTTTTCATCTTTGGCGTTCTCATTGATTAAAAAACCTTTTACGCCGGTGGCAGTTTCGAGAAACATGATAAGACCTTTGGCGGTTCCCCTCCATTTTGAAAGATACCAGGCATTGGCAATGAGAAGCCTTAAATTATCCTTCTTTATCATTTTGCCGGATGCATCTTCGTCATCAATCAGCCAGTCCATGTCCACCCATTTTAAAAGAAAACGGATAAAATTTTCATCTGTTCTGACAGGATCAAAAAAAGAGTCCAGGTTCTTTAATATTGTTTGAGAATCTGCATGCATCACTTCCATAACCGAGAGAAAAGCAAAAAGAGGGTTTCCCGGTTTGGCACTTTGCTGAAAAATCCCCGGCAGCAATGGTATAATTTTATGTTTTTCCATCTCAGGTTTCTCCGTCTGTTTCAACATGGATTTCATGAGTACCGGAGCAGAACAGCCATGTTTCAGGAAGTGTAACTTTTTCCGTAAAGCTGTTTTCCGAACAGTTGGTAAAATGTTCTCCATCTTTACTTGTAAAAACACCCTCTGGTGTACCCGTAAGAAGAATGGACTGCTCCATATTTACGGATAGGGTTGAGACAGGTTGAAAAAGTCTTTCAGCATCCCTTGAAGGAAGTCCGCATCTGATGTTTGGTCTGCGCCATATTCTATTTCTTGAAGCCATGTTTACCGACAGAACGCCGCCCCGATGAGTTGCGGCAAAAACAGTTGACTCCATAAATGCGATGGCCCTTACACTGCCTCCAACCCAGCTTTCATTAATCGTTGACCAGCCGTCTTTTGAAATGTCGGAACCTGTTAGTTCCGTATAGCAGCATCCGTCACCATCGTCATTTCCCATTACAGTTGGGCCGGCCCATAAAAATGTTCTCGGGCCGTCTATCTGGATAGCAAGGGTCCTTATGTCTTTCCCTTTTAGGCCGATATTTCTAAATGTTCCTGTTTTTCCCCCGGCGGCAGACATATATATCCCTTTTTCTTTCTGGGAAGAGGTTATCACATACTGGGTTCCCCTGTTATCAAATGCAGTGGTTACTTTATAAAAACCTGAGCCCTGATTCTCAGTATCCACAAGCAGCTGGACCGGCACTGCTCCGGGTTTTGCCCACAGTTCATACAGGCCCACATCCGTTGCCATAAGTAAAAGAGGGACACCGTCACGCTCGCTTAGGGCGATATCTTCAATTTCAAAGGCTGTACCAGCTATGGATGACCAGGATTCACCGCAATCTGATGAAAAATAAACCGTTGATTTGATGTCCCCTGTATTTTTTGTATTTAAAGCAATGGCACCGGGATTATTTTTGCTCAGGCATACAGACTTTATTGTACTCACATCATTTGTAAGTTGCAGGACAGCTTCCCAGCCTTCACCGTTATTCATCGTTCTGTAAAGAGCTGTCGTATCTGACGCATACCAGGTGTCTTTTTGAAAATGGTCCTCCACCACAGAGGTGATTTCTCCGTTGGGTACATCATCCACAGTAAAAAAGACATTATCTGCATAGCTTACTCCCGGCTCTTTTAGAATAATGTCATAAACATCGGAAATCCTAAGTGGCTTTCCAAACGGCCAGCCCCTTCCTTCTGAATTATCCGGCAAGGGGTTGATTGTTTTATAGAGCCTTTCTTCCACACGCTGTTTTACCGCATTGGGGTCCTGCCCCCTGTGGACAGCTACTTTGGCCTTAACATTTACGGTTTTATACCGGACCCAATTTACAAGACAGGTGGTTCCAAGGGGCATTCTGTTTAAAAGGGCATTTTGTATCTGGTTTAGTGTCTCATTGTTTTCTTTTATTTTCAGTATTTCAAGGGAAACATTGTCTCTGTTTTCGGAAATATTGGGTACAATGAGTATTTCAACGGTTCCCGGTTGTGCATGTGCCCAACGCGCTGCTTTTGTAAAGGCTTTTGCCCTTATGACCCCCCCAGAACTTTTCATGGCTATCAATTCGAAATCTTCAGCAGTAACAGCTCTTTCCAGGGAGTGCAGTTCTCTTGGGCCCCTTAAGATTGCATTCTTCACAGATTCTTGTTCCCGCCCGCCAGTGGCGGCAAACGTGTTGGTTACACTTATGCCCTGAATAGGATCTTTGAGTTTTGTAAGCGTTGCAGGGCCGATATTACCCCCGGGACCGCCCCCTGAAGTATACCATACTCTTACCCCACGTCCGTCTTGAATAACATTTCCTAAAATTTGGGTTGAGTCTCCTTTGCCGGATTTAATTTCAGGGGCAAAGGAAACAATACCTCTTGTTCTGTCAACAGTATAAATATACGGCGTTTCCGAGTTGCCGGTAAAGTTCTCGGTCTCATTCCATATTCTATATGTTTTTCCCTGAAATTCTATCGCAGGGGCACGCTCTTCAAGTTCGTCGTCCGGTGTTTCCACACCCACAATAAAATCGTGCTTCCCCACAGATGCAACGGCAACCGGGGCGTTTTTCATAGTAAGTGTTAACCCCGGCCTGCCTGTCCCTGTGCCGATCAGTTCTCCATCGTGAAAGTTGCAGTGAGAAGCTGTTACATTAACAGACAGCTCCCCTTTTTTTATAATGGCTTTTTCATGGGTGTAAAAAACCGGTGACGCCGAATCAGACCCTGCTGATTTTGTTGTTACCCTTGTTCGCAAAGGAATAACCACAGGGCTGTTTTGGGGCGCAGTTAAGGAAAATGTCAGAACGGCAGCAGCAGAAGAAGGTGGAAAAAGTTTAACTCCGAGAAGTTTTAAAAACTCAATATAAGCTTTATCAGGGAGCCTGTTTAACCTGTATATCATTGTTTCCGTAAGGTGGGCAAATGATTCCAGCAGAACAATGCCGGGGTCGGAAGGCGTAAGATCAGTCCATGCAGGGCAGGTGTTCCTTATCGTTTTCAACGCTTCTTCCATAAGGTCATCAAAACGTCTGTCGTCAAGGTTTGGAGATATTAGTGACATATCTGATCCTGTGTTTTCTGTTTTACATTAGCTTATACTTAATCATGGGCCTCAGAACCTTCCAAATTAAAAGAATATGTTAAAAAATCTTTGTTAAGGTTCTTTTTAATTGTATATGACATTGTAATATCGAGAATTTCGCCGTATACGGCATTGGGAACGGCATCAATATCAATGATCTGTATTCTTTGTTCCCATTTTGTAATTGCCTTTTTTATGTAATGGATAGCAATGCCTGCCGTTGTTTCATCATTGGGTGAAAAGGTCAGTTTGTATAGTTCACATCCATAATCCGGACGCATGATACGTTCACCTGGGATTGTTGAAAGAATCATTAATATCGACTGCCTGATGGAATTGCTTTCATCAACCATTTGAAGCGTTCCCATCTCTGAAATATTAAGGCCTTTATCAAAACCTTGTTTAAGGGCTATATTTTTTTCAGATGAGAAGTTAAACTTAAACGCATTAAAACGTTTCATTGAATTGACTCCTATGTAACCCCGGCAAGTGTCTGGCCGGGATTTCTGACCAGATATTCCACACCCCCCGGTGGTGTTCCGTCTGTAATGCCCTTCAGTGAAGCAAGGCAAACGCGCCTGCCGTTTATCCTGATCAAGTCTGAATATCCCTGAGAAACTGTTAACGTCAGCATGCAGGGTTTTATGGAAGCACCCACATTAGGGCAGCCTGCAACGGGTTTGCCAACGGTATCAGGTTCAACGAGAATTTTGTTTTTGTTAATCGTAACAAAATCCTGCGATGGGACTATTCCTACAGTACCGAGTTCATGTTTGCACACAAGTTTTGCATTTTCAGTAAGTATAAAATTCAAATAATCATCCTTTGGTAAAATCTATATTAGCCCCTTTAAGGGTTATGGTTTTTCCGCTCGCCTCAATGATCACATCGGTTTTTGAATTGATTTCAAGACGCTGGGGCCCAAGTTTTATAGAACTGCCGGGCTTGTTTTCAAGCACAATGGTCTGCTCGTTATCATTTAAAACTAGTTTTTGGCCTAGCGGGGAGATCAATGAGAAACTGCTGACACTGCCGGAATCAATTCCCCATTTGTGTGAGTTGTTTGCATCGGGGGAAACACCGCCTAAAACCAGGCCCCTGCCAGGGTTGCTGTTCATAAAAAGAACGAGAACCCTGTCCCCGACACAGGGAAGCATTACCAGGCCTTTTTCTTTTCCTGAAGCGGGAAGAACCACATTCAGCCATCCTGTTTCAGTGTCATTGTAAGCTTCAAGGTTGACTTTTATTCTGCCGGTATTTTCAGGGTCATTGATGTCTGTTACTGTTCCAAAGGTTGTTACTGCTTCAGGTTTGCCAGACCTGTTTTCAGGGGGCATTGTTGTGAACCTTGAAATATATCCGTATTGCGTATTCAGGATGTGGGTGACTTCCGTAAGTTTATAGTTTCCTTTAAATTCACCTGCAACCTTATCAACAAAGGCTGTTATACCCGGAAACAATTGTGGGGTTCCCTCAGCAGTGCCGCTAAAGGAAATTTCACTTGCCTTGCTGATATCAAGCGCCGCCCTGGACAGTGATTCCGCCTCCCTTGTGTTGCAGACAGGCATATCCACCAGCTGTTTTTCAGATGCAAGATTCTCAGCATTTTTACTTAACTGAAAATCAATATTGGAGCCGGTTCCGGACTCAGAAACTTTACTGTCGTTAAGCTCTGCAAGAAAAGGGTTCCATCCATTTGTATAAACAGATTTTAATGAACGTGAACTATTTACTTCAAAACGGCACTCATGAAGGTTCTCACCGGCAGTAAGATGAATATCAGGCTCAGAAACACAAAGATCAAAAATGTTAATGCAGTTTTGATGAAAAAAGAAAAAACACCCTGAATCACGGCAAATTCTAGTAACAAAATCAATATCGCTTTCATTAAACTGAACCAAGCGTTCCCATTCGGTAAGGGCTTTTTTCTCCAAAACCTTAAAATCACACATCTCTTTAAAGATGTCCGAGGCCGTCACTTGAGTATACGTTGTTGTCTGCTGTGTTTTACAGATAGAAATAAGAGGGTCATACCCCCGTACTGATGTTGTAATATTGCCTTGGGGCCCGTAATGATACTCAGTTGCCGTAAAAACGCCTTTAAAAAGAGGGTCTGCCTCACCCCTGATATTAACTGTAAATTCCGTACCGGGAACCATGTTGTCAGAGGCAACGATCGTCCCTTCATCATCTGAAAATTCTATCTCACAGACAGATGGAACACAAAGTTTCTGAATAACGGTAATCCCGGTTATTTTTTTTACAATACCTGGGAGCAGTGGCTCACCGTTTACTTCAATATCTATATCAGGCAGTGTCGTTAACGGTCTCATAATAGTTTTGTCAATGCCTCCATGGATGGAATTTTTATCAGTTTGTTGCCATAGTTTTCCGCAATGTCCATAATGCCGTTAAATGCTGCAAGTACACGCCACAAAGAAGGTGTATTGTAATAGCGGGCAGCAATGGCATCCAGCCTATCATTCAAGACAGAGATATTTGATAGGTTTTCCAGTTCTTCAAGGATTTCAGCCTGCTGATAGGGAGACGTTATGTCCAGTGCGTCTATAAGATCAGCAGAATTGTTGATTAACCGGATTAATTTTTCAATCAGATCAGAGATGGTAAATTCATCTTCCGTTCTTCGTAATCTTAACGTGACCCAGGAACGTCTTGGTACACCGCTCTTTGTAAAGTAATCAAGCCTTTCTGCAATATCCGTTATTACTCCGGGGATATTCCAGTTTTTACCCCAGATCATCCGTACCGTTTTCGGACCTTTGGAACCGAACCCCCCGTATTTGTTTTCCGCCATTTCAAAAAAGGGCGCAGTATAGTCCCTTACGTCGCCGGATATTATCCCTGATCCCCTGATAGTAACGTCAAAAAGCAGTTCCATCTCAATATAAGTTACGCCTCCGCCGGTATACAGTAACGGCATATCACTCTGGTTATAGCCTGAAATAAGCCCGCCGATGGATTCTTTTTCTTTCACACCCGCACTTCTTTTAATGGTAATCGTTTCAGGGTTCAGCATACAGCTGATTCTTAAGTCATCCGGTTCAGTTAAAAAAGCTATACGCTCCATAAGCCCCCTTTCTGTTCTGTTTCAAGGATTGTAATGCGTTCTAAAACGTTTACTGCCGGAGTGTATTTCCGGATAGGGGGAGTAATTTCAGGCAGTTTTGGCCAGACACCCTTTGAGACAGACATGTGAATCCCTGCTTTCGTTTTTCTTTCAGCGTCCATGGTGTGCCTGCTTTGAGTATAATTATTTGATTTTACTATTGTTTTGTTGTTATTGATGTCTGGAGTCTGTTTTTCAATAGGCCTGAAACGAATATCAGCATCCATTGTTTTATCCCTGTTTAAGGGCATTTTTGTTTTGGTTTGAATACTGGATTTTCTCTTTTTTTTAAATTTTCTATGAAAATCAAAATCACTTGTTGAATTACTATCATGTTTTACTATGGGTTGAATCTGGGTGTTGACAGTCAGGGGCTGCCTATTGCGGTTGGAAAAAATAGCTTTGGGTTTAGTTTGATTGCCAAAGATGGTTTTTTTTATCTTAACTAAAACAGGCTCCTTTATGCTGACAAAGGGGTCATCAATCTCTTTAGGCAAAATATCGCTTTCGGGGGATGCTGTTTTGATGGATTCCTTTGTAAAATAAGCACGTTTTTCGGTCAATGCCGACGGTACTTCTTTTAAATTATAACCCGGTTCACTCTGTATCTTTGGGGCTTTATGAAATTCATAACCTATATTTTTTTTTGTTCCCGGATCTATCCATGTTTTTGTTGTTTTATTGAATATACGATTATCTTTTTTTACTGAAAAACCGGCCTTGGTATCATTTTTTATATTTTCAACGGGACTTACAGTATAATGAACATCTGTTTGTTTTTTGCTGACAGAGTCATCTATTGTATTAATGGGTCCGGTATCCGGTGCAAGGCCTGTGTGGCTATTCCAGGCAAACCATTGAACCTCTCCTGCGGCAGCTATTTTTTCCGCCCACTGAGCAGGAGGTGTATCAGAGGTTAAAAAAGGTTCGAATTTATTCTGAAAAATCATGCTCTGTTTATCTACTGATGGCGTTTCAATGGATGTATAAATTAAATCCGATGTTTTTTTTAACAGCCTTGCAGTAAATAAAGCCAATTTTATTCCGGCTTTACTTTTGATCACCATCACCACCACTTTGACCTGTACGCTGCAGTGTTTCATATACAAGGGTTACGCTTTCTATTGCGATTTCTTTTCCCATCGCATCAAGTTCAGCACCTTTCCATTCCGAGGCCCATGCATTGATCAGGTCCCACTGCATCACAGGAAGGCTTCCCGAGCTGTTCAGCAGTTGGATCGAAACATTCTTTCTTTCAATATTTCCGTTAACACCGCTCATAAACCAATCCCATAAAACCCTGGAATCCGTAAGGCCGTATTTAAGTTCAATATCTCCATATTCAACCGGACCGGGTATTTTTCTCACAACCTGGTTGTTGCCTGCTTCCCTGTATGAAATGCTTTCTATTTTAACACCCATGCCGCTGCATTCCATAAAGTGACCTTCGGTCATGTCGCCGATTAGAAGTTTGAAATTATATGATCTGTAAGGATCCTGAACAGCCATGGTTTTATCTTGTTTGTTGCTTTCAGCCATATTTTGTATCTCCTTTATCGATTATTCTTCTTCACTTGTTTCTATACCGCCTTCAGACTGTCCTATTTTAAAGACAACAAACTCAGCGGGCTTAACAGGGGCGACGCCTATTACCGTCACGACCATCCCGGCATTGATCACATCAGAAGGATTGATTTCATCATCACACTTAACAAAAAAGGCTTCTTCCGGCGTAGTTCCTTTCAATGCACCCTGTCTCCAAAGCATGGTTAGAAAGGCAGACACATCCCGTTTAATGGAATTCCATAAGGTTGCATCATTGGGTTCAAAAACCACCCACTGTGTGCTTCTGGCAATGGATTCCTCAATCATATTAAACAGGCGCCTAACGTTAATGTACTTCCATTCGCTGCTACTTTCAGCAAGAGTTCTGGCTCCCCAGACCCTGATCCCCTGACCCGGAAAAAATCGAATGCAGTTCACGCCGTTAATATTCAGCTCCCCCTGCTCCTCACGGGTGACACGGTAAGAAAGATCCAAAGCACCGCGAATAGATTCGTTTGCCGGTGCTTTATGAACGCCCCTTGTGGAATCAACCCTTGCATAAATTCCTGCGATGTGGCCTGAAGGAGGAACCGTAACCATTTTTTTTGGTGAAAGCGGATCTTTGACAACAAGCCAAGGAAAATAAAATGAGCCAAAACCGCTGTCCGATGTTCTGGCACGCAGCCCTTGTTCTTTAGGCGTGGCTGTACCGGCATCAGAATCGCCACCTGAACCGGCTGCTGGTTTTGGTGCAGCCACTTTTGTAAGGTTGTTCAACAACGTTACCTCTTTCGGGCCGTCAAGCACTGCCACCCTGTCTTTCATTTTTTCACAATGCGTTAGGACAGCATCATAGGATGCAGGATCCGTGCATCCGGGTGCAGCAACAATGGCAATCTCGTCAATCTCTTCAAAAAGATCAAGGCCTTCGCGTCCGGCCCCGCTACTTCCGGAAAGATTTCCGTTTTTTCCGACATTTACGATATAACAAAGGCCGCTGCAGTTTTGAAAAAAACCGAATACCGCCTGGGAAAGATCTGTGCTCTGATCACCATGAGAAACAAATTCTTTTACAAACTGAAGCCAGTTTGTTACGGGGACAAGCTCATTAACATGGGCGTTGGCATTTGGTGCCGTTCCAATAAAACCTACGGTACTTGTGCCGACGGCCTCAATGGGTCTTGGGCCTGATGCTGTTTCTTCAACATAAATTCCCGGGGTCTGGTAGCTTAAAGCCATAATGGTCTCCTTAATTTTACTTAATGATGTTACCTTTCAGAACATGTGGTTTTTCAACCAGTACTGGTGATTTTTTCTCTTTCTCACAGTTCAGTGGTATCTTTATTAACAGGGACGGTTTGGGCGTAAGATTCATTGCCTGCCATTCTGACGGCAAGAGGCCTTTTTGATCAACTTCAATAGTGTCATGGCCAAGGGCTGCCACTGTCAGTGTCGCTACGGTATCGTTTATAAGGTGAATATCATCTGAAATAACAGTGATAAGATATGTTAGAACCAACTGTACTGTATTATTAACAGGTCTTGCACCTGTTGTGACGGAACTTGCTATCTCCTTGAGATAGACAGAAACAAAAGCATGGTCACCCCGCTCTTCCGGAGCAAGTTCAGGGGCTATTTGCGTATGACCTGTTGTTTCAGTAATCCACCTTTTAAGCATATTGTATGTATGTTCAGTTTTTATCATCACTTTGTCCGGCCATGTAAGTTAAGCAAAAATTTATGAACACCGGTTTTCATTTCCATGGGATTGCGTTTCAATCCCCCATACCGGTGGGATGTTAAGGCCTTCGGATGTTCTTAAGCACCGGAACACAATCCGCGATATCCGTTGTAATGTCAAAATGACACTGTATTGCCTGGCCCCCTATTCCAAGGGACGGGAATCTATTTTTCTCTGATTATTGTAGTACGCCGAAACTCATCTTCAGGGAACACTCTTCCTGACTGCAAGGTGTCAAAGATGTGCTCAAAGACTAATCCCGGCCGCCCGCTCACTCTTCCTGATCTAAAGTAGGAATGCCCGGTTGGGTTGTCATAAGCATTATTGACATCATCACAGTCGACGGAATAAACATTTGCAGGTGTCTTGTGCATATCTTCAGGACCGGTATGTCCAAGACGGCGAGAGGCTATTTTATTTTTAAGATTTGAAGCCTTGCTGGCGCGGAGTGCTAAATCATCAGATGCATGGTACACGATAACATTTCGCGATGAATGGCATATCAATTCACCCCGTTCATTCTTGTGCAGTGACTCATTTACTATATCAGCAGCGACGAGGAATGTACTGCGAAAAACTTGCGGAACGCCATCAGAAAGGTCGTATTTATTCCAAACGGCTAAAGTCTCTCTTAAAACTCTATTTCCCATTGAATGCGCCAGAATATTAATCCTCTTGAAGCAAGGGTCAGATTGAGGATTGTACTTTTCCGAACTTCGCCAGGCTAAAAACTTTTCTAAAACCCGGGCAAACGAATAGGCGCTTGAATCAGCTGATTTTTGATCATCCCAATAGTCTTTAACAATCCCAAAGTCATTGTCACAGGGCCATATCAAGGGAACAACCAGGATCTCTTCCTTCTTTTTATGATCGCATAACCTTTGAAATTCCTCTGCTGCTTTAAATACACTTTGGGGTAGATTGGAGAAACCATGAAGGTAGATGAGAATTTGCCGATAGGGCGATTTTTTAAGCTGAGAAAGAAAGTCTATGCTCCCCAATTCCCGGCAGGAGTCATCACCTGTTGTTTCGCAAAAAAAGACCGAATTGCTGGGCGCATTGTTATCCAGGTCAAAATCAAACTTTCGTCCTTTACGTGATCTAATGCTCTGTCTTGGAAACCGATTGGTAATAAATAGCATTTCATCCTCCTGATAAATGTTATTTTCAAGTCAACGAGATGATCATCACATAGTCCTGCTGGTGTATATGAAAGTACCGCCAAGTTACTTTCATGTTTTGTTGTGGGCTATGCCTGGCAATTGATATGTCAGGTCGGCCCATGGCCGTTATTAGATGCAATGGTGGTGCTGCTCCGCGCCATGCGCGGACCAAGCAGACTGCGTCCGCGTGCGCTATTGGGTCGAGGGCCTTGTGTGTGCCGGATACAGCACATGCGCTTAAAAGCTAAATCAAATGTAATAGATTTCCAAGCATTTGGCAATGTCTTAGAGATTTCCCATGGGAAGGCTTATGTCAAGCGGATATGCGGCGGCTTGAGGGCCCGGGTCCCGGAGGCGAAAGGCGTCCCGGTAAGAGTGAACGATACCTGGGCCCAATCTTTTTTCGGACGGCCCACCCAAAATCCACAAGAGAGACATGTTGGGGCATTGTTAAAAATGAAATTGGCCGCAATTGTGATTTTACAATGAATAATTTAATTCAGCAGCTTGAAAGTGCGTTTGGCAAGGTTACCGCCAAGACCTGCGCTGGGTTGATAAGGAAACTTGTGATATTGAAGATGCCTTTTGGCGGGACGATGCTGCTCTTGATGAACAAAATTGAGAATCGAGGTAACCGGAATAGCTACTCTGTCTCTTGGGTAAACTTCGAGTGCGATTATACCACACGATTTGGACTAAAGTATCAAGCCATTTGACCGGAACTATAGTATTTTTAAGAGATAAAAAGGTCTTCAATATTTGGTCTGAGCCAGCTTGCCTTTGGATGATTTTCACCTAAGTAAAGAATTCCAATACCTTCATTGGTTTTTCTTGCCACCCTGCCAACCTCCTTGACGGGTTTTAAATCAGGTCTCTGAAAAGTTATCGTGAGTTTATCAAAAATTTTGAAATCATCTAATGGGATAGATTTAATAAAAATCCCAGTCTCACTTATGTTGACACTAGTTCCTCTATAAAGTTTTCCCTTAAAAAAGATATCAACCGGCACCTCGCAATCCAACCTTTTAGAATTACGCCAGTCAGATGAATTTTGATATACTTTTTGGGAAGTCATTTTCCCCTCTTTTTTTTGATTCATTGAAGCATAACTAAATAAATTTATCAATTTGAATGTCCGTTGTAAATAATCAAGATTAAATATCCCCTTGTTTTTTGCTGTATATAGCGCAGAATCTGCCCGCCTCATGATATTTTCGAGAGTATCCGGATCTGATTTTGATCCAAACATTGACAAACCGATGCCAACCGTAAACTGGACAGTCCCCTGGTCCAAGTTCTTTAAGATATTCAGAGGTGCTCGGGCATACTTTGAGAAAGATTGACATTTTTTTTGATTTATGTGAATATATTAATAATAAATTTAAGTAGTTATTTTAATTCTATCTTTTTTAGGGAGGGCCGTGCCATATGCTCGAAAATGTGATGCAGAAGATGTTTAAGACCACCTCGCGGCGAATTGCTGTGCCGGCACTTTTGACGGTCGTTCTTTATGTCATCGCCATGTTTATTATTTTTCTTCCTCATATTGAACAAAGCTTTATCAGCAGGAAGAAAGAAATGATCCGCGAGTTGTCTGAAACGGTCTGGAGCCTGGTTGACAACTACCACGAACGAGAGCTGTCCGGTGAACTGACCCGGCCCGATGCTCAGAACCGGGCACTCCTCCGGATCGGCACACTCCGGTACGGTCCTGAAAAAAAAGATTATTTCTGGATTACCGACATGACGCCACGGATGATTATGCATCCGTATCGCTCGACTATTGTGAACAAGGACATCAACGATATCCAGGATTCAGATCTCAAAAGGCTTTATTTAAGGTTTAACGAGGTGGTTGCGGAGAAAGGCGCCGGGTACGTTGATTATCAGTGGCAGTGGAAAGACGACCCCAACAGAATGTCTGACAAATTGTCTTATATCAAGGGCTTTCAACCATGGGGCTGGATTGTGGGTACCGGTATGTATCTCGATGACATTTATGCGGAAATCGACGCCATACGCAATAAGTTTATCGCCATTTCCACCATTATTCTGGGCATCGTTCTGATTCTCTCCCTGTATTCCATTCGCCAGACCATGAAGGCCGACAATGAACTGATGCTTACCTTAATTGAACGTAACGAATTGAATGAATCGCTGAAAGAAAGCAAAGAGCGCTTTCGGAACCTTCTGGAAAATACCAGTGACTGGATATGGGAAAGCGATGAAAAGGGACGGTATACCTATTCAAGCCCCAGAGTGGAAGACTTGCTGGGTTTTTCATCGAACGAAACCATGCACAAAACCATCATGGATTTCGTTCCCGTCAATTTAAAGAGCCTGTATCAGGACACCTTCAAAAATCTACTTGGCGGTCAAAAGGCATTTAAAGGGTTTGAAACTACATGCCAGGGAAAAAACGGCCAGCATGTGGTTGTCGAAAATAATGCGGTTCCGGTTTTTTCAGAAAAAGGTGGGCTTTTGGGATATAGAGGGGTGACGCGGGACATCACGGATCGGAAAATGGCCATGGAAGCGCTTAAAAAGAGTCGAGACGTCCTGCATGCAAATCTTGAGGAGACCGTAAAGTCATTAGTCTCCGCAGAGGAAAAACGTGATCCTTACACTGCTGGCCATCAGACACGGGTTGACCGATTGGCCTGTGCCATTGCACGAGAACTCGGACTTTCAGATCAGCGGATTGAAGGACTGCATTTTGCCGCACTCCTGCATGATATCGGCAAAATTGCCCTGCCGTCCGAATTTTTGTCCAAACCGACCCTTTTGTCCCACCAGGAGCATGAAATCATCAAATGCCATTCCCAGGTCGGGTACGATATTTTGAAAAACATTCATTTCCCATGGCCGGTTGCGGAAATCGTATATCAGCACCACGAATATCTTGACGGTTCGGGGTATCCCAGGAATCTGACCGATAAGGAAATTCTTCTTGAATCGAAAATACTGACGGTTGCCGATGTGGTGGAGGCCATATCATCCCACCGCCCCTACAGGCCGTCTCTTGGCATGGACGCCGCACTGGAGGAAATACAGAATGGCCGAGGAATTCGGTATCATCCCCCTTGTGTGGACGCCTGCCTGAAGCTCATCAAAGATGAAAAGGTGGATTTATCGTGATTGTCAGATCACCAATATTTCCAAATCAAACCAAGTGAGGTTTCATGTCTGATTTCGCCAACCGGATTGATTGTAAAATTATCAGGATATGGTCATTGGGGACAATGGTGAGCTTCTTTTTTTGTACGTTTTGCCAGGCAGAAGCATTGCATTTGCAAAAGGCCCGGTCGTATACCGGAAAAGAAGACATCAAGGGGTGGGTAATGAGCGAAAAACTTGATGGGATAAGGGGATACTGGGACGGCAGTCGTTTGTTGAGCCGTAAAGGTCTGCCCCTGTGCCCGCCCCCATGGTTTCTCAAAAACTTTCCCGTCTTTGAATTGGATGGCGAGTTGTGGAGCAAACAAGGGGATTTTGAGTTTATTCAGTCTGTGGTGCTTGATGTCGAGCCTGGTCCGGGGTGGGAAAAAATAAGTTACCATATTTTTGAGGTGCCTAATCAGCCAGGGACCTTTTTACAGCGCCTTGACAGGGCGAAAGAGTGGTTTAAAACCCATCCTGCTCCCCATGTCAGGGTGATCCCGCAGATTCTCATTCAAGATAGATCGGACCTGGACCGTTTTTTTATTGAAGTGGAATCAAGGGGCGGTGAAGGCGTGATTGTAAAGAATCCCAACATACCCTATCAAACCGGCAGAAGCGCCCATCTCCTCAAGGTTAAAAAAGCCAGGGATATGGAAGGCCTTGTTATTGGTATTAACAAGGGGAAAGGCAAATATCACAATGCCATGGGTTCGCTTACGTTAAAATTGGAAAACGGCGTTGTTTTCAAATTAGGGACCGGGTTCACAGACAAGGTTCGAAACAATCCGCCTGCCGTCGGAACAACAGTGACCTTTAAATATCATGGGTTCAGCAAAAGCGGAGTCCCGAAATTTGCCTTTTTTTTAAGGGTGAGGGCGGATTGAACCGGTCTTGATCGCAGTATGAGTTTAATCATTCCTGTTGGAGCGTGTTTGCAGCCTTAAAAAATAGGTGATAGACAAGATTCGGAGTTTTCAAATTGTCATAAAAAGGTGGGCCATTTTCTTACGGAGGCGTTTATGAAATTGAAAGATGAGAGAGAAGCTGTTGTGCGTTTTGGTCTTAAAATGGTGGAGTCCGGTCTGACCACGGGTACCGGTGGAAATCTGAGCATTATTGACAGGAATTCGGGAACGGTGGCCGTCAGTCCCAGCGGGATCGAGTACGCGGCATTACAGCCCCAGGATGTTGTCCTCACAGATATGCAGGGAAATATCATGGATGGAAAGGCCAAACCTTCGAGCGAGCTTGGGTTTCACCTCTCTTTGTATCACCGGCGTAAGGATATACAGGCAGTTGTTCATACCCACTCCCCCTATGCGGTTACCATGGCCTGTCTGGGGTGGGAAATCCCGGCAGTTCATTATCTTGTGGGGTTTGCCGGAAAAAAAGTGCCCCTGGCACCCTATGCTACATTCGGTACCCTGGAGCTGGCTGAAATCGTAGCCGAATATATTGGAGATTATAACGCCCTGCTGCTTGCCAATCACGGACTTGTGGCTGTGGGCAGCGGTATGGATACAGCCTTTGCCGTTGCCGAAGAAATTGAATTTGTCGCCCGGATTTATTATCAGACCAAAAGCATCGGAAATCCCGTCATCCTGCCGGATGAAGAGATGGATACCGTACTTGAAAAATTCAAGACTTATGGGCAAAAAAAAATGGCGAAATGATCCTTGATAAAATTAAGGTGCTGTCAAAGGAATCCGGATAACAAATTTAGCACCTGCGCCGGGACTTGATTCCACCGCCATTTCGCCTTTATGGTGTTCGGTGATGATAAAATAAGAGACACTTAGACCCAATCCCGTTCCTACCCCCACAGGCTTGGTGGTGAAAAAGGGATCAAAAATCTGTTTGCGGGTCTTTTCATTCATACCGGGCCCGTTGTCCTCTATCTCCATACAAACCATGTCCCGGGCCGGGGCGCCAAAGGTCCTGAGAATGAACTCGGGATTGGAAGTTCCGGCCTCCTGCATAGCCATGGCCCCGTTGGCCAGGATATTGAGTATCACCTGTTGGATTTTCCCGGCCTGGCAGGGAACGGCAGGCAAGTTGCCGTCATATTCCCTGGTGATTTTAATTTGTTTAAAGTCATACGCCTTTTTCAAATTGTAATCCGTTGCTGCAAGCTCAACGGTTTTGTCCAGGATTTTGTCCAGGTAATGGGTGGATACGGTTGCTTCGTCTTTCCGGGAAAAATTGAGTATATTGTTCACAATTTCAGACACCCGCTGCCCTGACTCGATAATGGTTCGGATCATCCGTGGTATGCCCCTGGCTGCCATGAACTGCTCAATGGCCTCAAGACTGGTGTCAGCTGCTTCTGCCGCTTTTCGGCTGGCGGAGATATCAAGGTCTGCAGTGAGTCGCTGTGCCATTACCTGGGCGGTCTGCACCATACCGGCCAGGGGGTTGTTGATCTCATGGGCCATGCCCGCGGCCAGCCCTCCCACGGACAACATTTTTTCGCTTTGAATTATTATCTCCTCCATCTGTTTGCGTTCGCTAATGTCCTGGACAAAGGCGAGATAGTACTCCTGGTCCTCAAAATACATGATCGCTGTTATGACCTGGATGGGAAAGATATCTCCATTTTTGCGCCGGTGATGCATTTCAAGGGTTACGCTCCCGGCCTTGCGCAGCTGTTTTACCATGTTTTTCCAGACGTTAACGCTCTGGTCCGGATCAAAATCAAACACAGACATGCGGCAAAGTTCCTCCCGGGAATAGCCTAAGCTTCTGCAGCCTTGTTCATTCACGTCCAGAACCCTGCCGTTATATCCCATCCGCCAGATGCCGATGGGGGCCTTGTCTAAAGAGGACTTTGCAAGACGAAGAGAAGTTTCCATGTTTTTACGCTGGGAGATATCCGTTAATACACCATAATGAAAAATGACATCATTGATTTTCCTGGGGGTGGAATGGCCTTCAAACCAAATTTTTTTTCCGGATGGTTTAGTAAATCGTCCCTCATAATGCCAGGGTTTGAGTAATTCGATCGCTTCCTCCACAGATTGGACAAAACGGGGTTGATCATTTTCGGGAAGGCAGGCCACAAAATTTTCAATCAAATTCTTATGATTGAAGTCCAGGCCGAAAGTTTCCATGCCCCGTTCCCGGGCGACAGTGTTAACTGCCCGGGATGTATCTGATTTAGGGTCGGCAATGTGCTGGAACACCACGCCGGGGATATTGACCAGAATATCCTTGATCCGCTCCTCGCCGGCTTTGAGTTCATCTTCCCGCTGGTTGATCTTTTGTGCCATACGTTCAAGGCGTTGGCTTAGAAGGGAGAATTCTTTTGTTTTGTGTTGCGGCCATTGAAGATCGTAGGCTCCGTCGGCAACGGATGCAGTTCGTTCGATATAGGATTCAACAACAAAGGAGAATTTGCCGGCCAGAACTTGGCCGATGAACAGGGAAAAGGTCAGGGCAAGAAATAGTCCCAGGCCAATTAAGGTAAGGATATTCCACAGTGACTGAAACGCTTTGCCGACCGGCTGGGCGATCAGTATTTTCCAACCGGTTTCATCCATATCCACCACTGTACCCAACATTTTTCGACCATTGAGTTCAAATGTCTTTGAAACCGGCCGGGGTGTATTTTTCGATCCTGTTCCGGCAATAAAATCGTCTTTCAAAATTTGCCCCCAAAACTGCCCCAGGGAATCTGCCAATACCTTTCCCCGCTCGTCGACCACTAATGTCAGCAATTCAGACTTCACGGGCAGATGGCCAATAAATGCAGACAGGTTATCCAAGGCCATTTCCCCGATAATAACGCCATTTGCCAATGGAAACGTTGCCGCTACCGCCGGCCGGCTATTGAGCGTGGATAGAAATATTTGTGACCATGCCGGTTTTTCAGAGCCTTTCTGGGAAAGGATAAACCTGCGGCCGGGAAAATCCAGTCCAATGAAATCGGAACGTTTGAGCCGATGGAACTTGCCCAGGCCGGCCGCTTGAATCAAACCGTTTTTATTGTCAACCACAAACAGGGCTTCGAAAAATTCCCCGTTACCGCAATGGGCATCCAGTAAATCAGCCAGGTCCATGTTATTTTTGAATTGCCGGTTGCTTAGGTATTCGGCCAGGGCGAGAATTTGGCGTTCTCCGCCAGCCAGGTGGGAGGATATCTGGCCGGCAATGGAGCGGGCCATGGCCTGGTGCTGGAGACCTGTGCGGGCTTTAATGGTCGGCAACATGAAACCGTAGGTCAGACAGGCAATGGTGACCACCGGCAAAACTGCGACTACAGCAAAATGCCGGGACAGATAATTTTTTAAAGAAATGTTAGATCCCATGGCTTCATTCCAACGGCTCAAATTGATGGTTGCGGATTGTGTACATAAAGACTCCGCCGTTCATATCCCCGTATGCATCAAATTTGATTTTTCTTTGAAGCCCGTTGAATTCGCCCAAAGAAAGTATGGCATCTTTTAAACTTTGCCCGGATTTACGGGTCTCTAATGCAGCCAGAACCACCTGGGCCGCATTATAGCCATTCAAGCTGCCGATTCCGGGCTCAAGCCGGTAACGGGTATAAAAAATCTTTTGAAATTGTTTATACCGGGGATGAGAGCTGTTCCAGTCTACGGAAATGGGCAGGGTTGAACCTTCAACAGCCCAGCTGCCCAGCTCAATAAACCTGTGGGATGCACTCCAGCTTGACAAGGTGATTTTGACTGATAGACTGATTTTACGAATTTGCTGACATAGCATGGCCGAATCCATGGCATTGGCGACGATCAAGACACCATCCGGTTTGTTTTTTAGCAACGCATCTGCGATTTGAAAAAAAGAACGTCCGTCTTCGGATGTAAAGCTTATAACAGAAAGAATTTCCCCTCCGCCGGCCTGGAATGTTTTTCTAAAATTTTTTATGAAGGACTTACAAAATGAAGGATTCCCCCTGTGAAAGGCAACAGTAATGCGCTGCATATTTCCTGACTGGATCTGGTAATCGGCGTTTACCCGTGCCTGGACATCGGCAGTGGGGCAGACGCGGAAAAAATAGTCGTCCTGACCGGAAAGCCGTGTCGTGGTCGCCGTAGGGGAGACAGTGACTATCTGAGATTGGTTCAGGTAAGGTACAATGGCCATGGCAATGGTGCTGGACATGGGACCGATCATGGCATCAACCCCCAGTTCAATTAATTCCTGTACATCTCTTACCGCCGCATCAACATCATGCTGGTTGTCTCTGATCACCAGTTCCACACGGCGCCCGTGGATGCCGCCCTTTTCATTGCATTGGTCCACAGCTAGTTGTAGCGCATAACGCGCCGATATCCCCATCTCTGCCATGTGTCCGAACGTGCCGGTGATAAAGCCGATGCGAACCGGTTCTCCCGGACCGCAGCCCTGCAGGGAAACGGCAAAAAACAGTGAAAGGATAATTTGTTTCAGCGCCTGGCCTTTTGCGAATATGATATTGGACGGGGTTGTTCTTTTCATAAAATATCCTTGGTTTTTTGCGGACCGCCGGCAAGACCATTTTGGGTGTTTCATATAAAAAGCGCTTGACCCGGTTTTAAGGAGATATGAGATGCCACCATGGAGTCACTCCGGTTCGGCAAGTTTTTCGGTTACGGATGCTGCGCATAAAGACTGCTCTTTTCACATCCCCGCACAGGTCAAAAATGATTTTACCCTGGCGCCTGTCGAATTCGTCATAAAAAAGCCCGATCATGCTACCGGGTTGGATTCAGCAGTCATTTCCCCTTTATGACCAGAATCCGTGGGCGAATATTTTTATGCACGTTATTTCATCGGAGGTTCTAACATGCTTTTGATTGTTATTTCCAGTTTATCAATATTTGTTACCGGCTTTCCAAAAACTTGATCTGCAACATTGGGGCATTGACGAATATCTTCCGATGTTTCATATTCAGGTGAGCCTGTACAGATGATGAAAACCATAGCGGGGTATTTTTTTGATGCGTTTCTGATAAATGTTTCTCCATCCATCCCGGTCATACGAATATCTACGATGGCCGCAGAACAGGCCTGGTTTTTGAGCAGTTCCAGCGCGGATTCACCACTTTCCGCATCAAAGACCAGCCAATCCCGGTCTTCAAAATAGTCAATAAAACTCTGTCTGATATAGATTTCATCATCAACGATCAATATGCTTTCTTTAATTTGTTCCATGGTTCTCCCCAAGTTTGCCTAATTCGTCGCGAATGGCCAATGTTAAGGTTTGTATGGGAACAGGTTTGTGCAAATACCGGCGAATACCCATTTTAGCGGCGTCCTTTTCAGTAAACGTTTCATGAAATCCCGTGCAAAGAATTATTGGGGTATCCTTTGCCAGAGATAAAATTTTTTCCGACAATAACCTGCCGTCCATATTGGGCATGCTCATATCGGTAATCACCAGGTCAAAGGCATCCGGTTTTTCCTCAAAGGCCTTGAATGCGGATATGCCATCAGTAAAACCGGATACGGTATATCCCATATTGGCAAGCATTTGCTGGGTGCAATCCAGAATACTGTGTTCATCATCAACAAGTAGAATACGTTCCGTCCCTTCCGAATTTTTTATACTGTATTCCGGTTTTGTACATTTATCCAGTGGGTTATTGAATACCGGGAAAAAAATGTCGACAACCGTGCCCTTACCGATCCGACTGTAAACTTTTATCATGCCGTTATGTTTTTTTACAATGCTGCTGACAACAGCCAAGCCCAGACCTGTTCCCTGGGAGACTTCTTTGGTTGTGAAATAGGGATCAAAAATTCGGCCCATAATTTTTTTATCAATACCGCATCCTGTATCCTTTATCTGCAGTGCAATATACTCACCGAAAGGGCACCCCTCTTCCAGCTCTTCCCTGGAGAGTTCAGCATTTCTTAAATATATGGACAGGGTTCCCCCGGTCTCCCTCATGGCGTGATATGCATTGGTGCATAAATTCATCACTACCTGATGAATCTGGGTTGCGTCAGCCACAACCCTGCCTTTGGCGTCAATTTTTTCTATAATTTGGATGGTGGAAGGGATGGACGATCGAAGGAATTTCACAGCTTCTTTAACGATCAGATAAATTTTTAAAGGTTGCATTTCAGATTCGGCCTGCCTGCTGAAGGTCAGGATCTGGGAGACAATTTCACTGGCACGCCTTGCTCCGTTCATCACCTGGCCTATATTTTTTTGGGCCTTTTGATTGTTACCAATGTCCATTTTGGCTAATTCTGCATAACCGATGATACCGGAAAGGATATTATTAAAATCATGGGCAATCCCTCCGGCCAGTGTGCCGATTGCTTCCATTTTCTGGGCTTGTTGAAGCTGAATTTCCTTTCTTTTGGACTCTTGAAATGCCTTGATGGCCCGTATGGTCTCGCAACAATAGGACGAAAGGATGGCGCCAATCTCTTTATCCTGGGCAACAAAGGGGGGGCTTTGTTTATTGTGAAGCGTGATGACACCAATGGGATTGCCGGAATCTTCTCTTATGGGGAACGCAAGAAATGAACCATTTGAATACCCGGGCCATCCACTGGGCAGATAAATATTTTCTTCCTTAATATTGTCGACAAGAAGTGCCTGACCCTTCTCCAAAATTGTTTTGAATACAGAGTCATCAGGTAACGGAAAAGGGATGAATTCAGGCGTATGCCCGGGAATAATTGAATGCACAAGCCGCAGCCCATCCTCTCCAAGCAAATATAAACTGCCGCCGCCGGCCGCCATATGGGCTGCAAATTCTTCAAGCACCTTTTTGCCGAAATGTTCCATTTCAACGCAACCATGCAATCGTTGTGTGGTTTCAACAATTTTATGCAACCGCGCATTGATGTTGAATAAATGTGTGTTGGCATTTTTAAGCTCACAGGTTCTTTCCTTTACCATACTTTCCAGATTTTCCTGGTACGCTTTATTTTCCTGAATTAATCTATTCTTTTCCAGAGCCCGATTTATTGAATGATCTAATACGGTAAAATTTTTAATGGGCTTTTCCAAATAATCCCATGCACCGTGGCGTAATGCCTTTACCACACCCCCAATATGATTTGCGCCTGAAATAACGATCACGGGCAGATCCGGGATTATCTTTTTTCCGTGCCGCAAAACGTCAATACCATCCATTCCCGGCATCCTCAAATCCAGCAGTACAAGATCAGGTTTCTCAGAAGAGATAAATGCAAGGCCCTGCCTGCCGTTTTCTGCTGTTATAACATCATAATCATTATCTTCCAGATAAGCGGCAAGGCTTTGTCGGATATTTTTTTCATCATCAATGACTAGTACTTTCAACGGCAGCCCCCTTCTATTGCTCAATCTGTTCCAATGGCAATCGTATAATGAACCTTGATCCTTTCCCTAACGAGGAAGCCACATCCATGGTCCCGCCATGATTCTGCGTAATGATGAAATACGAAACGGATAACCCAAGTCCGGTTCCGCTACCTATGGGTTTTGTGGTGAAAAACGGTTCAAAAATTTTTGACTGGGTATCTTTGTCCATACCAGGACCGTTATCCTCGATTTCTATGCGTAGCATCTTTTCTTCTTTAGCAATGCGTAAGATAAAGCAGGGTGTGTAACCGCTGCCCATGCCCTGGGACTGCATTGCCTGGGAACCATTGCGCAGGATATTCAACAGGACCTGCTGAATTTTTACCCCCTCACAGTCGATCATGGGCAGGTTATTTTCATACTCTTTTATAATTTTAATGGTTTTGAAATCGTACTGTTTTTTCATGTCATAGTCCGTACCGGCAAGTTCAAGCGTTCTGTCCATAAGCTGAGCCGGATGATGACTTGAAAAATCCGCATTTGATTTCCTGGAAAAACTAAGCATATTATTTACGATTTCGGCCACGCGTAGACCGGATTCATTGATGGCGTCCAACATCCTTAAAATACCCCTCTTTTGCATAAAGGACCTGATCTGATCGACAGATATGCCGGTTTCATCGGCGATTTTAAGATTTGCCTGCATCTCCAGATTTCCCAGTCTTGATTTCATCACATTCGCCGTTTGTATGATGCCGGCCAAGGGATTGTTGATTTCATGGGCCATGCCGGCTGCCAGCCCGCCAACAGACAACATTTTTTCACTTTGGACCATCATCTCTTCAAGCCGTACCTGATCAGTCACGTCATCGATTCGGATGACCGCACCGTCTACAACGCCATTGGCGGCAACCAGGGGGTAGATGGTAAGGTCTTCAAAACGGCCTTCCCGCCCGGTGTTAGATGATACTTTTGGCGTACTTATCACCCGGCGCTCCCTGATAGCGGTCATGATGCGATTCATTTCGCCGGCCAATTCGGGGAACACTTTGCCCAGCGGCCTGGCATATGCATCTTCAAACGCCACCCCGGTTATCTGCTCTGTCCGGTTGTTCCACTGGGTAATTTTCCCGTCCCGGTCCACGGCCACAAGTATGGACGGCATTGAATTGATAATATTGATTAAAAAATTCCGCAGCCTGGTCAGCTCTTTTTCATCTTCCTTCTGACGGGTAACATCCTGTACAAAGGCCACAGAGAACTCCTGGTCTTCAAAGGTCATCATGCGGCTGGTTACTTGGATGGGGAATATCCGGCCGTCCTTTCGCTGATGCTGGCTTTCATGGAAAGTGGTCCCGGTTTCACGTAACATATCAAGGGCTTCTTTTAAACTGTCGGTTTTTGCATGGGGATCAAAATCATATACTGTCATGTGGCACAGCTCATCCCGGGAATACCCAAGGCTTTGGCAACCCTGTTCATTCACATCAATAATTTCGCCATTATTCCCTGTCCGCCAGATGCCGATGGGTGCTTTGTCAATGATAAACTGGGACAGCCGCATTGAGGCCTCCATCTCCACCTGCCGTGACATTTCCACAACTTTTGTTTTAATTTTTGCCGCCATGGCATTAAAGGCCCAGGCAAGTTTGCCTATCTCATCATCGGCGCGGATAGGGACGATGACATCAAAGTTACCGTCTTCAATACCTTTCATTGCATTTATGAGGTGGTTAATGGGCGCTAAAATAACCGTATTCAGGCCGGAAATACCTAAAGCAATGACCAACAAAGGAACAATAAAAAGAAATAAAATCGTGGCTATCAGGTTGAATCGGCTCGCATCTTTAAGGTTTTTATTGGCAGAAGAACGCTGTAACGTGACTGTTGCAACACCGGTCTCAACTTCGATTTCCCGCGCTGTCAGGTCAAAATTAGATTTTGCCTCTAATATTTGTTGGTCAATATGACAAAGCGTCTTGTTCGATTCAACTATCAACCGCTCAAGGGAAGTTAGTTGGATAAACAATTCTGAAAACAGCCCGGAAATGCTGCCGTCCGAATCAATCCATTGAATCTGTGATGAAATAAACTGCTGATTTTTTTTAACTATGCTTTTGGCATCGTTTGAAAATTGTTTGGATATAAGCGCATTGAGGGCAACTACTGTGAGTTGATTAATGCTTTTTAATACATACGGTGCCAATGTGCTCTTTTCAGAAACCTTATCGCCGGGAACATAATCCGACTGGAGAACGGCCAACATGGTTGTCATTTTTTTATCCAGTTGGTGATAAAGCCGGTTTATTTTATCTCTTATTTGCCTGAAAGCCTGATCCGTATCTGCCGACGCCTGTTCTTTGAGGGAGATCAGGTCAACCAGCCGCAATCCTGATTCCGCCAGAATCTTATGCTTGGAAAGATACCGGTCGGCAGGTAACCGGAACTGCTCTTTTGCCGGCGGCGGAACATGTTCCTGGGCAACGATATTCTCTATCAGGCCGATTATATGATTCTTCCATTTTATAGACGATTGAATATCGATCAAATTCCGATTAACTTTGTCCCGGGCGTCCAAATTAAAGGAGACCTCGCGGTGGAGCCGGACACTCATCAACGCAAGCGTAGCAAAAATTAAAAAAAAGAGTGTACCTGAGATCAAAATTTTATTTTTAATGGTCACACGATAGATCCTTTTTTATTGTTTCTTCCAGAATCCACATCCCACCCAGGCTTTCCGCTCATCTTTCAGAACAATTCCTTTCATGTTTTGTTGTGGATTGAGCCTGGGTGTAGATAGACCAGGTCGGCCCATGGCTGTTAGCCCAAAAATTCATAAGTCGCCTTTTTCCCGCTTGTACATAAATAAAATATGCTTTGGAGTATCGGGTCGTTTAACGTTAGATTAAAAGATGAAATTGATTTTATCAAGAAGTAAAAATGTTGTAAAGCCTTGGGATGCGGGGTTGTGGGCCGGTTTAGATGAAATTCGCCATTTTATGGTATATCCCCGTTTAAAAAAGGGACGCGAAACGACGAACCAGGCGGTTGAAAAAGCCGGCCGGATTTCTGCCTGGACCGCAGGCATTACCCAGGATATTATCCATGTCAACCTGGCCGCCGAGGCTACCGGTCACCACAGCAACACAATACTGGAAGAAGTGAAAGACCTGTTTACGGTTACTGAAAAACTGACTGCGGCTGTTAATCAGTTTAAGATTTGAGTGATCCAATAGTCCATCAATAGCATCCCGGCGGAAAAAATAAGTGTCAGACCCACGATCCAACTTTCTTTTCTATTGGGGATAAATCGTGGATCCGTCCGATGTTCACTGTAACACCGGGCCTGCATGGCAAGGCTCAGGTCATCTGCGGATTGAAACGTTTTTTTCAGCAGGGGCCAGGACAGGTTGACAAGTCGGCGCACAGGATTTTTCCTCAAATTGCCGCACCGGGCATTGACCGCATGGGTCACTTCCCCGGCGTTATCAAGGATCAAAGGCATGAATTTCAAGGCTAAACCCGCCATCACGGCCACTCGGTTTTCAGGAATAAAAGGAACAGGTTTGAAAAACCACTGGACTGCCGCCTTGATTTCCATGGATCTTGTGGTGGCAGTCAATATAAGCCCCAACAGCATAACGACCAGAAACCGTATCGATACCAAACTACCTGAAGTAAACCCCTGGCGGGTCAGGCTGAATCCGTACAGGGTCACCATGGGATCGCCGGGTGTGGCCGCCCACCGGCAGAAAAATATCAATATCAAAAATAAAAGAAAAGCTTTCAACTGCGTCACAAGCCTTACCGGACCCAACCCCAATGTTTTCAGTATCGCCATTAAAAAGCACAAGCAGATAATATTCCCCGGCAATCCCGTCTTCAGTACGGTCAGGCTCAACAGACAGACCAGAAGGCATTTGCACCGGACATCCAGAGTATGCCATACGGTGTTGCCGGGGTGATAGGAAAAAAGAGTCACAATGCCCAGACCTGTGCCATGGGGGTAAACGGATTTTTCACGCCATATGATTCAAGGCAAGGGGCAAGGGAAACAGGATCGCCTTCTTCCGCAATCCGTCCTTTGTCCATGACGACCATTTTGGTGGCAAGCGTGATCACCGGTGCCACATCATGGGTGGTCATGACAATGGCATGTCCGGACTGGTGCAGCTTTCGGCATAGTTTGACCAAGGATACCATAGATGGATAATCCAGATTGGCAAAGGGCTCGTCAAAAATAATAAGGTCCGGTTCCATGACTAGGATACCGGCAATGGCCAGACGCCGCTTCTCCCCGCCGGAAAGCGTGGCAGGGTTTCTGTCCCGTAAATGCCCCAGGTCGAGCAGGTTAAGGGTACTTAAAACGCTTTCATTAATCTCTTCCCGGCCCATGTTTAAATTTTCCGGGCCAAAGGCGGTTTCATCAAACACGGTATCTGCGATGATCTGGGTATCCGGGTCCTGGAACACCATGCCGATTTTTTTGCGGGCAAACACCAGGTTTTTTTTTATATCTTGCCCGTTAAGCAGAATCCGGCCGGTGTCCGGCATCAATAAGCCGTTAAAATGACGGATCAGGGTGGTTTTTCCGCATCCGTTTTTTCCGGCAAGTAAGATGAAATCATTTCGGGACACGGTCAGACAGATGTCAAAGATGCCTGCCTCCCCGGAACCAAAGGCATGGGTCAGATGCTCTATTTTCAGCAACTCTGTATCCATAAAACGCCTAAAACCTAAAATCGGATCAGGGGACGAAGCTTTCGGGCGATGATAACCGCTGCAGCCATTTTCAGTACCGCGCCGACAAGAAAGGGATACATGCCCACAGCCATGGCCTTGCCCCAGGATACAGCCAACACACATTTCAACCAGGGCACCCCGAACATATAAATTATCGCCATTCCCGCAATGGTGGCTGCACAATCTCGCACCAGTCTCTTTTCAGCGTGGCCGGATATTACTGAGGTAAGGAACACGGCAGGCAGATAAGACAGCAGATAACCGCCGGTGGGCCCGAACACCTTTCCAATACCCGAGGTGCCGCCGGCAAATACCGGCAGTCCGGCAAATCCCATGAGCAGATAAACGGCGACGCACCCGGCAGCCCAGGCCGGCGGCAGAATCAAACCCGCCAGAAGCACAAACATGTTTTGAAGTACAATGGGAACAGGGCCCACAGGTATGGCAATCATTGCGCCAACGCTGATCAGGGCGATAAAAAGGGCTGAATACACAATTGGTTTTACAGAAGTATCCATAGTTTTAGCATTCTTTCCAAGGAGGGGTTCAGGAGTGAAAACAATCACCATAAATAATTTTTCGGGTGATGCCGTCCCGGCTTTTGACAATAAGGGCACCGGTGTCATCCACATCTAAAGCCTTGCCCTCATACACCTGGTTATGGGTCTGAACCCGGACTTCGGTGCCGATAGTGGCGGTTCTGTCTTTCCACTGGTTGATGATCCGGGCCGGATCAACAGACTTAATACGGGATTCAAACAGATCCAAAAACCGGATCAGGATCTGTTTTCTGGAAACAGATTTTCCCAGGGCTGTTTTCAGGGAAATGGCCTGATATTGATCCGATTCCGGTTCATTGTTCACATTAAGACCAATGCCCAGAAACAGGAAATTAACCATATCCGCCCGGGTTTCTATTTCCGCCAGCATCCCGGACAGTTTACGGCCATTGAGCAGCAGGTCATTGGGCCATTTAACCCGGACATCCAGGTCAAATAAACCGGCCAGCACTTCGGACATGCAGGCAGACGCGGCAAAATTCATGGTCCACCCCAGGGGAGGCGGCAAATCCGGTTTAAGGATCAGGGTAAACCAGAGTCCGCCCCGGTCAGAGGCCCATGGCCTGTTTAGCCGGCCCCTGGAGGCTGTCTGGATTTCGGCAATGACGCAGCTGGCATGCGGGACGCCTTGCCGGGCTATCTTTCGGGCCTGGTCCATGGTTGAGTCAAGTTCTGGAAAATAAAAAATTTTGTCCTGAAGATGTGGTGGGAAGCAAAAAGGATACAGCAGGTTATCGGCGTTCTGAAGTTTATACCCCTTAGGCAAAGACTTAATCTCCACGCCGGCCTGCTTCAAGGCCTTGATGTGTTTCCAGACCGCCACCCGGGAGATTCCGGCATCTTCACTGATTTTGACCCCGGAAACAGGTTCACCCTCCGACCGGTATAAAGCTTTAAGAATTATTTGCCTCTTATCCGGCAACGTCTTGTTAACCTTCATAATAGATAGTGGTTAACAGAACAACCAAAGCTGCGTCAAGCAAAATTTTTCTCAAACATTAATTGATCACCCTGCAAAAAGCCGGAGAGTGCCTTTGCTTGCACCCTCCGGCTTTATTTGAACTTGATTTTCAGCAGGTTATTTTTTTCTTCTGATTGCGGCCAGGCCAATCAGTCCGGTGGTCATCAGAAGGCCGGCACCTGGAACCGGCACGGGATTGACGTCAGCATAGCTTTCGCCGACCAGGGCAAAAGAGATGGTCTCATTTGCATCAAGCTCAAGGCTCATGGTCAGTTCTCTCCAGGGTGTTATTTCTCCATTGTAGAGGTCTGCAAGATCGCCATACCAGGAAAACTCAAGGTCATCCATTAACGTCACTTCATCATCAATCAACAAAGATACGCCCGCCCAGACATCGGTGATATCGGTTCCGTCTGCATCACCGCCTATACCGAGCTGATAATCAACGGAAAATGTCAAGGTGCCTGCAGCGGTCGCTGTATATGTCCCACTGACCATGGTGGCAGCATATGCGTATTCATCATTGGCAACTGCGTCAATGGCTGCTTCACTATAAAGTTCTGAATCCTCAACACGGTCAACCTCGCCATAGGCGTATGCAACACCCGTTTCAACGAGAGCTTCTGTGCCCGCATTTGTCAGCCCATTCGCTTCAGCATTGGCAGTAAGGGTAAGGTTTGAAGAGACGGCCCCGCCATTAAATGAAATGTCAAAAGAGTCATAATCAAAACTCGAAAAAGCCCACGAAGTGGTAGTTGCAAATGCGCTGGGGGCGGAAATTGCAAAAATTGCAATGGATACGGCGGCTATGGCCGCTGTCAGTGATAATTTAATTTTTTTCATTAGGTTGTTTCCTTATTTTTTTTAAAGGCTATGTTCCCTTTAATAGTTGAAATTGCTCCAATGAGATACTCAGCAAAGATTCTGGCAATATACCTGGGCGCTGCTCAAGTGAACGCCGCCATCCAAGATAATTTTGTAAATATTTCGTAGCAACTCCGTGGAATCGGTGCAGCCAGCCTTTAAATCGGCTGTGATAGGCATTGACATTTTGGAGGTGGAAAGCTCCTTTAACTCTGCCACCTTTACTCAGATTAACAACCTCATGAGAAAAATTTTCAGCATCGCAAAAAGTTTGA
>NZ_KB893066.1 GCF_000373985.1 Desulfobacter curvatus DSM 3379
CGTCTGTCCGCCCCCTTTCAACTCCGATTAGTGTGAGACGGCAACCACGGACAGGTAATCGAAACAGTTTCAAGCCTGGAATGGGGGAGAACTATGCCCGGACGGAATGAAAATCTTCGGTACAGGCCATGGTTTGTGTAGGAAGAACTACCTTTCCGATGCCTTCTGAAAGAAGGAAAGGCGGAATTTTCCCAAAAAGGAGTGGGCGGAACAACTTCGGCCGACCTTTTATTATTTATGCGTCAGCACTGATGAAAAACTTTCCGTATACCCAAATAATTTGAAATGTGATATACGTTTTGCATTAGCTTCAGCGCTTAGTCTGTAAATAAAATATCAAGGTGATACATTCACAATCCCCCTTGGGGCGCGGATGCAATGGGGGGCTGGTTTAAACACCGGAATCGTAAAAAGTAACTGAACATAAGATATAGTATCTTCAATAAAGAGAATTCGGAGTGTGAAGTGGATATCAACATAGACGACCATCCTGATGCACTTGTAGTTTCCGTTGCAGGGAAAATAGATGCATCTAATTCCCCAAAAATAGAAAAAGAGATTGCGACATACACGGCAACGGTTCAAAAAATTGTGATCCTGGACCTTCAAGGAATGGAATACATGAGCAGTGCAGGCCTCATGGTGGTTCTCATATCAGCCAAAAATCTTAAGACAAAGGGTCAGGAACTTTTTATTTCAGGTTTACAGGGATCTGTCAAAGAGGTGTTTGAACTGTCAGGGTTTTATTCCATTTTTAAAATATTTAAAACCGTTGAAGACGCCTTGAGCAATATTGGGTGATAATCGCCCGCAGCGGGTGCTCTGCCCCGTCAGATGATATTGCTAAGCTGATGATCAAATACCGAAGTTAGGGCTTCATTGAACAGGAAGAAGGACCCGGCCCCGGGATGTGAAAGAAGACCTTGAGCCGATCATGATGGTTTCCATGATCGGAGGATTAACTGAATTTTCAGATCGCCATTCAACAATGAAATTGGCCCCGGAACCGCCGGTTTTATCATCGTAGTCCACGACATAGCGTATGGATTCAAGGGCCTTGAGAAAAACAGATGAGGGCAGGTATTTTTTTATAAGGACTCCCTTGGTGTCATAGTAATCCACGGACACAATTTCAATGGCGTGGCGCATATCTGTATTGCGGATACTTAAAGTTACGGTTAAAAGCGAAGGGATTTGTCTATTGCCCGTGTAAATATGTGAATATGCCGGGACATAAATTTTTTGTCCTTTTGAAAGCGTTGGGCTTTCCTGGGTAAAAGCCGTACCTTTTGCCCATAATAACAGTCCAATCAACAACACCGGGTAACCTATCAAGTATTTTTTTGCCGTCATTCGTAACCACCTTTAAGAGAGCCGTTTTAAACAGGAACGCGTTTTCTCTGATTTTATGAAGACTAACCTGAGTGTGCGCATTTTTGCAAGCCTGGCCGGTAAAATTTCTCACCCGTTTTTCATTTTAGACTCAGCATACCCGATGAAACCAACCGGCCTGTTTGCCCTGTTCCTGCCGTGCAAAAAACGTAATTCGAGATGAAATCCTTGTAACCTATCCTTCGATCTCACCGGTATTGAATGTTAAATTATCTTTAATTTTAGTTGATTATCATTGTGGCATGGGGGTTGCTCTCTACTGGCATGGCAAGGACGCGGAAGAATTTGGTCTTTCGCCTTAACCTGAATTTTAAGAAAGGAAATGAACAATGAAATGCAACAGTGAAAAAGCAACACGTCCGGCTATGTTTTCAATTGCTTTGGCTCTGACGGCAGGATTTTTGGTTTTCACTCTCTGCGTACCCATCACAGCCACGGCAACCGATGCCGACGCCATTGAACGGCAGGACTCTTCAATCAACGTCGAGGCGCCCGTGCCATCTGAGGCCATTGCCACTGAAAATCAGAATATCGCCACACCTGTCCCTGAAGAACAGGATGCCGCCGCACCCGCCCTTGAAGCAGAGGCCTCTGAAACCGATGAAAATTTAGTTGACGAAAGTCCCATGCCAATGGATTCGGAACAATCCCCTTTGGACAAACAAAGGCAGCAGTTTTTGTCCAGGCAGATCTTTTTTGCCTTTAACAGCTGCCAACTGGATGAACAGGCCCAGGCACTGGCCCGGGAACAAGCCGCATGGCTGGCGGCCAATCCAGAGGTAAGTGTTGAAATCATCGGCTATTGCGATCAAAGTGGTCCCCAGGATTATAACATGGCACTGGGGGAAAAAAGGGCCAATGCAGTGAAGACCTTTCTTGTAAATCTTGGAATTGCCCCCCAGCGCCTGACCGAAGTCAGCTATGGGGAAAAATCTCCTATCCGCACCACAACGGATCAGACCGCCGCCCGGATCAACCGGCGGGTTGAATTTAGAATTCAGCCGGCAGCCTGATTTCCCGCCTAAAGTGGCCCGGACCTTTGACATCCTGTACAGGGGAGGGGGTGGAACCAATCATCCCCTGGCAGGAAAAGCGTTTTCCCACCTTTGTCAAATGTCCGGGTGCTTTTTTATGATTTGATGGTTTTAAGCCCGTTTTGAATGATTTCCATCTCATGGGCGAAACGTTCTAATCTCGCGTCATCAAAAGGCGCTCCTTCTTTCAGGTGCATCTCCAATTCCAAACTTGCAGACTGTAACGCATTGGCTCCCAGGTTCCCGGCAACGCCTTTAATCGAGTGTGCAAGACGCTGGGCATCTTCCATTTGCCCTTTTTCTATTAAGTCGCGGATATCTGCCGCGGCATCAGCATAATTTCGACGGACTTTGAGAAGCAGCTTCCGGTATAGTTGCCGGTTACCGGCAACACGTCGTAAACCATCCTCTATATCAAATCCTGGCAGTTCGGACGGAAGATCATCCAAGACGTTTTCCTTTGGCATTTTAGCGCCTGTGCCGGAATTGATTTTTTCTGAAAGTTCCCTGTTTACCGGCGGTATCCAACGGATCAGCGCATTGAACAGTTCCTTGGGGTCAATGGGTTTGGTAACATGGTCCTGCATACCTGCGGCAAGGCTTTTTTCCCGGTCGCCGGCCATGGCATGGGCCGTCATGGCGACGATGGGCAGCTGCCCGGCTGTTTTAAATTCACGAATCCTGGCCGTGGCTTGTATGCCGTTCATCTTCGGCATCTGAATATCCATGAGCACAAGATCGTATTTCCGGGTTTTTACCGCATCCACGGCTTCCCAGCCATTGTCGGCAACATCAACGACTAACCCTGCACTCTCTAAGATTTCCAATGCGATCTGTTGATTGATTTGGTTATCTTCTGCTAATAAAATACGTGCCCCCTGTCTGTCTTTTGCCTTGGTCAGGTAATCATCAAGTTTTTGTTTTCTGCTTGCCGCTTTGCGTCCGTAAGCCGCCATGATTGAGTCGTAAAGCGTGGATTGGGTCACAGGTTTGGTCACAAATCCGTCCAAACCTACTTTAAGGGCCTGATCCTGGGCTTCTGACTTGCAATAGGCTGTGGCCATGATGATTTTGGGCATCGGCACAAGGCCTGTCATGGCGTGTATACGGCGGCAGGTTTCCATACCGTCCATGACCGGCATTTTCCAATCTAACAGAATAATTTCAAAGGGATCAATCCCAATTGACGTTTCAAGCCTGTCAAGCCCGGACATGCCACTGACAACAGTTTCAACCCTGAATCCCATGTTTTCCAGATAAGATTGAAAAATTTTCCTGGCGGTTTCATTGTCATCTATTACAAGCACTTTTTTCTGGTGCAGATCATCGTCGGCCGTTACCTGCTTACGACCACCCTGATCGTTACCAACTGCCAACCGAACCGTAAAAAAGAATGTGGAGCCCTTGCCACGTTCCGACTTGACGCCGATGCCGCCACCCATTAACTCCGAAAGGCGTTTGGAAATGGTAAGCCCTAATCCCGTACCGCCATATTTTCGGGTAAAGGAATTGTCAGCCTGGGAAAAGGCATGAAACAGCCTCTCCTGCTGGTCCTGTGTCATGCCAATTCCGGTGTCCCGCACACAGAACCGCAGGACAGCCTTGTCTGCCTCCTGCCCATCCAATGTGCAGGAGAGCTCTACTTCACCCTGCTCGGTAAATTTACATGCATTACCTGCCAGATTAACCAGGATCTGCTTTAAACGGAGAGGATCTCCAATAAGGCAGCGGGGAACTTTCGGAGATATATGCACCAACAACTCCAGACCTTTTTCCGTTGTCTTGATGGTCGTCAAGTCTGCGGCAGCAGCCATGACATCGTCGATATCAAATTTCACGGATTCAATGTCCAGTTTCCCGGCTTCAATTTTGGAAAAATCCAGAATGTCGTTTATTAAACCCAACAGTGAATTGGCAGCCGCGTCTATTTTATTGATATAATCCCGCTGCTTGAAAGTCAAATCGGTCCTCAGTGCCAGATGACTCATGCCGATGATGGCGTTCATGGGCGTGCGGATTTCGTGGCTCATATTCGCCAGAAACTCGGATTTCGCCTTTTCGGCCTCTTCAGCGGTTTTCTTTGCCTTTTCAAGTTCAGCATTCTGGCTTCTCAGGGATCGGTTAAGATCATTCAACGCCTGGGTTTTTTCCTGTACGCGATTGTCCAATGAGAGGATCTGTTTTTTCAGCTTCTGTCTCATGAATTCAAAGGATTGGGACAGTTTGCCAAACTCATCATTGCTGAATGCTTTGACCGGCTCATCAAGCTCATTCCGGGCAATTTTACCGGAATGTTTTTCAAGATAATGGATCGGATTGATAATTTTATAACGGATAAATTTCAAAAATATAATGGAAGAGATTGCCAAGGGAACAATCAAGATTAAAATCGTAATACCGAAGATTTGAAAAAACTGGTCCTGAATATCATCACTGAAATCAACTTCTATCCTACCGATAACTCTTTTTTGATAGATCACATCCCGGCTTATTGTTTTGCTTTTTTCACTCGTCTTGTTACCGGAGGAATAATTTGAAAACGGCAGATTTTCAAAATCATATACCCTGATTGCCAGAACCCGTTGGTCATTTACCATATAATCAATCAACGGCAGATCAATTTGGGGGGTAAAATCATACAGCGGCTGCTGCATGGCTGATGCAATGATTTTTGCCGTATTTTCTTGAAACTTTTTATTTTTATTTTCTATTTTATTTTTATCAATTACCAATAGAGCCGTTCCGATCGTTGCCGTCGGGGCAAAGATCACAACGATCATCAAAAGGTAGACCGCACGGGAAATGGAAGAATGTTTCAGTGAGAACATGATGACGGTATCCAGCTTTTAACTGTATTCTGGTGACGGCTTATCCAAATTTGGGCAGCTTGATCATGGGTTTTTTTTTCTATATCTACAAGATAAGCCGCCTCTGCAATCATGCGGTTGGTCATTTTCATGTTTTTAAGTATCTGGTAGGCGCACGGCCACTCTTTTTCCACGCCTTTCCAAGCCCCTTTGAACAACCGCCCGTCTTTTGGATTACCACAGTCATGGGTGAACAAGGGATTTATACCCCACTCGGGATTTGTTTCGCACTTCTTTTCATACGCCGGAAATTCTACAAATTCGCCATCATAGGCAAAGTCTGTCCAGTTGGGTGTCCAGTTGAACATCAAAATGGGGTGTTTGTTTTTTACAGCCGCCTGGAGTACGGCAGTCAGTTCGTCAGAATTTTTGGCTAATTGAATCACAAAATTGAGTCCAAGCGCCTTTATCCTCTTGGCATCCGGTTTTTCCCAGGGGCCTCCCAGATAAACGCCCTTTCCATGACTTGTGGGTGTGGCAAATAGTTGTGCACATTTATTCAGTGCTTTGTAGTCAGGCAAACCAGGGCATAATTTTTTTACATAAGACGGATACCACCACTCTTCTCTTGTCTGAGCCGGATGCAGACCGACCTCAACAACGTTTTTTCGTTTAACGTTTTCAAAGGCATCAAGCATTGTGCCTTCCCAAATTTCTACCTGTATGTGAGCCCATCCAAGATTCATTGCCCCGAATTGCTTATCCGCAGCATAAAATGGGTACTCGACCTTATAACCGATGGATTCGTAAATGCGACCAAGAATTTTGCTGTTTACGATCTGACTTGTCCAATCATTGATTATTATTTTAATGGGTTCAGAAGATTTTACCTCTTCCGCCTCGATCGGAAAAATGTAAAAAAGGGAAAAAAGAATCAATACGGATGCTGTGAGTAATTGTTTTGAAATCATAAAAATTACCTCCTGTTCGGCTCCTTTCCCATAATGGTTTCTTTGTTTAAAAAACAGCAGTCAAAAAAGAGCGTGTCGGTTATCGCGCGCCAAAAGATTATGGATGGTACACTATCCCAGCTCTATTTACAGAATGATTAAGGAAGTTTTGTCAACGCATTAAATTTATCGGAAATTATAATAAAAATTTAACACAGTTTTTTCAGCCTGTCGACAGTTTGGTAAATTATAGTTAAATGGTTGAAAGGGATGGTAAAAATTGACGACAATGTCTAAGATCAGGACAGTTTTAATCCTTTTCTTCATGAATGGCCGCCTGCTTTAATCTTCGCTGGGATTCGGTCCAGTCAATGCGGCTTAAAAGTCCCCTGATGATTCTGACATCCCTGGATGACAACCCGGCGTTGGAAAAAATCCTGCGATAGGTGTGCAGCAGATGATCCGGGTTCTGGGGATCAAGATAATCAATATCCAAAAGCGTCTTTCTCATGTGGGCAAACATGGATTCAAGTTCTGCTCCCGGGGCAGGGTCTTTAACCTCCGGGTCATGGAAATTTTTTCCGGCACCGGATTTAAGGGATGCTTCGTAAAGCAGCACTGCCAGGGAGTGGCTCAGGTTCATGGACGGGTAGCTGTCGTGGGTGGGGATGGTAATAAAATACCGGCACAGGTCCAGATCCTTTGTCTCAAGTCCGGTATCCTCCGGTCCCATAACCAGGGCACTGTGATGTTCCTGTCTCTGGGCTTGGATCTGTGCCCCTGCCGTGGCAGGGGTTAAAAACCCTTTTCTGTATTTGCCGAACCTGCGGGTGGTGCCGTAGGCGGAATGGATGTCAACTAGTGCCTGTTCCAGGGTGTCAAATATTTGCGCCCGTTCAAGGATATGAAATGCAGACAGGGCCATTTTTTTTGCTTCAAGGGATTTGTAGGCACTGCAGGGGCTGACGAGACGCAGCCGGGTGCACCCAAAGTTCATCATGACCCGGCACACTGCACCAATATTGATGGGGCCTTGGGGACGGACCAGGATAATCGTGAGGTGATCCATATTATTTTTATCCTTGGGCATTGGATTTTAATTCCCGGGGGATTCCAGAATCAGGGTCACAGGCCCTTGGTTAATCAATGATACATCCATATTGGCCTGGAATTTCCCTTTTTTCACTGGAACGCCTAACGAGGCCGCCCTGTCGGCAAAGAAGCGGTAAAGCCGGCATGCAGGCTCCGGGGGTGCGGCATCCGTAAACGAGGGGCGCCGCCCTTTGCGGCAGTCTGCCATAATTGTGAACTGGGAGACCACTAAAAGTTCTCCTTTGACATCAAGCAGAGACCGGTTCATTTTTTCCTGGTCATCTTCAAATATTCTTAAGTTGATGATTTTGTCCACCAGGTATTGGGCATCTTTTTCCGTGTCCCCATGGGCCACGCCCAAAAGTACCACAAGGCCTGCGCCAATGCTGGATATCATTTTGTTGTCTACGGTAACATGGGCTTTTTTAACCCGTTGAACAATGGCTTTCATCGGTTTCCTTAAAATTTGTGGTCTGTTTTCAATTTGAGGATAAGAAATTTAGGCGGGCGTCATGCACCGGGGCCTGGGCCAGGTTGTGGGAAAGCCCATCTCTTTTAACGACCGGACTGCTGTGTTTACAAACATGCCTGCCTGTTCTTTGCTGTGTGCGTCGTCTCCGGGAACCACGGGAATGCCCAGCTCCTTTGCCCTGGCCAGAATTGCCGGGGTCAGGTAAGGTGTTTTTTCTCCTTTGGCAAGGGGCCGCAGGTTATAATCCAGCACCAGTCCCAGGTCCTTGATCGCAGAAAGATTGCGCTGGATGCGTTTGCTGATTTCAGGTTGGTCAAGCCGGGCTTCAAAGTCCGGATCATAAATGCGGATAAGATCAAAATGACCCACAACAAAGGGGTGCAGATCCAGGATCATTTCATACTGGGCGTCAAAATAGGCCATATACATGCGATCAAGACCGTTAAATTCCGCTGCAATGGCCTCATACTCCTGCCTGGAATAGTCAAAACATCTGTCCTTGAGATGATGGATCGAGCCCACAATATAGTCGGGATTAAATTCCCGGATCAACGACCGCACCAAGGCCGGGCTGCCAGTAACGGTTTCGGTCTCAAACCCCTTAAATATCCGGATATCTGACTTATATTTTTGTTTAAGCCTTTCCAGTTCCAAAAAATATTTTGAAAACCGATCCCCAAGATCCTTGACCGAAAGGCCTTGCTCAAGCTCATCCGGGTAGAGGAACCGGTGTTCGGGCGGGGGCATGTGCTCGCTGATGCCCACGGCTTTAAATCCTTTGCTGATATAGGCTTTTATCAGGTCTTCAAGACTGTCCTGGGCATGGCAGCAGAACTGGCCTGAATGGCCACCATGCAGGGATATGAGTTCAGAATCAATCATGGGGCGGACTTTACCATCAAGCCGGTAGTAAAATCAAGATCCGGATGATCCGGTTGCAGAAGAGAAGCACTACCAAAGGCGGATCACATTTGACGCGGAACGATCAAGGCGTCCAGAGCCATGGCTCCCTCACCCCGGGGAAGCACCAGAAACGGGTTCAAATCGAGACTTTCCAGACGATCGGCATTGGCTGCGGCAAAGGCAGATAGGGTCGTCAGCGCATGGATCAGGGCCTCGATATCCGCCGGCCTCTTCCCACGCACCCCTTCCAGCAGCGCAAAGCCATTGATCTCACGGATCATCTGTGCGGCTACGTCTTCTCCGAACGGCGCCAAACGCATGACTACATCCTTAAACACTTGGACGAAAATGCCGCCAAGGCCGAACAGCACCACCGGACCAAAGACGGGATCTCGCTTAACACCTAAGATCGTCTCCACCCCATCCGTTACCATCGGTGCAATCAAGACGCCTTCCAACCGGGCTTTCGGCGTTGCCTTCCGGGCTCTGCGCATCAACGTGTGAAAGCCGTTGACAACCGCCTTAGAATTATTGATATCCAGCAGCACACCGCCGATTTCGGTTTTGTGCAGGATGTCGGCAGAGGCGATTTTCATCACCACCGGGTACCCTAAGGCCTCAGCCGCGCTGCGAGCCTCTTGGGCAGAGCTGGTTAATCGCTCTGTAATCACGGGAATCCCTGCTTTTGCCAGCAGTTTTTTTGCCTCGTACTCGCTCATGGCGTGCTTCGGTACCAGCACTGTTGATTCCATTACTTTTGCCTGCTGCACCTGGGCGAAAGAACGGCCGTAGTTAAACAGCGCTGCCACGCTGCGCAGAGCCCGGGTCGGATCTTCAATGACCAGAAAACCCGCCTCTTCGTAAGGTTGTTTTTCCTCCGGCCGTTCGCTGCTGCACAATACCAGTACTTTGTCGGGATATTGCTGCCGTAACCGTTTCAATTCGGGAGGCAACATCTTTCGAAACTCAGGCGTACGGGCGGGAGGCAGGAAACAGACCAGAGAATCCAAGTTGTCTTGTCCCAGCACCACCTCTATGTAATCCTTTACCACCATCTGGTTATAGGTGGCCTGGGCGGTCATGTCCACCGGGTTCCGGGTGGCTGAAAACGGGATCAGCTGTTTCAACTTGGCCTGGGCCTCCTGGGATAGCTCCGGCGCTTCCAGACCAAAGCCGGGTGCCGTATCCGCCATCAGCACGGCAACCCCACCGGAACCGGAGAGGAGTCCCACACGGTTGGATTTGGGAAAGATACCGGCAGAACAGACGTAAGCCACATCCAAAAGCTCTTCAATGGAATTCACCCGGTGTACGCCGTATTGCCGGAATACGGCATCGTAGACCGCATCAGTGCCCACCAGCGACGCTGTATGAGATGCTGCAGCCATAGCTCCCAGCTGTGTGCGGCCCACCTTGAGCATGACCACCGGTTTACTGCGGCTACGGGCCATTTCCAGGGCATGAATGAGCCGATCGCGGTTACGGCAGCCCTCAATGTAACACAAAATGACTTTTGTCTGCTGATCAAGTGCCATGTACTCCAGGCATTCGGCCACGTCCACATCGACTTCGTTGCCTGTGGTGCACCATAGGTTGATGCCCAGGCCATGCTTTAAGCAGAGATACAAACCGTAGGAGCCAAAGGCGCCACTCTGGCTTGCAAAACCGATTACCCCGGGCGCGGGTAAGCCCTGATCAAAGGTCCGTGCAAACGTCCCCACCATGCCGTTATTGATGTTGATGACTCCCATACAATTGGGACCTAACACGCGCATGCCTGATTCGTGGGCGATATCGGCAATTCGTTGTTGTGCCGCGGTGCCCTCAGTGCTCATCTCGGCAAACCCGGAACTGAAAATTATCGCAGCCTTCACTTCACGTTCGGCAAGTTTCTCCATAATCTCAACCACGGCCGGTGCCGGTACCATGACATAGGCCAGATCCACACCGGCCGGCAGATCGGCAATGGAGGGTAACGTGGGCACCCCCTGTACGTTACGATGCTGAGCGTTGATTGGATACAGCGTACCGGCATAGCCGTTGTCTTTGGTATAGCGAAAGATACGGCCACCGATCTTGGAGGGATTGCTGGACGCACCCACCGCGACAATCGCCTTTGGTTTGAATAGAATATCCAGATTGTGTGAATTCATCATCATAGATATCCTTTCTCTTTAGCCGCGTAAAAGCAATGGATGAACTTTTATCTTGGCAGGATATGTATTGTCTTAACAAGTTAAATGCTGTTGAACAATATAGGTTATAATACCATAAGATTGCCATATTTTCAATGTCAATCCCATGCACCCTGAATCGGTGATTAAGAAAAGAACGATATGAAAAAAAACTAAGGTATGAGATAGTAGGCTGCCCAAGATCCAAAAAATTCATAACCAAAGAGGTGGATTACATCACACAAATATGCACTATGATGAGAAAAGATCAGATCCCAGTGTGAAATATAAACAGTGGATTACCGATAACACACTGAACTCTTTGTATGGTAATGCACCGGCCTCTATAATCGGCAGTCTTGCCGTATTTTTGGTTGTTTCCGGGTCCATATGGACTCAAATCGCCTCGCTGTCATTATTAGTCTGGTCGATTTCAGGGGTTTTGATTGGCGTCGTCAGGCTGGCATTGTGGCATGGATATAAAAACAAAAAAGAGCGTTTGACACCCAGGTTCTGGCTCAACAGTTATCGTCTGACGACTTTGGGTTCCGGAATTGTATACGGCATAGCCATGTGGCTGTTTTTTGACGATCTTTCGGTTGAATATCAAGCTTTGATATATTTTGGTATTGTTGGTTTGACTGCAGCCGCTTCCGGTACCCATGCGGTTGATTTCCAGACATTTCAGCTCTTCATGTTCTCTGCGTGTATGCTTGTAATCACAAAATTGATGTCCCATGGGGGCCCCACTTTTTTTTCGCTTGCCGTTATGTTTGTGTTTTATGTATTGGTTATGGACAGAATAGGGCGTAACAACAACAGGACGCTTCTGCATAATTTTAAGCTGACCTATACCATGCGTTATCGGGCGACCCATGATCCTCTTGTGGACTTGTTGAATCGAAGTGAATTTGAAAATCAGTTTGAAGTCAATACCCCTTTAACACATCACGGTGTTGCTGTTTTGTTTCTTGATCTTGATAACTTCAAACCTATAAACGACACGTTTGGTCATCAAACAGGCGATAGAGCGTTAAAACAGGTTGCGGATATTTTGGTGAAATCTCTCAGGTCGGATGACTCTGTCGCCCGCCTTGGTGGGGATGAATTTGTTGCCTGCCTCTTCCTTGATGATATTAATGAGGTTAAAGAGATCGCGGATAATATTCTGCAAGACATTGAAAAAATTTCTTTTCCTGGGTCACATCATTATACCGGCCTTAGTGCAAGTATCGGCATCGCCTTTCACCATGATAATAATGTGAAATATTCACAACTGTTGCACGTGGCAGATGCTGCCTGTTACCAAAGCAAGGAACAAGGGAAAAATCAGGTGACCATCCTATTCGTGAAAGATAATGTGTAGCTGAATCGTTTCAGGTGGATTTTTTGAAAATATTATTCCTTGAGCCTTTTTACGGTGGGTCCCACAAGGCTGTGGCAGACGGTTTTGCCGGCTGTTCCGGCCACCAGGTGGATATTTTATCCCTTGCTCCCAGATTTTGGAAGTGGCGGATGCGCGGCAGTGCACTGGCATTTGTCCGGCAGGTTGAAAATTTTAACGATTATGATCTTGTCTTGGCCACAGATATGGTAGATGTCACCGATTTCAAAGCCCTGGCCGGGCCGCAATGCCCGCCCGTGGCGCTTTATTTCCATGAAAATCAGCTAAGTTATCCCCTGGAGCCCGGTGAAAAAAGGGATTTCCATCTGGGGTTTACCAATATCATATCTGCCTTGGCTGCGGATGGCGTATTTTTTAATTCACAATTCCACAGGGATGACTTTTTCAGCGCTGCAAAACGTTTGATTCGTAAAATGCCGGATCTTCGCCCGGGATGGGTTCTGGATAAAATCCGGGATAAAACCCGTATATTGTATCCGGGTATTGATTTGGATTCCAGGTCTTGTGTTATTCCGGAGACGCAACCCAGCAGTCTTGACAGACCTTTGGTGATCTGGAACCACCGGTGGGAGTATGATAAAAATCCAAAGGCCTTTTTCAACGTACTGGAACGGCTGAAACGCCGTGGCATTCTGTTTTACCTGGCTGTTATGGGTGAACAGTATGACACCGTTCCAAAAGCGTTTAGGGGCATTGAGGACCGGTTTTGTGCTGAGTTGCTTGTCTGCGGGTACCAGGAACAGGCGGCGGATTATAGAAAATGGCTGGCCAAAGGCAGTGTGGTGATCAGTACTGCCATCCAGGAAAATTTTGGTATTTCAGTGATGGAGGCCGTGGCCCATGGATGTTTTCCCTTGCTGCCGAATCGTTTGTCATACCCGGAACTGATCCCCGGGCAGGTGAAACCTGATGTTCTTTACCAGGATGACGCTGACCTTGAAACCAGGCTGGAACATCTTCTGGTGCAGCCTGGTGCCTATCGGGATAAAACTGTGGCATTAGCGGCCCATGCCGCAGGGTTCGCCTGGGCGCATATGGCGGGAAAATGGGATAAGGCGTTATATCAGGTTATCGGGTCAAGCAGGAGCAGAAATTGACAAACATCTGCTTGCTGTATTTGCCTGCCATGACTTCGTTTTTTAAAATTTGCAGAGAATTATACGGTTTTTGGGGATCCGCATGGCGGCTGGTCCCCCGGTAGGCCAAAGGTTCGTAGCTGTTGATCAGCCCTATGAGTTCAGCTTCCTCTGATATATCGACAATACCCTTGGGGTAGCCCGAACCATCTAATTTTTCATGATGCGTCAGGGCAACCATGGCAATTTCCGGTTCAAAACAGGTGCTTTCTTTAATAATGCGGTGCCCCTTTACCGTATGAGTTTGAACTTCCTTGAACTGGGCATCTGATAGTTTGGTCTTGGTGTGGTTGATCTCGGAAGAAAGTTGTGTGCAGCCGATGTCATGGAGAATGGCACTGACCCCGAGCGTTTTGACCTTTGCCTCGGCATAGTGATGGAATGTGCAGAACTGCATGGTCAAGGACAAAATATTTACGGTGTGCTCCACCAGCTTGTCTGAAGAACCGGACAGTTTTGCCAGGGATTCCACCAGGGTTTTATTTTCGTTGTACCCTTGGAACAGGATCTCTATGGTTTCCGGCAGCATTTGTCCTGAAACATTCAACGGGCCTTCCAGGGCTTCCTGGACAAGGGTCGCCAACGCCTGCCGTATGGGAACAAGACCTTGGGAGAAAATGGTTTCCGCCAAATGTGCGTTCATGGTTTTGTAAAGGGCATGGGAGGCGTTTTCCCTGTCAGACGCGCGGATAAAAAGATCTGGAAATTGTTCGTCCTTGATCCGGGATGCCTTGATCCGTTCGCCTTCCTTTTTATAAAGCAGTGGTTCGTTTTCCTTTGAAAAATAGAAAAGAGGAAAACTTTTAAACAATGAAATTTGAGACTTTTTAACAGGAATGAAGTCTTCGTCCATTTTATTTAAATCGCCTTAGGGTTAATGGTATAAATTAACCATACCATTTTTTGCCTGCAAGGATAAAGTTAATTTGAAACAAGTCTTGACGATGATAAAACTGGCATTACTTTTACACTACAATGAATAAAAAGTAATACAAACAAAAAATGGAGATATATTATGAACTTTGATAAATTGACGGTAAAATCCCAGGAACTGTTCCAGCGGGCACACACGCTTGCTGTTGATAAGGGGCAGCAGGCCATTGAGCCCATCCACTTTTTAGGGGCCATGCTGGCTGATGACCAGGGCATTGCTGTCTCCATATTTAATAAAATAGGCGTCGCTCCCGGTGCTGCCGTACAGCGTGTCTCTTCTGCCCTGGACAATATGGTCAAGGTATCCGGCGGGCAGCCCTATCTGTCCGAACCCGGGCGAAAGATGCTGGATTTGGCCTTTAAGGAAGCCGCAAAGATGAAGGACCAGTATGTCAGCCTTGAACATATCCTGATCAGCTTGACCCAGGGTAAAGACAAGGCCGGCGAAATCCTTACAAGCTTGGGTGTTACAAGGGATGTGATCCTGTCCGTGCTCAAGGACATTCGAGGAAACCAGCGGGTGACCGACCAGAACCCCGAAGACAAATATCAGTCTTTGGAAAAATTCGGAAAAGACCTGACAGATCTGGCCCGCCAAGGGAAACTGGACCCGGTTATTGGCCGGGATGAGGAGATCCGGCGAATTGTCCAGGTTTTGTCCCGGCGCCGGAAAAACAACCCCGTGCTCATTGGTGAGCCGGGCGTAGGTAAAACCGCCATTGTGGAGGGCCTGGCCCAGCGGATTGTGGAAGGCGATGTGTCCGAAACCCTGAAAAACCGTCGAGTCATTGCCCTGGATATGGGGGCTTTGCTTGCCGGAGCAAAATTTAGGGGCGAATTTGAGGACCGTCTCAAAGCGGTGTTAAAAGAGGTTGAGGCTGCCGAAGGGGAAATCGTTTTATTCATCGACGAGTTGCATACGGTGGTTGGGGCCGGTGCTGCCGAAGGATCAGTGGATGCCTCTAACATGCTTAAACCTGCCCTGGCAAGGGGCAGTCTGCGCTGTGTGGGGGCCACCACCCTGGACGAGTATAGAAAATATATTGAAAAGGATGCTGCCCTGGAGCGGCGTTTTCAGCCGGTCATGGCCAAGGAGCCCACCGTGGAAGATACCATCTCCATCCTCAGGGGCTTGAAGGAAAAATATGAGGTGCACCATGGCATCCGGATCAAGGACTCTGCCCTGGTGGCGGCGGCTACGCTTTCCCACAGGTACATTGCAGACCGGTTTTTACCGGACAAAGCCATTGACCTCATTGATGAGTGCGCATCCCGGCTGCGTATTGAGATTGACTCCATGCCCCGGGCCATTGACGAGATCCAGCGGCGGCTGACCCAGGCGGCCATTGAGCGCCAGGCCCTGCTCAAGGAGAAGGACAAAGCCTCCAAGGAGCGCCTTGAACATCTGGAAAAAAATATTGCAGCTATGGAAGAGGAGATCCGGCCTTTGAAACTGCACTGGGATAATGAGAAATCCATTATCCGGGAGATTTCGGCCATGCGGGAAGATATTGACCGGTTCCAGACCGAGGCCCAGCTTGCCGAACGTGCAGGGGACTTTGAAAAAGTCGCCCAGATCCGTTACGGCACCATTGCGGAGCTGAACCGAAAAATTGAGGAGAAAAAACAGAGCCTTGAAACTTTGCAGCAGACCTGCAAGATGCTCAAAGAAGACGTGGAAGAGGCTGATGTGGCCGAGGTGGTTTCCACCTGGACCGGGATCCCCGTTTCCAAGATGCTTCAGGGTGAGCAGGAAAAATTGATCACCATGGAATCCTATATTGCCAAACGGGTGATCGGCCAGGAAAAGGCTATTGATGCGGTCTCCAATGCCGTGCGGCGCGCCAGGTCCGGCCTGCAGCCCGAAGACCGGCCCATCGGTACCTTTATTTTTATGGGTCCCACGGGTGTAGGTAAAACCGAACTTGCCAAGTCCCTGGCCGAGTTCATGTTTGATTCCAAGGATGCCATGGTGCGGCTGGATATGTCCGAGTACATGGAAAAGCACAGTGTGGCCCGGCTCATCGGCGCCCCTCCCGGATATGTGGGATATGACCAGGGCGGATACCTCACTGAGGCGGTGCGGCGCAGGCCCTACAGTGTGATCCTGTTTGACGAGATTGAAAAGGCCCACCCGGACGTGTTCAACATCCTGCTCCAGGCCCTGGATGACGGCCGGATGACCGATGGCCATGGCCGGACTGTGGATTTCAGGAACACCATCATCATCATGACATCCAATATCGGGTCCAGGATCCTGCTTGAAGCAGGGAAGGAAGGCATTTCCAATAATGAGGTGGAACAGGCAGTGCAGCAGGCGCTTAAAGCCGCGTTCAGGCCGGAGTTCCTAAACCGGATTGATGAGATCATCACCTTCCATGCCCTGGAACGCGAACATATCATGGATATCGCAGCCATCCAGATTGCTGCCCTGAACCGGCGGCTGGCCGGCAGGAACCTGGCGGTTCACCTGGATGATGATGCCATGACCTTTGTGGCCCGGAAGGGGTATGACCCTGGGTTTGGCGCTCGTCCGCTCAAGCGTGTGATCCAGCAGGAAATTGAGAACCCGCTGTCCATGGCATTGCTCAAAGGGGAGTATCTTGAAGGCGAGACAGTATACTTCCGTTTTGACAAGGACGAAGACCGGCTTGTGCTCGGCCATGGTCCCAAAAGTATGAAGGTTGCGGGATAACCTCTCCCGTAAGAAAAAAAGGAAAACAAACCCCCGGGGTTGCACCTAAGGTTTTGCAGCCCCGGGGGGTTTTGTTTGTTATGCGGCGGTTATCCCGATGGGATACCAAAAATAAACACCAAAAGGCAAACAAGGGCCAGCGATCCAAAAAGCCAAAGACGTTGTGTTGATCTGTTGAGACCGTTACGGTTCTGCCGGGCAACAATCCATGCAACACTGCATTGCAAGGTATAATAAAGGGCAAATGCCCTTGAGGCATAGGCAATAATTTCATTGACATTGGTTGCCCAGGTCAGTGCCACTGTGACAATAATAATCAACAGGTACGTGGCTCGAATGGAGAGCTTGCCCTCGAGGATATCCTGGATTAACCCGCCGGCCCCTGAGGTGTCTGCCACAGACGCACTGAATTGGCTGCCGATGGCAGCAACGGAAAGCAGCAGCGGCAGAACGGCAGCCACAGGCGTTGACATGCTGATGATTGCGGTTACATCCGATCCAAGATCTTTGTGAAACAGTATGGTTGCCAGGGCAATGAAGGCCAGATAAATGCCTGTGGAGATCAACTGGGCAGTCCGCATGGTGCGGATTCTTTGATCTGCAGTATGTTCCTGCCCAAGATAGCGGGAGGTTTCAAATCCCTGTACAACAATCAAAAGCCCGAGCAGCACTCTTAGATCATGAAAATTAATCGTGGATGAAACTTGGGGCAGTGCCCAAAGTCCGTCTGCGGCCAGTTGAAAATTATAAACGCAGAGACCGGCTAAAAGAGCCCCTATCATGCCGAGATTTAGGGCAATGGCATATTTTTCAACCTTTTCCAATTCATCCAGTCCCCGCCACATTCCGATTCCCCCGATGGTCACCAGAAGGGCTGTGGTGATGCTGTTTGCCGCGATTTCGTTTTTAATACTGAAAGTGTTGAGAAGAAAGGCTGCCAGCAACTGCAGGTAATAGGTGATTGAGATAAAATACGCACAGGTCAGAACGATCCTGGAGAAAAAAGCCACATCTTGCGCCAGGCCGCGTCCCTGGTTTTCAATGGGTTCAAAATGACGGATGTTGAACCGGATAGCCTCACCCACAAGGTATGCCGAAACAAGAAGCAATGCCATGCATATTACAGCCAGGTTGCCGACGATCCCGGCCAGAAGCGGTGCACTGATCAAAAAACCGCTTCCCATGATTGACGCCAAAGGCGTGACCGTGGCTTTCCAATTTAAAGATTGGGACAGCCGTTTGGAAAAGGCAAAATAGCCGCCTAAAATTAAAGCAATAATGATGATGATGCCGTTTAACAAGGGTTTAGATCCAATCTGTCTATTCGATGATTTTGTAAGAACACGTTAACATTCTGATCTTATGTATTGAGATTAAATATTTCAATTAATGTTCAGTCCGACCTGTTCGGTGGATCAATTATGATAACCAAGTTGTTTTCTCACGTTTTTTCTCCTTCAGTCAAGCCGGCCAATGGAAATTGTCAAAAAAATCATTTTTTGACGAGTGTTGTCAAAATTATTTTATACATTGGGTTTTTGGTCCGTTATAAGTAATCTCACACATACAACCCAAGGAGAGATTTTGCCGATCAGGGTTAAACATGACCCCCCATGGATCCTGGTGCCTCATTTCTATTTTTGGCAAGGTCCACAGAGGGGGTCTCGGCCGTAGAACCTTCCATCCCCAATTTATTAATTTTTTCTTGCTGTCTTTTTTCCAGTTCCGCAAAGCAAGATACGGTGGCCTGCCACAGATGAAACAGATATTGGTGAGACATAAGTGCTTTTATGTCTCAGGCCGATTTGATTTAGGGATATATTTCTTTTTTTGCCGGTGGTTAGATGCAAAGAATGAATCTTTAAAACGGTTCTTCTTTGTATTTTAGATTCAGCACATTATAACAAGCATCCCGATATAGTAAAAGAATTGATAAAACTTGTTATGATAAATTACTATGGTATAGTATCTGCACCAGTAAAATAACGCGCAATTAGCGTTGCAAAAAAGGCAATTAAACCGGAGCCTAATAATCATTTTTTGTTGTGGGTTGAGCCTGGGTGTTGATAGACCAGGTCGGCCCATGGCCGTTAGTTCAGGCTTTGGGTCAATGTATTTATCAAATATAGTTCGGGCGTAAGACTTATGATTTGGATTTTTAAGTATAAAAAAGGTCGCAAATGGTTGGGGATCTCTGTTGTACGCATGATGACGGCAATTTGCCTGTACTGCGCCGTGCCGCATCTTCCTTGGGCTTTTGCCCAGGAACCCGTACCGGATGTGTGGACAGGCCCTGACGCGGTCCGATTTGCCCTGAAGAACAATCCCGATGCACAGATTGCCTTAAAGCGAATTGCCTCGTCTGCAGCCGCCATAAAAGAAGCCAATGCAGCGTTCTATCCGCAGTTGGGGGTGCAGGCAGGATATTCGCGCACCGACAATCCCATGTACTCATTTGGGAACATCCTTAACCAGGGCGTGTTTACCAACAGTATTGATTTTAACGATCCCGGTGAAACAGACGATCTTCAGTTTGTTTTGCAGCTGACATACCGGATTTACAACGGCGGGCGAAGCCAGGCCGGTGTGGATGCAGCCAATGCCCAAAAAGAAGCGGCCATGCTCCAGGAAGAAGCGGTTAAACGCAGCCTTGGCTTTGCCGTGGTAAACTCCTTTTTTAATATTGTCCAAGCCGGGGAGAATGTCAGTGCCAGACAAGCGGCAGTTCAGGCAATCGACGCGTCAATACAGGTGGCCAGGGCCCGGTTTGAGGAAGGGGACATGCTCAAACAAGAGCTGTTGAACCTGGAAGTACAACAATCCCTTGCCGGCGAGGATTTGATTCAGGCACAACATGGCCTTGCTCTCTCCAAACAAAGCCTTTTAAATGTGCTGGGGTTGACCGGAAATCAGGTGGAGATCAACCTTGCCCATACCCCTTTACAGCCTGTGCCGAATCAGCCCGATTTTAAAGACAGGTCGGAAATCAAAGCCATGCAGTTTCTGATTCAGGCCAGGCAGGCAGGACTCCGCCAGGCCAAAAGTGGTTATTACCCCACGGCAGATGCCTTTGGGTCCTATCAGGTGGACAAGGGATTTGAGATGGGCAGCGGCTCCGGGGACTCATGGATGGGCGGCATCCGTGTTAACATGACACTGTTTGACGGCAAACAGACAGACGCCAGGGTTCAACGGGCCAACATCGCATTGGCCCAGGCAAAGGATGAACTTAGGAAAATGGAATTGGCCTATGGGCTGGAGATCCGGCAGGCTGTTCTGAATCTTGATCAGACGGAAAAAAGGTGCCGGGTGACCAAAAAAATGGTGACATCTGCCCAGGAGTCGGCCCGCCTTTTCCGGGAACGATTTAAAGTAGGCCTTGTGCTTTCTTCCGAACTGATTGATACGGAAAACCGGCTGACGGAAGCCCAGGTACGCAACGCAATGGCCAATGCTGAACACCGCATCGCGGTTGCCAATTTAAGGCGGGCTTGCGGGTTATTGCAATACGCTAATTAATTTTTTTTAAAATGGTTATCCCAATGAAAATTCGTACACACCTTATGTTTGTTTTGATGATGATCCTGGTGCCGGGCGTTGGTGCCCAGGCACAGGAGGCCTCCGCAGCCCTGCCTGCAGCAGCCGTGCAGACGTCCACAGTAATTGAACAGACCGTGCCCACCCTTGTTGAGGTTGTGGGAACCTTGCAGGCTGTCGAACGTGCGGCCATTGCCGCAAAATTGACCGGGGTTGTGACTGACGTTCCGGTGGTCCTGGGCTCCCGTGTAACCAAAGGTGACCTGCTGGTTGAAATCAGCGCCCGGGAGATCGCCGCCCAGCTCAATCAGGCCCAGGCCCGGTTCAATCAGGCCGAACGTAATCTTTTTCGTGAACGAAGACTTTTAAAAAAAGATGCCACCACGGCTGAAACCGTCAAATCCATGCAGGATGAGTATGCCGTGGCAAAAGCGGCAGTGCAGGGGGCCCGGACCATGCTCGGGTACGCCACCATCACCGCACCTTTTTCCGGCGTAATCACGGCAAAAAATGTACATGCAGGGGATTTGGCCACACCCGGTACGGTATTGCTGCGCATGGAAAATGATCAGAAGCTGCAGGCGGTCTGTGCCGTACCCGAAAGTCTGGTGCTGCAGGTCGGGCCGGGACAGACTCTTCCGGTCACAATACCCACGGCCGGACTGACCATCAACGGCAAGGTGGCGGAAGTAGCGCCTTCGGCTGATCCTGTCTCCCGGACAGCACCGGTCACCATAGATTTATTGTACGACGAGAAATTGCGCACCGGGCAGTTTGCCCGGGTCAAGCTGCCCGGACAGATAAAGACATCTCTGTTTGTGCCCGACAGCGCCGTGTTACCCCAAGGTCAGATGGAACGTGTCTTTGTAGCTGCGGACAATAAAGCCCATCTTCGCCTGGTACGAACCGGCATGCGTCAGGACGGCCTGACGGAGATTGTCGCCGGCCTGAATCCCGGTGAAACGGTGATTGTTAGAAACAATGAACATCTCGTGGACGGACAGCCCATAAAAATGCAAATAGAGAAATCCCATGAATGAACAACATAAGTTGCCCGAACACCAGGGATTTGCCGGCCGGTTAGCCGCGACCTTTGTAGAATCAAAACTGACACTGATCGGTATTTTTGCCTCGCTTTTGCTTGGGGTCATGGCCATTACCATGCTGCCCAGGGAAGAGGAACCCCAGATTAAGGTGCCCATGATTGACGTCATGGTTGCCATGCCCGGGGCCGGTGCCAAAGAAGTGGAACAGCGTTTGAGCATCCCCATGGAAAAGCTGCTCTATGAACTGCCCGGCGTGGAGTATATCTACTCCACCTCCATGCCCGGCCAAAGTATGCTGATCGTCCGATTTTATGTGGGTGAGGATTTGGAAACTTCCATTGTCCGGCTGAACCAGAAGCTGCAAACCAATTTTGACCGGATTCCCCACGGCGTTTCCAAACCCTTGATCAAACCGCATACCATTGATGATGTGCCGATTCTGGCGTTGACCTTTCACTCCAAAACCTATGACCATTTTATGCTGCGACGGCTCGCCGCCCAGGTGGACGATGAGGTGAAATCCATCTTTGAGGTCTCTGAAACCAAATTAATTGGGGGGACCCGGCGTCAGGTGCGTGTGCTGTTTGATCCGTTGCAGTTGGCAGCCCGGAATCTGACACCCTTTGATCTGATAAATCATCTCAAGCAGGCCAACCGTCAGTGTTTTTCCGGTACTACCCAGGCCAATAACCGGGAAATGTTCGTCCAGACCGGCACCTTTCTGGAATCAGCCGAAGATATCGGGAATATCGTCATCGGTGTCCACAGCGGCAATCCGGTCTATCTGCACCAGGTGGCAAAAATTGTTGACGGACCCGAAGAACCCAAATCTTATGTGCTGTTCGGCAGCAAGGACCACAACGACCCCGAAGCGGCGGTGACCCTTTCCGTGGCCAAACGGCCCGGGGCCAATGCCGTTGATGTGGTGGAACAGGTGTTGACCAAGGTGGATCAGCTCAAGGGCAGCCTGATCCCCGGCGATGTAGAAGTTACCGTCACCCGGGATTATGGGGAGACCGCCGCTGAAAAATCCAATGAACTGCTGTTTCACATGGGCATTGCCGTTTTCGGGGTGGCCCTGCTCATCTTGATTTTCCTGGGATGGCGGGAGTCCATGATCGTCATGTTGGCCATCCCTTCCACTTTGGCTTTAACCCTGCTGCTGTTTTATTTACACGGCTATACCCTGAACCGGATCACCTTGTTTGCTCTGATTTTTTCCATCGGTATTTTGGTGGACGACGCCATTGTGGTGGTGGAGAATATTGTCAGACACATGCGGCTGCCTGAGAATCGGTCCCGTTCCTTTAAGGACATTGCCATCATTGCAGTAAGCGAGGTGGGCAATCCAACCATTCTGGCCACATGGGCCGTGATTGCAGCGATCTTACCCATGGCCTTTGTGGGCGGACTCATGGGGCCTTACATGCGACCCATCCCGGTGGGGGCATCTGCCGCCATGGTCTTCTCCCTGATCATCGCGTTTACCATTACCCCCTGGGCCGCCACCCATATTTTAAAGCGCAAACAGGCGGTGGCCTCCGGGGACACGGCAGCCGTAGAAAAGGGGCATGATCCCGACCACGCTCCGGATGATTTTTTTACGCGGTTTTATCACCATATTATGGATCCGCTGCTCTCCCACGGCGGTTGGCGGGTTCTGTTTTTCTGCACCATCATTGCCATGCTGTTGGGGTCTTGTGCCATGGTTGTGCTGGGCCTGGTTAAAGTAAAGATGCTGCCCTTTGACAATAAATCGGAATTTCAGGTAATTCTGGACATGCCCGAAGGCGGTACCCTGGAGCAGACCACCCGGGTGGCCATGGAGATGGCCCAGGTAATCAAGCATGAACCGGACGTCACCGATTACCAGATTTACGCAGGTACGGCTTCCCCGTACAATTTCAACGGGTTGGTCCGCCACTATTTTATACGTTCGGGTCCCAGTGTGGCAGACATTCAGGTTAACCTGGCATCCAAGCAGGATCGTGACCGGCAAAGCCATGAAATAGCCAAAAACGTGCGTCCGGCGCTTGCGGCCATTGCCAAAAAATACGGGGCCACCATCGCCGTTGCCGAAGTGCCGCCGGGTCCGCCGGTTCTCCAGACCCTGGTTGCCGAGGTTTACGGACCTAACCAGGCCTCTCGCCTGGCGCTGGCCAAAAAGGTCAAACAGATTTTTGCCCAAACAGATGGTGTGGTGGATATTGACTGGTACCGTGAGAATGACCGCGAAAAGACCATTATCACGGTGGACAAGGAAAAAGCGGCGCTGCACGGCATTAGTGAAAGCGATATCACCCAGGCCGTGAATATGGGACTTTCCGGATTGTCCGCGGATCTGTTCCACCAGCCCCGGGACAAGGAAGAAATAGATATTGTATTTCAACTGCCCAAAGCCGAACGTGCCCGGATTGACTCTCTCCTGAACATCGGGTTGCGGAATCCGCAGAATCCGGCTTCGGCCCTGACGCCGTTGCGGGAACTGGTGACCTTGAGCCACGCCCCCGTGGACCAGCCCATCTATAGAAAAAATCTGAAGCCGGTGATCTACGTAACCGGCGATGTGGCAGGCGCTGCGGAAAGCCCGGTATACCCCATCCTTGAGATGAATAAAGCTGTTAAAAAGCTGTCAGGCACCGATTTTGGCGGAAGCCGGGATCATCTCACCATTTATAATTTAAAACAGCCGTTTAACCAGGCCGAGCCCGCCATCAAATGGGACGGTGAGTGGCATATTACCCTGGAGGTGTTCCGGGATCTGGGACTGGCATTCTGTGTGGTCATGGTGCTCATTTATATGCTCATGGTGGGTTGGTTTAAAAGCTATGTAACGCCGCTGGTGGTGATGGCGGCCATTCCGTTCTCTTTGATCGGTATCCTGCCCGCGCACTGGGCACTGGGGGCCTTTTTTACGGCCACCTCAATGATTGGATTTATGGCGGGTGCCGGAATTGTGGTGAGAAATTCCATTATTTTGGTGGATTTTATTGAACTGCGTCGAAGCCATGGACTGCCGCTGGCGGAAGCCGTGGTGGAAGCCGGTGCCATCCGGTTCCGGCCTATGTTGTTGACGGCCCTGGCGGTTGTTGTGGGCGCTTCGGTGATCCTGGCAGACCCGATTTTTCAGGGCCTTGCCATTTCGCTGATGTTTGGTGAGATTGCCTCCCTGCTGATTTCCAGGATGGCGGTGCCGGTTTTGTATTACATGGTCCAGAAAAAAGTATAGGTAACATATGTCACCTTTTTTCTATAACCTCCCGGATTTTTTTGAGCATGGCTGACCTGGAAAGGGGCTTTGCCAGTAGTCCATTTATTCCGAGCTGCTTTGCTGTTTCATTGTCTATTCTTTCACTGAATCCTGTACAGATGATTATCGGAATATCAGGTCTTACGGATTTAAGCTCAACAGCAAGCTCATCCCCGGCCATACCGGGCATGGCCATATCCGAGATGACCAGATCAAACGACCGGTGATCGGTTTTGAAGGCTTCTAAAGCCTCGACGCTGCTTTGATGCGGTGTAACTTGATACCCCATTCTCTTAAGCATTTGCGAACCCAGTTTTAAAATCGGCATTTCATCATCAACCAGGAGAATATGCTCTTTTCCTCCAATAAGCTCTTCTGATCTGTCGGTTAATTCAACGCTGCCCGATTGCTTCATCAACGGCAGATAGACCTTAAAGGTTGTGCCTTTACCAATCTCACTATCAACTTTTATTGTCCCTTTGTGATCCTCGACAATGCCATACACCACTGAAAGTCCAAGGCCGGTTCCTTTTCCCTGTTCTTTTGTTGTAAAGTATGGTTCGAAAATTTTGTTGATCAGCTCTTGGGGCATTCCGTGTCCATTATCTGAAATGGATAAAAGCGCATAGGTCCCGGCGTTAATCTCAATTCCTTCCGGGCTTGAGGATCCTATCGTGACTTGTTTTAAAGCAACAGATACCCTCCCTCCTTTTTCCGACACAGCATGATAGGCATTGGTAATGATATTCATGCCCACTTGATGGATCTGGGTTGGGTCGGCCATAACCATGCCGCAGTCCTGCTGGATATCTTGCTCAATATCAATATAGGCGGGAATGGACGATCTGGAGAGCTTCAGAACTTCTTTCAGGATATTCTGAATTCGGGTGGGGATCATTTTATGTTCGGACTGCCTGCTGAACGCAAGAATCTGTTTCACCAACTCGCTGCCCCTTTTTCCCGCTTTAAGGATTTCCTCTACGTTTTCTCTTAAAACACTGCCTGGCTGCAGGTCTTCGAGAAGCAATTCCGACATGCCGACAATGGGAAATAAAATATTATTAAAATCATGGGCAATGCCGCCGGCAAGGCTCCCGATGGATTCCATCTTGTGGGCCTGGTTCAATGCGGTCTCCAGTCTTATTCTTTCCTGCATCGCTTTTTTAAGGGCTTTTTCTGCTTTTTTGCGCTCAGTAATATCCATATGTGTGCCAACAAGTCTTACCGCTCTCCCGTTTTCGTCGAAAACGGCATTTGCACGACTTAAAATATCGACCCAGTGCCCCTTTTTGTGCTTCATTTTAAATTCGATTTCAAAACGATCCCTCTGTCTTTTGATCAGTTCGTTTTGCATTTTCCGGATTCGTTTTAAATCCTCCGGGGACGTTAATTGTTCCCAGATGGAAAGTTCATTGGGCAGTTCATGGTCTTCATAACCAAGCAGGCGCTTCCAGACCGGAGAGTGGTAGATCTCTTTGGTTTCCAAATTCCAATCAAACAGGCCGTCATTGGCAAATTCCATTGCAAGGGCAGATCTTTCCTGACTTTCGGCCAGCTTTGTATTAGCCCGCGATAATTCTCTGGTTTTCACGGCGACCTGCCTTCGCAAAAGCCAGACTATCAGAAACGATCCCAGGACCAGGATCGGTATCAGAATATAAGCAAGGTATCTTAATATGTCCGAAAAAGAGGCTTTGGGTTTTGGTAATATCGGCCCAAACCACTTGTTATAAAGTGCTTCATAGGTTCCGTTGGCGATGGTTATTGTCAGCCCTTCATTCAGCAGTTCCAACAAATCCCTGTTTCCCTCATGAACAGCAATGCAAAATTTTTGTTCAAACCCGGATATGGGTTTAGCCGCAGGCTTAAGGCTTTGCTCCCTGATCCTTTCAATATCTATCACATTGTCGATATTGAGTTTTCGAAGGATCTGGTATCCCACCAGTTGCTGGATCATAACGGCATCGTGCTTTCCCGAAGATAATAACCGCATTGCATCTTCAAAGGTTTCTGTCAGCATTAACCGGGTTGTCAAGCTGTTTTTAACCGCATATTCGTGTGCCGTATCTCCCTCCATGACAAGGACTTCCTTGTTTTTCAAATCAGCCTCTTTATGGATGGAAGTCTCTTCCTTACGGACAAAAATTGTACCATGCATTCTCAGGTATGGTGCGGTAAAGTCAAACACCTCATCCCGTTCTTTAGAATACGAAACAAGGGGGAGTACATCGAGCTTGCCGTCAATAAGGTCCTGTTTGATTTCATGCCACGGTCCGACCTTAAATTTCACTTCCAGGCCAACGGCTTTTGTGACTTCGTTTAACAACTGGACGGAAAAACCATCTGCTGAGCCATCCGGTTTTATGATGGAAAAAGGCGGATAATTCAATTCGCTTGCAGATTGAAGAAGAACTGTGTTGTTCCTATAAAAATTGCCCTGTTGAGTTGCCTGGCTTGTCAATGCGTTTAACACAATGATCAGGTTCAAGGCCGCGATGTAAATCAAATTGAGGGATGTTTTTTTCATAAACCCAAATTATCGACAGAACCATTGGCAATGGCCGTCAGTTCTTTTACGAACTCTTTCATTTGCTCTGATTGTGAACTCAGTTCCTGTGACGCGCTTGCGGACTCTTCAGCGCTGGCTGCGTTCTGCTGAACGACTTTATCCATTTGTGCAACAGCAATATTGACCTGTTCTACACCCTGGGCCTGTTCATCAGATGCCCCTGCAATTTTTTCTACAAGATTTTGCACTTTTCCCGTACTTTGGCTTACTTCCTTGAATGTAGCATTGGTCCGTGTGGCAATCTCACTGCCGGTTTTTACTTTTTCAATGGTTTCCCGGATCATTTGGGCCGTATTTTTTGCGGCCTCTGCGGCTCTCATGGCAAGAGTCCTGACCTCGTCCGCAACCACGGCAAACCCGGCACCCGCCTCTCCGGCCCGGGCAGCCTCAACTGCAGCATTCAATGCCAAAAGGTTGGTCTGGAACGCAATTTCATCAATTGTTTTGATAATTTTAGAAATTTTTTGGCTTGCATTATTGATTTCATCCATGGATTGCGTCAGCTCGTCCATTGCCTGATCTGCTTTTTCAATAACATGGCTGGTCTGCGCCATTAAACGATTGGCTTCTTTTGAATTCTCAGCATTACTTTTGGTCATAGAAGAAATCTCTTCCAGGGAAGCTGACGTCTCTTCAATTGATGCTGCTTGTTCGGTTGCCCCTTCTGCAAGGGAGATACTGGCCTCGGACACCTGACAGGAAGCATCGGATACCTGGTTTGAACTATCATCCAAAGTTTTTATAACACAATCAAGGGGGACGGTAACCCCCCTTACAATGAACCACACTGGTGTGGCGATGCCCAGAAGAAGAATCAGGCAAAGGATTGCTGTGCCCCATTTAAGATTGGATAGACTCTTAAATGATGTAGATGCATCATTTAAATAGACAAGGACCCCGATTTGCTGACCGTTGAAGCTTTTCAAGGGGACAGCCGCCACCATATAGTTACCTGATCGCTCCTTGTGGACAGACGTTTTGCCTGATATCAGGATGTCAGATGAGACCACTTTATCCGTAATCTCTTTGCGGGTTGAACTGACAAAAACAAAATCATTGCCTATAATCGGATTTTTTTCCGGGTTCTGCAGCCGGGTGGCAATGGGTAAGAATTCTTTGTTCATATAAACAGCAATAAGCTCATTTTTATTGGATACACTGTATTTAACAAGGGGATCAAATGTCGAGAGGACCTCCACAGAACCTAAGTACTTATTGTCATCTGAAAAAATTGGTGCAAGCCCTCTGATGGCAAATCCACCTCTTCCTATCTCAATGCCTTTGATCACCTTGTGGCCGCCTTGACTGATTGTAAGGATGGTATCCCTAAAAGACCTAAGATCATCACTGCTTTTCTGGTTGGGTTTCCAAAGCCGTAAAAGGCTTCGCGCTGGTGGAAGATGAAAATGGATTCTGAAACTGCCGGATTTTAATGCCTCTTTATACCCTTGTTCCAATGATGCGAAAAACGACCTCAGCGATTTTCTCGCCTTTTCCATTTCCGGATCGTTTTCATTTGATATATCTCCTGAATAGGCAATGCCATATGCATGCTGGACGGCATCCGCCCTGCTGAAAAGTGATGCCAGGGAGAGCATTTTACCTGATATCCTGTTAATGCTGGTATTAATATCCGAAACTTTTGACGAGATGGTGGTGTCAAGGTTGGTGTAGATCATTTTTTCAACTACGGAATTACCTAAAATAAAGAGGATGATTGAAAAAATGGCGATAATACTGATAACGGGGAATAATATTCGGGTACCGAGTTTATATTTTTTTAGCATGGCTATTTCCCTTTTTTTGTAGGCCAACGTTATTTATTAATTAAAAAAACAATTTTATAATGGGCGATACACGAAGAATCTCCATGTAGCTAAAAATTTAAATTATATAATGGTAATAATATGTTATGGCTCGATCAGATGCTTGTATAATAGCGAAAAACTTTAGGTTATTATAGCATAATATGAATTTTGGGCACAATTATTTGTTCCTGTCATTGCGAATTTTTCGCAAATCCCGCCAGGTAAGTCTGCTTTGACCTTGCGGGTAACGGGATTGGCTGAAGATGTCAAAAACAGTGATCGGGCAATGACGGGTATTGCCTCCGCCGTGGAAGAACAAAACGTTTCCACCCGGGAAATTTCCCAAAGCATTCATAAATATGGGGTAGGTTTTTAATGGGAATTAAGAGGATGGCACAAAAATTGTATTGAAAATATGTATGATTAACACCCCAATCATAAGGAGAGAATCATGACGAAAAAGGAAACAAAGAAACACAGAATTAAAGGCATTTGCCCACAGTGCGGCTGCAGCCATTTATCAACAATGACAGAAGAAGAGATCAAAGAGAAATTTCCTGATCTTGAGAATGCTACATTGGAATGTTCAGAGTGCCTGGCCACCGTGGAATTGGGTTTCGAAGAAATTGATTAAAAATTAGGGAACCATTCGGTTTTTCAAGAAATTAAATCCCACCCTTGACATTTTTTGGGGAAAGGCGTCATAAAGACACTCTATGGCCGTTTCCCCAATTTTTATTTAGCCGTCGGTTGGACTTTTTACGGGTTCATCAATTTTGGAATTCAATGATAAAAAAAAAGCTTCACATCAACCTGGCCTCGCTTGTTTTCGTTTTCCTGATTTTCATCGGGGCTGTGCCTATTCTCATCTTTTTTCTTTTAACACAGCAAAAAGTGGTTGCTGAGTTGACGGCTCTTGAAGAGGAACAGCAACTCAACCATTTTCAAAATGATTTAGACCAGCTCAAATCCAAGATTAAATCCTATGAAAATATGATTGGGTTTGTATCTCAACTGCCGGCTGCCCTTGAAATCCTTGATCATGGAAGCAGCCTGTCTGGCGCCATTGATAAAACTATTGCCCGGCAAAGATACCAGGGCGTCTTGTCCAGGGCATTCCGGATGTATAACGAGGTTATTAATATACACATATTAGATATGGATCTCCAAGTCAGATTTTCTCTGATAAAAGATCCCGACACCCGGCAATACCGGTATGCGACTGTAAAAAAATTTGATGTAATGCCTTCCTTGCTTGAGCAGACGGCCAGGATGTCCGAAAAAGATTTTTATCTGAGCCCTTTGATAGCGCAAAACAGGGATGATGGAAACGGCCATAAACTTATTTTTCGGATTTTAACGCCTATTTTTTTTAAAGGGAAAAAAGTCGGTATTTTCTGCAGCGATATTGATATCAATATCCTGACTGCCACCGGTCATGAAATTCACTGGGTCTGCGGAAACGGGGAATATCTGTCTTTACAGAAAATTCGGAAAAACGGATTTGATACTTTTCCGAAACTGGAAGCACTGTTTCAGAAAGGCGAACCGGGGATCTGGAAAGAAGGCCCGACCCATATGGTGTGGGTGCCTGTGTTCAAAGGCGGTAATTGCCCCCTTTTCCTTTGGGCTGGAAAAGAGATCACGCTTCATATCGTTCAAACCACCATCCACAATATTATGATGAACGCTTTGAAGGTGTTCCTGGCGCTTCTGCTAGTGCTGTCGCTCATTTCGCTGGTATTTGCACGGGGGGTTAAAACATATTCAGCCCAATTTCTGGGCAAACTGAAACAGTCCATCATTCAAAAGCAGAATACCTTTCCCGGCGCAAAGGGATGGATACGGGAATTTCATGCATTTTTCGAAAACCTGTCCTTGATTTTGGAACAAAATAAAAAGCTGGAAAGCGAACGTCAGCAGACACTTTATTTATTGGAGCAAAAAGAGACGCAGCTTCTTGATGCGAATAGGCGGCTTGAGGAGATGGCCTCCCTGGATGCCCTGACAGGAATACCCAACCGCAGGATTTTTGATGACTACATCAAAAAGATATGGGGACTTCAGGCAAGAAGCAAAAATGAGCTATCCGTGATATTCTGTGACATAGATTATTTTAAGAAATATAATGATATATATGGACATCCGTCCGGAGACAAGTGTCTTAAGCTGATCGCTAAGTGTCTGGAATCAACTGTTAAACGGTCTGGGGATCTCATTGCCCGGTACGGTGGAGAGGAGTTTCTCGTAGTTCTGGCGGAAACAAAATCAGAAAATGCCCTGTTCGTTGCCCAGAGCCTGCGGGATGCTGTTGAGCAGCTTCGACTTCCCCATTCAGGCTCTCTTGTCTCAAACCATGTCACACTGAGTATCGGGGTTGCATCGGCAATACCCAATACTAAAGTGTCCCACGAAGTTTTGATAAAACATGCTGATATGGCCTTATATCAGGCCAAAGAAGAGGGTCGAAACAGAATTGTCATGTATCATAACTTGTCTCAAAGCCGGTAATAATTGCACGCAAAAAAAGACAAATTCTCTCTGTGTATCAGGTGGTTCGCGTCGTTAAAAGCTGCTCAATATCTTTTGTTATTTTTTCTGGCCTGGTGATTGGTGCATATCTTTTTACCGGGTTGCCCGAAGAGTCAATGAGGAATTTAGTGAAATTCCATTTAATAGCCTTCCCGGCGAATCCGGATTGCTTCCCTTTTAAAAAACGGAACAACGGATGGGCATTTTTGCCGTTCACATCTACCTTCTGGAACATGGGAAAGGTGACACCGTAATTGATGGCGCATACCTGCCGGATCTCTGCCTTTGATCCCGGTTCCTGACCGGCAAACTGGTTACATGGAAATCCCAGTACATAGAACCCTTTGTCATGGTAAGTCTCATACAGGGTTTGCAACCCTGTGAACTGGGGTGTAAATCCACATTTGCTTGCTGTGTTGACAACCAGTAAAACCTTTCCTCTAAAATCTGCCATGGAGATGGTTTTGCCTTGAAGCGTTGTCAGGGCGATGTCATAAATATCCATACAAATCATTTTCCTTTTTGGTGACACGTTTTATATCATTGATTAACTTTTTTTGGCCAATTCTTTTGCCTTGGCTTCAACCTCCACAGTAATGTCCATATTCAGCCGAATCTGATCATTATCGTTCCTTGGAAAATTTTAGATTAGCGTTCAAAATATGATGATTTTATCAAAGATCCACACGTGGTTCAAACCCTCACTCTTAAGTTTAGAACTTAAAATGATTCCTATTCATTTTCTGATTTGATTTTATGAGAGGGGGGTCTTACTTTATATGAACAAAAGAAAGATAGTTTCGGCAAACACACCAATGTCGATACTATCTTTTATTATGATTAAGATAAACGGAGATGACAGCATGAAGAAAATTGGAATAATCGTTGGCAGCCTGAGAAAAGAGTCTTTTAATCGCTCTGTGGCAAAATATCTGGCCTCAGTCGCTCCGGAAAGCTATTCGATCAGCTTTCCCGATATCGGCAATTTGGAACTTTACAACCAGGACCTGGATGATACGCCCACCGATGCCTGGGTTAAATTTAGAGATGAAATCAAAGCATTGGACGCCTTTTTATTTGTTACACCTGAGTATAACAGATCCATTCCAGGCGTTTTGAAAAATGCCCTTGACGTTGGATCGAGACCTTATGGACAAAGCGTCTGGACCGGAAAGCCGGGAGGCATCATTAGTGTCTCCCCGGGTGCTGTCGGTGGGTTTGGTGCCACCCACCACCTGAGACAAGTACTCTCGTTTCTAAATGTTTATACAATGCAGCAGCCAGAAGCCTATGTGGGAAACATTACAGAGGCGTTGGATGATGCGGGGCAGGTTGTTGCAGAAAGAACCCAAACCTTTCTGAAGCAATATATGGATGGTTTTGTTCAGTGGATCGAACGGTTTTAATTTTTAAAAAAATGATTTTTTGAAGCATGGCGGCAAAAATAGAAGGGATGCTGGATGCCTTGTAAAAAGGGCTTTGGGTTACCAATAACCAATCAATCATCAGATATCATTAAGGGTGCTTTCCGGTAAAAGCTGTTTCCGGCAAACACCCTTGACATCTATGTAATGGTCGTTGACAAATCAGCCACACGCCTACTCAGCTGCAGTTGTGGTGCCCGGCAGCAGTTGGGGTTGGCGTTGCCCCAATTCCTGGTCCAAAAGATACATTCCCTGGGCGGAATCCTTAACCCGCTTAATTTTTCCCAACACCATTCCCACACTTTCTTCTTCTTCCACTTGTTCGGTCACAAACCATTGCAAAAAGATCTGGGTGGCATGGTCTTTTTGGTCAATGGCAATCTCCATGAGATCATTAATCATGGCAGACACCTTTTGTTCGTGGGCCAGTGTATCTTCAAAAACCGCAAGGGGAGTCTCCCATTCGACCTGGGGAGCGTCAATGCCGGCCAGTTTAACACGTCCTCCCCTTTGGATGATAAAGTTATAGAATTTGGCGGCATGGGTCATCTCTTCCTGGGCCTGGGTTTCCAGCCAGGCGGCAAAGCCGTCCAGATCGTCAGCCTTGCACTGGGCAGCCATGGACACATAAAGATATGATGAATAAATTTCAGCATTAAGCTGTTTGTTCAGGGCATTTTCAACTTCAGGTACCAGCATTTTTATACCTCCATAGCTTTAGCAATACTATCAAAAAGTTTGTATTTATAAGTTTTCCGTTGTGTTGCCGTTAGAACCTCCTTATGTGTTGGGTAAAAATACATATGAGGGTTTTTTGCCTTGCATGTTCGGCACTCCATATAAGATGAGAGTTGCCCGGGAAATGTCAATTCTCTTTTTGTAAGAAAGATCTGTGTTATCTACACGGATTTTTCAATTTTTGTTGTGGGTTGTGCCTGGGTGTTTGATAGACCCGGTCGGCCCATGGCCGTTATTCAGGGCCAAGCAGCAGCAGCGGAATACTGATTTTTTGCTTAAGGGTTTTTGATACACTGCCGAACAGGATCTGACCGAATGTTGAATGGCCGTGGGTGGCCATGGCCACAAGGTCGTAGTGGCCGTCTTCAATTTCTTTGAGAATCTGTTCATCCGGTTCGCCGCTGCGCTGCAAGACTTCGGCATCAATGCCCCGGTCAACGAGTTCTTGGCATCTTTCGGCCAAAAATGTGTCTGCATTCCGGGTCAATGCCCGGTGTTCATCCAGGGTATGGGAATGAACCACGTGCAACAAAAAAACTTTGGACTGATTTTGCAAGGCAAGTCGTGCCACATGTTCAAGTATCCGGTCATCCACCGGTGAGCAGTCCATGGTAACCAGTATGTTTTTGTATATTTGCATGATATCAACCTCCTGTGACCGTGGTATAAAGCAGGTAAATATTTAAAATAATGACTATGGCTGAAATCACAATGGCCGCCGTAAATTCGATGGGTCCCGAGGCGAATTTGCCCATGCGTTTTTTATCCCTGCACAGCATCAAAAGCGGAATCAGGGTGAACGGCAGCTGGATGCTTAAGACCACCTGGCTGAAAATCAAGATTTTATAGGTGTCCATGGATAGAACGATAATTAAAAACGATGGGATGGCTGTGGCAAATACGGAAAATCGGTATAAAAGGGTTCTGGGGTCCTCGGGCTTTCCTAAGAATCCTGTGATGACATTAACCTCGGCCATGGATGATGTTACCGAAGACCCTACACCGGCAAATACCAGGGCCACGGCAAAAAGAAATCCCGCCAAAGGACCTGCCAGGGGCGTCAGGGTGGCAGATGCCTGTTCAATACTTGTGACCGCAGCCTGATTTTTTGCAAATACGGCTGCCGCCACAATGATCATGGACGAATTCACTACCCATCCCATGACCATGGCTGCCAGGGTGTCGACTTTTTCGTAATTAAGCTGGGACATTTTTTCATCTTCCGAGATCCCCCATTTACGGGAATGAATAACGTTGGAATGCAAAAAAATATTATGGGGCATCACCACCGCGCCTAAAATAGCCATGGCAACATAGATACTTTCCCGATCCAGATGGGGGATCACCGTGGCCGGAAGGGCTGCGGACCAGTCCGGTTTGACAATGTAAATTTCAATTAGATAGCAAAGGGCGATGATGGCCAAGAACCCCATAATAATGGTTTCAAGGCGGTGGTATCTCTGACTGACAATTAAAAAAGTTTCAAGGCCCACGGTCACAAGCGCCCCCATCCATAGAGGCATACCGAAAAGCAGATTGAACCCGATGGCGCCCCCCAGAAGTTCAGCCACATCCGTGGCAACGCAGGCAAGCACAATGGTCAGGCCCAGCATAGCTGAAACCGGCCTTGAAAATCGATCCCTGATATTAACGGCCAGGGATTTGCCTGTGGCAATCCCAAGTTTTGCCGCCATGTTCTGAATCACAATGAGCATAATCGTACTCAAGGTGATGACCCATAATAAAGAGTACCCGAACCTTGAGCCGCCTTCGATGTTCGTCGCCCAGTTGCCCGGATCAATAAATCCTACTGTCACAAGAAATCCGGGCCCCAGGAATCTAAGCAGGATTTTGAACCGGAACCTTTCCAGAATATTTAGCATATATGCTCCTTCCTTATTTTTTTATATGAAGGTTTCCAGCAAGTAGATGGATTCTTTCTATTTTTGTTGTGGGCCGAAGCCTGGGTGTAGATAGACCAGGGACGGCCCGTGGCCGTTATAAGAAAGTCTTTGTAGGCCAAACAGATCTTTCAACATTCGTTGTAGGCTAAGCCTGGGTGTTGATAAGCCAGGTTGGCCCATGGCTGTTAGAAGGTATCTGAAAAGGCTTTGACCTCGGGGTGGTCACTTAAAAAGCGGTACAGGGTTGCTCTGCCTACACCTAACACACGGGCGGCTTTGGATTTGTTACCTCCGGTTTTGACCAGGGCGGCTTGGACATTTTCCTGATTAAGCTTGCCCCGGGTGGATGGCACTGCAGGTCCTGAGGGCTCATTTGACTCTGCAGGCCGCATGGGCGGCTTGTTGGCTGTAAAGGGAAGATCTGTGGGCAGAATCACGCTGCCCCTGGACCGGACCACGGAAAACTGGATCACATTTTTTAGTTCCCTGACGTTGCCGGGCCAGTGGTAGTCCATCATTTCCCTGATGGTGTCAGGGGCAAGTTCCGGTACGGCTTTTTGGTTTTCTTTTTCCGCTTCCCGCAGAAAATGTTCGGCTAAAAGCGGGATATCGTTTTTTCTTTCCCGCAGGGGAGGCAGGTGGATGGGAATGACGTTGAGCCGGTAGTAAAGGTCTTCCCTGAAACGCTCTTGCCGGACCTCTTCTGCCAGATCCTTGTTGGTGGCTGAGATAATTCTGACATCCACGCTGACCTTTTTTTCTCCGCCTACTTTTTCAAAGGATCCCTCCTGGAGGAATCGTAAAAGTTTTACTTGGGTTTTCAACGGTAGTTCCGCCACTTCGTCAAGGAACAAGGTGCCTTTATGGGCCAGTTCAAACCGGCCTTTACGTTCCTTAACCGCCCCTGAGAATGCGCCTTTGACGTGACCGAACAGCTCGCTTTCCACAATGCCTTCGGGGATGGCCCCGCAGTTAACCGGGACAAAACTGCCGTTGCCGTAAGACGAGATGTCATGGATGGCATAGGCTACCCGTTCTTTGCCTGTACCGGTTTCACCGGATACGTGAACCGGGTAGTTGTACAGGGCCACATCCCGGATCTGCCGGAAAATGTCCTGCATGGCTTTGTCCTTTCCGATGATGCCGGCAAAATTGGAAAGATCTTCGGCTTTCAGGGACAGACGTATGGAATCTGTCATATCCCGGAACGAGGCCACCACCCCCCGGATTTTACTTTCATGGTCCTGGATGCAGTAAACGGTCATTTCCAGATGACGGGTTTCCCCTGTTTTGGTGACTATGGTAATCGGGTATTCTTTGGTTCCACCGGAAAGTTTCGGGGAATCTTCGCAAAAGGAACATTTTGAGCCGCAGAACGGCGCCTGGAAGACTTCGTGGCAGTCTTTGCCCAGGACTTCTTTTTTACTATAGCCGGTAATTTTTTCTGCTTCCTTATTAAAAACAGTGATGATTCGCTCCGTGGTATGTGCCATGACGCCAACTTTAAGATTGTCCACCACGAGGTTGAGATTGTGCAGATCCAGCAGAGAATGTGTAAATTTTTCCATTTTTGATTTCCAGGCAACGCGCTTTCAGTAATCGATATCAAACTGTTTTTGAATCGGTCTCTTAAATGGCACATTTGTGTATCAGGTGCAATGTTTTTTTGCTTCTGTAAAAAGAAAAATGGTGGATATGGGATGATGTATGGAAAAAAGGATAAAGGCGTTTGGAATAAACATCCTGTATTTGCTTTACAGAACATTTTATAAAGCCCTAAATTATGGTAAAATTTTTTTATTCCCCGGTTCTGTTTTTAAATGATTTAATGCGCTCGGATTTTTTAATTTTCGTTGTGCGCAGAACCACGGTAAAAAAATCAGGTCGGCCTCCATGGCCGTTATTTAAAAAGTAGTTTCTTGGGTGGGAAAAGGAGTCTATATGCCTGAAAATAAGTATTTTAAAGCCCTTGATGCGTTATCCATACTGATTGTTGATGATATGAAAAGTATGCGGCTCACCATTCGGAAAATGCTTCAGAATCTTAATATCGGCAGCAAACTCAGGTTTGCCGAAAATGGAAAAGAGGGATTGGAAGTTCTCAATGAAGGTACGTTTGATCTTGCCGTTATTGACTGGAATATGCCGGTTATGAACGGGATTGCAATGCTGGAAAACATCAGGAAGAATCCTGAGCTTAGGGACCTGCCGGTGATCATGGTGACAGCCGAGGCTGAGCGGGATATTGTTTCTGAGGTGGCTGAATCTGAAATTGACGGTTATTTGCTCAAACCCTTGACGCTGGAGGCACTGGATAAAAAAATCAAGGCTGTCATCGACCGGGTGCACAATCCTGATCCGTTCACACTTCACCGGAATAAGGCCAGGGAGCTTGAGGAGCAAGGGTTGTTTAAAGAGGCGATCGAAGAGGTTAAAAAAGCACTGGCTCATAAACCGTCCGCTTCTCGTATGCTGCGCCGGATGGGACTGCTTCATTTTAAAATCTGCAAAAATACTATTGCTGAGAAGTGTCTTCTCAAAGCCGTTGCGGTGAATGATCAGGATACCATTTCAAGGGTTTACCTGGCAGATTACCATCTGAAGAAAAATGAGTTGGAAAAAGCGGGTGTTCATTACTTGAAAATTCTTTCTTTGAGTACACGTTATAATGATAAAGCCATTGGCATCGGGGCAAGGCTTCTAAAGGCCGGGTTTCGAAAGCCGGCCCTGGATATTTTTTCACAGGTGATCGAACGATCGAGAAAAACCAATGCGGTTCGCAATCAGGTCATCGACATCTGCATGGGCCATGGAGAAGTTGACTTCCCGCAGTCTCTGATAGAGCAGGCGATTCAAGAAAACCCTGCCAATTACAATATAGTATATAAGGCCGGTGTGATTTTCCTTGAATCGGGGGACAGGGACAAAGCCATGGCGCACTTCATAAACGTAGACAGGCATGTGAGGGGACATCTGGATGCCAAACTCCAGATCGCCAGAATCCTTTCTGCGAATAAAAGGGTGCTCCAGGCAGACGATTATTTGAATCAGATTCTTAGATTGGATCCGGGACATAAAGAGGCTATTGAACTGCGAAAGAAAATTTAGAAATATATTTTTTAAATTTAAATGACATTGATTAGGTGGAATACGGGTTTGGAAAATCGAAGTATTGATATTAAAGAACAGAATTTGCTCAGACTGGCCCTCAAGTGCCGGTTAATCTCCTCAGAGCAGGAAAAAAAAATTTTATCATACTATATTGGACAAAAAGAACAGCATCCGGATATTTCCATGGTCCGGATTTTCAAAGATCATGATTTCCTTTCAGATGAACAGATCAGTTTTTTGTTCGCGGTAAAAAATCATCTACAGATGAAGATGCTGGACAAGCGGTTTGGTGAACTGGGCATTGCCAATAAATTTATTGAGCCGGAAAATGTAAAAAAGGCCCTTAAGCAGCAGAATGAAATTTTTAAGAAGACCCGGGAGAGCGTATTGATCGGCGATATTCTGCTTGAGAAGAATGAGATTTCAAAGGCCAATAAAGCCGCGATTCTTCTAACCCAGGACCGTATTGAGGACGAATTCCTGGCCGCGTCATTTAATGACATCGCCTCTACCGAGATGGAGCGGCTTAATATCAACATGCGATTCGGGGCGATTGCCGTCAAAAAAGGCCTTGTCTCCCTGGCCCAACTGAATCAGGCATTGAAAATTCAAAAAGCCCAAAACGACAAGATGCGGGAAAAAGTTTATCTGGGACAAATCCTCCAAGAACAGTTCGGGTTGTCGGATGCAAATTTGACAAAGATCCTCAGAACACAAAAAGAGCTTGAAAAACAGCGTCTTGCCCTTGAAAAGGCCCTGAGCTTATACAACCGGGAAAACCAGCTTGGCAAAGGGCTGTCCCGGTTTTTTGGATATCGTTTTTCAAAAAATAAATTATCCGCCTTTATTACAGTCAAAAAAAACGTTCCTGAAAATCTGACGGTATCCGGCTTTCTTGCTTGGCTTAAAACCATCGGTATTACGTATGGCATCTGCGGTGAACAAGAGATTCAAAAAATTTTAAAAACAGCGGCTGTGGGAAATGAATTCAAAGTTGCCCAGGGCAAGGCACCGGTAAATCCTGTTGACGGCACCGCAGAAATTTTTTTTGATACTTCTCAAAAACCTACAAGCAAAGAAGATTCCAATCAGACCGCCCACGGATTTGTTAAAAAGGGTGATGTTTTGGCCAGAATTCTTCCGGCAAAGGCCGGCGTTGCAGGCAAGAATGTTTGCGGATTTACAATTGCCCCCCCTGAAGGGCAGATGGTCCATCTATCCACCGGTGCAGGTGTGACCAAGAAGGGCAATCTGTGTATTGCGGATATTGATGGTAGACCCACTCTGTTTAAAGGACGGACTTTGTTTGTCAAACATGCTGATTTTTCATATCCGACCCGCTACCTGTCCGGAAATATTTCAGGAGAGTTGGGAGAGGAATATCTGGACTGCAATCTCAAAGTGGAGGGAGATATCGGACCCGACGCACTGGTGCAGTGCCACGACATTGTGGTGGACGGTGATGTCCGGGGGCGGATACACGCCTCGGGGAAGGTTCAGATTCATGGCTGTGTTGAATATCGTATGGACCAGGCAGAAGAGATGCGCACGATCCGTTCGGATGATGAGATTTATATCAACAGAAAAATCGTCAATGCGGTGATTATGAGTTCCAAAAGATTAATAGCGCTTAATTCCGATCTTATCTCTTCAAAGGTATATGCATTTGACGAAATTATGCTGAAAAATGTTTATACCCAAGGGCATGCGCCTGCATTTCTGCAGGTAGGGAAAAATCCAAATCCTGAACTAAGGGCCATTAACGAGGCGGTTAAAATTAAAAAAAAACGTCTGCAAAAGTTACTTCATAAGACAGAACTGGGGGAGATTGAGCGTTGGTTTGATGGGAAAATCCAGATACAGAACAGTTACTTGGAACAGCAGGTCATCCTTCAACATCTTTTGAAGCAGATGGACAACAAGGCTGTTATGCAACTGCCGGGGGCTCAAAAGAGAGCTGCTGCCGTGCTCAAAGATCTTAAATCCGCGTCAGAAAAAACAGATGCCGACCCCATGAATTGGCATGCGGCGGAATCTTTCCTATATGATTTTTTCACGGATTTGGAGAAAATCCGGCCGGATGCCGGAAAAGCGCATTTGCTTAAAATTATTGATATGAAATATCGCATGTATAAGGCATCGGTTAATACGACAAAGCGGTATAAGAATGAATACAAAGTTAGGAAAGAGCTGGTAATGAAGAAAGTAGGAAAAAATGCGGATGAGATAAAGCGGCTTCGTCTGGAGGTTGACGGACTTCTGGTAAAAAAAGATTATCTGAAGCTGAATAAGGCCGGCCGGGCCTCGTCGGCCAATGCCTTCATCCGGGTGAAAAATCAGGTGGGGGCCGGGACCCTGATAAAGGTCTGTGCGTCTACATTAGTGGTGGAGCCAACGGTCTATGGTGTTAAATTCAGCAAAAAACAAAAAAAGGATGGCCCTGGACCTGATATTATTATTGAAGGACTTTATGAATAGCAGTCATGGGCTGAATGGGTTATCAAGACCCGGATTCAGCCCACAACAAAAGTAGTTACAGAGAGTTTCTTATAAAAATAAATGTCTGGGAATCAGTGTGTTATTCCCATGCAATACAGTCTTTGGGGCAGTTTTTAACCGCCTCAAGAATATCTTCGTCATCCTCATAGCTGTCAAGGGGGCGTATGTCCACATAACCTGCGTCGTTAATTTCAAAGGCGTGGGGGGCCAGATCAATACAGACCCCGCATTCAATGCAGCAGCCAAGATCAATTACCGGTTTTTTTTGTACACTCATCAAATTGTTCCTTTGTCAATGGATTCAACCCACCAGCCTTTTAAAATATGCGCCTGTTTTTCTTTTTCCGCCAGATCAAGAATCTTGTATCCTGAATCCAGCAAAATGCCGTAAAGCACCCCGCACCCCGGGTCATCATGGTGTTCGTATCCGGTCTGAGCCAGTTCTATCATCTTATGGGCCAGGTCAATGGTGCGCGCGATGTTTATGTCACATTTTTTTTTCAGCATGGCAGATTCTCTTTAATCGTCTCACACCAGGGTAAATAAAGTTGGTGGTTATTCATTGCCGGCCAGGGCTCGTTCCGGGGTGCAGGCCCAGACCATATCAAATATCTGCGTAGGCATAAAATTCCACCCGGTGTAAATATCAATGGTTGTTTTGTCTGCCTGGATAAAATCGGGCAGAGCCATACAGTCTAAAACATGGGCATTGGACAGTGCCCTGACGGCATATCCGCGCTTTACAGGGTCTTTCGAAGAAAGATGGTCCTGGAGCTGTTCTTTGGTGACATCAGTGATATCTTCGGGTGTTGTCCCAAGATATGTACCAATACCCCACAAAACGCCGCGCTGGAGCATTGTATGTTCAATGTGGTTGCCCCTGTGATCCAGGTAGGAAAATAGGATGCTTTTAAATTCCCGTGCCAGGGCCGGGCTTTTGCTTAAAATTTCCCCCATGGCCTCTGGTGACCCCCAGCCGATGCCGCCTGATTCGTCATTCAAGTTCCACATGAGCCGTCTTAAAATTATTCTGGCTTTTTCCATGGAATTATCCGCAATCCTTGCAGCAAGCTCGCCCATGGCGGTGACGCTGCGAAACTTGATCAATTCATCCGTGTTATAAAAATAAGAGAACAGATGCCCGGTGAGCTGGGCATCCGGAATCTGCGCCAGTCTGTCCAGAGCCTGGCTGCGACTGCCGATGGAAAGGATTTCGCCCACCTGCTTTTTGGTCTTTCTGCCGTATGGTTTCATGGTTGTTCTCTTTCATGTATTTATTTTAGGGTGACTGTTTTTGGAATTTTCCTATGTAGCCGCCTTAGCTTTAGTAAAAGCACAAATTATGCCAGGTCGCTGTATACCGGTTTTTGGGGGTTATTCTACGAACTGCCTCAGAGCACTGAATTTGACCTTCAGTTCATGGATGTGTTTGTCATAATTGCTCATTTTGATGACGGACCGGGTGATCAGATAGCAGCCCAGAACAATCAATCCAAGGTTGAGAATTCCAAAGGGAATAACCAGATGCAGCACGTTGAAAATATTGTAATATTTTGAGGTCGCGATCAACAGTCCGATGACGGACAAAGGCAGGGCCAGAACCGCAATCCCGGTTCTCATGACAGCCAGGGATGTTCGCTTTTCGGCCAAAAGCAGTTGCACTTCGTTGATAACAATGGAATCAAATTTTTCCGAATTACCGGCGGTCTTACTTTGTTGTGTCAATGGTTTTCTCCATTCTTAGTTTGATTGTAGCTCTATTAAAGATTAATTAAACAAGATTCATTCCAGAACAATGGCCCTGCCCATTTTTTTGGGGAATCGGGAAAAAGAGTATAGTATCCCAATAAAATGATTTGCCAATGGATGTGTCAGGCGTTTTGAAAGTGCGGCCATGGCTTGTTTGTCTCAAAATTTGGCACACAAATGTGTCTCGATACAGGTGTGGCTATTGATTTCAGGGCCGGGAACAGGTATAGCACACATATGATGCAACCTCCCACTTGGGTATATGACTAATTTTCAGGAAAAAATATAACGATGAACCAGTTCTCCTTGTATTGTGCACCGACCTTTTTCATTGATTCGGATCATGAAAAGATCATTGCATTTTCATCCCTGCATGCAGGATCTTCGGATAACCCGGTGAAAAAGGCAGTAAACATTTTTTACGCTGTCAGGGATCAAATTCGCTATGATCCCTATGAGATTCCTAAAGACAAAGAGGGCTTTAAGGCAAGCCGGGTACTGACCCATGGCAAGGGATTCTGCGTGTCAAAGGCTGTGCTCTTGGCCGCCTGTCTCAGGGCCCAGTCCATACCGGCCCGTTTGGGATTTGCAGATGTAAAGAACCATTTGACAACGCCTAAGCTAAGGGCAAAGATGGGTACGGATCTTTTTGAATGGCACGGGTATACCGATATATTTCTGGGCGACAAATGGGTCAAGGCGACACCGACATTTAACTTGAGCCTGTGCCGGAATTTTGGCGTCCTGCCCCTGGAATTCGATGGACAAAAAGACAGTGTGTTTCACCCCTTTGATGCCAAAGGGCAGCGGCATATGGAATATGTTGAAGACCATGGGCATTTTGCGGATTTGCCCTGGGGCGGGATTATGGCTGCCTACCGGGCCTCCTATCCCCGTTTTTTTGAATCGGATCGGATTGCAGGCGATTTCCATGCCGAGGCAAAAGAACTGCGTAACCTTAAATCTTCCTGATTAAGCTTGGCAGGTCCATTATCAGCATTTGCCGGGCCCGGCTTTCAACACTTCGGCCGCATACTTGACCTGGGTCTGGTCCAGTAGCCGTCGGGCATATGTGCTTGCCAGGGAAAAACTTGTCTCCATGACCGCGGCCTGGACCGTGGGCAGAAATTTGGGGTCCACACTGAGGCTGGTGATACCCACGCCGATCAGAAAGGGGATGTGGTCAGGAGCATGGGCCATCTCTCCGCAAACGGATACATCAATGCCGTGATCCGCCGCTGCCGCTGCAATCCTTGCAATACCGCGGTTTACAGCAGGATGATAAGAAATATAGTGCTCAGCCACCAGTTTGTTGCCCCGGTCCGCACCCAGCATATACTGGATAAAGTCATTGGTGCCGATGGAAAAAAAATCCGCCAGCTCCGCAAATTCATCTATGGTGGCAAGCACCGAAGGCAGTTCAATCATCATGCCTATCTCAGGATCATTTTTGTGGGCCACCCCCTCCTGCTCCAGTTGACTGATACATTGCGCCATGACCTGTTTTGCCGCCAGAAATTCGTCAATGGAGGATATTAATGGAAACATCAGGCGAACCTTTTCCCTGCCATGGGCCGCCCTTAAAATGGCCTTGATTTGGGCACGGAAAATCTGGCGGTGCTTTAAAGAAAAGCGAATGGAGCGCAAACCTAAGGCCGGGTTGGCCTCCTGGATAAAATCAGTGTCTTTTATGACTTTGTCCCCGCCGGCATCCAGGGTGCGCACCGTGGTAACGGTTCCCGGTTCAGTCTTGTCAAACAACCCTTTATAAATGAGGTATTGTTCATCTTCCGAAGGAAACTCCGACCGGATCAGAAACGGAAATTCCGTACGGTAAAGGCCGATTCCTTCAGCTTTCAGTTCCCGTGCCAGGTGTATTTCGCTGAGCAGGTTGATATTGGCAAGCAATCGAATACGTCTGTTGTCAAGGGTGTAAGTGGCAGGCAGCATTTCCCGGGCCTTTGCCCGGTTCTCAGCCTCCTGTTTGCCTTGGAATATGGAGAGGGTGTTGTCGTCCGGATTGATGTAAATGTTGCCCTGGCCGGCATCCAGCAGCAACCGGGTGGTGTCGGGCAGATCTATAAAGACAGGATCATCGGCAATGATCAAAGGAATGGACAGGGATCGGGCAAGGATTGTGACATGGGAGGTTACGCCGCCGCCTACCAGGACAATGCCCCGGATGCCGTCTGCGGTGAGTTTCATCATGTCCGAGGGGTAAATGTCCTGGGTAACAAAGATCGTTCCCCTGTCAGGGGCTTTGGGCGTATGCACGGCCTTGAGATGGGACAAAAGACGTATGCCCAAGTCCTCAACATCCACGGCTTTTTCCTGCATATAGGCATTGGGATTGTCCGAAAAGACTTTTATGTATTTCAGGACGACCTGCTGGATGGCAGCCACAGGGGATATGCCCTGTTCTATCAGCGCTTTCATTTTTCCAGTGAAGTTTTTGTCCTTGAGCATCATGAAATGGGCCGTGAAGATCAACGATTCGCTTTCCGGAAGACTTGCGGCAAATTTATCCTGCAGCGCTTTTAACTCATCAATGGTTTTTTCCACGGCGGTTTGAAAATCAGCCAGGGAATAAGTTGCATTGGATGTGTCCGCCTCAAACAGGATGGCTTTGCGTTTTCTTCTCGAAGGCCGGATTGTGCCGAAGGCCAAGCCGTATCCGTCGGATTTGCCTTTGATATAGGTGGGGAATTTTTTTGAAATTGTGCCTTCATTTTCGTCTATATCTGTTGGGTCAGGTTCCAGGGCGATGAGCAGTCTTGCATTTTCAACGGCCCCGGCCAGCTGGGTGGCGGCCGTTCTCAATGCACGCTCATCAAGCAGGGTAAAGTGATCCATCTCCCGGTGCTGGACCACCAGAACGCCGATTTTCACCACCCCACGCCGGATAGGCACACAAAGAAAAGAATTAAAGGGGTCTTCTCCGGCATTGTCAAAATATTTGAATCCCGGGCTTATTCTTGCGTTTCCCACCCGCAGCACCTGGTCCTGGGAAAAGCATTGACCCACCAGGCCTTCTCCGGGCAGCATCCGGATCCGGTCAACGGCTTCGGGTTTCAGACCCCGGGTGGCTTTCAGAACCAGGTCTCTGGAGCGGGTGTCAAAAAGGTAGATGGAGCAGACATGGGCTTGGAGATGCTTGGCCACAAGTTCGCTGGCACCGGTTAGAAACGCTTCAATGTCTGATCCGCTGGTGATGATGGACGCAAGTTCCCCCATGTCGAACAGCAGGTTAAGATGGTCTGGTTTTTTTCTATTCATATTTTTTTAGTTGCTCTACAGGCCTTACACCTGCCTCCAATGCAATTTTATTTAGATGCCCGGCTCTAATTTAATTTGAAACAGTCCAAGATTCAACGAAAAAAGAGCGGCCCAAAATAGTTTGGGAGAACTGCTTTTAATCCTAACCTAATAAATGAATGGTAAAAAGTTGTTGGCTGATAAAAATTTATAATGAGCTGATACCAAGTCAATTATTATTCCGGATATTGAAACCAAGCGGGTGTTGCGCATTAGAATGCTTCAATATTTTTTAAACAAGGGGGGAGGGCTTACCTTTGAGTATCGTTGGAAATTTGCGGCTGCGTTATGTGTTTGGTTTAAGTGCCATTGCCATTCTGGTGACCACCTCGTTTTTTGCCATGCAGCATCTCATTTCAAAACAGCGCGATTTTTCCCAGCTGATTAATCTTGCCGGGCACCAGGCCGGCCTTACCAACCGCATTGCCTATTTTGCAAGCCTGATGGCTGCCACCAATGATGAAACCGAGTTCAACCAGGCTCGAAGCCAGGTGGGGCTGACCATCCATAAAATGCAGGCGGCCCACAAGGCCCTAAGGGAAGGCGATAGTGAAAACCGGATTCCCAAAGTGACCAATGACGCTTTGGAAACCATTTACAAAGACCCTATGATGGGACTGGACTCTGCCTTACAACGGTTCCTGGAACGGGCCCGGCAGGTGTATGAAACGGATAACTGTGTCAGGGACACAGATACCGTGGCCCGCCTTGGCGGGGATGAATTTGTTGTGCTTCTGGAGTGTCTGGACAGTGATGAAGCAATAAGTAATGACAAAGCCATGGCTGTGGCCGAAAAAATCAGATCGGAACTGAACCGGCCCTATATTTTGGGAGATGACCGGCATGTGCACCATACCAGTGCCTCTGTTGGCGTGGCCATATTCCACGGCAGGGACCGGGATGCAATCGAGGTGCTCAAGCATGCTGATGTGGCCATGTACGAGGCTAAGGACCTGGGACGTAACCGCATCTGTTTTTATTCCAAGGCCCGCCAGGCCATTGTGGATACCCGAAGCGCCATGGCCCTAGATATGCAAATCGGCCTGGATAACGGCGAATTCTGCCTGTATCTCCAACCCCAGGTGTTGGCAAACGGTCTGCTGTGCGGGGCAGAGGCCCTGCTCAGATGGCAGCCCCGGGATAAATCGCCTGTCAGCCCGGAATTTTTTATCCCTGTGACCGAAAGTGCCGGCCTGATTCTGCCTTTGGGAGAATGGGTCCTCAAACAGGCTTGCACCATTGTCATGGATTTGGAAAAATATCAGTTACCCGAAAATTTTGCCCTGGCCGTCAATATCAGTGCCCTGCAGTTTGCAGAAGAAAAGTTTATTCAGACCGTTAAACGGGTGTTTCAGGAAACCGGTGCCACACCGTTCCGATTGAAATTTGAACTCACCGAAACCTGTCTTGTCCAGGATATGAACCGTGCCGGAATCGTTATGAAAGAGCTTCGCAGCATGGGGCTGCAGATTGAGCTGGATGATTTCGGAACCGGGTATTCTTCGTTGAACTCCATTAAAAATCTGCCCCTGACCGCCTTGAAGATAGATGCCTCCCTGATCCGCGGGATTGAGAAGGATGAGACCGGCAGAGCCATGGCCCGGGCCATGTCGCTGCAAACCATTGCCGAAGGCGTGGAAACCCAAAGCCAGATGGATTACCTGTCTGCAGAAGGCTGCGATATGATCCAGGGCTATCTTTTCGCTAAACCCATGCCCTATGAGGATTTTATCTCCTACCTTGGCCGGAAAGTAAAAACCGCCTGAACTGGATGGGCATACCCTTAAAAAACATTGTGTCCCAGGCCTGTGGCAACGGAACCCTAGTTTTTGCTTCCATGATCCAGGGCGTTGACGGGCCGGCCCCAAGGCAGTTTACTATGCCCGGGGCCGGCAGGTACTCAATTAATCAATTTGTACAAACTTGGATTGTTTGGCCGAACAGATCGGACATTTTTCCGGCGCGGCACCCAGTTCAATGTAACCGCAGACCGGACACAGGTAAAATTCGCTGACATCCAGATCTACACCGTTTTTAACGGCTTCCAGGGCCTTTGTGTAGAGGTTGGCATGCACTTCTTCGGCACCCAGGGCAAATTTAAACATGATTTTGGCTTTGTGGCCGTCCGCCACTGCCTGTTCCAGCATGGGCGGATACATGTTTGTGAACTCATCGGTTTCGCCGTCAATGGCGGCCTGGAGGTTCTCGGCGGTTGACGCGATCATGCCCAAGGCGCCCAAGTGCCCCTCGGCATGAATTCGTTCTGCTTCGGCAGTGGTTTTAAACAGTTTGGCAATATTTTTAAACCCGTCTTTTTCGGCTTTCTTGGCAAAAGCCCTGTATTTCTGGTTGGCCTGGCTCTCACCGGCAAACGCCTCTTTTGGCTACCGATTTAAGCCGGGACACTTTTTGTAACAGGTCATTCTTTTTTGATTAAAAACTGGACATTTGATTCCGTCTATTAAATAGAACTCTCACAGATATTAAAATAATAAGCTAATTGTGGAGTTCTGATATTTCATTACGATTACGAAGTCAAAAAGTTGTTTCTTTTTTCGAGTGCAGTCCGGTCAAAGTTTCTCTAAGAAAACTTGCTAAATGTGTAAAGATATCAAAGAGTAGCGCACATCGAATTGTTAT